>NZ_PDJO01000001.1:320000-1039166 GCF_002563775.1 Thioclava sp. ES.031 | reverse complement strand
ACGGTCGCATGCGCCCTGCTTGAAAGCAGCGACGGGGGCCGGTCTTTTTCTGCGGCTGAGCGCGTCGCGAGCGATGCATGGCTCGCCTCCGAACGCACCGGAAATTCCGCCCCTGGCGGCCTCGTTCCGGTCGCGGCCATCCGCTCATCGGCCGCAATGCAGTCCGCGCGCATCCCTGCCCTGCATGGAAGTCCCGACATCAGCACCTACATCACTGACCCAGAAGGCAATATGCCCGGGACGACAGGTGCCGGTTTCAAAGGAACCGTGATGGCCCCGCGCGCGAAGGAAAGGACCCTACATCATGTCCCGTTCCACCCCTGTATCCGTCGCGAGAGCCTCTGCGCGCCGCGCGACCCCGCCACCACGCGCGCCCAGCGTTTAACCAACCGTTCAATGGGCCGCTGATAGACGTTCGAGTTCCACAGATCCCTGTTTCACCGACCGAAGGTGAGGAAAATGACCGACCAATCCCCCAACGACCAGTTCAATGCCTCGCAGTTCCTGCAAGGCGCGAATGCCGAATATGTCGAGCAGCTCTATGCCAAGTTCGCCGAAGATCCGTCTTCGGTCGATACCGCCTGGGCTGCCTTCTTCGCCTCGCTCGGTGATCCCGATCAGGACGTGAAGAAATCCGCCGAAGGCGCAAGCTGGGAGCGTCGCGACTGGCCGCCGGTGGCTGCCGACGACCTGACCGCCGCGCTGACCGGCGAATGGCCCGCCGCCCCTGCCGAGGGCAAGGCCGCTGGCGACAAGATCAAGAAGAAGGCCGCCGAGGCTGGCGTTCCGGTCGATGAGGCCGCGGTGAAGCGCGCCGTGCTGGATTCGATCCGCGCGCTGATGATCATCCGCGCCTACCGTATCCGTGGCCACCTCGCCGCCGATCTCGACCCGCTGAACATGCGCGACACCGGCCAGCACCCGGAGCTCGATCCGAAGAGCTACGGCTTCACCGATGCCGACATGGATCGCCCGATCTTCATCGACAACGTGCTCGGCCTCGAGATCGCCTCGATGCGCCAGATCATGGATATCGTGAAGCGCACCTATTGCGGCACCTTCGCGCTGCAATACATGCACATCTCCGATCCCGAGCAATCGGCCTGGCTGAAAGAGCGCATCGAAGGCTACGGCAAGGAGATCACCTTCACCAAGACCGGCCGCCGCGCGATCCTCAACAAGCTCGTCGAGGCGGAAGGGTTCGAGAAGTTCCTGCACGTCAAATACATGGGCACCAAGCGGTTCGGCCTCGACGGCGGCGAAGCTCTGATCCCCGCGATGGAGCAGATCATCAAGCGGGGCGGTCAGCTCGGCCTGCAAGAGGTCGTGGTCGGCATGCCCCACCGCGGTCGTCTCTCGGTCCTCGCCAACGTGCTGCAAAAGCCCTACCGCGCGATTTTCCACGAATTCCAGGGCGGCTCGTTCAAGCCCGAGGACGTGGACGGCTCCGGCGACGTGAAATACCACCTCGGCGCTTCCGCCGACCGTGAGTTCGACGGCAACAAGGTTCACCTGTCGCTGACCGCGAACCCCTCGCACCTCGAGGCGGTGAACCCGGTCGCACTCGGCAAGGTCCGCGCCAAGCAGGACCAGCTGGCCGACCGTTCGGACCGCTCCAAGGTCGTCTCGGTGCTGCTGCACGGCGATGCGGCCTTCGCCGGTCAGGGCGTCGTGGCCGAGTGCTTCCAGCTCTCGGGCATTCGCGGCCACCGTACGGGCGGCACGATCCACCTCGTCGTGAACAACCAGATCGGCTTCACGACCGCGCCGCACTTCTCGCGCACCTCGCCCTACCCGACCGATCTCGCGCTGATGGTGGAAGCCCCGATCTTCCACGTGAACGGCGACGATCCGGAAGCCGTCGTGCACGCAGCCCGCGTCGCGACCGAGTTCCGCCAGAAGTTCCACAAGGACGTGGTCATCGACATCTTCTGCTACCGCCGCTTCGGTCACAACGAAGGCGACGAGCCGATGTTCACCAACCCGGTGATGTACAAGTCGATCAAGACCCACAAAACCACGCTGCAGCTCTACACCGAGCGTCTCGTGGCTGACGGCCTGATCCCCGAGGGCGAGATCGAGGATATGAAAGCCTCGTTCCAGTCGCATCTCAACGAGGAGTTCGAAGCCGGCAAGGTCTTCAAGCCGAACAAGGCGGACTGGCTCGACGGTCGCTGGTCCGGCATGGAGCAGGAAAAGAGCGAATACGAGCGCGGCACCACCGCGATCGCGCCCGAGACCTTCGAAGAGGTCGGCAAGGCGCTCGTCACCGCGCCCGAGAAATTCGCGCTGCACAAGACAGTCGGGCGTCTGCTCGAGAACAAGAAGCAGATGTTCGAGACCGGCAAGGGCTTCGACTGGGCGACCGCCGAGGCACTGGCCTTCGGCTCGCTCCTGACCGAGGGCTACCCGGTGCGCCTGTCGGGTCAGGATGCCACCCGCGGCACCTTCTCGCAGCGCCACTCGGCGCTGGTCAATCAGGACAACGAAGACCGCTACTACCCGCTGAACAACATTCGTGAGGGTCAGGCCCGCTACGAGGTGATCGACTCGATGCTCAGCGAATATGCGGTGCTCGGGTTCGAATACGGCTACTCGCTGGCGGAACCGAAGGCGCTGACGCTCTGGGAAGCGCAGTTCGGCGATTTCGCCAACGGCGCGCAGATCATGTTCGACCAGTTCATCAACTCGGGCGAGCGGAAATGGCTGCGCATGTCGGGCCTCGTCTGCCTGCTGCCGCACGGTTTCGAAGGTCAGGGCCCCGAGCACAGCTCGGCCCGTCTGGAGCGCTTCCTGCAGCTGTCGGCGGAAGATAACTGGATCGTTGCGAACTGCACGACGCCGGCGAACTACTTCCACATTCTGCGCCGCCAGATCCATCGCGACTTCCGCAAGCCGCTGATCCTGATGACGCCGAAATCGCTTCTGCGTCACCCCAAGGCGGTCTCGACCACGGAAGACTTCACCACCGGGTCCAGCTTCCACCGCGTGCTGTGGGACGACGCGCAGCACGGCAATTCGGATCTGGAGCTGAAGTCCGACGACAAGATCAAGCGCGTCGTGATGTGCTCGGGCAAGGTCTATTACGACCTGCTGGCACAGCGCGACGAACGCGGGCTGGACGATGTCTACCTGCTGCGTCTGGAACAGTTCTACCCGTTCCCCGCACAGGCGGTCACCAAAGAGCTGACCCGCTTCAAGAATGCCGAGATCGTCTGGTGCCAAGAGGAGCCGAAAAACCAAGGCGCTTGGTTCTTCGTCGAGCCCTATATCGAATGGGTCCTCGCCAAGATCGACGCGAAACATGCCCGTGCGCGCTATGCAGGCCGTGCAGCTTCCGCCTCGCCCGCGACGGGTCTGGCAAGCCGCCACAAGGCCGAGCAGGACGCGCTCGTCAACGATGCACTGGAGGGTTGAATAGATGTCCACTGAAGTCCGCGTTCCCACGCTCGGCGAGAGCGTCACGGAAGCCACCGTCGCCACCTGGTTCAAGAAGCCCGGCGACACGGTGGCCGCAGATGAGATGCTCTGCGAGCTCGAAACCGACAAGGTGACCGTCGAAGTGCCGAGCCCCGCGGCCGGCACGCTCGGCGAGATCGTGGCCGCCGAAGGCGAGACCGTCGGCGTCGATGCGCTGCTCGCGACGATCGAAGAGGCTGGCGCCAGCCCCGCGCCGAAGAAAGATGACAAACCGGCGGAAAAACCCGCCCAACAGCCCCAATCGAACGAGGGAAAAATGACCGACGTGATGGTGCCCAGCCTTGGTGAATCGGTCACCGAGGCAACTGTGTCGACGTGGTTCAAGAAGGTCGGCGACACGGTCGCGGCCGACGAGATGCTCTGCGAGCTGGAAACCGACAAGGTCTCCGTCGAAGTGCCGTCTCCCGCGGCTGGCGTTCTCAAGGAGATCGTCGCCGAAGAAGGCGCGACCGTCGATGCCTCGGCCAAGCTCGCCGTGATCGCCGAAGGCGAAAGCGGTGGCGCTTCCGCCAGCGCCCCCGCGAAGGAAGAGGCCAAATCCGAAGCCCCCGCCGCCAGCGGCAAGGGCGGCAAGGATGTCGAGGATGCGCCCTCCGCCAAGAAGCTGATGGCCGAGAAGGGCATCGACCCGGCCTCCGTTCAGGGTTCGGGCAAAGACGGCCGGATCATGAAAGAAGACGTCGCCAAGGCCGAAAGCGCGCCGAAGCAGGCGTCGGTTTCCGTCGCCTCGACGCCCTCGCAGGCGCCGCGCGGCCCGGTCAACGCCGATGACGCATCGCGCGAAGAGCGCGTGAAGATGACCCGCCTGCGTGCGACCATCGCCAAGCGCCTCAAGGACTCGCAGAACACCGCCGCGATGCTGACCACCTATAACGAGGTGGACATGTCGGGCGTCATGAACCTGCGCAACGAGTACAAGGACCTGTTCAACAAGAAGCACGGCGTGAAGCTCGGCTTCATGTCCTTCTTCGTGAAGGCCTGCTGCCACGCGCTCAAAGAGGTCCCGGAAGTCAACGCCGAGATCGACGGCAACGAGGTGGTCTATAAGAACTACGTCCACATGGGCGTGGCCGTGGGCACCCCGAACGGGCTCGTCGTGCCGGTCGTGCGCGATGCCGACCAGATGAGCTTCGCCTCGATCGAGAAGACGATCGCCGAGATGGGCACCCGCGCCCGTGACGGCAAGCTCTCGATGGCCGAGATGCAGGGCGGGTCGTTTACCATCTCGAACGGCGGCGTCTATGGCTCGCTGATGTCCTCGCCGATCCTCAACCCGCCGCAATCGGGTATCCTCGGCATGCACAAGATTCAGGAGCGTCCGATGGTCGAGAACGGCCAGATCGTCATCAAGCCGATGATGTATCTCGCGCTGAGCTACGACCACCGCATCGTCGACGGCAAAGGCGCCGTGACCTTCCTCGTGCGCGTCAAGGAAGCGCTGGAAGATCCGCGCCGTCTGCTGATGGATCTGTAAGCGACTTAGGACGAAGGCGGCCGCCCCGCCCCTTCGCTCTTGCCAAATATCCTCGGGGGGTCCGGGGGGCAGACAGCCCTCCGGACCCCCCTCTCCGCCGGGAGCGACCGAATGACCCCCGAACTCACCGTCCTGATCCTCGCCGTTCTGCTCCATCTGGGGCTGATGGTCGGCTATTCGATCAAGGCCAATACCGAGCTGGGCCCGCGCTACCCGCTCTCCCCGCGCGACAAGACGCCGCCGCAGATCTCGACCCTGCTTGGCCGACTGCAACGCGCGATGAACAACTCCTTCGAGGGGCTGATCCTCTTCGCCCCCGTCGCGCTGGTCGTGGGACTCACCGGGCAGACGACCGCGCTGACCACGGCGCTGGCCTGGATCTTCCTCGCAGCGCGCATCCTCTACATTCCCGCCTACCTGCAAGGCTGGGTGCCGTGGCGCTCCTATGTCTGGAGCGTTTCGTTTTTCGCAATTCTGGCGCTGGCGATTGCCGCGCTGATCTGACCTCCCGGCGCGAGGCCCCCCTCGCGCCCCAACCCAAGGAGCAAGAACAATGGCTGACTATGATGTGATCGTGATCGGCGGCGGCCCGGGCGGCTATGTCTGCGCCATCCGCTGCGCCCAGCTGGGCCTGAAAACCGCCTGTGTCGAAGGCCGCGACAGCCTCGGCGGCACCTGCCTCAACGTGGGCTGCATCCCCTCCAAGGCGCTGCTGCATGCCACGCATCAGCTGCACGAAGCCGAGCATAACTTCGCCAAGATGGGCCTGAAGGGCAAATCGCCCTCGGTCGACTGGAAGCAGATGCTGACCTACAAGCAGGAAGTCATCGACGGCAACACCAAGGGCATCGAGTTCCTGTTCAAGAAGAACAAGATCGACTGGCTCAAGGGCTGGGGTTCGATCCCGGAAGCCGGCAAGGTGAAAGTGGGCGAGGACGTCCACAACGCCAAGAGCATCGTGATCGCCACCGGCTCCGAGCCCTCCTCGCTGCCGGGCATCGAGATCGACGAGAAAACCGTCGTGACCTCGACCGGCGCGCTGTCGCTCAACAAGATCCCGAAATCGATGGTCGTCATCGGCGCGGGCGTCATCGGTCTGGAAATGGGCTCGGTCTATGCCCGTCTCGGCGCGGATGTGACCGTCGTGGAATATCTCGACGCGATCACCCCCGGCATGGATGGCGAGGTCTCCAAGAACTTCCAGAAAATCCTGTCCAAGCAGGGCCTGAAATTCGTCATGGGCGCCGCCGTTCAGGGCGTCGACGTGAAGAACGGCAAGGCCACGGTGAACTACCAGCTGCGCAAGGATGAGAGCAACGCCTCGATCGAAGCCGAGACCGTTCTCGTCGCGACCGGCCGCAAGCCCTATACCGATGGTCTGGGCCTTGAGAGCGTGGGCGTCGAGATGCTGCCGCGCGGTCAGGTGAAGACTGACGCGCATTGGCAGACCTCCGCGAAAGGCATCTACGCGATCGGTGATGCGGTCACCGGCCCGATGCTCGCCCACAAGGCCGAGGACGAAGGCATGGCCGTCGCCGAAGTCATCGCGGGCAAGCATGGTCACGTGAACTACGAGGTGATCCCGAGCGTGATCTACACCACCCCGGAAGTCGCCTCGGTGGGCCAGACCGAAGAGGCGCTCAAGCAGGAAGGTCGCGCCTACAAGGTCGGCAAGTTCTCCTTCATGGGCAATGGCCGCGCCAAGGCGGTGTTCCAGTCGGACGGCTTCGTGAAGCTGATCGCGGATAAGGAAACCGACCGCATCCTCGGCTGCCACATCATCGGCCCCGGCGCGGGCGACCTGATCCACGAAATCTGCGTGGCGATGGAATTCGGCGCCTCGGCGCAGGACGTGGCGCTGACCTGCCACGCCCACCCGACCTTCTCCGAAGCCGTGCGCGAAGCCGCGCTCGCCTGCGGCGACGGCGCGATCCACGCCTGATCGGCCACGGGTCGAAAGATATGCGAAAGGGCGCCCCGCGGGGCGCCCTTTTTCGTTTGGCGCGGCGGCCCAAACACCGATCACAACGTCAGGCTCACCCCTCGCCGTGATCCGCCGCCGCGTCCATCTTGGCGGCGAACTCCCGGCGCAGTTCCCGGCGCAGTTCGGCGGCGCGCCAGCGGTGGCGCTCTTCTGCCGTCTCCGCCTCCAGCTTCGGCACCGCGGCGGGTTTGCCGTCCTCGTCCACCGCGACCATGGTGAAATAGCAGCTATTGGTGTGTCGCCGCGTGCCGGCTGTGATGTTCTCGGCCTCGACGCGGATGCCGATCTCCATCGAGGTGCGGCCCGTGTGGTTCACGCTGGCGCGGAAGGTCACCAACTCGCCCACATTGATCGGCTGCTGGAAGGTCACCTGATCGACCGACAGCGTCACCGCGTAGCGCTGCGAGTAGCGCGAGGCGAGCGAGAACGCGACCCGATCGAGCCAGTTCAGCAGCGCGCCGCCATGCACCTTGCCGGAGAAATTCGCCTGATCGGGCGTCATCAGCACGGTCATCACGAGGCGCTTGCGGTCCTCGAAGCTCAGCGTTTCGGTCATGTTCTTCCCTCGTTACCTCGCGCCATATGCGCGAATGCGCCGCGCGCGGTCAACGTGGTCAATTGGGCGCAGCTATTTGCGGGGCTTGGCGCGCAGCGTCGGATCGGCCTCGCGCGGGTCTTCCGGCCACGGATGCTTGGGGTAGCGCCCGCGCATATCCTTGCGCACATCGGCGTAGGAGCCCTCCCAGAAGCCGGGCAGGTCCATCGTCACCTGAATGGGTTTGTGACCGGGCGACAGCAGCGTGATCCGCAGCGGCAGGCGTTTCGGGCCGACGGTGGGATGGGCGGTGACGCCGAACATCTCCTGCAGGCGGATCTCGATCCCTGGTGCCTCGCCCGCGTAGTCGATTGGCACGCGGCGACCCAAGGGCGTCTCGAAATGCGCAGGAGCCAAGCGATCCACCAGCTGCATCTGCTCCCAGTCGAGCGCTGCGCGCAGCGGATCGGTCAGGTCCAGCTTGCGCAGATCGGCCTCGGTCCGCACCTTGCCAAGATAGGGCAGCAGCCAGTCCTCGGCCCTTTCCAACAGCCCCTCATCCGAGAAATCGGGCAGATCGGCCCCCTGCCCGCGCAACAGCTCCACCCGCGCCTGAAGGCGGCGCGCGGCGGGCGTCATCGGTAGCCCGATCTGGCGCAGCCCGGCCAGTGCGCCGCGCGCCAATGCCTCGCGCGGAGCGTCCTTCCAGACCCGATCGTCCAGCACCAGCGCGCCGAACCGTTCGTGCTTGCGCGCGATCACCCGGCCCTCGCGCTTGGACCAGTCGCAGACATCGTGCCACGCGATCTGATCGGCGAAGAGGCGGCGAACCTCGGCCTCGGAGATCGCGATACCTTGGCGCACTTTCGCCTCGCGCGGATCGCCGTCGAGATCGCTCACCACGATCAGGCGTTGTGCGCCCAGCGGATCACCCTCGGCCACCACCGCGCCCTTGCCGCCCGACAGCACGTAGCGCGGCGCATCGCCCTTGCGGCGCAGGCCCACGCGGTCAGGGTAAGCGAGCGCGAGTTGCTCGGCGGGGGAGTAGGTCTCGGGCGTCTCGGGGGCGAGGCGGGCCAGCCGCTTCGCCTCCGAGCGGATACGCTCGATCGTGCCGCGATGGGGCGTATAGGGGTGGTTCGCCTCGAAGCGCTTCGGGTCGCGGATCGCACTGAGGCGCAGCGTCAGATCGGCGGGCGCGCCCCGCAGCGGATCGCGCTCGGCCAGAAGGGCAGCAAGGGAGGCGGCCTCGGGGCCCGCGGTCAACAGCATATGCCCGAGGCGCGGATGCAGCGGCAGTTTCGCGAGCTTGCGGCCGTGTTCGGTGATCAGCCCCGATTTCAGCGCGCCGAGTTCCTCGAGCAGAGCGCGCGCCTCCGCCATCGCAGGCGGGGGCGGAGGGGTCAGGAAAGCCAGATCGCCGCCTTCGGTGCCCCAAAGCGCAAGCTCCAGCGCGAGGCCCGTGAGGTCGGCCACCTCGATCTCGGGCGGGGCAAAGGCCGGCAGCGCGCCTTCCGCGCCCTTGGTCCAGAGGCGGTAGCAGATGCCTTCCGCGACGCGGCCCGCGCGGCCCCGGCGCTGCTCGGCCTCGGCGCGCGAGACGGGCTCCGTCACAAGCCGCGCCATGCCCGAACTTGGGTCGAAGCGCGCGCGGCGGGCGCGGCCGCCGTCGATCACGACGCGGATGTCTTCGATGGTCAGCGAGGTTTCCGCGATGGCGGTGGCCAGCACCAATTTTCGGCCCGAAGGCGCGGGCGCGATAGCGGCGCGTTGAGCGGCGAATTCCATCGCGCCGAACAGCGGGCGGATCGCGATGTCGGCGGGCAAGCGGCCCTTCAGCAGAGCTTCGACACGGCGAATCTCGCCCTCGCCCGGCAGGAAAGTCAGGAGGCTGCCGTCGGTAGCCTCGGCGGCCTCGGCGATCAGCCCGGCCATCGCGGCCTCGAACCGCATCGAACTGTCGACCGGACGATCCAGCCACCGCGTCTCCACCGGATAGGCCCTGCCCTCGGACACCACAATGGGCGCATCGTCCAGAAGCTGCGCCACCGGCTCGGCATCGAGCGTGGCCGACATCACCACCAGCGCCAGATCGGGCCTGAGCGCGCCGCGCACCTCCCATGCCAGCGCCAGCCCCAGATCGGCATTGAGCGAGCGTTCGTGGAATTCGTCGAAGATTACGCAGCCTATGCCGGTCAGTTCCGGATCGGATTGCAGCACGCGGGTCAGGATGCCTTCGGTCACCACTTCGATTCGGGTGGTTTTCGAGACCTTCGCCTCGCCGCGGATGCGGTAGCCGACCGTCTCGCCGACCTTTTCGCCCAAGGTGTCCGCCATACGCTCGGCGGCGGCGCGCGCGGCCAGACGGCGCGGCTCCAGCATCACGATCCGGCCCTCGATCTGATCGAGCAGCGCCAGCGGCACGCGGGTCGTCTTGCCCGCGCCCGGCGGCGCCATCAGCACCGCGCGGCCATGCGCAGAGAGTGCCGCCCGCAGATCGGGCAGCACCACGTCGATCGGAAGAGAAAAGCGGTCTGTGTTCACCCGCCCCTTATTGCCGAGTGAGGCGGCCTTTTCCATAGATCGTATCGGTCTCGATCTTGTCGACCTGCAAACCGCCCTTCGGGCTCGGCTCATAATAGAGGGTGAAGGCGAAACGGCTCTTTTCCTTCATGTCCTTTTCCGAGAACCCTTCGAGCCTGCGATATTCCCCCGAGCAGACGAGATCTTTGCCATCCGGTTTCGGATCGAAGAGGCGCACCTGAGAGCGCCGCGCGCCGTCATACATCTTCACGTCGAGCTTGCAGGCCTCGTCGCGCGGCACATCGCGCAGCACGGCATAGAGCGCGGTCAGCGGATCGACCGTGCCGCCCTGTTTCGCGGGATCGACATCGCGGGGTTTGGGCTTGCGCGGCGGCTGCTGGCTGACGGAAACGGGGGTGCCGTTATTGTAGATGATCTGGTGCTTCGACTTGCGCCCCGGCGCGTCGTCCACCTCGGAATATTTCATCGGGGTGAAGTTCTCGCCGTCATGAAGCCCCGAGACGCTGGCCGAGAACTTGATCTTGCGCAGCAGCCCCACGAGGCCCGCCGTCTGCAACACGCCATTCGCGCCATAGGCGCCATCGGTGATCTTGCCGTTGATCGCCAACTCGCCCGCGCGGATGCCTTTGAGCACCACGTCGAAGACGATCTTGTCGCTTTGATCGGCGCGCGCAGGGGCCGCGCCCAAGGGCGCGATCACCAGCGCCGCTGCAAGCGCGACGGCCAAGGGGCGCGTCGAACGGTTCGAAAGAGATGTCATTGGCATCCTCGTGTCAGGAATTTCCCATTGGCTCTGGACATAGGTCGCAGGGTGCAGGCAAGTAACCGTTAAGTCTTCACGTCTGATGTCATTTTTGACACGAATACCCAAAATCAGCGAAAGCCTGCCGATGACCAAACAAAGCCCCGCCGACCTCGCTCCGCGCATTCTGGCCGCCGATCGCCGCGCCCTGGCCCGCGCGATCACGCTGGTGGAATCGGGCCGGGCCGAGCATCGCGCGCAGGCGGTCGAACTCTTGGATACGCTGGCGGGCGAAGGGCGTCAGGCGCTGCGCATCGGGCTTTCGGGCACGCCGGGCGTCGGCAAATCCACCTTCATCGAAGCCTTCGGGATGATGCTGACCGCGAAGGGGCTGAAGGTCGCCGTGCTGGCGGTCGATCCCTCCTCGGCACGCTCGGGCGGCTCGATCCTCGGCGACAAGACCCGGATGGAGCGGCTGTCGCGCGATCCGAACGCTTTCATCCGTCCCTCTCCCTCTCAGGCGCATCTGGGCGGCGTCGCGCGGCGCACCCGCGAGGCGGTGTCTCTGTGCGAGGCGGCGGGCTTCGACGTGGTGCTGATCGAGACCGTGGGTGTCGGTCAGTCCGAGACGCTGGTGGCCGAGATGGTGGACCTGTTCGTGCTGCTGATGGCCCCTGCGGGCGGCGACGAGCTTCAGGGCGTCAAGCGCGGCATCATGGAGATGGCCGACCTGATCTTGGTGAACAAGGCCGATGGCGATCTGAAACCGGCCGCAATGCGGACGGTCTCGGATTACGCGGGCGCGCTGCGGCTGCTGCGCAAGCGGCCTCAGGACCCCGAGGGCTTCCCCAAGGCGCTGCCAGTCTCGGCGATGGAAGAGAACGGGCTGGAGAAGGCCTGGGACGAGATGACCGCGCTGGCCGAATGGCGGCGCGCGAACGGGCATTTCGATCAGCGCCGGGCCGAGCAGGCACGCCACTGGTTCGAGGCCGAGGTGCGCGAGGGGCTGCTTGCGCGGTTGCGCCAGGACCCGGAAATCCGCGCGAAGATGCGCGAGCTTGGCGATGCCGTGGCCAGCGGCGAAAGTGCGGCCTCGGCGGCCGCAGCCGAGATGCTGGAGCAGCTGGGCGGCTGAGCGCCGCCCTGCCCGGCCCCGATCACATATCGCTTTCTTTCTTGTCCATCGTGGGCTCGGTATGTTCCGGCTCCCCGTGGGTAATAGCCTCATGCGAAATCTGGGGATCGGCGACCGGCGCGGCGTCCTGCGACGGTGCGGCAGGCTGATCGCGGTTCAGATCGACCGGGATGTCCACGACCATCAGCCCCGTCTTCTCGAAGCGCAGGTTGAGCGTGACCATGTCGCCTTGATGGAGCGGCTGAACCAGCCCCATGAACATGACGTGATCGCCGCCGCGCTGCAGGACATGCTCACCCTTGGCGGGGATCTCGAAGCCTTCCTTGACCTCGAGCATCTGCATCTCGCCATTCGGCCCCTGCTTGTGGGTATGCAACTCGACGCGCGCGGCGATGTTCGAGCTGACCGAGAGAAGGCGATCGTCGAGATCGGAGATATTCTTGATCTCCATGAAGGCCGCCGCCGACTTCGACATCGGCGTCGAGACCCGGACGTAAGGGTCGATGATCTGGATGGGCTCGGCGGCGAAGGCGGGGAGAGCTGCGGCGATCAGGGCCGCGCTCATCAGGTATTTGCGGATCATGTGCGTCTCCTGTGGGTGTGTTCGTCTGAAAGCTTGGGATCAGACGGGCACGGGTGGTCCGCGGGCGCGCGGCACCACGACGGCCTGCGCCTGCGCGGTCTCGGGCTCGACCGTCTCGACGCTGCGCCCCTCGCCCTTCGGCGGTGTCGGCAGCGCCGGCGCGACTGCAACGGCAGCCATCATCGCCAGCACCATGTCGGGGCAGATATGGGCGGGGCCGGTCGGGTTGCCCTCGGCATCGACGCTGACCGTGGTCACGCCATAGCCGGTGCAGAGCACCACCTCGCCCGCGACGCGCGCCTGACCGCGTGCGACCGCCATCGTCATGCTGGTCATGGCCAGCATGAGCGCCGCGGCGATCCCGATTGGCAGCTTGAAGCGCGTCCTCCACATGGCGCTCACACTAGCGTGACGGCGCAGGGAGGGAAATACGGCAGATCGAGCCGCATAAGCAAAAACCCCGCGCCGAAGCGCGGGGTTTTCGAAACCGTGGATCCGGAAAGGATCAGGCGGCTGCCTGAGCTTTCGCGATCGCTTTCTTGATCTTCAGAGCGTTCACCGACAGGTCCGCATCCTTCGCCTTGGCGAGGAACGCGTCGAGACCGCCGCGGTGGTCAACCGAGCGCAGGCCGGCTGCGGAAACGCGCAGCTTGAAGCTCTGGCCCAGGGTGTCCGAGATCAGGGAGACATCGTTCAGGTTCGGCAGGAAGCGACGACGCGACTTGTTGTTCGCGTGGCTCACTTTGTTGCCCGTCGTGGGGCCCTTGCCGGTCAGTTCGCAAACGCGCGACATGGCATTCTTCCTTCGTTTCTTACCTGGCCGAAGTTACGCGAATCGCGCGCCCGGCCCCAACATGAGAAGGCGCCGCCCGGCAGCGCCCGAAAATCTGTTGGCGCGGAATACGGGCAATGGCGTCTCGCGTCAAGTCGCCCAAGCCGTTTTTATGCCCCTTACACATCGCTTAAGGGGCGGTTTTACCAGCCACGCTGGGCCAGGTGACGCAAACCCTGGGTCACATCGGTGCGCACGGCCAATCGAAGCGCCGGTTCGTCGCCCGCACGCAGCGCCGAGAGAATCATCCGGTGGTGGCGCGGCGGTTCGTTGCGCTGCAGCTTGGTGTAGACCGCGCGCATCGTCGGCCCCAGCTGCAGCCAGACGGTTTCGATCACCGCGAGCATCGCGGGCGCCTGCGCGCGCAGATAGAGCGTACGGTGGAATTCGAGATTGGTGCGGATGTAGCCGACCGCATCCTGTTTCGCGACAGCCTCGGCATTGGCGACGTTGATCGCGCCGAGACGGTCGATCAGCGCGAGGTGGGCGCGCGGCAGGGCGCGGGCCGACAGCTCCGGCTCGATCAGTGCGCGCAGCGCCGCCAGCTCCTCGATCCGCTCGTTCGACAGTTCCGGCGTGGCGACGCGGCCCGAACTCGACAGCGTCAGCGCCCCTTCCGCCACCAACCGCCGCAGCGCCTCGCGCGCGGGGGTCATGGAGACACCGTATTGCTTGCCTAAGCCGCGCAGCGTCAGCGCGGTGCCCGGCAGCAACTCCCCCACCATGATCTGCTGGCGCAAGGCGCGGTAAAGCCGATCATGGGCGGCGGTCTCGATGGGGCGTGTGGAAATCGTGGTCATGCGCTTTTTGTGATCACGTTAGCAGCCGGGGTCAATCTCGAAACCGGATCGCATGCAACGCAGAGCCTTCGCGCTTGAGCCAGGCGCGCTCTGTCTTGAAGCTCGGGCGCAGGGCCTCGACGACGCGCCAGAAGGCGGGCGAGTGATTCATCTCCTCGAGATGCGCGACCTCATGGGCCGCGACGTAGTCGAGCACCTCCGGCGGCGCCATGATCAGCCGCCAGCTATAGGAAAGCGCCCCGGTGGAGCTGCACGAACCCCAGCGCGAGCGCGTATCGCGAATCGTGATCTTGGCAAAGTCGCGCCCGATCTCGGAGGCATAGCGCGTGCTGGCCGCATGCAGCCGCAGACGGGCCGCGTGTTTGAAAAAGGTCTCGACCCGCACCCCCAGCCGTGCCGGGTCTTCGGGCACCAAGAGCCGCGCGCCGTCGATCTTCGGGCTGCGCAACCGTGCGGGCTCCAATGTCAGCATCTGCCCCTCGAACGGGATGCCTTGCCCGAATCGCACCGCCTGCGCGGGCGGAATCGCCCCGAGGGTCTTGCGCAGCCATTCGGTCTGCGAGCGCGCGAAGGCCAAAGCCTCGCGCTCGGACGCACCCCGCGGGATCGTGAGCGCCACGCGGCCGTCCACCCGCGACACCCGCAGAGAGAACCTGCGCGCACGGCCTGAGCGGCGCAGAACCAACTCCACCTCAGGCAGTTCCGGAATGGGGGGCGTGCGGGACAGAAGTTTTCTCCGAAAGGTTCGACAGCGAGAGGCGGCCTGCGGGTCGCGGCCCGGCCAGAAAAGGCACGAAAAGGCTTTGACACCCTGCCCGGCATGTGGCAGGTGGCTGCGACTCTGCTGGATTAAGTGCGCAGGAGAATTCCATGCCGAAAGAGGAATGGGGCGTCAAGCGTCTGTGCCCGCATTGCGCGAGCCGCTTTTACGACCTGAATAACGACCCGATGACCTGCCCGGTCTGCAACAACACCTTTACCCTCGAGGCTCTGACCTCGGGCAGCGGTCGTACGCTTACGACCGACAAGACGTCGTCTCAGAAAGAGGATGGCGTCAGTCTCGAAGATGACGATCTCGACACCGATGACGGTGACGTGGATCTCGACGACGATCTGCTCGACGACGACGACGATGACGACAATGTCTCGCTCGATGACATCGCGGATGTCAGCACCGAGGACAAGGAAGACAACTGATCGGCTGGGCCGCTCGGGACCATTGATCAAGGCGCGACGGGAAACCGTGGCGCCTTTTTCTTTGGCCCGGCGCCCTGCCCCGGCCTGCGGCCTCGCGCCCTGCTTCCGGGTGCAGATGAAGACTGACGTTCGGGAAGGCGAGAGAGACGAAATTTTCGCGCAGTTCGGAGCGAAATTCCTCTTGCGCCGCCGCGGCGCTTTGCCTATACGCCTCCCCACACAGCGGGGCTACCCGCTGGACCTCCGGTGGGGCCATAGCTCAGTTGGGAGAGCGCTTGAATGGCATTCAAGAGGTCAGGGGTTCGACTCCCCTTGGCTCCACCAATACAAACTTCGCGACGTCGAAAACCCCGCCCCTCGTGGCGGGGTTTCGCGTTTCCGAGGGTTTGTTTCTCTGAAAACCGCTGAGCCGCACGCCGCTTCCGACAGACGCCTGAGAGAAGCTCGAGAGGGCATTCCAAGCGTCTTGTCTTTGGATCCCGCCCGGAGAGGACTCAGAGCGTCGATCAGCGCGCGTAGCCACCCTTCGAACACCTCCGCGACACCCCACACCCACGCGCGGCCCGGAGCCCCTCTCGCAGCGCAGCGAGAGCTTGTCCGATGAGACGCACCCAAAGACGACCAAGAGCCCACGACTCAACATGCGCGACCGACAGAGCGCGCAGACCGCAGCAGACAACAGCGCGAACGACAGGCATGGCCTGCGAGGCATTGGCTTTCAGTAGGAGGGGGAAATGGCGGACCCGGGACGATTCGAACGCCCGACCCCTTGATTCGTAGTCAAGTGCTCTATCCAGCTGAGCTACGGGTCCGCTTATGTGGGGCGATGTAACGGCCACGTCGGAGCGATGCAAGAGCAAATTCGAGGCAATTTTGGAAAACCGTCAAAATTTCCGGATGCCCTCGCGGCAGCCTCCCGGATGGGCACGCTCCGCGCGGAACGTAACCCCGCGCAGGCTCAGGAAATTGCGCCCGCGCCCTTCTCGGAGGCGCAATCCAGCGCGATATCCGAGGGCAGGAAGATCCGGAACTCGGTGCCGTTGCCGTCGGTCCGCACCAGGTCCAGACGCCCGCCATGGCCACGAATCAACTCGGCCGCGATGGCGAGACCAAGGCCCGTGCCGCCCGCACGGGTGCCGCCCGTGAACGGCTTGAAGAGGTGTTCGCGCGCGGTCTCCGGCAGGCCGGGGCCGCTATCTTGAACGCGAATCCACCAGCCATCGGCATTCTCGCCTGCCCCGATCTCCACCGTGCCGCTCTGGCCAGTCGCCTCGATCGCCTGTCGCGCGTTGCGCACGAGGTTGTTGAGCACGCGATAGAGCTGCTCGCGGTCGGCGCGGATCACCAGATTCGGTGGCATGTCGGTGACAAAATCGACGAGCGGGCCTTCGCTCGGATGTTCTTCGTTCTCCAGAACCTCCTGCGCCAGCTCGCCGAACATGAAGCGCGACAGCGTCGGCGGCGGCTCCTTGGCCTTGCCGAAGGCGAGCGTCGTTTCGCACAGGTTGATCGCGCGCTCGATCGAGCCGGTCAGCTTGGGCGCCGCGCGCTTCACGCCGGGATCGTCGGAGCTTTCCATCCGATCGGCGAAGAGCTGCGCCGTGGTCAGGATGTTGCGCAGGTCGTGGCTGATCTTAGCGACCGCCTGCCCCAGCTGCGCGAGACGCTCCTTCTGGCGCAGCGACGCGGTGAGCTGCTGCTGCATAGAGGCCAGCGCCTCTTCCGCCACGCGCAGCTCCTCGACGCTGGCCTGCGGAGTTATGATGCGCCGGGCATCCTCGGGCGCGTCCGCGTAAGAAGACATATGCGCGACCAGCCGCTTGATCGGCACAACCATCAGGCGGCGCACCAGAAGGAACAGCAAAACGGCGGTGATCACCGAGAAGACCGCCGAGATCGACAAGAGCCGCAGCCCGTATTCCACCATCGCGATCCGCATCGGTTCGGTCGCGAGCGTCACCTCGATCACGATACCGCCCTTCTGCACCGGCTGACCCAGCACCCGGATCACGCGATCCCCGGAATCGAAGAGCGCGTGGACCGCATCGCGAATCCGCGTCCATTCCGTCGAATCGCGCAGGTCGTAGGTTTCGGTCACCGGAGAGGGAATCGGCGAGGACAGCACCAGCTGCCGCGCCGCGTCTCTGCGCAGCACCACGTTGAAGACGCCCGCATTGGACAGAAGCTCTTTTTCCAGATCGGGCGCGATAGTGGTGTCGGTGGTCAGAAGAGCAAGCGAGGCGATCTGCGCGCGCTCAAGTCGCGTTAGAAGATAGTCTTCGCGGAAATTCGCCAAACCCGGCAAAAGGATCAACGCCTCGGCGAGCACCACGAAAACCGTGGTCAGGATCAGAAAACGTCCTGAAAGAGTGTTCACTTTCATCGCCTATCAAACGCAGGGCCGCCCCACAGGGTCGGCCCGTCCCCTTCAATGTCACTCTTGATGCACCGCTGGTCGGGATGCAAGGATGCCGTCCCCGGCGTCAGCCGCGCTTTGCGCACAAGATAGGCGGCTCGCGCAGAAGGCAAAACCCCGTGAGCGGTCACGATCCGTGCGAAGCGACCGGAAAAGCCCGAAAAAACCCGCTTTCGCGAATTGACTTGCTGGGGAGAGGCCACTAAAGACCGGGCTTCGAAATGCTATCTGGCCTCGAATCCTGTTTCTGGGGCCCGAACCGGAGTGAAAACGATGAAACGCACGTTCCAGCCGTCGAACCTCGTTCGCGCCCGTCGCCACGGCTTCCGCAGCCGCATGGCCACGAAGGGTGGACGCCGGGTTCTCAACGCCCGCCGCGCGAAGGGCCGTAAGCGTCTGTCGGCTTAAGGCCGTCACAGCCGCGACTGGCTTTTGACGCCGCCGGATGCTTTTCGCAGGTCGGGCCCTCGGGTCGGATCGGTGAAAAGACCGGCGGCTTCGCTATTTTGCGTGCCGTTTATTCGCCGGAGGTCCCCTGATGGCCGCCATACGCTCAGATGATCCGACTCGTCCGACCGCGGTTCTGCGGCAGCGGGCGGATTTCCTGAAAGCGGCCTCGGCGCAGCGTAAGGGGATGCCCGGCTTTCTGCTGCAGGCGCGCAAGCGCCGCGAGGGCGAGCCCGTCGCCCCCGATCTGATCCGCGTGGGCTTCACCTGCTCGAAGAAGCTCGGCAATGCGGTGGCGCGCAATCGCGCGAAACGCCGCCTGCGCGAGATCGCGCGGCAGGTTCTGCCCAAGGCGGGTCGGCCGGGCTGGGACTATGTTCTGGTCGGACGCCCCGAGGCGACCGCCACCCGCGACTTCGCCGCCATGCTGGCCGAATTCGAGACCGTGCTCACGGTCATTCACGATTTGCCGATCACCCCGCCGCGGCCGCGCAAACCCAAGGGGAGCAAACGCAAATGAGCCCCCTCGCCCGAATCCTCGCCCTGCCGGTTCATGCCTATCGCCTGCTGCTGAGCCCCTGGATGGGGCATGGCTGCCGCTATCAGCCGACCTGTTCGTCCTATGCGCTCGAAGCGCTCGAACGGCATGGTGCGGTGAAGGGTGGCTGGCTGGCCGGGAAGCGGCTCCTGAGCTGCCACCCCTGGGGCGGGCATGGCTATGATCCGGTGCCCGGGGCCGATCCCGACCATGACGCCGCCCATCGTTGCGCCCATGCGCATGACGCGAAGGACACTCCAGATGCTTGATGACGAAGACAGCCCGATCCATCCGCTTTTCGCAGGCGCGCCCTCGACCACCGAGTTCAAGAAGCTGCGCAAACGCATCGTGCGCGAGACCCGCGAGGCGATCGAGAAATACGGGATGATCGAACGCGGGCAACGCTGGCTGGTCTGCCTCTCGGGCGGCAAGGACAGCTATACGCTTCTGGCCGTGCTGCACGAGCTGCAGTGGCGCGGGCTGCTGCCGGTGGAGTTGCTGGCCTGCAATCTCGATCAGGGTCAGCCGGGGTTCCCCGCGACCGTGCTGCCGGAATTCCTCGAGAAGATGGGCGTGCCGCATCGGATCGAATATCAGGACACCTATTCGATCGTGATGGACAAGGTCCCGCAGGGCCGCACCTATTGCGCGCTGTGCTCGCGGCTGCGGCGTGGCAACCTCTATCGCATCGCGCGCGAGGAAGGGTGCTCGGCGGTCGTGCTGGGCCATCACCGCGACGACATCTTGGAAACCTTCTTCATGAACCTGTTCCACGGCTCGCGCCTTGCGACGATGCCGCCGAAACTGCTGAACGAGGAAGGCGATCTCTTCGTCTATCGCCCGCTGGCCTTCGTCTCCGAGGCCGATTGCGAGAAATTCGCCCGCGCGATGGACTATCCGATCATCCCCTGCGACCTCTGCGGCTCTCAGGACGGGCTGCAGCGCCAGCAGGTGAAGATGATGCTCGACGGCTGGGAGAAGAACGCGCCCGGCCGCCGCAACAAGATGTTCAAGGCGCTGATGAACGCGCGCCCCTCGCATCTGTGCGACCCCTCGATCTTCGATTTCGCGGGGCTCGAGCGCCGCGCGGAGGGTGAAGCGGATTTTAACGAAAACGTCCCGGTTTTGCGCGAGCGCGATTAACCGGCTGAACACCATTGACGTCTAGCCTTGCTGGCGAAGGGGGACCTTGAGGGGCCCGCATGTGCCACGGGGGTAGGTGTCATGGGAAATGACGGGGGCAAGCGCGCCGCCCGCAAATCAGAGCTGCGCGCAAGATATAACGGTAAGCCGGGTCCGGTTCTGCTCCGACGCGAGATGATCGCCTTTTTGCCGGCCTGCGGGCTCGCCCTGCTTTGGGTCGGGCCGGAGGCGATGGTGCTAATCGGTCTGACCGCGATTCTGGTGGGCTGGATGACCCGCCGCCTGCCCGTTCCGGTCGAGATCGACGAGGAAGGATGCGACCCCGCGACCGGCCTGCTGCCGCCGAGTGCCGCGATTGCCGAGATGGCCGCCTCCTTGCAGGATTCGCAGCGGCGCAATCGCCCGACCGGATGCCTGATCCTCGGGCTCGACGCACCCGATCAGGTGCTGCGGCGGTTGCACCCGAAGGAATTCGATCTTCTGCTGCGCCGGATCGGCGAACGGCTTCAGGCGCAATTGCGCAGCGGCGATGTGGTCACGCGCTGGGACGGCGCGCGTTTCGCGGTGCTGCTTCGGCCGACGCCGCGGCTTGGCCTCGAAGGGATGATCCAGCTTTGCGGCCGCCTTCAGGAAGCGGTGAGCGAGCCTTACGTGATTGCCGAGCAGACGCAGGAGATCACCATGCATATCGGTTTTCACCTCGTGGGCCGAAGTGCCGCAGCCCCGGCCTATCGCGACGACGCCGCCTCGCAGGCCAAGGCTGACGCGCGCGCCAACACAGAGGCGGAGGCGGCGCTCTCGCGCGCCGAAACCGCGGCCAACCGCGCGATGCAATCCGGCCCCGGCGCGATCCGCTCCTCCCACTCGGACAAGGTCGCCATGAAAGAGCCGGGCCCGCATCCGCTGTCCGCCAGTGTGGGAGAGGCGCTCGAAGCAGGCCATATCAAGGCGTTTTTCCTGCCGCAGATTTCCACCGACACAGGCGATATCAGCGGGTTTCAGGCGATTCCGCGCTGGCTTCATGCTCAACGCGGGATTCTGACCGAAAGCGAGATACTCCCCGCGATCGAGGCTGCAGGGCTTGGCGCGCGCTTCTCCGAGGTCATGCTTTACGCGGCTTTCGGCGCACTGCGCGACATCGCCCGCGACGGTAGCGATTTCGGCCCGGCCTCGCTTCCTTTCCTGCCCGGGCAGATGAGCGACCCGAAGCTGGCCGAGCGGCTGGCCTGGGAATTCGACCGCTTCGAGATCGCCCCGAACCGGCTGCGGCTGATCGTCCCGCAGGCGATGGTGGCACGGCTCGACGATCCGGTCTGCAGCCATACGCTGCACGCGATCAAGCGCCTCGGCTGCCTGATCGAACTGGCGGGATTCGGCTCCGGCCCCGTCTCGGCGGAGACGATCCGCCAGATCGGGCCGCAGCGGCTGCGCATCCATCGTTCGCTCACGGCAGAGATCGACCACAACACCGAACACCAGCGCCTGACCGCCGCGATCGTGTCGATGGCGGAGGGGCTGGGACTGGAAACGCTCGCCGAAGGGGTGCCGGGGATCGCCGAACACGCGATGCTGTGCCAGTTGGGCTGCTCGGCGGTGCAGGGCCCGGCGATTGCCGCGCCGATGCCGATCAGCGAATTCCTCGAATGGGCGGAACGTCATCGCACCAAGCTCGACGCCACGCCGCAAATCGGCAGGCGTTGAACCATCCCAAAGACCGGGCCGCAGACCGAGTCGCAGACCGGGCTTTGCGACTGCGGACCCCGGATCTGGGCCGAAAGCGTGATGGCAAACCATGCCCGATCCACTGTTTCAAGGGAAAATGGCTTGACCTTTGGCTGCCCCTTCTGTTGAACCCATGCAAGTTTTCGACAGGCTTGTGGAATTAGGGTTTCATGGACAACCAAAACAAGAATCTCATTCTCGCGGTGGTGCTTTCCGCGCTCGTGCTGGGCGTCTGGACCTACTTCTTCCCGCCCACGGAAGACACGACAACAGCACCGAGCCAACCGGTCGCAGAGCAGAGCGCTACGCCCGAAGCCACTGATATCGCACCGAAGACCGCGGCCGACTCCACGGGCGCACCGGTCGATACCGCGACGATGTCGCAGGCCGCGAGCGCCCAATCCCAGAGCGCCGCGCGCATCGAGATCGACACCCCCGCGGTCGAGGGCTCGATCTCGACTCTCGGCGGGCGTTTCGACGACCTCTCGCTCAAGAAATACAAGGAAACGCTGGCCGAGGATTCGCCCGACGTGCGGCTTCTGTCGCCGATCAGCGGCGATACCGGCAATTCGACCCTGCCTTATTACGTCGTCTATGGCTGGCTGCCCGCAGGCGGTCTGCCCGGCGATCAGGTGCCCGGTCCGAACACGGTCTGGACGCAGGTCGGCAACGGCAAACTCACGCCCGACACCCCGGTCACGCTGCAATGGGACAATGGCCATGGCCTGACCTTCCAGCGCGAGATCTCGGTCGACGACAAGTATCTCTTCACGATCAAGCAGTCGGTGCAGAACGGCACCGACGCTGCGGTGAAACTTGCCCCCTACGGCATCATCGCGCGTCACGGCATCCCGCAGGAGCGCCGCGTCTACGTGCTCCACGAAGGCCTCGTGGCGATGGATGACGGCAATCTCGAAGAGATCAAATACAAGAACATCACCAAGCTCGACAACAAGGGCGCCGAGGGTCAGGCCGAGATCAAGCAGGTGCAGGACGCCGGCTGGACGGGCTTCACCGACAAATACTGGCAGACCGTTCTGGCGCCGATCTCGGGCCCGTTCACCTCGGTCGTGAAATATTCGGGCGAGAAGTCCGACATCTACCAGACCGAGACCCGCCTGCCGGTGATCGACGTCGCGCCGGGCGCCAAGGGCGACGCGCAGACCCACCTCTTCGCCGGTGCGAAAGAATGGGAAACCCTGCGCGACTATCAGGACAATGTCCCGATCCCGAAATTCGTCGACTCGCTCGACTGGGGCTGGTTCTACTTCCTCACCAAGCCGATGTTCCGCCTGCTGCACTTCCTGCATGGCGCGATCGGCAACATGGGCTGGGCGATCATCGCACTGACCTTCATCATCAAGCTGATCGTCTTCCCGCTGGCACGGAAGTCCTACATCTCGATGGCGCGCATGAAAGAGCTGCAGCCCGAGATGGAGAAGATGAAGGAAGCCGCTGGCGACGACCGCCAGAAGATGCAGCAGGGCATGATGGAGCTGTATAAGAAGCACAAGGTGAACCCCGCCGCGGGCTGTCTGCCGCTTCTGATCCAGATCCCGATCTTCTTCTCGCTCTATAAGGTGATCTACGTCACGATCGAGCTGTATCACGCGCCGTGGATCGGCTGGATTCACGACCTTTCGGCGCCCGATCCGACCTCGATCCTGAACCTGTTCGGCCTGCTGCCCTTCGCAGCGCCCGATCCGGGCTCGCCGCTCTTCATCCTGTCGCTCGGCATCCTGCCGATCCTGCTGGGTGTGTCGATGTGGTTCCAGCAGCGCCTGAACCCGGCGCCGACGGATAAGACTCAGGCGATGATCTTTGCGTGGATGCCGTGGGTCTTCATGTTCATGCTGGGCAGCTTCGCCTCGGGCCTCGTTCTGTACTGGATCACGAACAACACGATCACGTTCCTCCAGCAGTACACGATCATGTCGATGCACGGGAAACGCCCGGATCTGTTCGGCAATATCAAAGAGAGCTTCCAGCGGAAGAAACCCGCCGAAGAGAAGAAATGAGCGCAACGCTCTCTCGCATCTACCGACATCCGATCAAGTCGATCGGGGTAGAGGAACTAAAGGACGCGTCCCTTGAAGAGGGGCGCGTCTTGCCTTGCGACCGGGAATGGGCGGTACTGCACGAACGCTCCAAGGTCGGCGTCGGTGCGGAAGGGCGCGCGGATGCCTGGGGCAAGAAGATCAACTTCGTGATCGGGCGCTCCGCGCCGGGGCTGATGGGGGTCACGTCGCGGATGCTCGAGAACGGGCACATCCTGCTGGAACATCCCGAGCAATGGCATCTCGAGATCGACCCCGACCGTGAACTCGACCAGCGCAAACTGTTGGAATGGCTGCGTCCGTTCTGGCCCGAGAGCGCGCCGCGCCCAACCGCGCTGGTGCGCGGCCCCGACCGGGCCTTCACCGACGATCCCCTGCCCTATGTCTCGCTGATCGGGCAAGCCTCGCTCGATGATCTCTCGGCCCGGGTGGGCAAGCCGATCGACCGCCGCCGCTTCCGCGCCAATCTCTGGGTCGAGGGCTGGGAGCCTTTCGCGGAGATGGACCTGATCGGCAAGACGGTGCGGATCGGCGAGGCAGAGCTGCAACTGCGCGCCTGTATCGAGCGCTGCCGCGCGACGGACGCCAATATCGAGACGGGCGAACGCGATATCGACATGCTGAGCGAGCTGGAGCGCCATTACGGCCACCATGATCTGGGCGTATTCTGCCTCGTGACGAAACAGGGCCGCATCGCGCGCGGCGACAAGATCGAGGTTCTATGATGGAATTGAAGTTCCCGCTGGCCGAGGCCCCCGACGATTTTTCGCGTGAGCGTGGTCGCAAGCTGTTTGCGGCCCCCGTCGACTTCCTCAAGGGCGTCGTCGCGATGAAGGGGCTGCCGCCCGCCGACCGGATCGAGGTCTGCTTCGCGGGCCGCTCCAATGTCGGCAAGTCGAGCCTGATCAATGCACTGACGAACCGCCGCAACCTCGCGCGGGCGTCGAACACGCCGGGCCGGACGCAGGAGATCAACTATTTCACCACGCAGGACGGCCCCTATCTGGTCGACCTTCCGGGCTATGGGTTCGCGCAGGCCCCTGTCGCGGTGGTCGCGAAGTGGCAGGCGCTGCTGAAGGATTACCTGTCGGGTCGCGCCACGCTGCGCCGCGCCTTCGTGCTGATCGACACGCGCCACGGTGTGAAAGCGGTGGATGAGGAAATCCTGACGCTATTGGACCGCGCCGCCGTCCCCTTCCAGGTCGTGATGACGAAGGCGGACAAGGTCAGCGCGAAGGATTGCGAGAAGGTGCTGGATCAGGTGCGTCAGGCGCTGGCGAAACACCCCGCCGCCTTCCCCGAGATCGTGCTGACCTCGTCCGAGAAGGGCCAAGGGATCGAGACGCTGCGCGCGATCATCGCCGGGCTGGAGTAACCCCCTGCCCGGCTGCTGTCGTTATTTGCCGAGGCAGTAGCGCATCACCGCCTTTTGCGCGTGCAGACGGTTCTCGGCCTCGTCGAAGATCACCGAATGCGGGCCGTCCATGACGCCGCTCGTCGCCTCGTCGTTGCGATGCGCGGGCAGGCAATGCATGAACAGCGCGTCGGGCTTGGCGTGGCTCATCAGTTCCTCGTTGACCTGATAGGGCCGCAGCTGGTTGTGGCGACGCTCTTTCGCGGATTCCGGGTCGTGCATCGAGACCCAGGTGTCGGTGACGATCAGATCGGCGCCCTCGACCGCCTTGACCGGGTCGCGCTCGATGGTGATCGGGTGGCCCGCCTTCTCGGCTACGTCCAGCCAAGCGCGCTCGGGGTCGAGCGTCTCGGGCCCGGTGAAGGTCAGATCGAAGCCGAACTGCGCGGCGGCATGGGCAAAGCTCGCGAAGACGTTGTTGCCGTCGCCCGACCAGACCACCTTCTTGCCCGCGATCGGCCCGCGCTGCTCTTCATAGGTCATCACATCGGCCATGATCTGGCAGGGGTGAGTGCGGTCGGTGAGACCGTTGATCACCGGCACCGAGGCGTATTCCGCCATCTCGAGCAGGGTTTCCTCCTCAAAGGTCCGGATCATGATCAGATCGACGTAGCGCGACAGAACCCGGGCGGTATCGGCGATGGTCTCGCCATGGCCCAGCTGCATATCCGCGCCCGAGAGCACCATCGACTGGCCGCCCATCTGACGCACGCCGACATCGAAGCTGACGCGGGTCCGGGTCGAGGGCTTCTCGAAGATCAGCGCGACCATGTGACCGGCCAGCGGCTGCTCGTCATCGGGCGCGCCTTTCGGGCGACCGTTGCGGGCCTGCTTCATAGCGATGCCTTGGTCGATCATGGACCGCAGCGCGGCGGGGTCGGTTTTGTGGATATCGAGGAAATGGTTCATCGGTTTGTCTTTCGTGGAGGGGCCTGAGGGGCTGTCCGCCCCGCTGCGCTCCCGCGCAGCCCCCGAGGATATTTACGCCAAGAGGAAGTCAGGCGGCCTTTTCGAGTTGCGACGCGGCGGCATCGAGACGGGTCACGGCCTCGGCCAGATCGGCCTCGGAAATGTTCAGCGCGGGCAGAAGGCGCAGGACATTGTCGGCAGCCGGCACGGTCAGCAGGTTCTGGTCATAGGCGGCGGCGACGAGATCGGTCGGCGCGCGCTTGCATTTGAGCCCGAGCATCAGACCGGTGCCGCGAACGCTCTCAAACGTGTCGGGATGCGCGGCGATCAGCCCTTCAAGCTTCTGACGCAGGTAGCCCGCGCGCGCGTTCACCTGATCGAGGAAGGCGGGCTCGGAGACGATCTCCATCACCTTGGCGCCGACCGCGCAGCCCAGCGGGTTGCCGCCATAGGTCGAGCCATGCGTTCCCGCGACCATGCCGGAGGCGGCATCCTCAGTCGCCAGCACCGCGCCCAACGGGAAGCCCCCGCCGATGCCCTTCGCGACCATCATGATATCGGGCGTGACGCCTGCCCATTCATGCGCGAACAGCCGTCCCGAGCGCCCCACGCCGCATTGCACCTCGTCGAAGATCAGGAGCGCGCCGGTCTCGTCGCAGAGATCGCGCAGCCCCTTCAGACATTGATCGGGCACCGGGCGGATACCGCCCTCACCCTGGATCGGCTCGATCAGGATGGCGGCGGTCTTGTCGGTGACGGCAGCCTTGAGCGCCTCGTGATCGCCCCAGGGGAGCTGGCTGAAACCGGGCAGCAGCGGGCCGAAGCCTTTCACCATCTTTTCCGAGTTCGGCGTGGCCGAGATGGCCCCGGTGGAGCGGCCGTGGAAAGCGCCCTCGAAGGTGATGATCTCCACCCGGTCCTCGCCTTTCGAGGACCAGTATTTCCGCGCCATCTTGATCGCGAGTTCAGCAGCCTCGGTGCCGGAATTGGTGAAGAAGACCGTGTCGGCGAAGGTCTTCTCGACCAGCGCATCGGCCAGCGCCTGCTGCTGCGGGATCTGATAGAGGTTCGAGACGTGCCACAGCTTGCTCGCCTGCTCGGTCAGCGCCTCGACCAGTTCGGGGGCGGCATGACCCAGCGCATTCACCGCGATCCCCGCACCCATGTCGAGATATCGGGTCCCGTCCGCCGTCTCCAGCCAGGAGCCCTCGCCCTTCACGAAGGCGAGCGGTGCGCGATTATAGGTCGGCAAAACGGAGGGGATCATCGGGTCAAACTCCAGTAAGAGAAGGCAAATGCGTGCAACAGTCCCGGGGGTCTGTCAACATTCAGGGGCCTAAGGTCAGCGATTTGGGATAGGGTGTGGCGGCATGCCACGGCAGATCGGACGTCAGGCGCTTCAGCGGCGACGTCGGGGACGGGCGATATATGCGGTCCGAGCGATCATGCGTTTGCGCTTACGCCGGGGCAGCGCGGAAGTAAAGAGGGTTTAGCCAAGCGTCACGTCGAGGAACATCATCAGGATCAGCCCGAAGAGAAGCCCGGCGGTCGCGCGGTTCTGATGCCCGTTGCGGTGGGTTTCGGGCAGGATCTCGTGGCTGATGATGTAGAGCATGGCGCCCGCCGCGAAGGTCAGCCCCCATGGCAGCAACGCGCCGGAGACCGAGACCGCAGCCGCGCCGACCAGCGCGCCCAATGGCTCGACCGCCCCCGTCATCGCAGTGACGAAGAAGGCCTTGCGGCGGGTGTAGCCCTGCCCGATCAGCGCGACCGCCACGGCCAACCCCTCGGGAATGTCCTGCAACGAGATGCCCGTCATAACCGAGAAGCCGTTCTCGTTGCCCGCGCCGAACGCCACGCCGATCGACAGGCCTTCGGGGAAGTTGTGGATCGTGATCGCAATCACGAAAAGCCAGATCCGCGCCAGTTGCGCCGCATCGGCCCCTTCGCGCCCGGTGGTGAAATGCTCGTGCGGCAGGGTCGCGTTCAGCCAGGCCACGAAGCTCGCGCCGATGGCGATGCCGATTGCGGCGATGGCGGCGGCGACCCAGACCGAGCCGAACATGGTCTCGGCCACGTCGATGCCGGGCAGGATCAGCGAGAAATACGAGGCCGAGAGCATCACGCCCGCCGCGAAGCCCAGCATCGTGTCGGCGGTGCGCTGGCTCATGGAGCGCCCGAGCAGCGCCGGGATCGCCCCGGCAGCCGTTGCGACGCCCGCCACCATGCCGCCCATCAGGCCGAGCCAAATCTCGTTCACGCCGCTCTCCTTTTCGTGTTCGCTTGGCGAGATGGGAACGGATCGCGCATGATTGCAAGCCTTGCGATGGGTGATTGCGCAAATTTCGAGGGATTGGTAAGGAAACTTAACCACGGAGAGAGGAACACCCATGCCCGTCATCACCTCCATCGCCGATCTGAAACGTCTCCATAAGCGCCGCACGCCGAAGATGTTCTACGATTACGCGGAGAGCGGCTCGTACACCGAGCAGACCTTCCGCGATAACACCGAGGACTTCGCGCAGATCCGGCTCAACCAGCGGATCGCGCGGGACATGACGGGGCGCACGACGACATCGACGATGCTGGGTCAGGAGGTCGCGATGCCGGTGGCGCTGGCGCCGGTCGGGCTGACGGGGATGCAGCGCGCCGATGGCGAGATCAAGGCGGCGAAGGCGGCGGAGAAATTCGGCGTGCCCTATACACTGTCGACCATGTCGATCTGCTCGATCGAGGATGTGGCCGAGAATGTCAGCCAGCCCTTCTGGTTCCAGATCTACACGCTGACCGATGACGACTATAACAAGCGCGTGCTGGAGCGGGCACGGGCGGCGGGCTGCTCGGCGCTGGTGATCACTGTCGATCTGCAATTGCTGGGCCAGCGGCACAAGGATCTGAAGAACGGCCTGACCGCGCCGCCGAAATTCACCCCCGCCGTGCTGGCGGATCTCGCGACGAAATGGCGCTGGGGCATCGAGATGCTGCAGACCAAGCGACGCTTCTTCGGAAATATCGTGGGACATGTGGACAGCGCCGCCGATCCCGCCTCGCTGTCATCCTGGACCGCGGAGAAGTTCGACCAGTCGCTGAACTGGGACCGGATCAAGCAGCTCATGGATATGTGGGGCGGCAAGGTGATCCTGAAGGGGATCCTCAGCGAGGAAGACGCCGAGATGGCTGCCGCGACCGGGGCCGATGCGATCGTGGTCTCGAACCACGGCGGGCGTCAGCTGGACGGGGCGCTCAGCTCGATCCGTATGCTGCCGAAGATCGTCAACGCGGTCGGCGACAAGACCGAGGTCTGGCTCGACAGCGGCATCCGCTCGGGTCAGGATGTGCTCAAGGCGCTGGCGCTTGGTGCGAAGGGCGTGATGATCGGGCGCGCCTATGTCTACGGCCTGGGCGCGATGGGCGAGCCGGGCGTGACCAAGGCGCTGGAGGTCATCCAGAAGGAGCTCGACACGTCGATGGCGCTTTGTGGTGAGCGCCGGATCGAGGATCTGGGCCGGGACGATCTGCTGATCCCCAATGGCTTCTTCGACACCTATTCCTGAGGGCGGGCTCCTAAGGGGGTAGGCGCTTCTCGAAGAACCGGTCGGGATAGGGGTCGTCGTTGAAGCGGTCGATCTCGTCCCAGCCGAGTCGGTGATACATGGCGACCGCCTCGGGCAGTGCGGAATTGGTATCGAGCCGCAGATGCAGCTGGCCCAAGTCGCGCGCGGCCGCCTCGATCGCCTCCATCAGCTGCCGCGCCAGCCCGAGGCCGCGCGCGGCGGGGGCGATCCAGACGCGCTTGACCTCGGCATAGTCCGCGCCGCCCTTCAGCGCCGCACAGCCCACCGGCACCCCGTCGGACAGTGCGAGCAGGAAAGTGCCACGGGGCGGGCGCATATCGTCGGCCTCGGGGTCTTTCGACAGGTTCACATCGAAACCGCCTTCGAACCGGGCCGCGAGTTCCGCATAGTAGTTCTGAAGACACTCCCGCGCCCGCGGATCGAGCGGATCGCAGGGCACGATCTCGATCTCGGCGCGGGTCAGCGCCGTCGCGATCAGGTCCATCGCCGCCAAGAGCGCGCTCTGATCGGGATGGCGCGAGAGGATATCCGCCGCCTGCGCATCGGAGAGCCGTTCATATTCCGCGAATTCCGCCTGCCCCGCCTCGGTCAGACGCGCGATGCGGCGCCGCCCGTCTTCGGGATCGTCCTCTACGACCACCAGCCCCTCAGCTTCCAGCCCGCGCAGCAGACGGCTCATCAGACCGGAATCGAGGGCCAGCGCCTGACGCAGCTTGGCTACATCGCCCTGCCCACGCCCGATCGCATTGAGCACCCGCGCAGAGCCCAGAGGCCGCCCACGATCGAGGAAGGAGGAATTCAGCGCGCCCACCTGCCGGGTGACGGCCCGGTTGAACCGGCGTATATGTGCGATAGCGTCCATGGGAATACCTGACCTGAGTCCGAGATAATTTCTGACATTAGTCAGATATCCTTCTATAGCAACCCGGATTCCGCCGCACCGTCGGTTTCCCCTTGCCAACTCGGCCAATCCCGAGTATCCGCGCGGCTTCATGGGCCCGACACCCTTGGAGGCGGCCCATCACTTTGACAAATTGGAGACCAGTTATGGCAAAAGAGATCGAAACGATCGAAGCCGTGGCGCGTACGGGGACGGGCAAGGGGGCCGCTCGGCAAGCGCGTCGTGAGGGCCTCGTGCCCGGTATCGTCTACGGCGACGGCAAGGACCCGGTTGCAATCAACCTCGACTACAACCGCCTGATCACCCGCCTGCGCAAAGGCCGCTTCATGTCCACCCTCTTCAACCTGAAGATGGAAGGCCAGGAAGATGTCCGCGTGATCTGCCGCGGCGTTCAGAAAGACGTCGTCAAGGACCTGCCGACCCACGTCGACTTCATGCGCACCCACCGCAACTCGCGCATCTCGCTCTTCGTGCATGTCGAGTTCATCAACCACGAGAAGGCGCCCGGCCTGAAGCGCGGCGGCACCCTCGTCGCAGTGCGTCCGGAAGTCGAACTCAACGTTCTCGCCGGTGATATCCCCGAGCAGATCGTGGTCGACCTCGAAGGCAAGCAGATCGGCGACACCATCCACATCTCCGACGTGGACCTGCCGAAAGGCGCCAAGCCGACCATCGACCGTGACTTCGTGATCGCGAACGTCGCGCCCCCGAAAGGCTTCGGTGGCGGTTCCTCCGACGAGGACGAAGGCGAAGAAGCCAGCGAAGAAGCGACCGAAGAATAATCCTTCTTCCGATGAGATTTTCGAGACGGGGCCTTTCGGGGCCCCGTTTTTCTTTGCGCAGAGCCTTGCATCCCGGATGCGCGGCAAACCGCATGCGGCGCATGCTCACATTTATGTGAACAAGAATTTCCTCGCCTTTTTCTCAAAACGCGATAGCCTCTAAGTTAATACAACCTTAAGGCTAGTCACATGCTGGAGCTTATCGCACTCGTTCTTGCAGCATTCGTGGTGCTACCGCCTAGAATGCTCAGCGCTATTGGCCGCGCCGTTTATGCCGTGCTGCGTCCGGTCCTGCGCCCGTTCTGCCATTTCGCGTCGAGACGACTCCCGCGCAACGGGTACGAAGAAATTGCGAAATGCAATATCGACGAGACCAGCGAGCGCCTCTTCGATGAGTTCGCCCTGCCCGACGCGCAAGAGCGCCCGATCGTCGTAGGCGAGTCGGGACGCCCGACTTATGTCGAATACCGCGCGGCTTAAGCGCGACGACCCCCTTTCCCCTGCGCGCCCGCTCACATATCCCTCGGTGAGCAGAGCCTCGATACCGGCGATCGAAAGGGGAGACGCATGCAGCTTTGGGTGGGCCTGGGAAATCCGGGCGCGAAATACGCGAACAACCGTCACAATATCGGCTTCATGGCGCTCGACCGGATCGCCGAGGATCACGGCTTCGCCCCGTGGCGCGGCAAGTTTCAGGGTCAGGTGAGTGAGGGCCGCTTCGGCTCGACCCGCGTTGTGCTGCTGAAACCCGAGACCTTCATGAACCTGTCCGGCCAATCCGTGCGCGCGGCCGCCGATTTCTACAAGGTCGACGTCTCCGACATCACCGTCTTCCATGACGAGCTGGACCTCGCCCCCGGCAAGTGCCGCCTCAAGCAGGGTGGCGGTCATGCGGGGCACAACGGGCTGCGTTCGATCCATCAGCATATGAGCCCCGACTATGCGCGGGTGCGGCTGGGCATCGGCCATCCGGGGCACAAGGATCGCGTGGCGGGCTATGTGCTCAACGATTTCCCGAAGGCGGAGCAGGAGATGCTCGACGATCTGCTGCGCGGGATCTCGGACGGGGCGCCTGCGCTGGCGGCGGGCGACGGGTCGAAATTCCTCAATGCGGTGAGCCTCCGGGTCGCGCCGCCGCGCTCTTCGACCGGGACGAAAGCCCCCGCGAAAGCCGACACCCCTGCCCCGCAAGACGCCCCGCAGCCCGCGCCGCAAAAGAAAGAGGCCACGGAAACCCGCAGCCCCTTCGACAAGCTCAAGGATCACTTCCGTAAGTGATCACCAGCTGCCGGTGTTCTCCATGCTCGACCACGGCTCCTGGATCGGCAGCGGCTCCCCCATCTGCAGCAGCTCGATCGAGATATTGTCGGGCGAGCGCACGAAGGCCATGTGACCGTCGCGCGGCGGGCGGTTGATCGTCACGCCGTTGTCCATCAGGTGCTGGCACATCTCGTAGATGTTCTCGACGCGGTAGGCGAGGTGGCCGAAATGGCGGCTGTCCGAGGGCAGCCCGCTATCGCCGTCCCAGTTCCAGGTCAGCTCCACATCCGCCGTGCCGTCGTCCTGCTCGGGCGGGCACATGAAGACCAGCGTGAAGCGGCCCTTGTCGTTTTCGATGCGGCGGCGTTCCTTGAGACCCAGAAGCTCGTAGAAGGCTTTCGATTTCTCGAGGTCGAGCACGCGGACCATCGTGTGCAGATATTCGATTTTCATGAACAGGCTTCCTTGGAACTGATTGCGGTTAACCGGAGGATAGCCCTTGAGGCAGCCGCGGCAAGCACCCCGGCTTATCCACAGGATATGGCGGTTCCTAGAGCCGCCCATCGCATATATAGTGGAGGTCGATTCGAGACATCCGGAGGACATCATGGCGCTCACCCCCGAACAACAAGCCGAGATCGACGCACAGCGCGCCGAGACGCAAATGACCGCACGGGCGGTCTCGCCGGGGATGGAGAAGCGCCTCTATACCGCCCATGAGGTGCTCGATCACGGGCTGGTCCGGGTCATCGACTATATGGGCGACGATGCCGCGATCTGTCAGGCTGCGCGCGTCTCCTATGGCCGCGGCACGAAGGCGGTGAGCAACGATACCGGGCTGATCCGCTACCTGATGCGGCACTGGCACTCGACCCCCTTCGAGATGTGCGAGGTCAAGTTCCACGTCAAACTTCCGGTCTTCGTCGCGCGCCAGTGGATCCGCCACCGCACCGCGAACGTCAACGAATACTCCGCGCGCTACTCGATCCTCGACCGCGAGTTCTACATCCCCGCGCCCGACAAGCTGGCCGCGCAATCGACCCAGAACAATCAGGGCCGCGGTCAGGTGCTGGAAGGCGCCGAGGCCGCCCGCGTGCTCGACATCCTGCGCGACGACGCGATGCGCGCCTATGACCATTACGAGGACATGCTGACGCCCGACGAGGACGCGGGCAAACAGGGCCTCGCGCGGGAACTGGCGCGGATGAACCTGCCCACCAATATCTACACGCAATGGTATTGGAAGGTGGACCTGCACAACCTCTTCCACTTCCTGCGCCTGCGCGCCGACAGCCACGCGCAATATGAGATCCGCGTCTATGCCGAGACCATGTGCGACATCGTGCGTGACTGGGTGCCTGCGGCCTATTCGGCCTTCGAGGATTATCGTCTGGGCGGGGTGAACCTGTCGGGCAAGGCGGTGGAGCTGCTGAAGCGCCGTCTGGCGGGCGAGGAGATCACGCAGGAGACGTCTGGCATGAGCAAAGGCGAGTGGCGGGAGTTTTGTGAGGTGTGGGGTGATTGACGTAATTGCCGAATACGTTTTCCAACCGATTAAAGAGAATCCGGTTGGCTGGATGACGACATCGGCAGTGATCGCCACACTGGTCTGGATAGCTGTCAGCTACTTGAAGAAAAACCGAATTGAGAATCTCGAATCCCAACTCAAGCTCGCAAGAGATCGCCTAGAGGACTATCAGGCTAAACTGGACGGAGCGACACCCTCTGAGGCGGCTGAAAAAATGTATGAGCTCGAACAGAAGGTTAGCAACTTAGCGAAGTCATTCGAAGAAAACCTTCCTAAGAAGCTGTCACGCTTGCAGGCCGAAACACTTACAAAATTTCTGGCTGTAGCTCCCGCGAAAATCTCACTGTGCCGTGACGGGGCTTCATCTGAAGCGACAACGATAGCAAGAGGACTTGAGAGGGTATTCCTTGAGGCAGGATGGGAGGTAAGTTGTCCACTCGTTCTAGGAGTATCCAACCCTCCAATATCGGGAATCCGAATTTCCTACATCGAAGGTGCTTTCTCAAATGCAGAGAAGAACGCACTTGAGAGCGCATTCGAAGCAGCCAATTTGGCCTTTGAAAGAGCAGAAAACGGAAAACACCTTGGTAGCGATAGAGCGCCGGTTGCGGAGATTCTCATCACTGCGCCCCTTTCCTCGAACCACAATTGACGCTGACACGCCCGGCCCCTAGGCCGGGCCGCGCCCGCCCCGCCCCCAGGGCGGGCGTGATTGCGCCCACCCTCGGGTCGGACGCGTCCCTCGGCTCTCCTGCACAAGCGCCCGGCCCCTCCTCGCGCGCGGCGCACCGTGCTAGGCTCATCCCATGACCCAACGCTTCCACGCCCCCCAATCCCGCGACTATCCGACCGCGCTGCGCGAGCTGCGCCAAGGGCGCAAGACCAGCCATTGGATCTGGTGGATCTTCCCGCAACTGGCCTCGCTCGGCCGCTCTCCGCGCGCGCGGGAATACGGGATCGCGGATCTCGCCGAGGCGCGGGACTATCTCGCCGATCCCGTGTTGCGGGCGCGTCTGGTGGAGGCCTCCGAGGCGGTGCTCGCCCATTCGGGCACGCCCATCGAGGAGATCATGGGGCCGGTCGATGCGCTGAAGCTGCGCTCTTGCGCGACGCTCTTCGAGGCCGCCTCAAAGAAAAAGGAGCCGGTGTTCACCCGGCTCCTTGAGACGTTTTATGAGGGCGAGCGCTGCCCGCTGACGCTTGACGCGCTTTAACCGGGTGACATCCCGCGCAGGCGCTCGGAGCGGCGGCGCAGCAGCTCGACCGTGGTCAGAAGCGCAATCGACACGAAGACGAGGATCGTCGCCACCGCAAGGATCGCGGGGCTGATCTGCTCGCGGATACCGTTCCACATCTGACGCGGGATCGTCTGCTGGTCATAGCCTGCCACGAAGAGCACCACGACGACTTCGTCGAAGGAGGTGACAAAAGCGAACAGCGCGCCCGAGACCACGCCCGGCAGGATCAGCGGCATCACGATCTTGAAGAAGGTCGTGCGCGGATCCGCGCCCAAGTTCTGCGCTGCGCGGGTCAGCGAGTGATCGAAGCCCACCAGCGTCGCGGTCACGGTGATGATCACGAAGGGAATGCCCAAGGTCGCGTGGGCCATGATGATGCCCGGATAGGAATGCGCGAGCCCCGTCTTCGAGTAGAAGAAGAACAGCCCCGTCGCGGTGATGATGATCGGCACGATCATCGGCGAGATCAGCACCGCCATGATGGCACGGCGGAACGGCATCTCGGGGCGCGACAGGCCGAGGGCTGCCAGCGTGCCCAGCACCGTCGCGAGGATCGTCGAGAAGAAGCCGATGATCACCGAGTTCTTCGCCACGTCGATCCAGGTCGAATGCTGCCAGGCATCCATCCACCAAGACCAGCCACGCTCCACCTGCGGCTCCTGCATCCCGAAGGTCAGCAGCAGGTCATACCAGCGCATCGAATAGCCGGAAGGGTCGAAGCTCAGCATCTTCTCGGTGAAGGTGAAATAGGGCTCCGCGTTGAAGGACAGCGGAATGATCACCACGATCGGCGCGATCAGGAAGAAGAAGATCAGGCCACAGATCACGAGATAGGCGTAGTGCCAGGTTCTCTCGAGCGGGCTTGCATATGCGGGAACGGCCATCTGTGTTTCTCCTCAGCCCAGCTTCATGTTGTCGATGCCCACCAGCCGGTCATAGAGCCAGTAGAGGATGATGACGCCGCCAAGCAGCATCGAGGCCAATGCCGCAGCAAGCGACCAGTTGAGCGATTTCTGCATGTGGAAGGCGATCATGTTCGAGATCAGCTGACCGTCTGCACCACCGACAAGGGCGGGGGTGATGTAGTAGCCGACCGACAGGATGAACACGAGAAGCGCCCCTGCCCCGATCCCCGGCAGCGTCTGCGGCAGGTAGATGCGGCGGAAGGCGGTCCACGAGGTGGCGCCAAGGCTGCGGGCCGCGCGGACATAGCTCGGCGGGATGGTTCGCATCACCGAATAGAGCGGCAGCACCATGAAGGGCAGCAGGATATGTGTCATCGCGACGATCGTGCCGGTCTGGTTATACATCATCTCCAGCCGGTTATCGTTGCCGATCAGACCCGACCAGACGAGCAGATCGTTGATCACGCCCTGTTGCTGCAACAGCACCATCCACGAGGTCGTCCGCACCAGCAGCGAGGTCCAGAAGGGCAGCAGCACGAAGATCATCAGAAGGTTCGATTTCGCCAGTGGCAACGAGGCCAGCAGATGCGCGATCGGGAAGGCGAGGAACATGCAGAGCACGGTAATCACCAGCGACAGGATCGCGGTGCGGATGAACAGCTTGCCGTAGATCGCGCGTTGCGGATCGACGGGCACGATATTGTTGTCCTTGTCGCGGGTATGGTCGGTCGCGGCGAGGTAGAAATCCACCGTGTAGGGGCTCGACGCCGAGCGCATCGCACGCCACAGGTTCGGGTCGCTCCACCCCTCGTTCACGCCGAGGATCGACTCTTTCCACGGCGGCTCGAGACGTTCGATCTTGCGCGCGGTGGAGGTGAACAGCGAGCGCGTGCCCGCCACGTCATAGTTGATCCGGGTCCCCGCCTCGCCCTGCGTGCGGTTTTCCTTCATCTGCTTGAGGTCCGAGGCGAGCGCGGTATAGGCGCTCTCGTCGATCGGCGACCCCAGGGGGTGTTCGTTGAACCATTGCCCCAGCGCCGGCGCGTTCTTCGAGAACCCGTCGTTATAGACCGATTGCAGCAGCATCTGCCCGATCGGAACGACGAAGGTAATCAGAACGAAGAGGAACAGCGGCGCGACCAGAAGGAAGGCGCGGCGTTTTGCGCGGAGTTGAGATTTCGCGAGGGCGGCCTTCAGCGGCAGCCCGTCGGCGGTCTTCAACTGTGTTGGTTCGGGGCCGTTCAGGCTCGCATCCATCGTTGCGTCGCTCATCGTGTCTCCTTGGCCCCTCAGGGCAGCGGGGCGAGCTGCGCGCGCAAATTCGCGGCTTGCTCGGCGGGAATATCGGGCAGCATCACCCGCGTCGTGTAGTTGCCGTGAAGCTTGCCATCGCGGCGAAAGCTCCAGTCGGAAATCTGGTTCGGCGCGAAGGTAATCTCGTCTCCGGCATGCGCTTTGAAATGCACGGGCTCGTTCATCAACGTGCCGGTGATTTTCTGCGCGGAGATCGAAATCGGCGCGATCCAGATATGTTCGAGGCCATTGGCGGGCGTCTCGATCCCCGCCTTGAGCATGAATTGCGAGCCGGACCGGGCGCGCACCGCAGGAATGAAGACGCTTTCATAGGTCGCGCGGGCTTGGCCGATCGCCGCGTTCATCTTCGTATCGCCGGTCTCGTAGCCGACGACCGCATCGTCTTGCGCCTGAGCGTGCAAGGCAGCGGGCACAGACAGACAAAGACCGATGCACAAACAGGCCAGTGACGACCGGAAAGCTGACATCCGCGAGGCTCCTGACATCGAACAGGTCGAGCCGCGCGACATGGAAATGCCGCGCGGCCCTTGTGGCTTTAGCCAGCGAGCCAAGCGTTGAAGCGCTCGCTCAGTTCGGTGTCGTGGTCAGCCCAGAACTCCGAGTCGTTGACCAGGGCGTTCTTCATGTTCTTATCCGAGGTGGGCATATGCGGGCCCATTTCGGTTTTGCCGTCCTGATACATGCCGACCATCGGAGCCGAGGACTTACGTGCCGGACCGTAGGAGATCCACTTCGCCTGGTTGGCGAGCTGCTGGGTCTCGGTCGCGAACTTCAGATATTTCTTCGCGGCTTCCATATGGGGCGCGCCCTTCGGGATCACGAAGAAGTCGAAGTCCATCAGCTGACCGTCCCAGACGATCTTGAAGGGCTGACCCTCGGCGACTTCAGCGTTGAAGATACGGCCGTTATAGGCGGTCGACATCACGACTTCCCCATCGGCGAGGAGCTGCGGCGGCTGCGCACCAGCATCCCACCAGACGACGTCGCCCTTGATCTTGTCGAGTTCGGCGAAGGCCTTGTCGACGCCCTCGGGGGTGCCGAGTTCCTTGTAGACGTCCGCAGCCGGAACGCCTGCGCCCATCAGCGCGAATTCCAGCGTGCCCTTGGCCGACTTGCGCAGACCGCGCTTGCCCGGGTACTTCGCGGTGTCGAAGAAGTCGGCGATCGAGGTCGGCTCACCGTCAACTTTGTCCGAGTTGTAGGACATCACGGTCGACCACACGATGTTCGCCACACCGCAATCGGTGAAGGAGCCATCGATGAAGTCTTCGCTCGCCGGGGTGCCGTCGGGCGACGCGGCCAGATCGGTGTCGGGGTTGATCGGCTCGAGCAGACCTTCGTCGCACAGACGGATCGCGTCGGACTTCTCAACATCGGCCACGTCGACCGACACGTTGTTCGCCTCGACCTGTGCCTTGATCGGGGTCGCCGGGTTGTCGGCGGCTTCCATGTTCACGTCGATGCCGGTCGCTTCCGCGAAGGGCTTGTTATAGGCTTCGACCTGGCTTTTCTCGTAAGCGCCGCCCCAGGAAAGGACAGTGACTTCCTCGGCCTGCGCCGCACCGGCCACGAGGCCGACGAGCGCGGTGCTCAGGATCATTGCTTTTTTCATCTTGGTCTTACTCCCAGTTGGTTGAGCTTTTGTGGTTTCGCGACGTTTTCGCCGCTTGGCCGCTTTTTGCGGCAGTTCGGAGCGTGCGGAGCTTGGACCGCACGTTCCGCATTCTTTAGAGATCGAGCGCGCGCGCGTCCTGCGGGTGCCAGCCGATCTTGACCGTCTGGCCTTCCGTCAGCCGCACCTGATCGAGCGTATTGCGCGATTTCATGACGAATTCCGGCGACCCGGCAACCTTCATACGGGTGCGCAGGATGTCCCCCATATAGATCACTTCGAGCACGTCGGCGTTGATCGTATGGGCGCCCGAAGGCATTATCTCGGGCTTGAATTCGACCCGCTCGGGACGGATGGAGACCAGCGTCTCCTGCCCCGCCTCGCGGATATTCACCGCCGTCGCGTCGATGATCTCGCCGGTTTCCAGACGCACCGTGCAGGTGTCGCCATTCAGCGTCTCGACTCGGCCCGGAAGCTTGTTGTTCTCGCCGATGAACTGCGCGACGAAGCTGTTCTGCGGACGTTCATACAGCTCGTCCGGCGGCGCGAGTTGCTGAATGCGGCCGTCGTTGAACACGGCCACGCGGTCCGACATGGTCAGCGCCTCACCCTGATCGTGGGTCACGTAGACCACGGTGATCCCGAGGCTTTCGTGCAGGTGCTTGATCTCGAACTGCATATGTTCGCGAAGCTGTTTGTCGAGCGCGCCGAGCGGTTCGTCCATCAGGACCAGCTCGGGGTCGAAGACCAGCGCGCGGGCCAATGCGATCCGCTGTTGCTGACCGCCCGAAAGCTGCGCCGGACGGCGATGGATGAAGCTTCCCATCTGCACCATGTCCAGTGCGCGCTTAACCTTGGTTTCGCGTTCATCCTTGCCCATGCCCCGCACTTCGAGCGGGAAGGCGAGGTTCTCGCCCACGGTCATATGTGGAAAGAGTGCATAGTTCTGGAACACCATCCCGATGCCGCGCTTGTGCGGAGGCACCATGTTGATGTTCTGGCCGTCGAGGCGGATCTCGCCGTTGGTGGCGGTTTCGAAACCTGCAAGCATCATCAGGCAGGTGGTTTTCCCTGAACCGGACGGTCCGAGCATCGTCAGAAACTCGCCCTTACCGATCGAGAGATTGAGATCCTTCACGACGAGCGTTTCGCCGTCATAGCTCTTCTGCACGCGGTCGAATACGACGAATCCATCGTCGCTAGCTGCGTTGTTCAAAGCGGGCTCCCCGTTGTTTTTTGTCGTTGGTCAATTCCCGTGCATGTGACTAAAGCAAGGGCATTTGCGTTTTTCAACCCGGAAATCAAAAACCCACGTCACCGACCCATCACAGCACCATTTCGCCTGAAAAATTGCCGTTTTCCGTCACTTGTCGCGCAAGGAGCGACCACGACTTGCATTTGAGGCGATCAAGTTGCCGTAACGTCAGCATCGGCCGGGCGCGCGGACCGTAGATCGTCTCGGGTGACGCGCCGAGGAAATGGACCTTCGCCAAGGCGGGGTGGGCGCGCAGCAGATCGGTCAGATCTGACGGGGTCAGCGCGCGCAGCGCCTGCGGTCCGGGCCAGAAACTTTCGACCCAGGCACCCTCGGCATTGACCAACGCATGACGCGGCAGCAGCAGGTGGTGATAGGTCACCTCCCGGCAGCCCCGCATCACCCGCGCCCCGCCCCATCCCGTTGCTGCTAAGTGGCGCGCGCGCGCGAGCGCGCCCTGCCCCTCCGGCACCCAGATGCAATGTTGCCCGGAGAGGACCAGCGCCTCGCGATTGCCGAACGCCCCGGGCCGCATTCGCACCGGGCAAAGCCGCGGATCGGCAGCCAGCGCCGCCGCGCCAAACCGGCGACGCGCATGCCACAGCACCGGCTGCGGCGCATCATCCAGCGTCGTGATCAGATCGCCCGGTTTCAGGGTTTCGACCCGGCGCGGCCCGCGCGGCGTCGCGAGCCGCGTGCCTTCGGTGAAACAGGGGATTCCCATCGCGTAGAGCTGCGGCGCCCCCGCCACCTGCACGGGCGCGATACCGGTCAGCGTCAGGCTCTCACCATTGGGAAAGCTGAGAACCGCATTGCCCGCGCCATCGTCGCTGACCGCGACATCCCAGGCATTGACCGGATTGCCGCTATCATCGGTCAGGTCAGAGATATCGAGCTGATCGAGCGTGAAGCCAGTCCCGTCATCCGTCAGATCGAAATCGGTGACGATGTCCTGCCCGTCGCCATCGCCGACGCTGAGCGTGTCGGCGCCAAGCCCGGTTGTGATCGTATCGGCGCCTGCGCCGCCATCGATCACGTCGCTGCCCGCACCCGCATCGAGCGTGTCGCCCTGTGCCGAGCCGGTCAGCGTATCGGCCCCGTCGCCCGCCCCGATCGAGACGGCATTCGCGGCGGCAGAGGCGTCGAAGCTCTCCGCGTCGGCGGAGCCGCGAACCTCCTCGACCTCCCAGAAATAGGTGACGGTCGTGCCGCCGTCATAGCTGATCGCGCCCGTCTCCCAGCCGATCCAGGTGACGGTGGCCCCGCCCGGGCCTAGCACGATCACGTCCCAATCGGCGCCGCCTTCGCCGCCGAAGATCGTCTCGGCCCCATCGCCTGCATAAAGCAGGAAGGTATCGGCATCGTCGCCGCCATGCAGCTCGTCAGCCCCTGCCCCGCCGGTGAGCGTATCGCTGCCGCCCACACCCTGTAGCGTATCGTCGCCCGCCCCGCCCGAGATCAGATCGTCGCCGCCCAGCGCCCAGATCGTGTCGTTGCCGTCGCCCCCCGAAAGCGTGTCGGCGCCCGATCCGCCGGTGATCGTGTCGGCGCCGCCGCCACCGTCTATCGAGACACCGCTGGCATCATTGGTGGCGTCGATCAGATCGCCCTGCTCCGACCCGACGACCCCTTCGATTTCGCTGAAGCTCGCCGCGTTTCCGCCTGCGCTGGCCGTACCGCTCTCCGATCCGGAGAAGGTAACGGCCACGCCGCTCGCCGTGTAAAAGGTGAAGTTGAGCAGGTCGAAATCGCTGCCGGTGGTGACGGTCTCGCCGCCGAAGACCGTATCGCTGCCCCACGCGTCGCCCAGGTAGACCGTATCGGCATCGGCATCGCCGTAGATAAGATCACTGCCCCACTCGCCCGTGAGGTGATCGGCCCCGTCCCCGCCCGAGAGCGTGTCATCGCCTGAGCCGCCGAGGATCGTATCGGCACCAGCTTCGCCCAGAAGCGAGTCATTGCCATCATCGCCGTAAAGCGCGTCACTCCCCGCGCCCCCAAGGACCGTATCGTCCCCGGCCTCGCCATGGAGCACGTCGTCATCGGCACCGCCAAGGACGGAATCCGCACCGCCCCCGGCCCAGATCGTATCGCTCCCGGCCCCGCCGTGAAGCGTGTCGTCATAGTCGTAGGAGATGCCCGGGACGTCATCGATCAGATCGTTGCCATCGCCACCATAGACCAGATCGCCCTCAGCCTGAGTGCTGCCGCCGGCGCCGTAGTTAATCGTGTCGTCGCCCGTGCCGCCATCGATCGTGTCGGCCCCGGCCCCGCCGTCGATCAGATCGCTCAACGCGCCCCCTTGAAGCGAGTCGTCCAGATTGCCGCCCTGGATCGCGTTGGCGTCGTCGGGGTCGTAGGTTGCGTTGAAGAGCTCGGTATAGGCGGGGCCGGTCGAGACGTCGCTGACGGATGTGACCTCATAGGTGACACCGGGCTGAAGCGGTTGATCGGCGACCTCGCCGACGATCGTTCCGCCGATCTCGAGGATATAGATTGTGATCGTCGTGCCGTCCGGGGCGAGCAAGGTGAACGCGGTCTCTATATAGCCCTGCCCGGAGGCGATGGGCGTGCCAGCGGCATCGGTCACCGAGATCGTTTGCGTGCTGTCGTTGCCGACCTCGTTGTTGAAATTGTCGCCCGAGAGGTTCGCGTCATCGTCGGTGAAGGTGAAGATGCGCCCGCTGGTATCGACGTCCCAGCTCGGGTCGATCATGAGACGGCTGCCGGTGACGACGGTCGATCCGCCACCCTCGATCAGGAAATCCGACCTGAAATACCCATGAAAGACGTAACTCGCCATCGCTCGGTCGCCCGATCAGCCCCAATACGGTTTCACCCAGAGGCGATCATCGCGCGCATCTCCCAAGGCAGGGTTAACGCACGCGCGAGTGTTCACGGGATTTGAGATAAATCGGCGGGAGTTCAGCCCGGCGCGACCATGGTGGCGCACTGCCAAGGTGCGAGGCCGGACGCTGCCGCTGAACTTTGACCCGCACTGGAAACCGTCAAAGCACAGGACGCGCAGACTCGCGCGCGCATCCACGATGCGACAGGGCAATTGCGATCTGGGGGATACCCGCCTCGGGTCTGTCAGATTTCTCTTCAGGAGAGAAATGGTGCGGTCGAGAAGACTCGAACTTCCACGGGAGTTACCCCACAGCGACCTCAACGCTGCGCGTCTACCAATTCCGCCACGACCGCACTGTCTAGGCTTGGTGTGGCGCGTATTAGCCAAAGGCTTGGGGGATGAAAAGGGGGTATTTCGGGATTGGCGAGAATTTTTCGCATTCGCGCTCTTGCCGTTGCGACAGGCCGGGCGGTCCCGGCCTGTCGCGGGGTGCAGCTTATTGAGGTGCCGCGGTTTCCACGAGCTCCGCCGCCTTCGCCGCAAAGCTCGGCAGCGCCATCGCAGGCTTCGGCGCGGTGGCGGCGTCGGCGCGACCGTTCATCATCAGGGCCGCCTTGCGGATCAAACCGCTGCGCTCGGGCTGCGCGGGCGCGAAGACCGGCTGGGCCGAAAGCGCGTTCTCATACCAGCCCATCGCGAGGTCGGCGCGCTCGGCCGTGCCGATTCCCTGCATCAGGTGATGGCCGACCAATTCGTCATAAGCGCCCTCGCCAAGACCGCCCAGAACCAGCGCCGAGCCCAGCGCCACGTCCATGTCGTCGGTGCGGTAGCCGACCGACAGGCAGACCTTCGCGGTGCCCGAGAGCTGCGCCGGGCTCATCCCCGAGCCGTCGATGAAGCTTTTCACCTTGGCAAGTGTCGCCTCGCGCGGGGTGGTGCCGATGGCGGCCACCTGCTCGGAGAGAAGCGCGCCGAAATCGCGACATTGCGCGGCGATCTGCTCGGGCGTGAAGCCCCCGATATTGGCCTCCAGCTCCGCGCCCTCGTCCAGCGCATAGCCGCGTGCGAGGCAAAACTGTTCGCCCAGGGCCTGCCCCGGATCGGTCAACGAAGCCTCGGTGGCGAAGCCGCCATTGGACGAGGTGACGAGACTGGTCTTGGCGCAGAAAGACGCAAGTGACACCGGCACCGGTTCCGTAACCGGCGCAGGCGCCACGAAGGACGGCATCGCGGGCGCTGGCTGCGAGGCCATCTGCGTCGCGAAGGACGGCGCGGCTGGCGCCGGAGCAGGCGCGGGCGCTGCAGCCGTGACCGGCGCGTTGCTCTGGGCGCTCGCGTCGGTCTTCTGGCACGCCCCCGCCTGACAGGTGAACATCGCAGGCGTCGCGTTATAGGCCTGGAAATCGTTGCGCGAGAAGCCGCTCGGCGTCGAGGCGAAGACCCGCACCGCGCAGCTCTTGTCGTTGCACCAGAAGCCCGGCCCCAAAACCGAAGTATCGAGCAAATAATCGGTGCGCCCGTCATTGTTGAGATCGGCCAGCTGCACGAAGCCAGACCGCGCCATCAACTGCTGCGGCTCGACATTGGAGCTGCGCGCGATCTCGAACACGGCCTCGGAGATTTGCGGCGGCAAGCCGCCGATCGAATTGCCCGCATAGGTGTTACCCCCCGTGCCCAGCATCTGCTCGCGCGTCTGCAGGAGAAGCCCGCGCATCCCCTGCGGATGTGTCGAGATCGTCTGCGTGACCGCAGCACCGCCGAGGCTCGCCTTCTGATAGGACGTGGTCAGAATGGTACGCTCCAGATCGGTCAGCTTGCCCGTGATCGGGAAATCCATGAAGGCCTGATATTGCGAGATGCCCGCGCGCGAGTTGCGCCCCAGCACCCCGTCCGGCGTGCCGACATTCCAGCCGAAGTGGTTGAGCGAAACCTGCACTTCGCGATTGGCCTCGCGCTGCGCCGACGACATGGTCGGCTTCTTGTAATAGGTGCGCTTGGTGACCGTGCGCGGCTGGCGGTTGGCCTCGTTCACGATCGCGCCGCCGATGATCCCGCCGATCACCCCGCCCACGATATCCGAGCCGCCCGCCAGCGCCGGCCCTGCCGGTCCACCCGTAGCGACGGCGAGCGCAAGACCCGCCAGAACGAACTTGTGTTTCATCCCTGAACCCTCCAATCAAATGACTTCCGGTCTTGCCTGTTGCCCCGCAAATTCCATGTTTCTGCACGACAGGACCGGTCGGAATGGGACCGGCGCGGGGGGTGCGCGACCTTACCAATAGGTCAAGCTTGCGCCCCGAATCGGTGATGTGGCAAGGAATATTGACGCTGGGTAAGGTTTTCCGGCGGGTGAGGTTAAAAATGGTCGAATGGCGCGTAAGTGACAGCCCGGTCCCCTATCATGAGGCGCTGGCCTTCATGGAGGACCGCGTGGCCAAGATCGCCGCGGGCGAGGCCGAGGAGATGATCTGGCTTCTCGAACATCCGCCGCTCTACACGGCCGGAACCTCGGCGAAGCGCGAGGATCTCGTCGATCCCGACCGTTTTCCCGTCTTCGAGGCCGGGCGCGGCGGTCAGTACACGTATCACGGTCCAGGCCAGCGCGTCGCCTATGTCATGCTCGATCTGAACAAGCGCGGGCGCGACGTGCGCTGCTTCGTGCGCCAGCTCGAGGATTGGGTGATCGCCGCGCTCGACGAGTTCAACGTGAAGGGCGAAATTCGCGACGGTCGCGTCGGCGTCTGGGTCCAGCGCCCCGACAAGCCGAAGGCGGCGGACGGCAGCCTGCGCGAGGACAAGATCGCCGCGATCGGGGTCAAGCTGCGCAAATGGGTCAGCTTCCACGGCATCTCGATCAACGTGGAGCCCGATCTGTCGCATTTCGAGGGAATCGTCCCGTGCGGGATTCGCGATCACGGGGTGACGAGCCTCGTCGATCTCGGCCTGCCGGTCGAAATGGCGGATCTCGACCTGGCGCTACGTGCGACATTCTGTCGCATTTTTGTGAGCAAACTAAATGCGACCTCAGAAGTTTAGTGGACACATAGGTAATCATGCATGTTAGAACGCCCTTCAAGGCAGCGTGACTGCCCTGTGAAAGCCGGGTCGGGAGGGCCCGAGCTTCGTCTCAAAATGAACAAGGAAGACGCGATGAAACTCAGCCTTATTGCCATGATCACCGCCGTCACCGTTGCGAGCCCCGCGCTTGCGCAGGACGTCGAGAAAGGCAAAAACGAATTCAAGCGGTGCAAGGCCTGTCACTCGATCGTCGCCCCCGATGGCACTGCGATCTACAAAGGCGGCAAGGTCGGCCCGAACCTCTACAACGTGATCGGCCGCAAGGTCGCATCCGTGGATGGCTATAAATACAAGGACGGGATCAAGGAATACGCCGAGACCGGCGCCGTCTGGACCGAAGAGCTGCTCGCCGAATACATCACCGATCCGTCGAAGTTCCTCGAGGAGCAGACCGGCGATCCCAAGGCGAAATCGGGCATGGCCTACAAACAGCGCAAGGACCAGGCGGACATCGCCGCTTACCTCGGTTCGGCAGAAGTGTCGCCCGACGCGCCCGCGTCCTGATCGCGACATAAACGCATCACGCGTTCGTTGGCGGACCCTTTCGGGGGTCCGCTTTTTTTGTGCCGGCGTCGCGGATTCGCAACGCCCGCGCGGCGCCACGCCGACGCTCGCACAGCCTGCCAAGGGCGCGAGATCACGGATCACTCACACCTGACAGAGCTGCGACATTTTTTCACGGCTGCGTGTGCAGAATTCTTGCCCTGCCATCGAAATATTCATAACCTCCGTTCATTCAGGCCCAAAGGGACGGGAGACCCGGGTCTGACGGGAGAAATGGGAGATCACTATGGCGGACGCAGCCGTTCACGGCGAGGGCGCACATGACTCGCGCGGGTTCTTTACCCGTTGGTTCATGTCGACCAATCACAAGGATATCGGGATCTTGTATCTCTTCACCGCAGGCGCGGTGGGGCTGATCTCGGTCCTGTTCACAGTTTACATGCGCCTCGAGCTGATGGAGCCGGGCGTGCAATACATGTGCGCCGAGGGCGCGCGCTTCATCGCTTCGGCCGAGGAATGCACCCCCGACGGGCACCTCTGGAACGTGATGATCACCTATCACGGCGTCCTGATGATGTTCTTCGTCGTCATCCCGGCGCTGTTCGGGGGCTTCGGCAACTATTTCATGCCGCTCCAGATCGGCGCGCCGGACATGGCCTTCCCGCGGATGAACAACCTCAGCTACTGGCTCTATGTCGCGGGCACCTCGCTCGGGATCGCCTCGCTGCTCGCCCCCGGTGGCGGCGGCGGCACAGGTTCGGGCGTGGGCTGGGTGCTCTACCCGCCGCTGTCCGTGAACGAGGGCGGCTATTCGATGGATCTCGCGATCTTCGCCGTGCACGTCTCGGGCGCCAGTTCGATCCTCGGCGCGATCAACATGATCACGACCTTCCTCAACATGCGTACGCCGGGCATGACGCTGCACAAGGTGCCGCTGTTTGCCTGGTCGATCTTCGTGACCTCCTGGCTGATCCTGCTGTCGCTGCCGGTTCTGGCAGGCGCGATCACCATGCTGCTGATGGATCGCAACTTCGGCACCACCTTCTTCGATCCGTCGGGTGGCGGCGATCCGATCCTCTACCAGCACATCCTGTGGTTCTTCGGACACCCCGAGGTCTACATCATCATCCTGCCGGGCTTCGGCATCATCAGCCACGTCATCGCGACCTTCTCGAAGAAGCCGGTCTTCGGCTACCTGCCGATGGTCTATGCGATGGTGGCGATCGGTGTTCTGGGCTTCGTCGTCTGGGCGCACCACATGTACACGGTGGGCCTGTCGCTGACCCAGCAAAGCTACTTCATGGTGGCGACGATGGTGATCGCGGTGCCAACGGGCGTGAAGGTGTTCAGCTGGATCGCGACGATGTGGGGCGGCTCGATCGAGTTCAAGACACCGATGCTCTGGGCGATCGGCTTCCTGTTCCTGTTCACCATCGGCGGCGTGACCGGCGTGGTGCTGTCGCAGGCGCCGCTCGACCGGGTCTATCACGACACCTATTACGTCGTGGCGCACTTCCACTATGTGATGTCGCTGGGGGCGGTGTTTGCGATCTTCGCGGGCGTCTACTTCTGGATCGGCAAGATGTCGGGCCGCCAATACCCGGAATGGGCCGGTAAGCTGCACTTCTGGATGATGTTCATCGGGTCCAACCTGATCTTCTTCCCGCAGCACTTCCTCGGCCGTCAGGGCATGCCGCGCCGCTACATCGACTATCCGGAGGCTTTCGCCACCTGGAACTACATCAGCTCGATCGGCGCGTTCATCTCGTTCGCCAGCTTCGTGTTCTTCATCGGCATCGTGTTCTACACTCTCTTCAAGGGTAAGCGCGTCACCGAGAACAACTACTGGAACGAGTATGCCGACACGCTGGAGTGGACCCTGCCCTCCCCGCCGCCGGAGCACACTTTCGAGGAGCTCCCGAAGCGCGAGGATTGGGATCACGCCCACGCGCACTAGTGATCTAGATCTCCTGATAACGAGAACGGCCCCGGAGCGATCCGGGGCCGTTTGCAAAAGGGCGAGAGGTTGCAGGAAGGACCGGGCGGATCATGCCCTATCGCTGGACAGATACCGAAGGCCAAACCATGGAGGCGCCCCGCTCCGAGGCTGCGCCCCTGCCCGATCAACTGCACCTGTGGCCCTACCGCTCCCTGCCGCGCAAAGGCTTCGTCTTTTTCATCGCGGCCACGGTGGCCATGGTCAGCCTGCCGCTGCTGTCACTGCTGGGTCATGTGGAACTGTGGGGGCTGCTGCCCTTCATCGCGCTCGCCATCGCAGGCGTCTGGTGGGCGATCTCGCATAGCTATCGCACCGGGGAGGTGCTCGAGGTTCTGACCTTCAACGGGCCGGACCTGCACCTGATCCGCCACGAACCGGGCAAGCCCTCCCGCGACTGGGCGGCAAATCCGCATTGGGTGCAGGCCGATCTGCATGGAAAGGGCGGGCCGGTCGAAGCCTATCTGACGCTGCGCGGCGGCCCGCGCGAAGTGGAGATCGGCGCCTTTCTCACCCCGGAAGAGCGCCGCCAGTTGCACCGCGAACTGGTGATCCGGCTTGCTGCCGCACGCGCGCCTGTCGTGCCCTGAGCACCGTGAAACTCACTTCGAGATTCCGACCCCCGGCGCGGCCACAGGCAGGCATTCATACTGCTCTTCGATCTTCAACGCCGCCTCGCGCGCCCAGGCGTCACTGTCCCGGTTGACCTCTTGCGCGGCGGAACTCGCGCCGGTTCCGGCTTCCAGAGCGGAGACCAGCGTCTCGGCGAACCTGTCGCCGTAGCTCTGTATTTCGGCCTCATAGGCGGCATGGGCCTTGCGCGCGCGGGCCTTGGTAGCTCTCGGCGTGTTGCCCGGAGCGCAGAGATAGCTCACCTCGCCACCCAAGGCAGCGGAATTGAAATGATAGAGGGTGCGGTCGGGATAGCTCCGCTTCAGATCCTGCAGGCCCGGCTGCGGGACACATCCCGCCAGCCCGACAACCGTCCCAATCACCGCCAATCCCGGAAGACGCCCCATCCACTTCTCCAAACACATTACTCGTCACTCGACATCAGGCACGGCCGCAACCGCGCCTCTCAGTCGTCCTTGCTGTCAGGGAGGCCTTCGCGCTTCGTGCTCGCGATATCTTCAAGCTCGCTTTCGGACATGCTGTCATACATCTCCTTCGACGCACCCTGAAGATCGCCGACCTTGGTCTCGCCGCGCTTGGCCGCGAGCGCCGCGCCCGCTGCTTTCTGCTGTGCTTTCGATTGCGCCGGCATCGCTGCCTCCTTTTAGAAACTCGCAAAAGAAAACGCCCCGCAAGGGGGCGCTGTTCCCAGTCTCGAGAGACCCAAGTCAGATCAGGAGGCGAGGCGATCCTTCACCATCGGGCCGGCCTTCGAGAAATCCATCTGTCCGGTATATTGGCCCTTCAGCTCGCCCATCACGCGGCCCATGTCGCGAATCGACTCGGCGCCGAGTTTCGCGATGGCAGCCTCGATGGCGGCGTTCACCTCGGTTTCGCTCAGCTGACGCGGCAGGAAGTCCTCGATCACGCGGATCTCGGCCTGCTCCTTCTCGGCCAGCTCCAGGCGGCCGCCCTCTTCATAGGCGCGTGCGCTTTCCTGACGCTGCTTCACCATCTTTCCCATGATCGCAAGCACTTCGGCATCGCCGACAGTACCCTCGCCCTCGCCTTCGGCGCGCATCGCGATCTCGCGGTCCTTGATGGCGGCGTTGACCAGCCGCAGCGTCGAGAGCCGCTCCTGATCCTTTTCCTTCATCGCCGCTTTCAACGCGGCGGCGATCTTATCGCGCATTTGCATCACATCGTGTCCCTACTTCAGTGAGGGCGTCAGAATAGCGGCATTGCGAAACACGCACAACATCCGCAAGTCATTGATAAATAAGCAATTCGCAATTATCTCATGGCCTCTTGACCCCCGCGTTCAGCGCGTCTAGGTTCCGGCGAATTTTGACATCGGGGAGTCGCGCCATGCCTGCAAGCCAGTCCGCATCGGAAAAGCCCACTGCGTTGATCGCGCTCGCTGATGGATCGCTGTTTTACGGGAAGGGCTTCGGCCGCCCGGGTGAGACAGTGGCCGAACTGGTCTTCAACACCTCGATGACCGGCTATCAGGAAATCATGACCGACCCTTCCTATGCGGGTCAGGTGGTGACCTTCACCTTCCCCCATATCGGCAACACCGGCGTAAACCCGGAAGATGACGAGACGAACGAACCCGTCGCCGCTGGCATGGTGGTGAAATGGGACCCGACCGAGCCGTCGAACTGGCGCGCCGCCGAGACGCTGGTCGAGTGGCTCGAGAAGCGCGGCCGGATCGGCATCGGCGGCATCGACACCCGCCGCCTCACCCGCGCGATCCGCCAGCAGGGTGCGCCGCATGTCGCGCTTGCCTACAACCCCGATGGCGTCTTCGACATCGAGGCTCTGGTACGCAAGGCGCGCGAATGGTCCGGGCTCGAAGGGCTCGACCTCGCGAAGGACGTGACCTGCTCGCAAAGCTACCGCTGGGACGAGATGCGGTGGGCCTGGCCCGAGGGTTACAAGAAAGCCGAGGGCAACGATCTGAAAGTGGTCGCCATCGACTACGGCGCGAAGCGCAACATCCTGCGCTGCCTCGCCTCGGCTGGCTGCGACGTGACCGTGCTGCCGGCGACTGCGACCACCGAGGATGTGCTCGCGCTTGAGCCCGATGGTGTCTTCCTGTCGAACGGTCCGGGCGATCCGGCGGCCACCGGGGAATATGCCGTGCCGATGATCAAGGGCGTTCTGGAAACCGAGCTGCCGGTCTTCGGCATCTGCCTCGGCCACCAGATGCTGGCGCTCGCGCTTGGCGCGAAGACGATCAAGATGAACCACGGCCACCACGGGGCGAACCACCCGGTGAAGGATCTGACCACCGGCAAGGTCGAGATCACCTCGATGAACCACGGCTTCGCGGTCGACAGCCAGACCCTGCCCGATGGCGTGTCGGAAACCCACGTGTCGCTCTTCGACGGCTCGAATTGCGGGATCGCCATGTCCGACCGCCCGGTCTTCTCGGTGCAGTATCACCCCGAGGCGAGCCCGGGCCCGCAGGACAGCTACTACCTGTTCGAGCGTTTCGCGACCGCGATGCGCGCGCGCAAGGCGTAAGCGACCCGGCCATTCGCCCCCTGCGACGCCTATCCCGGCGCTCAGTCAGAGTTAACCCTGCGTTAACCAAGCGCACGCATGCCGCCCTGCGGGACAGATGCGAGGATGAGCATGGGCGGCGCGCGGCGACAGCTTCTCGAGATACCGGCGGGGATCGCCGAACCTGCAGAGCATGCGCATCGCGCGCCCGCGGCAAATTCGCCCGGCGCGGTAACGCGCCCTAAGCCCGACCGCCCCGCGCGCGCCCCCTTGGGGCAGATCCTGCTCGACCGGGGCGCGACCGATCCGGGCGATCTGTTGAAAGCTCTGGCCCTGCGGCATCGCGAGGATGTGCGACTGGGTGACATTCTTCTTGCGAATGGCTGGGTGCGCGAAGCCGATCTGATGGCTGCGCTGGCGGAGCAGTGGCACGCTTCGGTCGTCGATCTGCAGGCCTGCCCGCCCGATCCACGTCTGATCGACGCTGTCGGGGCGGAACTGTGCCTGAGGCATGCGATGGTGCCGTGGCGGCGCGTGGGCGGTGTAACCCTCATCGCGACCGCACGGCCCGAGGATTTCGAAGCGCTGCGCGACGCCCTGCCCGCGCGCCACGCGCCCTATCGGCTCGTGCTGGCTCCGGAACGCTGCATCCACGAGAGCTTGTTGGCCCGCCGCCAGACCGCCCTGATCCGCCGCGCCGAGATCAAGGTCGATCCAGCCGAGAGTTGCCGCAACTATAACGAACAACGCGCGAGCCGGATCGCGGCGATTTTTATCGCGGTCGTGGGCCTTGGCCTGTGGTTCGCGCCCTCGCTGCTGATCGGTGTCCTCTTCGCTTGGGTGATGCTGACGCTGCTAGGCTCCATAGCCCTCAAGCTCGCCGCCTTCGCGAGCGAGATCACGGTGCGCCGTCGCCCCGCCCCTGACCCTTGCGCGCGTGGCGCAGCTAAGGGCCAGCTCCCGATCATCTCGATGATGGTCCCGCTCTTTCGCGAAACGGACATCGCCGCACGACTGGTCGAACGGCTAGGCAAGCTGCGCTATCCGCGCGAATTGCTCGACGTGATCCTCGTCGTCGAGCAGACCGACGCGATGACTCTGGCGGCCCTTTCCGGTGCCGATCTGCCGCGTTGGATGCGGGTGGTCACGGTGCCCGACGGCCCGATCAAGACCAAGCCGCGCGCACTGAACTACGCGCTGAACTTCTGCCGGGGATCGGTGATCGGGATCTGGGATGCCGAGGACGCGCCCGAACCGGACCAGCTGCAGATCGCCGCTCAACGCTTTCTCGAGGCCCCGCCCGAGACCGCCTGTCTGCAAGGCATCCTCGACTATTACAATCCGCGCACCAACTGGCTCGCACGCTGCTTCACCGTGGAATATGCGACATGGTTCCGGATGTTCCTGCCGGGGCTCGCGCGGCTCGGCTTCGTCGTGCCTCTGGGCGGCACGACCCTGTTCTTCCGCCGCGACGCGCTGGAGAAGCTGGGCGGCTGGGACGCGCATAACGTGACCGAAGATGCCGATCTCGGCGTGCGCCTCGCGCGACACGGCTACCGCACAGAACTGATCCCCGCCGCCACTTATGAGGAGGCGAACTGCCGCGCCCTGCCTTGGGTCAAGCAACGCTCGCGCTGGCTCAAGGGCTACGCGATGACCTGGGCGGTCCATATGCGCGATCCGGTGCAGCTCTGGCGCGATCTCGGAACGAAACGCTTCATCGGGGTGCAGATCCTGATCCTCGGATCGCTCTCGCAATACGTGCTGGCCCCCGTCCTGTGGAGCTTCTGGTTCGCGCTGTTCGGCCTGTGGCATCCGATCGCCAGCGCCCTGCCCGACCCGGTCTTCACGCTCGTCATGAGCACTTTCATCCTGTCCGAGATGATCGCGGTCACAACCTCTGCCTGGGCCTGCCGCAGCGCGGAGCATCGCCATCTGATCAAATGGGTGCCGACGCTGCATTTCTATTATCCGCTGGGCGCGCTGGCAGGCTGGAAGGCGCTGTATGAGCTGGTCGCGCGGCCCTTCTACTGGGACAAGACCAGCCACGGCATTTTCGATGCTAATGGAGCCACAGCGCCGGACAGCGCTCAGCACGGGCTTCTTGATGAGATCGCAGCCGCACAGGCCAAGGCGGACCCGGAACCCCAGCGTCTGGCGCATGCGCCGCTTATCGGCTGATCAAAGCGCCTCGGCCCAATGGCCCGCCGTGCCGTGATGCGCAGCGTCGAGCGTGAGGCGCGTCTCGAAGGCCCGCGAGATATGGGCGCGCAGTGCCGAGGCCGCCGCATCGCCATTGCCCTCGCGGATCGCATCGACAATCGCCTGATGCTCGTCGAGCGCAGCCTCGCCCCGGCCCTTCACCGCAAGCGAGGTCGTCGCGAGAAGCGCCATCGAGCGGTGCACGAGGTCGAGCTGCTGGACGAGGTAACGATTATGCGAGGCGAGGTGAATTTGGTGGTGGAACCGGCGATTGGCCCGGCTCAGCGCCTCCGGATCGTCGAGTTGACCGCGATCCTCGTCGATCATGTTCTGCAGCACGCGGACCTCTTCGGGGGCCGCATGTTTCGCCGCCAGCTGCGCGGCCAAGGCCTCCAGCTCGGCACGCACGATATAGAGCTCCGCCAGCTGGTTGTGATCGAGCGAGGCCACGATCAGCGACCGCCCGTCTCTGGCCAGCATTTGTTGGGTTTCCAGCCGCTGCAGCGCCTCGCGTACCGGGGTGCGTGACACACCGAACCGCTCCGCCAATTCGGATTCGACCAAACGGTCCCCGGGGCGGTAAACGCCTTCGTCGATGGCGTCGAGTATAAGGGTGTAGGCGTCTTTTTGCATGCAACCTGCTTTCGCGTTCTGCCAGAGATTAGGCGCGGGCCGCCCCCGGTGACAAGCAGATTGCACCTGCGCGCCGCGCGACCTAGCTTGCAGCCCATGACAGACAGCTCCGCGCCTGCCCCCGCCTCCGCCACCCCTGCCGACCGCGATCTCGCCGCCGAGTTCGCGCATGTCGACGCCTGGGTGTTCGATCTCGACAACACGCTCTACCCGCCAGAGGCGCGGCTCTTCGACCAGATCGAAGTGAAGATGACCGATTTCGTGATGCGCTCGCTGGGCGTCGATCGCGCGCGGGCCGACCATCTGCGCAATCACTACTGGCAGCTTTACGGCACCACGCTGGCGGGTCTGATGCACGAGCACGATGTGGACCCTGCCCCCTATCTGCACGAGGTGCACGAGATTTCGCTCGACCATCTGGTGGTGGATGAGGCGCTGCGTGACGGCATCGAAGCCCTGCCGGGCCGCAAGATCGTCTACACGAACGGTTCGGCCCCCTATGCGACGCGGGTGATCGCGGCGCGCGGGCTGACGGGGCTGTTCGACGGGGTCTATGGCGTCGAGCATGCCGAATTTCATCCCAAGCCGCGCGCCGAAGCTTTCGACCGGGTCTTCGCGCAGGCCGGGATCGCGCCCGACCGCGGGGCGATGTTCGAAGACGACGCCCGCAACCTGCGCCATCCCCATGCGATCGGGATGAAGACCGTGCATGTCGCCCCTGCCCCCGCGCCGGAGGATCACATCCACTATCACACTGCCGATCTCGCCGGGTTCCTGCGCAAAATCACGCGCGCATGAAGGGAAAGTGACGGCGCTGCGACAATATGGCACGGCTTCGCATCTTTATCGAAACGAGATGCATCTTTAAATCACGGTGGCCTGTCAGGGAGACAGCAAACGGGAGAATCGATTATGACCATGACGACCGCCGATTCCGGCGTTTCGGCCTATGTGGCCGATCATTCCGAAACCGAGCACAAGCAGATTTCGCCGGCTTTCATGTTCACCCTCGCGCTTGTCGTCGTGGCTCTGGCCGCGGGCATGGTCGCGATCATGGGCCTTGGCGGCCTGATCCTCTGGGCCGTGGGCGCCACCTGGATCATGCTCGCCCTCATCGTGGTGATGACCGCAGGCGGCTGACGTCGCATCAGAAGAATTCTCGCCCTTGGCGAACACGGCCCGGATCCGCGCGATCCGGGCTGTTTCTTTTTGTGCCGCGCGTTGCGGGACCTGCACGCCCCCGGCTTGCGTTTCGCTGTGTCGCCACGTCGCATCCCGGCGGCGGATCATTGCACCTGCCTGCGCCGGAGGGCAAAGTGGCACGGACATTGACGGAGGCGCCCCATGGCCGAGACCCGCACACCCATCGACACCGATATCCTGATCTCCGGCGGCGGCGTCGCCGGTCTGACCGCAGCCGCGGCCTTCGGGCAGGCCGGCTTCACCACGATCTGCGTCGACCCCACGCCGCCGGTCACCGAAGAGGCGGCGGAGGGCGCGGATATGCGCTCGACCGCGTTCCTGCGCCCGTCGCGCGAGGTGCTGCAGGCTGCGGGGATCTGGGATCGGCTCCTGCCCTATGCCGCGCCGCTGCAGATCATGCGGATCGTGGATGCGGGCGGCGAAAGCCCGACCGCACGGCTGACCCGCGATTTCGACGCGGCGGATCTGTCGGACGAGCCCTTCGGCTGGAATTTCCCGAACTGGCTGCTGCGCCGCGAGCTGGTGGCCGCGCTGGCCGACAACCCGCTCGTCGATTTCCGCCCCGGCGTCGCGACGACCGGCCTCGTGACCCGCGAAAGCGGTGCCGAGGTGACGCTGTCCGACGGCACCCATGTGCGAGCCCGTCTCGTCATCGGGGCCGATGGCCGCAATTCCTTCGTGCGCGAAGCGGCGGGGCTTGGCGTCAAGACGATCCGCTACGGGCAGAAGGCGCTGGCCTTCGCGGTCACCCACCCGATCCCGCATGACAACGTCTCGACCGAGATTCACCGCTCGGGCGGGCCGTTCACGCTGGTGCCGCTGCCTGATCGTGACGGCAAACCCTCTTCCGCGATCGTCTGGATGGAGCGCGCTGCCGAGGCCGAGCGCCTCGCCACGCTGCCCACGGAGGAATTCGAAGCGGCGATCATGGAACGCTCGACCGGGCTTCTCGGGCCGCTGAAGCTGGAAACCCGCCGCGCGGTCTGGCCAATGATGACGCAGATCGCGGATCGGTTCTCGGGCCAGCGCGTGGCCCTGATCGCCGAGGCCGCCCATGTCATTCCGCCGATCGGCGCGCAGGGGCTGAACATGAGCCTCGCCGATCTCGCCTGCCTTCTGAAGCTGGCCGAGGAAGACCCGGTGCATCTGGGCGAGGCGAAGATGCTCGACGCCTATCACCGGCGCCGTTGGCCGGAGGTGAAGGCGCGCGAAGTAGGGATCGACCTGCTCAACCGCGCCTCGATGGTCGAAGCCCAGCCGCTGCGCGATCTGCGCGCAGGCGTTCTGGGCGCGCTCTATTCGCTCGGACCGGTGCGCAAGACGCTGATGAAGGCGGGGCTCGGCGTGCGTTAAGCGACTGACTGGCGGGGCTGCAACCACGGTCCGCGCCAGAACCGCCGCATCATCATCGCCCCCGCCGAGGCAAGGCCAAGCACGAGGCCGAGCCAAAGCCCGACGCCGCCGAAATCCAGCGTGAAGGCGAGAAAGTAGCTGGCCGGGATACCGATCAGCCAATAGCTCGCCACCGCCATCCACATCGGCACGCGTGTGTCCTGCACGCCGCGCAGCAGGCCCAGCGCCATAACCTGCATCAGGTCGAAGAGCTGGAAAATCGCCGCGACCATCAGGAAGCGCACACCATAGAGGACGATCTCGGGCGTGGCCGGATTGTCGGCATCGAGAAAGAGCCGCGTGAGCCACGGCCCCGCGAAGACGAAGACCGCCACCGTCAGCAGACCGAAGCCCACGGAAAGCCCCGTCACCACCCGCGCCCCGTCACGCAGAAGGCGCGGGTCACGCTTCCCATGCGCCCGGCCCGCCCGCACGGTGGCAGCGTTCGACAGACCGACATGCACCATGAAGGTGATCGAGGAGACCTGCAGCGCGATCCCGTGCGCGGCGAGTTCAATCGTGCCGATCCAGCCCATCATCAGCGCCGAGGCCTGAAACATCGAGCCTTCCGCCACCGCAGTCAGCCCCACCGGCAGGCCCATCTTGGCGACGATCCAGAAAGCCTCCCAATCGGGCCGCCAGAAGCGCTGGAACAGCCGGATATGGGTCAGGCCCGGCGCACGCGCGGCATAGATCGCCTGCGCGACGAGGTTCAGCACCATCGCGCTGAGCGAGGCGATGGCCGCACCCCGCACGCCCAGTTCCGGCGCGCCCCAATTGCCGAAGATCAGGATCCAGTTGACGCCCGCGTTCAGTAGAACAGCCCCCAGCGTGATCCAGAGCAGCACCGCCGTGCGCTCCTGCGCGGACAGGTACGAGCGGATCACCATCATCGCGAGGCCGGGTGCGAGGGCGAAGCCGAGGATGCGCAGGTAATCCTGTGCGAGCGCCGCAATCTCGGGCTTCTGGCCCAGCATCTCCAGCACCGCGCCGGAATTCCAGAAGACCGGCAGCATCGCGACCCCGAACAGGATCGACAGCCAGATCCCCATCCGGGTGTCGCGCCGCGCCTGCACCTCGTCATCCGCGCCTAGGCTCGCCGAGACGCGCCCCATCACCGCCAGCGCGATCCCGTTGCCCAGCATGAAGATCGAGAAGAAATAGGAGGTGCCCAACACCAGCGCCGCCAGCGCCTCGACGCCATACCAGCCCACCATCACCGTATCGGTCACGTTGAGCAGCATCTGCGCGAGGTTGGAGCCGATCAGCGGCAGACCCAAAGTGAAGATCGCCCGCACATGGCGGGCGAGCGGCATCGCTTGGTTTTGCGACGGAGGCGGCGGTGGCGCGCTCTGGGATGGGTCGGTGCTCGTCATGGGCGAGCGCTAGCCCCGCCCGACGCGGCGGTCAAGAGAGCGGTTACTCGCCCACTTCTTTCTTACCCGTGATCATCGGCTTCACGAGGTTCACACCCTTCCAGGTCCGGTAATAGACGATGGCCGCGATATGGATACCGACGACGATCAGCAGCAGGGTCGCCACGAATTCGTGGATTTTCGGCGCCCAGCTCGTGCTGATGCTGTCGGGCACGGAGCCCGCAAGGGGACCGACGTTGATATAGTCCTGCGGATCGGAGGTCAGCCCGGTCACGACCTGCACGATCAGCAGCGCGAGCATCACGACAACCGACCAGCCGCCCAGCGGATTATGCCCGACATGGCCGGAGCTTTCCTTCGACGGAAGGTGGCGAAGATAATTCGCCACCTCCTTGGGCCCATAGAGGAACTGCGAGAACCGCGCCGTGCGCGACCCCACGAACCCCCAGATAAGACGCACCGCCAGCAGCCCCGCGATCGCGTAGCCGGCATAGAAATGCCACGTCATCTGGTTCGGCCCCCATTCCCCGAGACCCCAGGCGGCGGCAAAGGCCAGCACCAGAAGCCAGTGGAACAGACGCACGACAGGGTCCCAGACCGTGACGGTTTTCTTCGCGGGGGAGGCGGCGGTGTCTTTCATTCTGCGTTACTTCGAACGGAACTCGTCATGGCAGCCCTTGCAGGTGCCGCCGAGCTTGCCGACCGCCGGCTGCAGCGTCTCGAGGCTGCCTGCCGCATCGGGCATCTCAGCCGCGGCTTGATGGAGGGCGTCCGCCTTTTCCATGAACAGGTCCATGTTCGACCAGATTTCCGACTTCGCGTGGGTCTCCATCATGTCGTCGACCGAGGTGCCTTCGACGAAGAGCGGCGAGATGTCGACCTTCGCGAGCGCTGCGATGTTGTTGGCGGCGGTCTGTGCCTTGGCGGCGTCGAAGTCCATCTTGCCCTGAGCCATCGGCGCGAGCACGGCCATCTGGGCACCGAGCAAATCGAAGAAACCTTGGCGCGCTTCGACAGCGTCTTTGGGCGACTGCGCGAAGGCGGCGCTGGCGGCGAGGGTGAAGGTCAGGGCGAGGAGAGGCTTACGCATGTGGAACTCCAATCTGCGATGGCAAGAAACGTACCGGTTTGATGTTACACGCATTCGTGTAGTTGCGAAGACACTCCTCTGTGCGCAGGCACACATTTCCCCTACTGGGGCTATAGGGAAGCACGGGGTCTTAGGCAGGTTCCGGCCTATTGCCGATCGAACGCGCAAATCGCCTAGAAATCGCACTTAAATCGCGACGGAACGTCAGGCACCCCGCGTATAAGCCGCGCGAAACCCTGACTTTATGCCGAAATCTGCGGAATCACCGCTCGGGTTTGCGGGCGACGAAATCGATCAGAGCCGCGCGGCCGGAATGGCCCGCGCCCTCGTCGAGATCGGCATCGTAATCGGCCTGATGCAGCACCTCCCAGCGCGGGAACGCGTCGCGCAGGAGATCGAGATCGTAGAGCTGCTCCACGACCCCGGGACCGCCCGTGCCGTAGCGCGGCTGGCGGCGCGCGAAGCCGTGGATCAAAGCAAGCCCGCCCGGTTTGAGCGCGGTCGCGATGCCGTCGAAAATCTCCGCGCGAAACGCGGTATCGGCGAATTGGATGAAACAGGCGAGAACGGCGTCATATTCGCCGCGCGGCCAGTCATAGCCGCGCAGATCGGCGTCGATCGTCTGCATCGACACGCCCCGCTCCTGCGCCAGTTCAGCGGCCTTGCGGCGCGCGTTTTCCGACGGCTCGAGGGCCGTGACCTGCACTCCGAGGCTGGCGAGATAGGTGCCGTTGCGACCTTCGCCGTCAGCGATGCTCAGAAGCCGCGCCCCCGGAGCGAGACGCCATGCCTGACGCGCCACGAAATCCGCCGGGGTCGTGCCATAGAGATACTCTTCTCCGGCGAATCTTTCGTTCCAGCCCATGCTCTCCTCCGGTTGTTACCCTTCACATGGAATGCAACCGGCGGAGGGACAAGCCCCACCGGTCACCGAAATCGCCATCGGCGATCACATGCTCAGGATTTGGTCACGCGGCGCTGATCGGGATGAAGAGATGCGCCAAGAATATGCTCGGACGAATGCACGACATGGCTCGCATGGCCCACGATCAGCGGATCGGGCGGCGTTGCGATCAAAGGATCCTTGTCGGGATAGTCCAGCGTCGACAGGAAATGCTTCATGCAGTTCAGCCGCGCGCGCTTCTTGTCGTTCGACTTCACGATGGTCCACGGCGCATCGGCGGTGTCGGTGTAGAAGAACATCGCCTCTTTCGCCTCGGTGTAATCGTCCCAGCGATCGAGGCTCGCCAGATCGATCGGCGACAGCTTCCAGCGCTTGAGCGGGTCGGTTTCGCGCGATTTGAAGCGACGGCGCTGCTCCTCGCGGGTGACCGAGAACCAGTATTTGTAAAGCCGGATACCCGAGCGGACGAACATCCGCTCCAATTCCGGGGTCTGACGCATGAATTCGAGGTAATCGTTGGGTTTACAGAACCCCATCACGCGCTCCACGCCCGCGCGGTTATACCAGCTGCGATCATAGAAGGTCATCTCGCCCGCGGTCGGCAGATGCTCGACATAGCGCTGGAAATACCACTGGCCCTGCTCGGCCTCGGAGGGCTTGTTGAGCGCCACGACCCGAGCAAAGCGCGGGTTGAGATGTTCGGTGAAGCGCTTGATCGTGCCGCCCTTCCCCGCCGCGTCGCGGCCCTCGAAGAGGATCACGAATTTCTCGCCGCTCTCCTGCGCCCATTTCTGGACTTTCAGCAACTCGGCCTGAAGCTGCGCCTTCTCCGCCTCGTAGGCGGGGCGCGCCATCTTCCGACGATAGGGATATTTGCCGGTCTCGAAGGCCAGCCGGACCGCGCTCGGATCGACGCGCGGAAACTGTGTCGGTCCCGCCCCTTTCAGCGAGACATCGACGCCCGCGGGCACCGTCTCCGCCGCAACGGAAGGTCCGTCGACCGGCAGCTTCGCAGTCGCGGATTTGGCGGCCTTATCCTGTTCGGTCGCGACCTGATCTTTCATGCTTATCCCTCCGTTGGCTGAACCTTGCGGAGCATCGCGCAATCCCGCGTGATGTGCCTTGATACGCATCAAAAACCCGTGTCTGCTGGGCCCCCGGCGGCAAAAACGCCACAAAAATCGAGCGAAGCGAAGGAACGGACATGATCACGATCTATGGCAACTATCATTCGCGGGCGAGCCGGGCGCTGTGGTTGCTCGAGGAGCTGTGCCTGCCGTTCCGTCTGCGCCGAGTCGTGCAGGCGAACCGCTTCTCCGATCCGCTCGCGCCGGAGGTGCCGCTCAACACCCGCTCGCCCGAGTTCCGCAAGCTCTCGCCGATGGGCGCGATCCCGGTGCTGGAGGAAGACGGGCTGATCTTGACGGAGTCGCTCGCGATCAACCTGCATCTCGCACGCAAGGCGGGTGGCCCGCTCGCCCCTGCGCACGAGCGCGAACTGTCGCAAATGGAGCAATGGGCGCTCTTCGCCGCGACCTGGATCGAGACCGACGCGCTCGCGCTCAGCTTCGTCTATCGCCGCAAGGAGCAGGACACGCCCGAGGGCAAGGCCGAGATCGCATCTCTCTGCTCGAAGCTCGCCCGGCCGCTGACCACGCTCGAGACCCATCTCGAGACGCATAGCCATATCGTGGGCGGCCGGTTCACCGTGACCGATCTCAATCTCGCGGAGGTTCTGCGCTACGGGCAGGACCACCCGGATTTCCTCGCCCCCTACCCGCGCCTGCAAAGCTGGATCAAGCTGTGCCAGAGCCGGAAAGCCTTCCAGGCGATGTGGGAGAAGCGCGAAGCCGAGGCGTTTTGATTCGGCGAACTCCGCGCCGCGCCTAGGTCGAACGGTGTGTAGAAAGACAACGCGGATGCGCGCTCTGCTCAAGCGATGGGCAGGCGCTCAACCCAACTTCGCCTTTCAGTCAGGTCTCCCTGACCAAGTGGTCGGGTTTTCCGCAGCGGGGGTGAATTCCTCTTAGCAATGCAGCTTCCCTTACGTCATTTTGTCGGGGTGAAGAGGGTTCGAGGTAACCATGTCTGCTTTGCTTGGATACAGCCTGTGTTTGGGTGCGACGCTGATCGTGATCGCTGGTGATTTCGTTCTGAAATCTGCCGGCGAGAAGGGCCACGCGCTGCATTCGCCGTCTGTCTTCCTAGGTTGCGTGCTTTACGCCGCTTCGGCAGCAGGTTGGTTTCTGGCTATGCGGCATGTGTCGCTGGCACAAACGGGCGTGGCCCCGGCGCTTTTCACATTGATGGCTCTGGTGACGATGGGAGTCGTCCTGTTCGGTGAAAAACTCGCCTTGCGGGAAGTCTTCGGTATCGCGATGGCGGTGGGGTCGATGCTGCTCATGGCGCGCGTCGCGTAAGGGCCGGACGTTTTCGGGGGTGTGGGGCTTTCGAAGCGGATCGGGGCGGTGGGGTGTTCTTGCTCCTCCGCCCCAACCTGCGGTATCTCTTGTTTAGAAAACTACAAGAGAAAGCGAGCAGCATGGCCGACGATCTTCTGACGCCCCAGACCGATTCCTATGACGCCTCCGCGATCGAGGTGCTCGAAGGTCTCGAACCCGTGCGAAAACGCCCCGGCATGTATATCGGCGGCACGGATGAGCGCGCGCTGCATCACATGGTGGCCGAAGTGCTCGACAACTCGATGGACGAAGCGGTGGCCGGTCACGCCAACCGCATCGAGGTCGAGCTGCTCGAGGACCACTCCGTCGTCATCCGCGACAACGGGCGCGGCATCCCGATCGACCCGCACCCGAAATTCCCCGGCAAATCCGCGCTGGAAGTCATTCTCTGCACGCTGCACGCTGGCGGCAAGTTCTCGGGCGACGCCTACGAGACCTCGGGCGGTCTGCACGGGGTGGGCGCCTCGGTGGTCAACGCGCTGTCGGATTCGATGGTCGTTCAGGTCGCCAAGAACAAGGAGCTGTATGAACAGCGCTTCTCGCGCGGCATTCCCGAAGGTCCGGTGCAGAAGATCGGTGCGGCGCCGAACCGCCGCGGCACCACCGTCACCTTCCATGCCGACGAGCAGATCTTCGGTCATCACCGTTTCAAGCCCGCGCGCCTGCTGAAGATGGTGCGCTCGAAAGCGTATCTCTTCTCGGGCGTGGAGATTCGCTGGAAATCCGAGATCGATGACGGCGAGACCCCGACCGAGGCCACCTTCCACTTCCCCGGCGGCCTCGCCGATTACCTGACCGAGACGCTGAGCGGCGCCAGCACCTATGCCGACCGCCCCTTCTCGGGCAAGGTCGAGTTCCGCGAGAAGTTCAACGTGCCGGGCTCGGTCGAATGGGCGATCAACTGGACGCCGTCGCGCGACGGCTTCATCCAGTCCTACTGTAACACCGTGCCCACCCCCGAGGGCGGCACCCACGAGGCGGGCTTCTGGTCGGCGATCCTCAAGGGCATCCGCGCCTATGGCGAGCTGGTGAACAACAAAAAGGCCGCGCAGATCACCCGCGACGACCTGATCACCGGCGGCTGCGCGCTCGTCTCGTGCTTCATCCGCGAGCCGGAATTCGTGGGCCAGACCAAGGACCGCCTTGCCACCGTCGAGGCGCAGCGTCTGGTCGAAGGCGCGGTGCGCGACCACTTCGACAACTGGCTGGCCTCGGATACGAAATCCGCCGGTGCGATCCTCGATTTCCTCGTGCTGCGCGCCGAAGAACGCCTCAAGCGTCGGCAGGAGAAAGAGACCCAGCGCAAATCGGCCACCAAGCGGCTGCGCCTGCCCGGCAAGCTGGTCGATTGCTCGGCCACGAACCGTTCGGGCACGGAGCTGTTCATCGTCGAGGGCGACTCGGCAGGCGGTTCGGCCAAGATGGCGCGCGACCGCAAGAACCAGGCGCTGCTGCCGCTGCGCGGCAAGATCCTCAACGTGCTGGGCGCGGCAAGCTCCAAGCTCGGCTCGAACCAGGAGATCAACGATCTGACTCAGGCGCTCGGCGTGGGCCTCGGCACCAAGTTCAACGTCGACGATCTGCGCTACGACAAGATCATCATCATGACCGACGCGGACGTGGACGGAGCCCACATCGCCTCGCTCCTGATGACCTTCTTCTTCACCCAGATGCGCCCGATGATCGACCAGGGGCACCTCTATCTGGCCTGCCCACCGCTCTATCGCCTGACCCAGGGCGCCAAGCGTATCTACGTGGCCGACGACGCCGAGAAGGACGCGATGCTCGAGAAGGGTCTGGGCGGCAAAGGCAAGATCGACGTGCAGCGCTTCAAGGGTCTGGGCGAGATGGACGCGAAGGACCTGAAAGAAACCACGATGCACCCCGACACGCGCAAGCTGATCCGGGTCACGATCCACGACGACGAGCCGAACGAGACCGGCGATCTGGTCGAGCGCCTGATGGGCAAAAAGCCCGAACTGCGATTCCAGTATATTCAGGAGAACGCGCAGTTCGTGGAGGAGCTGGATGTTTGAGGAGGCGCGGTGACGGAGCCTCGTTATCAGGTCCAAGAGGATTTACCTGACGACTATTTGCTCGCGCTCGGGATCTACATGCAGACCTGCGCTCGGATCGAGTTGTGGGCGGCGCGTCTTGTCTGCCTGGCCGAAGGGCTAGAAAAGACGTCAGACGAGTCGATCGCACGCACTGACAAACTCCGTATGGATACCGGAAAGTTAGTAAAGAAGCTAAAGGCCAGCCTAGAAGGCTTAGCCCGCCAAGGACTGAACGACCCTGAATTGATTGGCCTTGGGGAATGGATCGAAGCCAATCTCAAATTCCGTCACCTTGCAGTTCATGGAGTGCATGGGGCTTTAGAAGGCTCGATAATGTTGGAGGCCGCTCCAAAAAATGAAAGGCCTAAAGTCTTAGCGCTTGATGCCCCTGCGATCCTTGGCGCTTTAGACGACGCGGATCGAATTTTACGCAAGCTAAGAGTTATTGCGAAACAGCATGAGAGGGACCCCGCCCGGGCGACCAGCCCGGGCAGCGCCCGACCCTCCCCCCGGGAGGGCGCATTGGCGACGCAGCCCGCAGCCGCCCCGTCCTCCGGGCTTGCGAGATAAAGCGCTCAAACCAAACGACAGCGAAGCGCCCACCCAAGGCTCGGGCGCTGCCCTCATCTCTCATCACACGCGCCCGTCCGGCCCTTCGCTCGCGCTCCGGGCGTTCGCCGGGGCGTCCTTCCACTGGAAAGCCGCTCTTCCCGGCTCACCCCCTCGCTCGGCACGAAACGGACACGGGCTTGGATCATCTCCGGCGGCGCGATACCAAGGCGCGACACGTCACAACCTCCGGATCCCGACACATGCCCCAGATTTCGACCCAAAGCCTCAGCGTCACCATCGCCGATTTGGGCGCCGAGATGCAGGGGCTGAGCTATCAGGGGCAGGAGTTGCTCTGGGAGGGGGACCCGGCCTGGTGGAGTGGGCAGGCGCCGATCCTGTTCCCCATCGTCGGCCTTCCCGCGCCCGACGGGGTAACGATCGACGGCACGCCTCACGCGATCCCCAAGCATGGCTTTGCCCGCCGCCTGCCCTTCCGCGTGACCGAGCTGACGCAGAGCCGCTGCTGCCACCTGCTCGAACCCTCGCAGGAGACGGCCGCCTACCCGTTCGATTTCCGGCTCGAGATCGTCCACGAGGTCGTGGGGGCTGAACTCAGCGTCACCGCCACGGTCAGCAATACGGGCGATCGGGAAATGCCGTTTTCCTTCGGCTTTCACCCGGCCTTCCGCTGGCCGCTGCCCGGCGCGACCGGTCCGCATCGGATCGAGCTGCGAAACGGGGCGGAGCCTGCCTTGGCGCGGCTCGCGGATGGGATGCTGGGGCGCGCACGAATGCCCTCGCCCTTCACGGCGGGCGCGCTGACCCTCGATCCGGCGCAGTATGAGGACGATGCGATGATCTTCCCCGAAGGCGCGGGGGACGGGCTGCGCTACCTCGCCGACGGGGCGCCGGTGCTCGATTTCCGCTTTTCCAACCTGCCCAATCTCGCGCTGTGGCAGAAACCCGGTGCGCCCTATATCTGCGTTGAGCCGTGGCATGGGCTGCCTGCTGCGGAAGGGGCCGGGCCGGAACTGGCCGCGCGTCCCGACAGCATGATGCTGCGGCCCGGCGCGCAGGAGACATTCGCGATGACCTTACAGGTGAGCGGATGATCCCCTACCTCGCCTATGGCTCCAACCTGCTGACCTCTCGGCTCGCCGCGCGCTGCCCCTCGGCGCGCGTGCTCGGATTGGCGGAGGTTCCCGGACATTCGCTCGATTTCTCGAAGCGCGGGCGCGACGGGAGCACGAAGGCCACGATCACCGAAAGCGACGCGCGCACCCAAGGGGTGCTGTTCGAGATCACGGAGAGCGACATTCCCGCGCTCGATGCCGCCGAAGGCGCGGGGCTGCATTACGAGAAGATCGCGCTTGTGCTCGACGATGGCCAGCGCGCCTTCACCTATCGCGCGCTACAGCGCCGGGACGGGATTGCGCCGTTCGAATGGTATCTGGCGCTGATCCGGGCGGGGCGGCGCGAGCACGGGCTGGGCTTGGCCGATCTGGCGCATGTCGAGCCGATCCCCGACCCCGAGCCCGAGCGCCCCGGCTTCATCGCCGCCCGCGAAGCGTTGGTCCGCGCGGGCTATCGCGACTGGCGCGCGGCGCTCTGACCGAACGGACGCACCGGCATACCCGGCCCGGTCAGCACAGCGATGCCTGCCCCGACCAGCGACGACAGCTCCGGCCCGTCGCAATCCAAGCCCCCGGTATAGGTGCCGAAAGCGGGCAGGATCAGGTGATCGGCCCCCACCAGAAACGCCCGATACGCGCGCCGGGCGATCTTGGCTTTCGGGTGGTAATGGCCCGACAGGTCCGGCCCCTGCCCTGCGATATGGCGCAGGGTGAGCGGGCCGATTTGCGTCTCCTCCACGGTCTGCCCAAGGCCGATCGGGTCATGGTTTCCCGCGATCCATAGCAGTTCGGTCTGCACCGCGATGCGGGTCAGACGCCCCGCGATCTCGGGGGCGATTTCGCTCGCGACCGCATCGTCGTCGAAGGCGTCACCAAGGCTGATCAGCCGCGCAGGGCGCAAGCGCAGCACCTCGGCCTCCAGCCGGATCACCGTGTCGAGGCTCTCGAAAGGCGGCAACAGCGCGCCGCCGCGCCGCGCCATCCGCTCGGACTTGCCCAAGTGAAGATCGGCCACGATCAGCGCGTCTTCGCCGGGCCAATAGAGCGCGCCCGAAGGTTGCGCGATGAGTCGCTGCCCCGCGAAGGTGATCTCTCTCATTCCAGCCCCGCCTCGCGCATCATTGCCTGCGCCTCTTCTTCCATCAGCCGTGCTTCGCCCGTGCCGCCTCGAATGCCGACCTGCCCGTGTTCGAGCAACAGGGGCGCGGCCAGCGGCGTCACATGCGGGGCGCGGATATGCACGATTCTCTGCCCCTGGGCCAGCATCTCCTCGATCCGCTCGAAATCGACGAGGCCGCGGCTGGCCTCCTCGCGGGTGATGCGCAAGAGCAGGTGATCGGGGTCGTAGCGGCGCAGCGTGTCGTAGAGAATATCGGACGAAAACGTCGCCTGTTTACCCGATTTGCGCTGCCCCGGCAGGTTGCGCTGGATGAGACCCGCGATGGTCGCGATCGACCGAAACGCGCGCTTCATCACCGCGTTGCTCTCCAGCCAGTCGCGCAGACCTTCCCGCAGCCCATCGGCCGATAGCAGCGGCGCCGGATCTTCGACCGGGTCGATCGACCAGATCAGCAGCGCGTAATCAGTCGCGACGAAGCCGAGCGGCCCGAGTCCCGCCTGCTCCATCCGGTGCGTCAGCAGCAGCGCGAGGGTCTGATGCGCGTTGCGCCCGGCGAAACCGTAGAGGCAGAAGAACGCCCGCCCGCCGCGCAGGAAGGTCTCGCAGGTCAGCGTGCCGGGGGCGGGCAGCGTGGAAATCTCGCGCTGCAGCGCCAGCCACTCGCGGGTGTCGGGCGGCAGCTGTTCCCAGGCCTCGGGCGTGGCGATCAGGCACTGCACCCGCCGCGACAGCTCCAGCGAGGTCGCCATCTTCAGCCCTGAGAAGACGGCGATCTTCGGCTCGCGGGTGGCGGCATTCGTGACCTCGACGACCATCTCACGCAGACCTTCGTAGCGCACCACCTGTCCGCCGATCAGGAAGGTATCGCCGGGGGTGAGAGACGCGGCGAAGCCTTCCTCAACCTCGCCCAGAGGCGTGCCGCCGCGTCGGGATTTGCGGCGGACTTTCAGCTTCTCGGTCTCGGTGATCGTGCCGATATTCATCCGCAGATCGCGGGTCGCGCGCGGATCGCGGAGCTGCCATTTGCCATCACGCTGCAACAGCCGCTGCCAGCGGTCATAGGCCCGCAGCGCGTAGCCACCCGTCGCGCAGAATTCCAGACAGGCGTCGAAATCCGCGCGTGACAAATTCGCGTAGGGCCCCGCCCGCAGCACTTCCGCATAAAGCGCATCCGCCTCGAACGGCCCGGCGCAGGCGGTCAGCAGGATATGCTGGCACAGCACGTCGAGCGGCCCGCGCCAGCGCCTCCCGCCGCCGTCCAGATCGTTCTCGCGCACGGCCTCCAAGGCGGCGGCACATTCGACGATCTCGAAGCGATTGGCCGGTACGATGCGGGCGCGCGAAGGCTCGTCATAGCGGTGATTGGCGCGCCCGATCCGTTGCACGAGGCGTTTGACATTCTTCGGCGCGCCGACCTGCAGGACCAGATCGACATCGCCCCAGTCGAGCCCCAGATCGAGCGAGCCGGTGCAGACCACCGCGCGCAACTCGCCGCTGGCCATCGCTTCCTCGACCTTGTGGCGGGCCTCGCGTGAGAGCGAGCCGTGATGCAGCCCGATCGGCAGAGCGGTGTCGTTCACCTCCCAGAGCGCCTGAAAGAACAGCTCGGCCTGCGCGCGGGTATTCAGGAAAACAAGGCTGAGACGTGCGTTTTCGATTGCCGCCATCACGTCGCGCGCCGCGTGCCGTCCGCCGCCGCCAGCCCAAGGTGCGGGGCGCTCGGTCGGCAGCATCTCGATATCGGGGGGCGGGCCCGGGTCGGCCATGATCACTCGCGCGCCGCCCATGAAATCGGCCAGCGCCTGCGGAGCTTCGACCGTGGCCGAGAGCCCCGTGACGGTCAGGTCCGGCGACAGGCAGCGCAGCCGCGCGACACCCAGCATCAACTGATCGCCGCGCTTGCTTTCGGCCAGCGCGTGGATCTCATCCAGCACCACCCGCTTCACCCCCGCGAAGATCTTCGGGGCCTCGGGGTAGGACAGCATCAGCGCGAGGCTTTCGGGCGTCGTCAACAGGATCTGCGGTGGATCGACCCGCTGACGGCGACGCTGCGTGGCCGATGTGTCGCCGGTGCGATCCTCGATCCGCAGGTCCAGCCCGATTTCGTCCACCGGCGCGCGCAGGTTGCGGGCGATGTCCTTGGACAGCGCCTTGAGCGGCGAGACATAGAGCGTGTGCAGCCCCTCGTATCCCTCGGCCAGATCGACGAGCGACGGCAGAAACCCCGCCAGCGTCTTGCCGCCCCCGGTCGGCGCGATCAGCAGCGTATCTTCGCGCGCGGCCAGCACGTCGAGCTGATGCCTGTGCGGCTGCCAGCCCCGGCTGGTGAACCAGTCGGCGAAGCGTTGCGGCAGGAGGGGCGTGGCGGCGGTGTCGGGCATCGCGTGAAAGGTAGGCGTGAGGAGCGGATGCGCAAGCTTTCCGGCACCTCTTGGCGCGGGCGGCTCGGACGCAAGCGCGCGCCTACCGCCCCTCCCCCAACATCTCGCACCATTGCACAGCCTACCCGCGCGATCTCGCCACTGTTCATCGGGCGATCCATGTTATATTCAGGCCCGCGACAGGAAATTGCCCGAGTCCCATCGGGCGCGACAGAAACGGAAAACTTATGGCCTTTTATCGTTCCCGTAGATCCACCCATGGCCGCAACATGGCGGGTGCGCGCGGTCTGTGGCGCGCCACCGGCATGACCGATGACGACTTCGGCAAGCCGATCATCGCGGTCGTGAACTCCTTCACGCAGTTCGTGCCCGGTCACGTCCACCTCAAGGATCTTGGCCAGATGGTCGCGCGCGAGATCGAGAGCGCGGGCGGTGTCGCGAAGGAATTCAACACCATCGCCGTCGATGACGGGATCGCGATGGGCCATGACGGGATGCTCTATTCGCTGCCCTCGCGCGAAGTGATCGCGGACTCCGTGGAATACATGGTCAACGCGCATTGCGCCGATGCGATGGTCTGTATCTCGAACTGCGACAAGATTACCCCCGGCATGATGATGGCCGCGATGCGCCTGAACATCCCGGTGATCTTCGTCTCGGGTGGCCCGATGGAGGCCGGCAAGGAAGGCGCGGAGATCATCGGTCACGACCTCGATCTGGTCGATGCGATGGTGGCTGCGGCCGACGACAAATATTCCGACGAGGACGTGCTGGCGATCGAGAAGGCCGCGTGCCCGACCTGCGGGTCGTGCTCGGGCATGTTCACCGCGAACTCGATGAACTGTCTGGCCGAGGCGCTGGGTCTGGCGCTGCCGGGCAATGGCTCGATGCTGGCGACGCATGCCGACCGCAAAGAGCTGTTCCTCGAAGCAGGCCGCAAGATCGTCGAGATCACGCGCCGCCATTACGAGCTGGAAGACAAGGGCCTGCTGCCGCGCGAAATCGCGACGTTTGAAGCCTTCGAGAACGCGATGAGCCTCGATATCGCGATGGGCGGGTCCACCAACACGGTGCTGCACCTGCTGGCGATCGCGCATGAGGGCAAGGTCGACTTCACGATGGAAGACATCGACCGCCTGTCGCGCAAGGTTCCCGTGTTCTGCAAAGTCGCGCCGGCGAAGCAGGACGTCCACATGGAAGACGTGCACCGCGCGGGCGGCATCATGGGCATCCTTGGCGAGATGAACCGCGCCGGGCTGATCCATCAAGATGTGCGCACCGTGCATTCCGAAACGATGGCCGAGGCGCTGTCGAAATGGGACGTGATGGTCGCCAATGACGACGCGACCGACCAGTTCTACCGCGCCGCCCCGGGCGGCGTGCGTACGACCCAGGCCTTCTCGACCGAGAACCGCTACAAGGAGCTCGACCGCGACCGCGAAAACGGCGTGATCCGCACCGCGGAACATGCCTTCTCGCAGGATGGCGGTCTGGCGGTGCTCTACGGCAATATCGCCGAGCAGGGCTGCATCGTGAAAACCGCAGGTGTCGATGACTCGATCCTGAAATTCTCGGGCCCCGCGAAAGTGTTCGAGAGCCAGGACGACGCGGTGTCGGGCATCCTGACCGGCAAGGTCGTCGAGGGCGAAGTGGTCATCATCCGCTACGAGGGCCCGCGCGGCGGTCCGGGGATGCAGGAAATGCTCTACCCGACCTCCTACCTCAAATCGAAGGGCCTCGGTGCGAAATGCGCGCTGCTGACCGACGGGCGGTTCTCGGGCGGCACTTCGGGGCTCTCGATCGGCCATGTCAGCCCGGAAGCGGAAGAAGGCGGTACGATCGGCCTCGTCGAGACCGGCGACATCATCGAGATCGACATCCCGAACCGCACGATCAACCTCGCCGTGGCCGACAATGTTCTGGCCGCGCGGCGCGAGGCGATGGGGCCGTTGCCGTGGAAACCGGCAGAGCCGCGCAAGCGCGCCGTCTCCACCGCGCTCAAGGCCTATGCGCTGCTGGCCAGCTCGGCGGCGAAGGGCGGCGTGCGCATCCTGCCCGAGTGATCGGCTGACATCATGACTTGAAACGGCCGCCTCTCGGGGCGGCCGTTTTCGTTCTCAAACGCCGCTCCGGTCCAAGAGCCCCGCCACCATCCCGTGATAGCCCGAACCGAACAGGCGCAGATGCACCAGCGCGGGCCAGAGCTGATAGATCGTCCGGCGCGCCTGCCAGCCGGGTTCAAGCGTGCCGTAGCCAGCGGCGAATTCCGGCCCGGGCGCGCCGAAGAGATGGAGCATTGCGAGATCGACCTCGCCGTCGCCGTAATAGCAGGCCGGGTCGATCAGCCCGCTCAGATGCCCCCGATCGGCCAGCACATTCCCCGCCCAGAGATCGCCATGCAGCAAAGACGGGAACGGGCGCGGCGGCAGATGCTCGTCGATCTGCGCGGCGAGCGTTTCGACACGGCGCGCGAGTGGCACGGGCAGTTCGGGCAGCGACGGGCGCAGCCGTGCCTCGGCCCAGAACTCGGGCCATGTCGGGCGCGCTGCGTTCGGGATCGGCACCGGGCCGAAGGCGTAATCGTCGGGCCAGCCGTAGGGCGCCTCTTCCGGTGCCCCCGGCGCACGGTGTTGGCGCAAGAGCGCCTCGCCCAGTTCCAGCCACCCCGCGCCCCGCAGCCCACCGCTCTGCGGCAGGGCTTCCATCACGAGGCAGATCGGAGACGCCGCAATCACCTTCGGCACGCGCGCCCCCGCCTCAGCCAGCGCCAGCAGCATCCTCGCCTCGATATCGGGGTGCGGACCGCCCTTCACGATCACCCGCTCTCCGGTCGGCAGGTCCAGCGCCAGCACCGGGCTCAGGTCGCCGCCCGCCAGCGGCTCGGCCCGTCGCGGCGTGATTTCCAGCAGGCGCGCGGCCTCTGCCAATATCCGCGCCGTTTCGTCCATGTCCCCCTCCTGTTCCCTGTCCTTTGCCCGTTCCTTCGGCACCACAGGCGAATATCCGCTCCGTGCGACAGGATTACGGTTGCGTGACGGGTTCCATCCTGTGCAAATGCCCCTTGTTGCCGTCGATCAGCCTCCCCTTGGCGGGTCAGCCTTCGCGCAGCATAGACATTTGGACGCCTTCGTGCCGAGACAATGCGTGCAGCGCGCTCGGGCCGGGGATTTCGTCCGTTTTGTCCCTCGGGGGACAGCACGAGACCCTGACGGAGATTCCCCACACTCGTCTCCGTCGGGCAGCAGCCGCCGCGAACCCCTTGCGGCGGCTGCGTTTAGCCCCGGCCCCGGTCAGCGCAGAAAATTGTCGCGCATCAGCGAAACCACCTCATCGGCACGCCCGTTGAGCACCGCCTTCACGCCGAAGAGCGCGGTCGAGCCCATCTGTGCCGGTTTGATCTTCGGCGGCATCACCAGCTCCATCCGGTTCACCTTCACATCGAGCAGCGCAGGCCCCGGAGCGGCGAGCCAGTCGCGCACCGCGCCTTCGAGGTCGCTCGCGCTCTCGACCCGCATCCCTTCCATCCCGATCGCCCGCGCCATCGCGCCGAAATCGGGATTGTGCAGCTCGGTGAAGGCGTCGAGCATCCCCTCGACCCGCTGTTCCATCTCCACAAAGCCCAGCGAGGCGTTGTTATAGACCACGAGCTTCACCGGCAGCTTCTCCTGCACCAGCGTCAGCAGATCGCCCATCAGCATGGTCATCCCGCCATCGCCGCACATCGCGATCACCTGACGCTCGGGGTAGGCCTCCTGAATGCCAAGCGCCTGCGGATAGGCATTGGCCATCGTGCCGTGCAGCAGCGAGGTCAGGAAACGCCGCTCGCCATTGGCACTGAGGTGACGCAGCAGCCAGACCATCGGCGAGCCGCCATCTGCGGTGAAGATCGCATCCTTCGCCGCGAACCGGTCGAGCAGCTCGGTCAGGTGCTGCGGGTGGATCAGGCTCGGGTCGGGTTCTTCCGCGCTTTCCAGATACCCCTTGAGATCATCGGCATAGGCTTTCAGCGCCCGGTCGAGATGTCTGCCGGTCTCGCGCGGGGCAAGGCGCGGCAGCAGCGCGTCGATCGTATCGCCGACATCGCCCGCAAGTCCCAGATGGATCGGCGCGCGGCGGCCCAGCCGGGTGGGATCGATGTCGAGCTGCACGATCTTGGCCTTGCCGGGATAGAACTGCGTATAGGCGAAATCGCTGCCCAGACAGAGCAGCAGATCGCAGTCGCCCATCGCCTCCATGCCCGCGCGATTGCCCAGAATCCCGGTCATACCGACATTGTTGGGCATGTCCGGCTCGATGAATTCCTTCGCCCGCGTCGTATGCGCGACCGGGGCCGCGAGCCGCTCCGACAGCGCCCGGATTTGGCCCGCTGCCCCGCGCGCGCCGATACCCGCGTAGATCGTGATCCGTTCGGCCTCGGCGATCATGCCGGCCAACGCGTCGAGATCGGCATCGGAGGGGCGCATCACCGGCTGAGGGCGATGCACCGCCCATTGCAGATCGTCCGTCGACGTCTCGCGGAACATATCGCCATTGACGATGACCACCGCGACGCCGCCCTTGGTCAGCGCCGCCTGCGCCGCCTGCGCGGTGATCCGGCGCGCCTGATCGGGATGGCTGATCCGTTCGCAGAACACCGAAGCCTGTTCGTAGATCTTCTTCTGATCGACCTCCTGCGGGAAGCCCAAGCCCTCCTCCGCGCGCTCGATATTGGAGGCGATCAGCACCACGGGCGCGCCGTTGCGGTGGCTCTCGAAAATGCCGTTCACGAAATGCAGGCTGCCCGGCCCGGTGGTCCCCGCGCAGACCGACAGCTCCCCGGTCATGTAGCTCTCGCCACCCGCCGCGAGCGCGCCGACCTCTTCGTGGCGCACATGGACCCAGCTCAGGTCCGAGCGGCGCACCGCATCGGTGAAATGATTGATCGTGTCGCCCACGATCCCGTAGACGCGCTGCGCCCCCGCCGAAACGAGGGTTTCGGCGATGATGTCAGATACGCTCTTGCTCATGTCAGGCCTCTTTCAAATCGGCTTTGTGATGCAGGCTGGTGCGCTTGGCATCGAGGTCGATGCGCGGCTTGAAGCTGTCGGCATCGGCCGCTTCCCACCAGTCCGCGTAATCGGTACTGCCCGGATCGTCGTTGAGGATATTGGCGGGCAGGAAGGGATAGATCTTGTCGATGGTGCGGGCCTCGCGCACGGCAGTGCGGTGCACGATATGATGCGGCTGCAGCGCGCTCGGATGCTCCAGCCCGGCGGCGGCGACGATGTCGGCAAGCGCCTCCAGCGTCTTGGCATGAAAGCGCGCCGCGCGGGGGCCCTGCACCTCGGGCACGAGGCCACGCTGACGGCTCTTGTCCTGCGTCGTCACCCCGGTCGGGCAGGTCCCCAAGTGGCACCGCTGCGCCTGAATGCAGCCGATCGAGAACATGAAGGCCCGCGCGGCATTGCACCAATCCGCCCCGATCGCGAGGTTCTGTGCCAGCCCATAGCCGGAATAGACCTTGCCGGACGCCGCCAGCCGCACCTTGTCCTTCACGCCCGCGCCGACCAGCGCGTTGCGCATCAGCACCAGCCCGTCGATCAGCGGCATGCCCACATGATCCGACAGCTCCAGCGGCGCCGCCCCGGTACCGCCCTCGGCCCCGTCCACCACGACGAAATCGGGATAGATGCCGGTCTTCTGCATCGCTTTCACGACCGCGAAGGCCTCATGCGGCTGGCCGATGCACAGCTTGATGCCCACCGGTTTGCCACCCGACAGCTCACGCATCCTTGCTGCGAATTCCATCATCTGCGCGGGCGTCGAAAACGCCTTGTGGCCGCGCGGAGACAGGCAGTCCTGATGCGCGGGCACCTTGCGGGTCTCGGCAATCTCCTCGGTGACTTTCGCGGCAGGCAGCAACCCGCCATGGCCGGGTTTCGCGCCTTGGCTCAGCTTGATCTCGGTCATCTTGACCTGATCGCGGCTGGCCTGCTCGGCAAACAGCTCCGGGTCGAAATTCCCCGCATCGTCGCGCGCCCCGAAATAGCCCGAGCCCAGTTCCCAGACGATGTCGCCACCGTGGCTCTGGTGATAGGGCGAGAAGCCTCCTTCGCCCGTGTCGTGGTAGAACCCGCCAAGCTTCGCCCCAAGGTTCAGCGCCTCGACCGCATTGGCCGACAGCGCACCAAAGGACATGGCCGAGATATTGAGCACCGAGGCCGAATAGGGCTTCGCGCATTGGTCGTTGCCGACCGTGATGCGGGGGCTTTTGTCGGGATGTTCGGCGGGTGCGATCGAGTGGTTCACCCATTGGTATTCGGCGCCCGCCACGTCGCGCTCGGTGCCGAAAGGGTGGGTGTCGGTCTCGCCGCGCGCGCGGGCATGGACGAGGTTGCGTGCCTCGTAGGGGTAGGGTTTGCCCTCCAGATCGCCCTCGACGATATAGGCCCGCAGGAAGGGCCGCAGATCATAGGCGAGCCAGCGGATGCGCGCCGCTCCCGGATAGTTGCGCGTGATCGTCCAATCCTTCTGGAAATAGTCGTAGAGGCCAAGCGCCAGAAGCGGCACCGTCACAAGCAAAAGGATCAGCCACCAAGGGCTGATCCAGACGGCCAGCGCGAGCGCCAGCACAGACATCAAGAGCGAGCCGAGGGGGACGATGTTGCGGATGATGCTGTTCATATCGTCGCTCCCGGCTCTGCGTGACTCAGACTGTCGCCTTGGCGCCTTTCGGCCCGACGAGCAGCCAGATGATGAAGCCGATAATCGGCAGGATGACGATCAACAGGATCCACAGCACTTTCTTGCCGGTGGATTCGCCCGAGCCAAGGATCGACACGATGGCCCAGATATCGAGGATGAGGACGACGAGGCCCCCGATCATGCTCAGCATAACTTCACTCCTTTATCGGTTTTTTCCGGCGCTTACCGGCGTTCCTTGGCAGGGAAACTTGCGCCTTCAGCGCTTTGTTCCCCGCTTTCGCCGTTTCAAGCGGAAGTGATTGATCGCCAAGGCGGCCCCGCGCGCAGCGCCGCCGCCTTGGCTTTGGGGGCAGGTCTTGGCCTCAGCGCCCCGGCGTGAGCTTGCGGATCAGGACGTAGAAGGCGGGCACCATGAAGACGCCGATGAAGGTCGCCGCCGCCATGCCGCCCAGCACGCCGATGCCGATCGCGTTCTGCGCCGACGCCCCTGCCCCGGTCGCGATCGCCAGCGGCACCACGCCCAGCATGAAGGCGAGCGAGGTCATCAGGATCGGGCGCAGGCGCAGCCGGGCCGCCTCGATGGTCGCGGGGATCAGCTCCTTGCCCTCGGCCTCCAGGTTCTTGGCGAATTCCACGATCAGGATCGCGTTCTTCGCCGCCAGACCGATCGTCGTGAGGATGCCCACCTTGAAGTAGACGTCATTCGACTGCCCGAAGACCCAGGCCGAGACCAGCGCCCCCAGAACGCCCACCGGCACGGCGAGCATCACCGAGAGCGGGATCGACCAACTCTCGTACAGCGCGGCAAGGCAGAGGAAGACCACCAGCACCGAGAGCGCATAGAGATAGGGCGCCTGATCGCCCGACTGGCGTTCCTGATAGCTCAGCCCCGTCCAGGCGACCGCGTAGCCGCCGGGCAGATCGGAGACCAGCTGCTCCATCGCGTCCATCGCCGCGCCGGAGCTTGCGCTGTCCGAGGCCTGACCCGAGATCTCGATCGCATTGGCCGCGTCATAGCGCGACAATTTCGGCGCGACCGAGACCCATTTCGTCGTCGCGAAGGAGGAGAACGGCACCATCTCGCCCGACGCGTTGCGCGCATACCAAGTGTCGATATCCTCCGGCTGCATCCGGTAGGGCGCGTCCGCCTGCACGATCACCGGGCGCAGATTGCCGTTGAGGTCGAAGTCGTTCACCGATCTGCCGCTGAAGATCACCGAGAGCATCGAATTGAGATTGCTCAGCGTCAGTCCGAAGCTTTCGGCCTTCTGCTGGTCGATATCGAGCTGCAGTGCCGCCTTGTTCTCGTCGCCGCTGACGCGGACATTGGTCAGACGGCTGTCGGATTTCGCTTCGGCCACGAGCTGCTCGCCCGCCTCCTTAAGCGCCGTCGTGCCATTATTCCCCTGATCCACCAGATACATCTGGAAACCCGAGGAGTTGCCGATACCGCGGATCGCGGGCGGTTGCAGGAAGAAGACCTGCCCCGCGCGCAGCCCCGCGAAATGCGCATTGGCCCGGCCCGAGATGGCGGCAGCGGTCTGATCCGCGCCGGTGCGGTCGTCGAAATCCTTCAGCTTGGCGAAGACCATCGCGGTGTTCTGCCCACCGCCGCCAAAGGAAAACCCGAGCGTCGCGAAGACCGAGGCTACGTCGGATTTCTCCTGCGTCAGCAAGTATTGCGTGATCTGGTCGACCACATCCGAGGTCTGCGCCGTGGTCGACCCCTCGGACAGGTTCACCATCGCCATCAGCACGCCCTGATCTTCCTGCGGCAGGAAGGACGAGGGCAGCCGGGTCATCACGCCCCACGCGCCCGCCAAGACCAGCACGAGAACCAGCGCCATCAGGAAAGGTTTACGCACGATACGGGCCACCGCGCTGGCGTAGCCGCCCTGCATCTTCGCGAAGCCCGTGTTGAAGGCGCGCGCAGGCGCAATCGCGCGACCCGTCGAAGGCCGCAGCAGCTTTGCCGCCAGCGCAGGCGTCAGGATCAGCGCAACCACGGCGGACAGCACCATCGCCGTGATGATCGTCACCGAGAACTGTCGGTAGATCACCCCCGTCGAGCCCGGGAAGAAGGCCATCGGCAGGAACACCGCCGACAGCACCAGCGCCACCCCGATCAGCGCGCCGGTGATCTGCGACATGCTCTTCTCGGTGGCTTTGAGGGGGCTGAGCCCCTCCTCCTCCATCACACGCTCGACATTCTCCACCACGACGATCGCGTCATCGACCAGCAGACCGATCGCCAGCACCATCGCGAACATGGTCAGCGTGTTGATCGAATAGCCCGCGACCAGCAGCACCGCGAATGTGCCCAGCAGCACCACGGGAACCGCGACGATCGGGATCAGCGTCGCGCGCCATTTCTGCAAGAAGACGAGGATCACCAGCAGCACCAGCACGATTGCCTCGGCCAGCGTGTGATAGACCTTCTCGATGGAAAGCTGCACGAAGGGCGAGGTGTCGTAGGCGATCTGGAACTTGACGCCTTCGGGCAGCGACGACGACATCCGGTCCAGCGTCGCGCGCACCGAAGACGCGGTATCCACCGCATTCGCGCCGTTCGCGAGGTTCACGCCGAACCCCGCCGCATTCATCCCGTTGAACCTGGAGTTGCTGCCGTAATCCTCCTGCCCGATCTCGATCCGCGCCACGTCGCCCAGATAGACCGCCGAGCCGTCCGCCTCGGTCTTCAGCAGGATCTTCTCGAACTGCTCGACCGAAGTCAGCTGGCTCTGCGCGGTGATGGTCGCGGTGAATTGCTGGCCCTCGGTGGTGGGCAGATCACCGAGAGAGCCGACCGAGACGGTCGTGTTCTGCGCCTGCACCGCCGAGGTCACGTCGGTCGGCGTCAGCTGATATTGTTCGAGCTTATAAGGATCGAGCCAGACCCGCATCGCGTAGCCCGAGCCAAAGACGTTGATCCCGCCCACGCCCGTGGTGCGCTCGATCGCGCCTTTCACTTCGGTGTCCAGAATGTTGCCCAGCTCGACGGTCGAATATTTCCCATCGGTCGAGACCAGCGCGCCGACCATCAGGATATCCGAGGAGGAGCGCGACACGCTCACCCCGGAGGTCTGCACCGCATCGGGCAGCGAATTCTCGACCTTGCGGATCTTGGTCTGCACCTCGTTCTCGGCGTCGATCGGATCGACCGAACCGTCGAAGGTCAGCGTCAGCCGCGACGAGCCCTGATTGGAGGTACTCTCCATGTAGAGCAACCCGTCGAGCCCGGTCAGCGAGTCCTCGATCGGGGTCGTCACCGAGTTCTCGACCGCCTGCGCGGTCGCCCCGGAATAGCTGGCCGAGATGCGGATCGTGGTCGGCGCGACTTCCGGGTATTGCGAAACGGGCAGCCGGGTGATCGCGTAGCCACCGGCGAGCATCGTCACCAGCGCAAGCACGATCGCGAAGACGGGGCGATGGATAAAGAAACGGATCATGTCGGGTTCACTCCGCCTTCGCCGTGTCGGCGGAGCTATCCGTGGCATCCTTCACCACGCCCTGCGCGTTGATCGTCACCGGCACCGTCTTGATCTCGGCCCCGTCGCGCAGGTTCTTCAGCCCGTCGAGGATCACCTGATCGCCGCTCTCGATGCCGTCGGTCACGATCCATGCGTTCTGATAGGTGCCCGCCGTCGTCAGCGTCACCTTCTTCGCCGTGCCATCCGCAGCGATGAAGGCCGAGAGCGACCCGTCCCCTTCCCGAGTCGTCGCGCGCTGCGGCACGAGGATCGCCTGCGTCGTGCCCAAGGTGATCTTCGCGCGCAGGAACTGGCCCGGCAGGATCAGCCGGTTGGGATTGTCGAACTTGAACCGGAAATCAACCGTGCCGGTGGTCGCGGACACCGTCGCACCGGGGCTGACAAGCGTGCCAGTGCCGTCATATTCCGCGCCGGTCTCGAGCAACAGCGAGACCTTCAGCTGATCGCCGCGTTGAAGCGTGCCCTGATCGATGCGCTGGCGCACCCGCATGATCCGCGCGGCGCTTTCCGAGACATCGACATAGATCGGATCGAGCCGCGTCACCGTGGTCAGCGCGTCGGACTGGTTCGCCGTGACCAGCGAGCCCACCGAGACGTTCGCCACATCCGGGTAGCCGTCGATGGGCGAGCGGATCACCGTGCGGTCGAGATTGAGCTGCGCGGTCTGCAGATCGGCCTCGGCACTCAGCGCGGAAGCTTTCGCCTGTGCAAGCGCGACCCTCGCCGTCTCCAGATCGCTCACGGAGATCGAGGTCTTCTCCAGCTTGGTGTAGCGGTCCACCTGCGATTGCGCGGCCTGCACATTGGCGTCGGCGCTCGCCTTCTCGGCCTCGGCTGCGGTCAGCTCCGCCTGATAGGTGTCATCGTCGATGTGAAACAGCGCATCGCCCGTCGCGACCTTGTGGCCCGCCTCGTAGTCGATAGAGGCGATGGTGCCCGCGACACGCGGGCGGATATCGGTCTGCTCATAGGCCACGGCGCGGCCCGGCAGGGTGACGGTATAGGGTACGGATTGCGTCTCGACCTGCATCACGCCGACCTCGGTCGCGCCTTGTGCGCCGCCCGGCATTCCCTGCGCCAGCGCCTGCGCGGCGACCCCGCCCGCAAGCAGCATCCCAAGCGCGGCGCGCCGCGTCATCCGACCAATACACATACTGAAACTCCTGTCCGCAGCCCGGTTTTCCCGGCGTTGTTCCGTTTCTACGATAGGCCCGCGCTGTTCTGTCGCCACTCGCGCGCGGCCGGAAACGCAAAAAACGAATGCTGCGAGCCGTGAAGCCGCGGGAACGGCGGATTGTCTTACTTATTGTTTTAAATGGCAAAATTTTCGTTCGACGCAGCCGCCCGAGATCTCCACGCCGCAATCCCATTGTCAGGTCGCGCCCTTCACGGAGTTCACGTATTCGCGAGATGCAGGCCGCAGACGGCCTCGCGACCGCAGCGCATGAAAAAAGGGGCGCCGGTGGCGCCCCTCTCGATCCCTGTCCGAAGCAGTTCACAGCGTGATGCGATAGAGCGCGAAGCCCCCCTCGCCATCGCCCGCCGGTTCGACATCCAGACCGCGCGATTTGACGTCTTCGAGATAGTCCTGCGCCTTGGGCCCGGTCTCGAACAGCACGGTCGCACCATCCGCCGGCGCGAAGGACCAGTTGGCATCCGCCTTCGGGTTGATCGTGCCCTTGTCGTGGATATAGCGCACGATCACGTCGCGGTTGGTGTCGGGCGCGCGGTAGATCACCGTCGAGCCATCCGCGCCGGGGAAGCTGCCGCCACCCGACGCGCGGTAGTTGTTCGTGGCGATCACGAACTCGGCCTTCGGGTCGATCGGCTTGCCGTCATATTTCAGATCGACGATGCGGTTCGTATCGGCGTTCACCACCGCGCCGTCCTTGTCGAACTTGGCGGGCTGGGTGATGTCGATCTGATAGGTCACCCCGTCGATCACGTCGAAATTGTAGGACGGGAAATCGGGGTTCAGCAGCGTGGCATCCTTCGCGCCCGGCTCGATCTGGTTGAACATGCCCGCGGAGCGCTCCAGCCAGTCCTTCACCTGCGCGCCGGTCACTTTCACCGCCTGCAAGGTGTTCGGATAGAGGTAGAGGTCGGAGACGTTCTTGATTGCCACCGGGCCTTTCGGAACGTCGGTGAAGTAATCCGGGCCGCCGCGCCCGCCCGCCTTGAACGGCGCCGCCGCCGAGAGGAGCGGCAGCTTGCCTTCGGGCGTGCCCTCCAGCAGCTTCTTCACATACCAAAGCTGCGCATTCGAGACGATCTGCACCGACGGATCGTCAGCCACCAGCGCGAAGTAGGAGTAAAGCGGCGCCTCGGTCTCGCCGACCTTCGCGCGGACATATTTCAGCGTCTCTTCGTGCACCTGATCGGTGGCGGCGAGGATCGGCTTGTAATCGGTGGTCAGCGGCGTGATCGAGCGGTCCTCGCCACGCGCGAAGATCGGACGAATTTCCGAGGTATGGGTGTCGATCTTCCACTTGCCGCCGTCGCGGCTCAGCATCAGGTCGATCAGGCCCATATGGTTGCCCCAGAAGCCCGCCTGCACCGCCGGTTTGCCCTGCAGCGTGCCCTTGTCGTTGTCGATGCCGGGGCCGGAGAAATCCTTGCCGGGGAAGTTCAGGTGCTGGTGCCCGGTGATCACCGCGTCGATACCGTCCACGCCCGCGAGGTAGAAGGCCGCGTTCTCCATCCCGTCGCTGTGCGGGCCGTTGTCGATGCCCGTATGGGCGAGCGCCACGATGAGATCGGCGCCCTCTTCCTTGATCTGCGGCACCCAGGCTTTCGCGGCCTCCACGATGTCGCGGGTCTGGTAGTTGCCTTCGAGATGCGCGCGGTCCCATTGCATGATCTGCGGCGGCACGAAGCCGATCACGCCGATGCGGATCGGCATCTTGTTCCCCGCCCCGTCGGTCAGGTCGCGATCGAGGATCAGGTAGGGCGGCAGGTAGAGATCATCCTCACGCGGAGACGCCCCGAGCTTATGGGCGAAGTTCGCGCAGACCATCGGGAAATTCGCGCGGTCGTTCACCTTCTTGAGGAAATCCATCCCGTAGTTGAATTCGTGATTGCCCAGCGTGCCGCAATCGTAGCCCAGCAGGTTCATCCCCGCGATGACCGGGTGGGTGTCGCCCTCTTTCATCCCCTTGGAATAGGCGATGTAATCGGCCATCGGGTTGCCCTGCATGTAGTCGCCATTGTCGAACATCATCGTGTTGGCGGCCTCCGCGCGCACCCCCTGGATGAGCGTCGCGGTGCGCGACAGGCCGACAGTGTCGACGGGCTTGTCGGCGTAATAGTCATAGGGCCGGATGTGGCAGTGAACATCGGTGGTGCACAGAAGGCGCAGGTGGGCCTGCCCTTCGGCGGCGCGCGCAGTGAAGGGATGGACCATCACGAGCCCGCCCGCAGCGGTGGTGGTAATCAGGAAATGGCGACGCGAAATAAGCGACATAAGGGGGATCCTCCGAGACAATTGGCTCCTTGCCGGAGCGCTCTATCCGAGGATCGTAACAGTGCTTTGACCGTCCGGATAAATATCCCGACGTAAGCTCGCACAAATTGGTGTGAGCGGGCGAGGAACCCCCGCCCGCCGCACAAGAATTCAGCTCTCCGAGAGCACCGCCTGCACTTCCGCGGCAGGGCCGGGATGGTGGCAGAAGACCTGCCGTCCGGCGACCTCTTCGGTGGGCGGGGTCGTGGCGCAGATCTCGCTTGCGCGCGGGCAGCGAGTGCGCAGCGGGCAGCCCGATGGCGGGTTGAGCGGGCTCGGCAGATCGCCTTCCAGCGCGATCAGCACCTTGTTGCGCTCGATCTCCGGATCGGGGATCGGCACCGCCGAGAGCAGCGCCTGCGTATAGGGGTGCTGCGGTTCGGCGAAGAGCTTCTCGGTCGCGCCCGCCTCCATCATCTGGCCCAGATAGAGCACCATCACCTCGTCGCAGACATGGCGCACGACGCTGAGGTCATGGGCGATGAAGATGATCGTCAGCCCCAGATCGCGGCGCAGGTCTTCGAGAAGCGCGATCACCTGCGCCTGGATCGAGACATCGAGCGCGGAGACCGGCTCGTCGCAGATCAGGAGCTTCGGCTCCACCACCAGCGCGCGGGCGATGCCGATACGCTGACACTGACCGCCCGAGAACTCGTGCGGGTAGCGGTTGATCTGGTTCGGCAACAGGCCCACCTTCTCCATCACCTCGCGGACCTTCGCCTTGCGCTCCTTGCGGCCCATCTTCGGGCGATGGGTGCGCAGCGGCTCGGCGATGATCTCGCCCACCGTCATGCGCGGGTCGAGCGAGGCCAGCGGATCCTGAAAGATCATCTGGATGTCGGAGCGGTATTTCAGCATCTGGCGCGGCGAGAGCGGCAGCAGATCGGTCTTGCCCTGCCAGATGATCTCGCCCTCGGCGGGCAGCATCTGGATCAGTGCGCGGGCCAGCGTGGACTTGCCACAGCCGGACTCGCCCACGATGCCGAGCGTCTTGCCCTGCTCCAGCTTGAAACTCACGCCATTGACCGCGCGCAGTTTCGGCGGCTCGGTCCAAGGCAGGTCCGAGGCGCGGCGGATGTCGAAGGTGACCCGAACGTCGCGGGCCTCGATCAGCGGGGTCGTCATGCGGCGGCCTCCTCGATCGTTTCAATGGAACGGTGACAGGCGCGGGCGCGGCCCGGCGCAAACTCCGCCAGCGGCGGCATCACGTCGGCGCAGGCCGCTTCGACGAAATCGCAGCGCGGACAGAACGGGCAGCCCTTCGGCGCGCCGGTCATGTTCGGCGGGTTGCCCCGGATCGGGGTCATCGCGCGATCCGCATCCAGACGCGGCAGCGCGGCCAGCAAGCCCTTGGTGTAGGGATGGGTCGGGTTTGCGAACAAGGGATCGACGGGCGACTGCTCCATCACCTGACCGCCATACATGACGATCGCGCGCTCGCAGAAGCCCGCGACCACGCCAAGGTCGTGGGTAATCAGCACCGTGGCCATGCCCAGCTCGCGGCGCAGCTCGCCCAGCAGGTCCATGATCTGCGCCTGCACGGTCACGTCGAGCGCGGTCGTCGGCTCGTCCGCGATCAGCACGTCGGGTTTGCACAGAAGCGCCATCGCGATCATCACGCGCTGGCGCATCCCGCCCGAGAATTCATGCGGGAAGAGGCGCACGCGGTTCTTCGCGTCCGGGATCTTCACCAGTTCGAGCATTTGCGCAGCTTCGGCCACGGCGGCGCGCTTGCTCAGCCCCTTATGCAGCATCAGCACTTCGGCCATCTGGTCCGAGATCCGCATATAGGGGTTGAGCGCGGTCATCGGGTCCTGAAAGACCATCGAGATCCGGTCGGCGCGCAGCTTGTTCAGCTCGGGTTCGGGCAGGTTCAAAATCTCCCGCCCCTCGAATTTCACCGAGCCCGAGGCTTTCCCATTCGCGGCCAGCAGCCCGAGGATCGAAAAGCTGAGCTGCGATTTGCCCGAACCGGACTCGCCGACGATGCCGAGCGCCTCGCCGCGTTCCAATGCGAAGCTGACGCCGTTGACGGCGTGGACCTCGCCCTCCTGCGTTGCGAACCGGACGTTGAGGTCGTTGACTTCCAACAATGGCATATCAGCGCTCCTTCGGGTCGAGCGCATCACGCAGCCCGTCCCCTACGAAATAGAAACCGAACAGGGTGGTGACGAAGAAGAACAGCGGGAAGGCCAGCTGCCACAGCGTGCCGTAGCTCATCGTCCCCGCCCCTTCCGAGATCAGCGCCCCCAGCGAGGTCTGCGGTTCTTGCACGCCGAGCCCGAGGAAGGAGATGAAGCTCTCCGTCAGGATCATCAGCGGCACCAGAAGCGTCGCGAAGACCACCACCACGCCCACGAGGTTGGGCAGGATGTGACGGCGGATGATCGTCGGCGCAGGCACACCGATGGCGCGCGCGGCCTCGACATAGTCGCGGTTCTTCAGGGTCAGTGTCTGCCCCCGCACGATCCGCGCCATCTCCAGCCAGGATATCAACCCGACGCCCACGAACAGCATCCCGATCGAGCGGCCATACATGACCAGCAGCAGGATCAGCACGAACATGTAGGGGATCGCCAGAAGGATATCGACGAGGCGCATCATGAAGCCGTCGACGCGGCCTCCGAAATAGCCCGAGATTGCACCGTAGACCGTGCCCACGGAGACCGCGATCAGCGTGCCGATCACGCCCACCAGCAGCGAGATCTGCGTGCCCTGCACGGTGCGCGCGAACAGGTCGCGGCCCAGATCGTCGGCGCCGAAATAGTGGCCGTTGGCGAAGGACGGCGCGGAGGCCGTCGCATCGCCCATCACGTTGTAATCGATGTCGGAATTGTTCCACGCTGCCAGCAGGTTGCCGAACAGCGCAAAGGCCACGACGAAGGCCAGCAGCCCCAGCCCGAAGATCGCCGCCTTGTTGTTGAAGAACCGCCGGCGCGCATCCGCCCAGAGCGAGCGGCCCGCCACGTCTTCGCGGCTCGTTGCCTCGGCGAGCGAGGTCATTTTGGATTCATCTATGACCATGTCAGTACCGGATTTTCGGGTCGATCCATCCGTAGACGATATCGACGACAAGGTTGAACAGGATGGTCAGCGTGCCCAGCAGGATCGTGATCCCCATCATCACCGCGTAGTCGCGGTTGAGCGCGCTATCCACGAAGCTTTTGCCGATCCCACCGGTGGTGAAATACACGTCCACGATCACCGAGCCGGTGATCATCGAGACAAACGCCGGACCGAGATAGGAGATCACCGGCAGCAGCGCGGGTTTGAGCGCGTGGCGCATGATGATCTTGCGCTTCGGCAGGCCCTTGGCGCGGGCCGTGCGGATGTGGTTCGAGCTCAGCGTCTCCAGCATCGACGAGCGCGTGATCCGCGCGATCGAGGCCATGTAGGAGGTCGAGAGCGCGATCACCGGCATGATCCAGAAGCGCGGATCGTCGAAGCTCCAGCCGCCGCCGGGCAGCCAGTGCAGGGACAGCGTGAAGACCAGCACGAGGATCGGCGCCATCACGAAGTTCGGCAGCACCTGCGCGCCGATGGAGATGCCCACGGCGAGATAGTCGAGCCACGAGTTGCGCTTGATCGCGGCGGTCACGCCAAGGGTGACGCCGACCAGAACGGCGGCGATGAAGCTGAGGAAGCCATAGGTCAGCGTGACCGGGAAGCCCTGCGCGATGATGTCGTTCACCGAGCGGTCCTTATACGAGAACGAAGGCCCGAAATCGAAATGGGCGACCACGTTCCACAGATAGGTCGCGATCTGCTTCCATAGCGGCTGGTCGAGCCCGTATTTCGCGTTGAGATTGGCGAGCACCTCGGGCGGCACGGCACGTTCGGAGGTGAACGGCCCGCCGGGCGCCGTATGCATCAGCAAGAAGCTCGCGATGATGAGCACCAGAAGCGTCGGAATCGCGATGGCGAGACGCTTGAGAATGTAGACGATCATAAGAATGTCCCGAAATAGGTCGGGCGGGCCGATTGCGCGGCCCGCCCGTTATCGTTTCAGCCGGCTTACTTCGCGACCTTGTACATGTTCTTCGCGTACCAGTTCAGCTGGACGTTATCGAACGGGTAGCCCTTGATCTGCGGGTTCAGCAGCATCGGCAGCGAGTAGGCGTAGATCGGCGCCAGCGGCATGTCCTCGGCGAGGATCTTCTCCGCCTTGGTGTAGTCCTCCTGCGGATCGGCCGCCGTCTTCGAGTCCTTCATCAGCTTGTCGTAATCAGCATTCTTCCACTGACCCGAGTTCTGATCCGACCACGAGGTGTTCACGTCGAGATAGGTCGAGGCCTCGTTGTAGTCGGCACACCATGCGGTGCGCGCCACGTCGAAGTCATGCTGACCGTTGAGCTTGTCGAGATAGACCTTCCACTCGTAGTTCTCGAGGGTCGACTTCACGCCGAGCTGCTTCCAGAACTGCTGCACCGCGATCGCGATTTTCTTGTGGTCGGCCGAGGTGTTGTACATGATCCGCAGGTTCAGCGGGTGATCAGGACCGTAGCCGGCTTCCTTCAGAAGCTCCTTGGCTTTGTCCATCCGCTCCTGCTGGGTCATGTCGGCGTAAGCGACGTCCGGCGACTTGAAGTTCGCGGTCGCCCAGTGGGTCCAGGTGTAGGCCGGTTTCTGGCCGCCCTTGAGGATCTTGTCGACGATGATGTCGCGGTTGATCGCATAGGACAGCGCCTTGCGGACCTTCACGTCCTTGAGCGCCTCGGGGCCGTTCGGGCCGACGTTGAAGCGGTAGGCATAGACACAGGAACGCGGCGGAGCGTGGGCCGCATCCGGGTATTCCTTCTTCAGGCGCGGATATTGACCGGCCGGGGTCTGCACGAAGTCCAGTTCGCCCGCCTCGTAGCGCGTCAGCGCCTGGTCGTTATCCTGCATCGGGATGAACTTCAGATCGGTCAGCGTGACGTTCGCGGCATCGTAATAGGCGTCGTTCTTCGTCAGCTCGATCGAGTTGCCGATTTTCCAGCTTTTCAGCTTGTAGGGACCGTTGACGACCATGTTCTCGGGCTTGGTCCAGTCGGACCCGTATTCCTCGACGACCTTCTGCGGCACCGGGAAGGTCGAGGACAGCACCAGCATCTGGCGGAAATAGGGGATCGCGCTGTCGAGCGTCACCTGCAGCGTGTGGTCGTCAAGCGCCTTCACGCCCAGCTCGCTCGGCTTCTTGTCGCCCGCGATCACGTCATGGGCGTTCTTCACCTGCATCAGCTCGATATACCACGAGTATTGCGAGGCGGTCGCCGGATCGGCGAGACGACGCCATGCATAGACGAAGTCCTGCGCGGTGACGGGATCGCCGTTCGACCACTTCTCGTTACGCAGGTGGAAGGTGTAGGTCTTCTTGTCGTCGGACACCTCGTAGCTCGTGGCGAGCGCGGGCACGAGATTACCGTGATCGTCCTGCTGGTAGAGACCTTCGAACATCTGCTGAAGAACGTCGTTGCCGTCCTTCGAGGTGCTCAGATCGGGATCGAGCGTCTTGAGATCGTCCTGCATCCAGTAGGTGAAGGTCTGGTCAGCGGCGAGCTTGGTGCCTTCGGGCACTTTGCTCGACTGAGCGAGAACGGGTGCGGCGCTGCCCAGCATCAGGGCAAAAGCGGAAATCGCGGCAATCGACTTCAAGGGATACCTCCAGTTTTCCGGGGTCCGATCGCGCGCAACGCAGAGGTGAGCGCGGGGCCCCGATTTTTCGTTGATGGGGCATCAAGGGCAGGATCGGGGCGCGGCGCAAGTCTGACGTGACGGTGCTCACACCCATGTGAGAGCGCATTTCTCGGACCTCGGCAAAATCTTTCTGAAACTTGCGCAGCACCCTTGAAATTTGCAACGAACGCCAAGCTCCGTCGCGTGAGCCAAGGCTCTCTCCCGGCCCTCCGCGACCGAATCTCTCCGCCCGCGACACATCCGCTTGCGCGCCTTTCTTTCTATGTATTTTGACACATCTGCAGGCTGTTCCGCGCGGGCTCGCCTTCGGGCGAGCTATTGACCAGCCTCTCCCCCCTGCTAGCTACCCTTGGCGTTACAGCTCCGACAGAACGGACCCCGAATGGCCGAGACCGACCAGAAGACCCCACTTTCGCCCGCACGCCGCTGGGCGGCTGCAGCCGTGCTGCTGCTGGCGAATTTCATGAACCTGATCGACATCACGATCGTCAATGTCGCCCTGCCCTCGATGAAGAACGAGCTGGCGGCCCCGCCGAACCTGATCGAGTGGATCGTCGCGGGCTACACCTTCTCCTTCGCGATCCTGCTGCTGCCGGCGGGACGGATGGGCGACCTGCTGGGGCGGCGCAAGCTGTTCGTGTCGGGCATCGCGCTGTTCACCGCCGCCTCGCTGGTCTGCGGCATCGCGCCGGGGATCGGGACGCTGGTCACCGCGCGCATCGTGCAGGGCGTGGGCGCCGCGATCATGACGCCGCAGACGCTGGCGCTGGTGCCGCGCCTGTTCCCGCCGGAGCAACGCGGCGCGGCCTTCGGCCTTTTCGCGCTGACCGCCGGGCTGGCCTCGGTCGCGGGGCCGATCGTGGGCGGGCTGCTGCTGACCGCCGATATCTACGGGCTGGGCTGGCGTCCGATCTTCCTCGTGAACATTCCGCTGGGCATCGCGGCCTTCATCGCGGCGCTGATGCTGGTCCCCAAGGGTCAGGGCAACCGCAAGCTGGGCATCGACAAGGTGGGCATCGCGATCGCAGCCGTGGCGACGCTGGCGCTTCTGTTCCCGCTCGTGGAAGCCCCGTCGATCGGCTGGCAGGTCTGGATGTATCCGATGGTGATCGCGGCGCCGATCCTCGGCTGGGTCTTCATTCGCTGGCAACGGCATCAGGAAGAACGCAACGCCCCCCAGCTTCTGCCGATGCGGCTGCTGCGCTCGGGCTCGTTCCTGTCGGGCAGCCTTCTGAACGCGGCGCTGTTCACCGCGGTGCCGAGCTATTTCTTCACCATGGCGCTCTATCTTCAGGCGGGTTACGGGCTCACGCCCCTGCAATCGGGGCTGACGACGACGCCCTTCCCGCTGGGCGTGCTGCTGGCTTCGGCCACGACGGGCTGGTTCGGCTCGCGCTGGGTCCGCTGGCGCGTGATGGGCGGCGGCATTCTCATCGCGACGGGCTTCGCGGGGCAGCTCTGGGCGATCTGGACGATGGGCGACGCGATCAGCTGGTGGCGCATGGCGCCGTGGTTCTTCTTTGGCGGCTTCGGCCTGGGCAACACCGTCTCGCCGCTGTTTCAGGTCTCGCTCTCGGCGGCGGATAGCAACGACAGCGGCTCGGCCTCGGGCGCGGTGCAGGCGATCCGGCAGGTCGGCATCTCCTTCGGCATCGCGATCATGGGCGGGATCTTTTTCGGCATGCTGGGCGGCGCGGAGCCGGGCGACCACGAGGCCTATCGCAGTGCGATGATGTCGGCGATCGGCTACGCAATGGTCATCGCGAGCGTGGTGATCCTCACACCGTGGTTCACGCCGATGAAGATCGAGCGCACCGAAGACTGAGCGGGCGGCGCATCCCTGCGCCGCTCCCATCCCTGTCTCGCACGATGACACGATCGTGCACCGCAAGTGTCATGCGACACTCGCCACGCGCGCCGCGCGCCCCATCTACCCAGACCAGAGGGGCCGTCCGAACCTGGCCCCCGACAGATGCGAAAGGAGCGATCCATGCGTTACAGACCTCTCGGCCCCAGCGGCCTCCTCGTCTCGGAACTTTGCCTCGGCACGATGACCTTCGGCGGCTCGGAGGGCATGTGGGGCCAGATCGGCCAGCTGCGTCAGGACGATGCCGACGGCCTTGTGAAAACCGCCGTGGATGCGGGCATCAACTTCATCGACACCGCCAATGTCTATGCGGGCGGCGAAAGCGAGCGCATCCTCGGCCAGAGCCTGCGCAATCTCGGCATCGCGCGCGACGAGGTGGTGATCGCGACCAAGGTGCTCGGCCCGATGGGCGAGGGCATCAACCAGCGCGGCGCCTCGCGTTACCACATCATGGAGCAGTGCAAGCAGAGCCTCGAGCGGCTGCAGCTCGACCATATCGACCTCTACCAGATCCACGGCTTCGACCCGATGACGCCGATCTCGGAGACGCTGGAAGCGCTGACCACGCTCGTGCAGCACGGCCATGTCCGCTATATCGGCCTGTCGAACTGGGCCGCGTGGCAGGTGATGAAGGCAATCGGCATCGCTGAGGCGCGCAAGCTCGCCCCGATCCTCTCGCTGCAGGCCTATTACACGATCGCCGGGCGCGATCTGGAGCGCGAAGTGGTGCCGATGCTGCGCGACACCGACATGGGCCTCATGGTCTGGAGCCCGCTGGCAGGCGGTCTGCTGTCCGGCAAATACGACCGCGACGGCAAGGGCTCCGACGGGCGGCGCGCCAATTTCGACTTCCCGCCGGTCGAGAAGGACCGCGCCCATGACGTGATCGACGCGATGCGCCCGATGGCCGAGAAGCGCGACGCGAGCGTGGCGCAGATCGCGCTGGCATGGCTTCTGCATCAGAAGGTCGTCACCAGCGTCATCGTCGGGGCGAAGCGCAAGGACCAGCTGACCGACAATATCGCCGCGACCGGGATCACCCTCGATGCGGAAGAGCTGGAAACCCTCGACAAGGTCAGCGCCCTGCCCGCCGAATATCCGGGCTGGATGCTGGAGCGTCAGGGCGGCTACCGCCAGCGCTAAACACGCAGCGAACCGATCGGCGCGCCCGGGCGGGTGTTGGCTTGGCCAACCCTGCCTTGGCGCGCCTTTTCATGTCTGCGACCGGGGCCACAATCGGTGCGCCACTACGCAGCGGCCTCAAATCGGTTCACTTTTTCATGGACCTCGAAAGACACAGAGCGCGTTGAGCGGGAAAGCACTTACCAAGGAGAGCTCCTTTGGCACATTCCCGCTCAGCATCACGGCCACGCAGCATCCTGATTGTTCTGGGGGCGCTGGTCGGCGCCGCCATCGCGATCTGGAATTTCGTCACCCCCCTGACCGGCGTGACCGGCACATTCGGCGCGGGGCTGGTGATCGCCTCCTCCGTGTTGATCGCCCTCGCAGGGATCGTGATCCAGCTGACCGAACCGGGAGCGATCCGCACGATCCTGCGCGTCCTCGTCGCGCTCGGTCTGCTGGGCACCGCAGCGGCCGCCTATTTCCTGCATGAATGGTGGCTGATCGCGGCGATGGGCGTCGTGCTGATCGGCCTCATCTACGACATCGCCTCGAGCCGGGGCGCGCGTTCGAAAGGAGCCTACGCATGAACCGCAAGACCGTCTCGCTCGCCTTCGCCCTCGCCTTCTTTGCTGCCGCCGGCTACGCGCAGGACACGACCGCGACCGACAGCACCGCAACCGACAGCGGCACCGCGACCTCTACCGACAGCAGCTCGACCGATACCGGCACTTCGGCGACCACGGACACAGGCACGACGTCCGACACTAGCACCGATCAGCAGGCCGACAATCCCGCGGCCAACGAGAACGCACCGCCCGGCCCCGACGCCAATGCCGATCAGCCCAAGCCGGTCGCAGATAGCGTCGCCCAACCGATGCTCGCCAGCGGTCCGCGTGAGCGCAACGGCACCCCGCTGGTGCCCGAGCAACCCGTCTGGAACAGCTTCCACGGCCAGCTTTCCGCGCAGAAATATTCGCCCCTGACCCAGATCAATCCCGACAATGTGGGCGATCTGGAGAAGGTCTGGCAGGTCCATACCGGCGACGTCTCGGATGGCTCGGGCGACAAGCCCGCGACCGTCTGGTCGGCCACGCCGATCTTCGCCAATGACACGCTCTATATCGGCACGCCCTTCTACCGGGTGCTGGCGCTCGACCCGGCCACGGGCGAGCAGAAATGGGCCTTCGACACGAAATCCAAGCTCGAGGCGCTGACCCAGCCCGCGCTGAAGAACCGCGGCGTCGCCTATTGGCAGGCCGAGAACCCGGTCGCGGGCAAGGTCTGCCAGAAGATCGTCTATATCGGCACGATGGATGCGCAGCTCTTCGCGCTCGACGCCGATACCGGCAAGCCCTGCCCCGATTTCGGCGATGATGGCGTGCTGAACGTGGACAAGTGGAACACGGTCAATGACAGCTTCCCGCTTTCCGTGCTGCAGCCGCCGACGGTTGCGGGCAATCACCTGATCCTCGGCTGGGCCGGGCAGGACTGGGAGTCGGCCGAAGCCCCTCCGGGTGCGGTTTTCTCGGTCGATGCACAGACCGGGGAGCTGCAATGGTCCTTCGAGACCCTGCCCGAGAACATCCGCCGCAAGACCGGCACCGCGAACGTCTGGACCGCGATGTCCGTCGATCCGGGCCTGAACATGGTCTATCTGCCGGTGGCCTCGCCCTCGCCGAACTACTGGGGCGGCAACCGGACCGAGCAGATCCCTTATGCCACCTCGACCACCGCGCTCGATCTCGACACGGGCAAGGTCGTCTGGTCGCGCCAATGGGTGCATCACGACATCTGGGACTATGACATCAACTCGGCGCCGACGCTGATGGACATCACGGTCGACGGCAAGGAAATCCCGGCGCTGATGCAGGGCACGAAGATGGGCTTCCTGTTCGTCGTGAACCGCGAGACCGGCGAGGATGTCTGGCCGATCGAGGAACGTCCGGTGCCGCAAGGCGACGGCACGGTGAAAGGCGAGGTCTATGCCAAGACCCAGCCCTTCCCGACCAAACCCGCGCCGCTTCTCGACCAGTCGAAGAAGCCGGAAGTTTGGGGCATCGCCGATCTCGTCTCGGGCGGGGCCTGCTCGAAGCTGTTCGACAACCTCACCTATGAGGGGATGTACACCCCGCCCACCACCAAGGGCGAAGGCACGCTGGCCTATCCCGACAGTGCGGGCGGCGTGCAATGGGGCGGCGTGGCCTTCGATCCCGACGCGCAGATCGCGGTCGTGAACACGAGCCACATCGTGCAATACATCAAGCTCTGGGAGCGTCAGGACTACGAGCAGAACGCCGGTGGCTCGGGCAACGAGAACGGCTTCTACCCACAGAAAGGCGCACCCTACGGCATGAGCCTCGGCAACGCGCTGAACTCGCTCGGGATGCCGTGCTGGAAACCGCCGTTTGGCGAGCTGGTCGCGATCGACATGCATACCGGCGACGTGAAATGGCGCAAGCCTCTGGGCAGCTCGCAGAAATACGGGTTCTTCATGCCGGAGAGCATGGGCTCGCCCACGATCGGCGGTCCGGCGGTGACCAAGTCGGGGCTGATCTTCATCGGCGCGACGATGGATGCCAAGGCGCGCGCCTATGACATCCAGACCGGCAAGGAGTTGTGGTCCTCGCAGCTCGAAGCTCCGGTCGTCGCGAACCCGGCGATCTACGAGTATAAGGGACGCGAATACGTGGCCTTCATCTCGGGCGGCAACTCGATCCTGAAGCCCACCGTGGGCGATATGGTGGCCGTCTACGCGCTGCCGGAGAACTGATCGCGGCGCGAAAACACATCGCGGGCGGCGTGGCACGACCCACGCCCCCGCCCCCTGACGCGCACCGCGTCCGCTACGCCCTCACCGCAACGTGAGGGTTTTCTCACAGGAACTCTTCCGCCCGCGCGGTGTTCCCCATTAAGCTGGTTTGAACGCCCGCCTCCCCAGACGGCTGCGCCAAACCTGAATTCCGGATAAGGGGGACACCATGAAGGTTTCATTTCACGTCAATGGCGAGGCCCGCGCGCTCGACCTCGATCCGCGCGTGACGCTGCTCGACGCGCTGCGCGACCATCTCCAACTCACCGGCTCGAAAAAGGGCTGCGATCATGGCCAATGCGGCGCCTGCACGGTGCTCGTCGACGGGCGGCGGGTGAATTCCTGCCTGAGCCTCGCGGTGATGCATGAAGGCTGCGAGATCACCACCATCGAAGGGCTCGGCACGCCCGACAACCTCAACCCGCTGCAACAGGAATTCGTCTCCTGCGACGGCTATCAATGCGGCTATTGCACGCCGGGGCAGATCATGTCGGCGACGGGGATGCTGGCCGAGGCCGCCGAAGGCGCGCCTAGCCATGTCAGCGACAGTCTCACCGGCAAGGCCGAGTTGAGCGACGCCGAGATTGCCGAGCGGATGAGCGGCAACCTCTGCCGCTGCTCGGCCTACCCCTTCATCCGCGAGGCCATCTCGCGCGCGGCCGAAGCGGAGGAGAAGTGATGAGACCTTTCGACTATCTTCGCGCAAGCGGGCTCGATGACGCGGCCTCCAAGGCGGGCGAGACCGCGCAGTTCATCGCGGGCGGTACCAACCTGCTGGACCTGATGAAGCTGCAGGTGATGACCCCCGAGACGGTCATCGACATCAACACTATCGACGGGCTGGACAGGATCGAGGCGCATGAGGGCGGGCTGAAGATCGGGACGCTGGTGCGCAATGCCGATCTCGCCGCCGATCCACAGGTGCGCCGCGCCTATCCGGTGCTGTCGCGCGCCCTGCTGGCCGGTGCCTCGGGCCAGATCCGCAACAAGGCGACCACGGGCGGCAACCTGCTGCAACGCACGCGCTGCCCCTATTTCTACGACCCGGCAATGGCCTGCAACAAGCGCGACCCCGGCGCGGGCTGCGCCGCCAAGGGCGGTATCAGCCGCATGCTCGCGATCCTGGGCACCTCGGCCGCCTGCAGTGCCGCGCACCCCTCCGATATGGCGGTGGCGATGCGCGCGCTCGATGCGCAGGTGGAAATCCGCGGCACCGATGGAGCAACCCGCACCGTGGCGATGGACGAGCTCTATCAGCTGCCCGGCGAGACGCCCGAGATCGAGACCTGCCTGAAGCCGGGCGAGATCATCACCGCCGTGATCCTCCCTGCCCCGCAGGCAAACGCCACGCAAAGCTATCGCAAGATCCGCGACCGGGCGTCCTATGCCTTCGCGCTGGTCTCGGTCGCCGCCGTGGTCGAGATGGAGGGCGACACGATCAAGCAGGCCTCGCTGGCCTTCGGCGGCATCGGGCCGCGCCCCTGGGCGGATGCGCAGGTCAATGCGATGCTCAAGGGCGAGACCCCGTCGGAGGCGCTGTTCGGCAAAGCCGCCGATACGCTTCTGGCCGAAGCGGTCACCGATCAGGGCAACGACTTCAAACGCGAAATGACCCGCCGCGCGCTGATCGCGGTGATGCGCGAGGCGACGGGCATGGCCCCGGCCTCGACCGGAACGGACAAGGTGGAGGCGCTGGCATGAGCGACACGTTCACGATGAATGAAGCGCAGCCGCGGCTGCTCGACGAAACCAAACAGGGTCTGGTGGGCGCGCCGCTCGATCGCCCCGAGGGCAAGTTGAAAGTGACCGGCACCGCGACCTATGCGGCCGAATTCGCGCCCGAAGGCATGGTCCATGGCGTGATGCTGCGCGCCACGATCACGCGCGGCAAGGTCACCGGCTTTGATGAGACGGAGGCGAAGAAGCTGCCCGGCTATCTGGGCCTGTTCCGCGGCCCGGAATTCGTGCGCAACCCGGCGCAGGGCATGGCGGGCGCCGCGCCCGTGCAGCCCGGCGACCACGTCGATTATCACGGCCAGCCGATCGGGCTCGTCGTGGCCGACAGCTTCGAGACCGCGCGCGACGCCGCCGCCCGGATCAAGATCAGCTACGAGCAGAACCCCGGCGCGCCGGTCGATCCGGCGGGGGTGGAGCTCGAGCTGAACGAGAAGCGGGAAACCATTCAGGGCGACCTCGACGCCGCGATGGAGAAGGCCGCGCAATCGGTTGATCTCGAATATACCACCGCAGGTCATGTCGCTGCTGCGATGGAGCCGCATGCGGGTATCGCCGAGTGGAAGGACGGTCGCCTCGTTCTACATGGCTCGCTGCAAATGATCCGATTCAACAAGGAAGAGCTGGCCGATGCGGTGGGCGTGGAATCCGACAAGGTCCATATCCTCGCGCCCTATGTGGGCGGCGGGTTCGGCTCCAAGCTGGGCATTTCCGCCGAGCATGTCGGGGCCGCGATCGCCGCGCGCGAACTCGACCGTCCGGTGCGCGTCGTGCTGAGCCGTCAGACCGTCTTCGATGCCATGCTGCGCCGCACCGAAACGTGGCAGCGCCTGCGCCTCGCCGCCGACAAGGACGGCAAGCTGACCGGGATCGGCCACGAGGATCGTGTGTCCAATCTCGAAGGCGAAGGCTTCGCCGAGCCGGTCAACGCCGCGACCCGCTTCATGTATGGTGCGCCCAACCGGGTGATGCGCCAGCATATCTCGCGCAACCACCGCACGCCCTCGGGCTCGGTCCGCGCGCCGGGCGAGGCGGTCGGCACTTTCGCGCTGGAAACCGCGATGGATGAGCTGGCCGAGAAGCTGGGCCTCTGCCCGGTGGAACTGCGCCTGCGCAATATCCCCGAAAAGCACCCCGACACCGGTCAGGCCTACTCGGCCCGCGCGCTGGAAGACAGCCTGCGCGAAGGTGCGAAACGCTTCGGCTGGGATCAGCGCCCCGAGACCGGAACGCGTCGCGAAGGCGAATGGCTGATCGGCATGGGCGTCGCGGCTGCGGGGCGGTCGAACTTCCTCGTGCCATCGGCGGCGCGCGTGACGCTCAGCGCGGACGGTGCGCTGGTCGAGACCGACATGACCGATATCGGCACCGGCAGCTACGCCATCCTCGGCCAGATCGCGGGCGAGATGCTGGGCCTGCCGATCGACAAGGTTTCGGTCCATCTGGCAGATAGCGACCTGCCGGGGGCCTCCGGGTCGGGCGGCTCTTTCGGGGCGTCGTCATCGGGGTCTTCGGTCTTCCTCGCTGCGCGCAAGATCCGTCAGGAGCTTGCCGACAAGCTCGGCTGCAAGCTCGAAGAGTTGAGCCTGGGCAATGGCGAGGTCTCGGGCGGCGGCAAGACCGCGAAACTGGTCGATCTGCTGAGCGATCCGATCAGCGCCGAGTGCAAAATCGAACGCGGCCAAACCGCGAAGAGCCACTTCTCGGCTGGCTTCGGCGCACATTTCGCCGAAGTCGCGGTCAACGAGGTCTCGGGCGAGGTGCGGGTGCGCCGGATGCTCGGCGTGCTCGGCATCGGCCGCGTGCTCAACGAGAAGACCGCGCGCAGTCAGGCCGTCGGCGGCATGGTCTGGGGCGTCGGCTCGGCCCTGCACGAAGAGCTTGGCCACGATCCGCGCACCGGCCATATCGTCACCCGCGATCTGGCGAATTACCACGTCCCGGCCCACGCGGATATTCCGCGCGAGATGGAGGTGGTTTTCCTGCCCGAGCGCGATGACGAAGCCAACCCGATCCAATCCAAAGGCGTGGGCGAGCTGGGCATCTCGGGCGCAGGGGCCGCGGTGATCAATGCGATCCACAATGCGACGGGCGTGCGGCTATACGACTATCCGGCCACGCCCGACAAAGTTCTCAAGAGGTTTGCCAATGGACGGTAGTCCGCTTCGCCAGCGTGCGCGTGTCGAGACCCGGTTGGGCATGGCGGAAATGCCGTTGCCCGCGCCGGGACGGCTCGCCGCGCTGGCCATTCTCACTAGGATCGAGGGGGCGGGCTATCGTCCCCTCGGTGCTGCGATGAGCCTTGACGATCGGGGCAACATTCGCGGCCATCTCTCGGCGGGCTGTATCGATGCCGATATCGAACACCACCTGAACAAGGTCGCGCAGGACGGCTGCGCGCGGCATCTGCGCTACGGCGAGGGCTCGCCCTTCATCGACCTCGTGCTGCCCTGTGGTGGGGCGCTCGACATCACGGTGATCCCTGCCCCGCCCGTGGCCGATCAAGAGCGCATGGCCGAAGCGATTGACGCTCGGATGCCGCTGTCGCTGCACCTGTCGGGCACGCAGGGCACCCTGACGCTCGAGCCCCAACCCGAAACCGATCTGAGCCTGCACCTCGTGCCCGAGCCGCGTTTCGTGATCTTCGGCACCGGGGTCGAGGCCGAGACCTTTGCGCAGCTCGCCGCGGGCGCAGGCTATCAGGCCGATCTCATCATGCCCGAGCCGGTGATCCTGCCCGGCGTGACGAGCCATGAGTTCCGGCGCAGCAATCCGCTTGGAGACATCACGCCCGACCCGCGCATGGCGGCGCTGTTGTTCTTCCACGATCATGATCGGGAAATCCCGATCCTCGCGCAGCTTCTGGAAAGCGACGCCTTCTTCATCGGCGCGCAGGGCAGCCGCCGCACGGCACGCCAGCGCGCGGTGGCGCTGCGTCGCAAGGGGCTGTCGGAGGCCGCGATTTCGCGGCTGCGCGGTCCGGTCGGCCTGATCGAACAGGCACGCGAGCCGCGGCTGCTAGCAGTTTCCGTGCTGGCCGAAGTGCTGCAACTGGCGCGGGTCTGACGCTTGGCGCGCAAGATCATAGGCGTGGTCCTGGCGGCGGGCGCGTCGCGGCGCTTCGGCGCGCGCGACAAGCTGGCCGCGCGCGCGGACGGAGAGGCCGCGCTTGTGCTGCGCTCGGCCAAGACGCTCCGGGGTCTCGGGCTTTTCAAACGCGCCGCGATCACCCGCACTCCCCAGCTGCCGAAAGAGCTCCGCGGCGCGGGGCTCGACCTTCTCTGCATCGGAGCGGGTCGCGCCCAGAGCGCGAGCCTGCACCGCGCGATCCGCGCCGCTCAAGCCAGTGGCGCGAGCCATCTGCTGATCGTTCTCGGCGATATGCCCGAGGTCTCGCGCGCGCATCTGCGCCAGCTTCTCAAGACACCCGGTCACCATCCGGCGATGGCGACTTCAGACGGTCGCCTCGCGCCGCCGGCGCTGATCCCGCGCAGGCTGTTCGCTGCTGCTTTGCGGCTGACGGGCGACCGCGGCGCCGGGGCGTTGCTGCGCCGCGCCCCTGACCTGCGGCGGGTCCCGCTGCCGCCCGGCACGCTCCGCGATATCGACCGGCCCGAAGATCTTCGCAAAGCCCCGCACTAGGCGCGAGACGCGGGACCTGCGCACTCACGACAACTCACGCCCCAGTGCGAAATCGCGAGCGTCGCGTGATCCATATCGCTGCATTCCCCGTATCTCCTGCATGATCCACCACGGGATCTACCCACGATCCAACACAGGGAGAAAGAGAATGCTGAGAAGAACCTTCATGGCCGCAGTCCTCGCCGGAACCGCGCTCGTTTCCGCCCCCGCCTATGCCGACAATCATGGCGGAATGGATATCGTCGACACCGCCGTGAACGCAGGCAGCTTCGAGACGCTCGTGGCCGCCGTGCAGGCCGCCGGACTGGTCGAGACGCTCAAGGGCGAAGGCCCCTTCACCGTCTTCGCACCCACCGACGAGGCCTTTGCAGCCCTGCCCGAAGGCACTGTCGACGACCTGCTCAAACCCGAGAACAAGGACACGCTGACGTCGATCCTCACCTATCACGTCGTGCCCGGCAAAGTGATGTCCGGCGATCTGAGTGATGGGATGATGGCCGCGACCGTGCAGGGCTCGGAAGTCACGGTGAAAACCGACCCCGCCGTGATGGTCGATGATGCCAGCGTGACCCAGGCCGATATCGAGGCCAGCAACGGCGTGATCCACGTGATCGACAAGGTGATCATGCCCAAGTGACGGGCTTGAGTAAAAGCCCCAAGTGACGGGGAGGTTTGCCGGAAGGTCCCCCTCTCGGCAGACCGCTCCCGGGCCGTTCGCGCAGCTTCGGATGCGCGGGCGGTTTCTTTTTTAGGAGTGTCCGCGGGGGCGCGGATCTGGGCCGGTCAGGCGCGGGCGCTCAGAAGAGTGCCGCTCCCGCTCGGATCACCGCCACCCGCGACCATCTCGCTATCCGCTGGCTCATCATCGGCATGAGTGACCGGCGCTCCGGAAATTCGCGACAGGTTCTGCGCGATCGCCTCGATCGCGGCGTGGCACGCGTGATCGCAGTCATGCTTGGGCACGAAGATGCGGGTCAAAGCGTGCGCCTGCATAATGTAGGACAGCACATGCGCGATGGCGCCTTGTTCCTCGGGATCAAAGAGCGCTTCATCTTCATAGGTCAGGAACGACGCACAGATCGGCGTCGCGCCGCAAGCACCCAGCCGGGCGACCAACGCACCGCGCCCGCCGCCTTCCTGGGACAGGCAAACAATGTGCGAGCGGTCGTGCTTGAGCGCCTCCGCAAACGCCCCATGGCACTCGAGATCGCAATTTCCGGGGTGCAGCATCAGGACGAGCGCGCCCTCCTCCGACGCGGTCGTCTCCATATTTCGTGACATCATAGTCATATCAGGCCTCCTCCTTTGAAGTAGAGCGATGCGCGGCGGGGTCGAATTCCCGGCCCTCTTCGCCGCGAAGCCATTCGGCGGCGCGTCCGGTAATGCGCAAAGCGGGTGTGCAGGCGGCGAGCTGATCGAGGAAGCTGCGCGCCCAAGCGCCGGTATCGGTCGCGTGGACAACTTCCATGCAGGCGGCGTGGCGCGCGCGGCGTTCCTCCAGCGGCATCGTCAGAGCGCGGCGGATCGCGGTGGCGGTCTCGTCGACGTCATGCGGATTGACCAGCAGCGCCTCGGTCATGTCCTCGGCGGCGCCCGCGAAGCGCGACAGCACCAACACGCCCGGATCGTCCGGATCCTGCGCTGCGACATATTCCTTCGCCACGAGGTTCATCCCGTCGGCAAGCGGCGTCACCAGCGCAGCGCGTGCGCCGCGCAGCAGCCCCGCGATCTCGTCGCGCGGTACCGGGCGGTGCAGGAAGCGGATCGGCGCCCAATGGACCTCGCCGAAACGCCCGTTCACCTGCCCCGCGATCTGCTGCAGGTCGGCGGTGATCTCCTGATAGGCCCGCACGCTTTCGCGCGACGGTGGCGCGATCTGCACCAGCGAGGCGCGCGGCCCCGTGTCGTAGCTTTCCAGATACCGCTCGAACGCCCGGAAGCGTTGCGGCAACCCCTTGGAGTAGTCGAGCCGGTCGACGCCGATCACATAGGCGTCTCCGAACAATTCGTGCGCGGGCGGCGGCGCGCAGTCCTGCGCCGCCCGGGCGAAGCTCTCAGCTGAAATGCCAATCGGGAAAGACCGGACGGACACCTCCTGCGCGCCGAATTTGATCGCGCCGTTGGGCAGCATTTCTGCCCGTGGATCGGCGCGGAACATCTCGAGGCATCGCGCCACGTCGGCCCGCGTCTGCAGGCCGACCAGGTCGTAATGCGCCAGCCAGCGCGCGAAGGCGGGCGGGTCGGGCAACACGTCGAGATCGGTGATGTTGGGAAAAGGAATATGCAGGAAGAAGCCGATGCGGTTGGTCACGCCCAAACTGCGCAGCTCCTCGGCCAGCGGGAAGAAATGGTAGTCGTGAATCCAGATGTGATCCTCGGGCGAGATCACCTCGGCCATCTGCTCCGCGATCCGGCGGTTCACACGCAGATAGCCCTCGTCGAAGCTGCGATTGATCTCGACCAGATCGGTGCGGTGATGCGCGATCGGCCAGAGCACGGAATTGGCGAAACCGAGATAATAAGCCGCGCGATCCGCATCGGTCAGGCGGAAGGCGAGCTTGTCATATTGCGTCCCGCCCATATCGATGAGTGTGGGTTCTTCGGGGCCCGTCTCGGGATGCGCCCCGATCCAGATGCCGCCTTTCTCACGCAGCGCCTCATGCAGCGCCACCACGAGCCCGCCCGAGGGCGTGGCCTCGGACGGGATACGGTTGGACACGACGATGAGGCGGGCGGACATGATAAGAGAGACCTCCGGATTGGGCGGCTGAATGCGTTTGTCCCTGTTGGGATATTTCGACCGGGCAACGTCTCCTCGGGTCCAGAAGTTCCTCTGCCCGAGGGCGAATTCAGCCCTTCAGGCGAAAAAGTTCATATCTTTAACATAAGACAAACAACCGGCTCACCGGGATGCATTTTTTACACATTTTCAGTCGCTTCCGCGATGTGTTGTGACATCTCGCCCAGCTCGCGCGGATACGGCGCAGGACACATGGCGGGTGACATTTTCTCCGCCGCAACGCGTTTTGGGCACGGAACCACGGCGCGGGCGACAGGTTGGCTGTCACGGAACACAAGCCGCGACGGAGAGCACCATGTCAGACCCCGGACCGCATCGCGCCGACCATGCGGACCCCAAGCCGACCGGCCTGCGCGCAAAGGCCTCGCGCGAGCGGATGGCCTTCTGGCTGCCGATCGCGATCTTTGCGCTTCTGGTGCTGATCGCGCCCGATATTCTACTGCTCGTCTTCGCGGGGCTTCTGGTCGCGGTCTTCCTGCGGATGGGCGGCAATGCCATCGCGCGCAGGCTGCATATCCGCGAAGGCTGGGGCCTCGCGCTTTATTCGATCATATTGGTCTGCCTCGCGGTTCTGTTCTTTCTCTATGCGGCGCAGGGCCTTTCCGATCAGCTCGACCAGCTTACGACCGCCCTGCCCAAGGCAATGAAACAGGTGCAGGACTACATCGACTCGCATGGCTGGCTGCATTCGGTCACGCGTTCGATCGACCTCGGCTCGATCGCGCCGTCGAGCAAAGGGGCCGCCACGACCGTGATGATGTCGATCGGCGTGATCGGGAACGCGATGCTCATCCTGTTCATCGGTGTGTATGGCGCGGTGGAGCCGCAGCTTTATCGGCGCGGGATTGCAGCACTCTTCCCCGCCTCCAAGCGGGACTGGGTCGTCGCGAGCTTCGCGACCGGCTGGGCTGCGCTGTCGGGCTGGCTTTTTGCGCAGCTGATCTCGATGACGGTGATCGGCCTTCTGACCTTCGTCGGGCTGTGGCTGCTGAACGTGCCGCTGGCGGCGATCCTTGCGATCCTCGCGGGGCTTCTGACCTTCATCCCCAATATCGGCCCGGTGCTATCGGCGATCCCCGCGCTGGCGATGGCACTGACGTTGAGCCCCATCACGATGCTCTGGGTGGCGCTGCTCTACCTCGCGGTACAGGCGCTCGAGAGCAACCTGATCACGCCGCAGATTCAGGAAAAGGCGATGTCGCTGCCCCCGGCCCTCGTCATCGCATTCCAGCTTTTGATGGGCAGCTTCTTCGGCCTTCTCGGCCTCGCGCTGGCAACCCCGCTGCTGGCCGTTCTGATGATGATGACACGGCGCCACTACCTGCCGCTGGTCAGGCCCGAGACCGCCTGACCTGACCCACCTTTCCAGTTTCCGGAGCCTCCCGTGACCATTTTCCTGATCCTCCTCGGCGCCGCCATCGTTGCGATCTCGCTTTGGGACATTCTGCTCTGCGCGCTTGGTGCTGGCCAGTCCGGGGCAATCTCGCTGGCCATCGCACGGTTCGGCTTCAAGCGCATCCGCAGCTTCGGGCACACGCGGCTCGCGCATCGCATCTGCGGCCCGGTGACGATGGCATGGCTCGGCGGCGTCTGGATCATCATGGTCGCCTTCGGCTGGAGCCTGATCTTCTTCGCCGCGACCCGGTCTCTGGAGACGACCAAGGGCCTGCCCGCGGCGAGCTTCGGTGACAGCCTCTCTTATGCGGGGCATCTGCTCTCGACGCTGGGTGGCGGCTACGCGACGCCTGCGGGGACCGGCTGGTCGCTGATCTCGGTGATCACGGGGGTGACAGGGATGCTGGTGCTGACGCTCGCGGTAAGCTTCGTCTTCTCCACCACGCAGGCAGCGGCGCAGGGGCGTGCAGTCATGGCTCTGGCCGAGGTCTTCCCGCCCGGCTCCGACGAGTTCACCGGGCAGTTCCTGCCGCAATTATCAAGCTACGTGGCACAGGTAAAATCCATCCCCTTCGCGCTGTTCTACAGCACCGCGAGACCCGAGCGCCGCCTGCCGCGCGGCATCTATCGGCTCTGGCACGACGACCGCCTGACCGAGGACCAGCGCCGCGCGCTGCGGATCATCTTGCATGAGTTTCCCGGGCTCGAAGGCGTCCCGCCCGAGCAGTTCGACGACACGCTTCTGCATTGGGCCAAGCGGCATGATCTCTGCCCGCAGGACATGACGCGCCGCGCGTGATGATGGGCGCGAATGATGTGACCGCAGACCGGCCTTAGCCGAAGGGCGCGATCTCGAAACCGGCCCCAGTCAGATGCCCGCGCAGCGCGCGCGCCATCGCCAGCGCCTCTGCCCCGTCGCCATGCAGGCAGACCGTGTCGATCTTGCAGGGGATTTCCTTGCCGGACGCGGTCACGATCGCACCTTTGCGCAGCATCGTCTCGATCCGCGCGCCGACCTCTTTGGCGTCATGCAGAACCGCACCGGGTTTCGAGCGCGCCACCAGCGAGGCGTCATCCTCATAGGCGCGGTCGGCGAAGATCTCGCCCGCCCAATTGGCCTGCAAGTCGCGCGCGACCTGTTCCATCGCGGTTTGCGGCAGCACGACGAGGATGATCTCGGGTTGCACCTTCAGCGCCGCGGCATAGCAGGCCCGGGCGATCTCGGCGTTCTCCGAGGCCATGTTCGACAGCGCCCCGTGCAGCTTGAAGTGCCGCACCGCGCCGCCCGCCGCGCGGGCCATCGCCTGCGCCGCGCCCAGCTGATAGGTCACCAGATTGGTCAGTTCCTCGGCGCTGAGGTTGAGGCGACGACGCCCGAAACCCTGCAGATCGGCAAAACCCGGATGCGCGCCGATGCCGACGTCATTGGCCACCGCCGTCCGCATCGTCTGCGCCATCACATCCGGGTCGCCCGCGTGAAACCCGCAGGCGACATTGGCCGAGGAGATCACCTCCATCAGCGCCGCGTCGTTTCCCATCACCCACGGGCCGAAGCTCTCGCCGATATCGGCGTTCAGGTCGATCTTAGCCATTCTCTTCCTCCAACTCGCGCCCTGCTGTCACGCCGCTGATCAATTGGTAGCCGAGCAGGTCATGGATGTCGTGCGGATCGCGGATCAGCGGACGCAGCTTGGCGCGTTGCGCGTGAAGCTGCGCCTCCCAGCGCGGCGCCAGCGCGTCGGCCTCGTCCAGCGTCACCGCTTTGAACCGCAGCTTCGTCCCCGGCGCAGCCTGGGCTACGCGCGGCAGATCGCAGGGCAGCACGGTGCCGATCCGAGGGTAGCCGCCGATGGTCTGGCATTCGGCGAGCAGCACATAGGGCGTGCCCGCGCCGGTCATCTGGATGTCCCCCTCGAAGATCACATCCGAGGCGAGCCCCTCGGCCTTGTCCGAGGTGAGCGCAGGCGCATCGCTCTCGAGCGCCACACCCTGACGGTTGCCCTGCCGCGCGCGGGTGAATTCGGTCGTGGTGAGACGCGCGAAGGTATCCTCGTCGAACAGGCCCGTCTGCGGCCCCGGGATGATCCGCAGCGTGCCCCCCGAGAAACGATCCTCCTGCGTGAGAACCAGCGCGGGCGCGTCGGGCTCGGGGTCCGTGCCAAGCGGCAGGCACGCGCCCGATTCCAACACCGATCCGATCCCGGCGGCGAGATGCGCCGAGCGGCTGCCCAGCACCTCGGGCGTCTCGATCCCGCCCGCGAAGGTGAGATAGCCGAACATGCCTGCGCGCGCGGCACCGATCGACAGCACCTCGCCCGGTTCGATCTTGTGGCTCGCGCCCCAGCGCAGGGGGCGTCCATCAAGCTCCGCCTGCATCGGCGCCCCGGTCAGGGCGATCCGCGTCGGGGCCGTGACCTCGAACCGCCCGCCGCTCACCGCCATCTCCAGCGCGGGAAGCGGACTGCGCGACCCCAGAAGCGCCGCCGCCTCGACCAGTGCCAGCGGATCGACCGCGCCTCCGCGCGAGATGCCTTGCGCCATGCGGCCGGGACGGCCCATGTCTTGCACGCTCACGCTTGGCCCGAGGGCACGCAGGATCACCGATCCGCCGCTCATGACCGCACCTCGCAGCGCGCGCCGCCCATCGGATCGCCCGCTTTCAGCAGCGCGTCCATTTCGGTGCCGGAGACCGGCGCGAGGCGAACCTCGTCGCCCGCATGCAGCGGCACCGGGTCGCTTTGGTCGGGACGAAACACGTCGAATGCGGTCCGCGCGATCTGGTGCCAGCCGGTGGGCGAGGCATTCGCGAACAGCACCAATTGGCGCACTGCCACGCAGAGCGCCCCCTTCGGCACGCGCGGGTTCAGCGCGGACCGGCGCGCGAGATTCCAATGCTCGGGCAGCAGGCCGAGATAGGGCTGACCCGGGGCGAAGCCGATGGCGAGGACACTCAGCGGGGTCGCGGTGATCTCGTCGATGGCCGCTTGCGGGGAACGACCCGCAAGCTTCGCCGCCTCTTCCAGATCGGGGCCGTGTTCGCCGCCGAACGCCACGGGCAAATGCCAGACGCGCTGCGCGGGATGCGGCGCCGCACTTTGCCAATCGGCCTCGGAAAGCAGGATCTCCAGCCGCTGGGCCATCTCGGCCCGCGTTACCGCCTCCGGATCGAAACGCAGCAGAACCGACACGAGGCTCGGGACGACCTCGCGCAGACCGGCCAGATCGCTCTCCGTCACGCGCTGATGAAAGCTCTGCGCCGCCGCGATCGCACGCGGCTCCGCGACCAGCGCGAACCGCACGAGCAGCCCGTTCCCGCCAGCCGGCAAAATCTGCGGCCTATGCGCTTGGGCCGTTCCGGGCCGCAATGCTTCTTCGAGCATCATGTCAGGGCATCTCCACTGGCTCAGACCGCGATTTTGAAACTTATCGTTGACTTTGATTTCATTTTACTGACAATTTGTCAACGTTATGAAAAGGAGGCGGACACGAATTCCGCCGCGACCCGACAGGAGAGAGATATGATCAGATTTGCTGCAAGCTTCGCGGTTGCGCTGGGGCTGGGCACGGCCGTTCAGGCGCAGACCTGGGACATGCCGACGCCGTATGGCGACACCACCTTCCACACCGTGAACATCCGCGATTTCGCCGAGGACGTGTCGAAAGCGACCGACGGCAAGCTGGAGATCAAGGTTCATTCCGCGGGCTCGCTCTTCCCGCATTCCGAGATCAAGAACGCCGTGCGCTCGGGTCAGGTGCCGCTCGGGGAGTTCTTCCTCTCGACGCTCTCGAACGAGGATCTGGCTTTCGGCGTCGACAGCCAGCCCTTCCTCGCCACCAGCTACGATCAGGCCGAAAAGCTGTGGGAGGCGCAGAAGCCCGTCATCACCAAGCTTCTCGACAAGCAGGGCCTGATGCCGCTGTTCTCGGTGCCGTGGCCAGCGCAGGGGCTTTATACCAATGGCGAGATCAAATCCGTGGACGACCTCGCGGGTCTGCGCTTCCGCGCCTATAACCCGGCGCTGGAAGAGTTTGCGACGCTCGCCAAGGCCGCGCCCGTGCAGGTCGAAGCGGTCGACATTCCGCAGGCCTTCTCGACCGGTCAGCTGCAGGCGATGATCACCTCGCCCTCGACCGGCGCGAATTCCAAGGCGTGGGACTTCGTCGACACCTACACCAAGATCGACGCCTGGCTGCCCAAGAACATCGTCGTGGTGAACAAGCGCGCCTTCGACCGTCTGAGCGAAGACGAGCAGAAGGCGGTGATGGATGCCGCAGCCACCGCGCAGACCCGCGGCTGGGAGATGTCTGAGAAAGAGGCCGCCGAGAAGACCGCCGTGATGAAGGAAAACGGTATGGCGATCGTCGATCCCAGCCCCGAACTCGAAGCCGGGCTGAAGAAGATCGGCGACGAGATGCTGGCGAACTGGAAAGAGAAAGCCAGCCCCGACGCGCTTGAGGTTCTCAAGGCCTATCAGGGCAACTGAGCCCGCCCGATCCGGCCCTTCCGCGTCCCGCGCGGGAGGGCCTTTTTCGATGCTCATCCCCACTTCAAGCGTTCGGAGCTTTCGCCATGCGTCGCCTGCTCGATCAGGTCTATCTTCTGTCCGGAGGGATCGCGGCCGTCTCGATCCTCGCGATCTGCCTGCTGGTCACGGCACAGGTCGGGCTGAACGTACTCGCCCGTCTGGGCGGTCCCGCCCTCTCCTACACGATCCCGTCCTATGCCGATTTCGCGGGCTATTTCCTCGCGACGGCAAGCTTCATGGCGCTGGCCCACACGCTGCGCCACGGCAGCCATATCCGCGTCAATCTCGTGCTGACCCGCCTGCCCGCGCGCGGCCAATGGGTGGCCGAGATCGTGGCGCTCGCGCTTGGCTTCGTGGCCAGCGTCTACGCTGTGTGGTTCGCAACCTCGCTGATGCTCGAGAGCCTGCATTACGGCGATATGTCCACCGGCATCGTCGCGATCCCGATCTGGATCCCGCAATGCACGATGGTGGTGGGGCTGGGCCTTCTGGCGCTCGCTTTCCTCGACACGCTGATCGAGAGCATCCGCGCCAAGCGCCCCGTGCTCGTCGATGATGTTTCGGAGTAAACCATGTCCGATCCGATGACCTTCGCAATTCTTCTGGGGCTGCTTCTGGTGCTGCTTGCGGGCGGCGTCTGGGTGGCGCTGTCGCTCTTGATCGTGGCGCTGGCGGGGCTGGCCTTCTTCTCCGGCGCGCCGACCGGGCTGGTGATGGCGACCACGCTTTGGGGCCACAGCCATAGCTGGCCGCTGGCGGCTCTGCCCCTGTTCATCCTGATGGGCGAGATCCTGCTCCGCTCGCGGCTGTCCGAGGATATGTTCTCCGGCCTCGCCCCTTGGCTGGGTCGCGCGCCGGGCCGCTTGCTGCATGTGAACGTGCTGGGCTGTGCGATCTTCGCGGCCGTTTCGGGCTCGTCGGCGGCGACGGCGGCCACGATCGGGCGCATGTCGGTGCCCGAGCTCACCCGCCGCGGCTATCCCGAGAGTCTGATCCTCGGAACGCTGGCGGGCTCGGCCACGCTTGGCTTCCTGATCCCGCCCTCGGTGATCCTGATCGTCTATGGCGTCGCGACCGAGCAATCCATCGCGCGGCTCTTCATCGCGGGCATCCTGCCGGGGCTGATGCTGGTCAGCCTGTTCGGCGGCTATGTCGCGCTGCGCGCCTGGATGAACCCCGCCGCGATCCCGCGCGAGGACATCACCCTGAACCTGCGCGAAAAGCTGCGGGCCTCGCGTCGCCTGATCCCGATCGTCGTCCTGATCGGCGGCGTGATCGGTTCGATCTATACCGGCGTCGCCTCGCCCACCGATGCCGCCGCCGTGGGCGTGGTCTTCTCGGTGATCCTTGCGATGGCGACGGGCAGCTTCCGTTGGCGCGACTTCAAGGAAGCGCTGTTCTCGGCCACCCGCACCAGCGCGATGATCGCCTTCATCCTGCTGGCGGCCTCGGTGCTGTCGGTCTCGATGGGCTTCACCGGCATCCCGCGCAACCTCGCGGCGTGGATCGGCACGTTCGGACTGTCGCCCACAGCCCTGCTGGCGGTGCTGACAGTGTTCTTCATCCTGCTGGGCTGCTTCCTCGACGGGATCTCGGTCGTGGTGCTGACCACCTCGATCATCCTGCCGATGGTGGAGGCCGCGGGGATCGACCCGCTGTGGTTTGGTATCTACCTCGTGCTGGTCGTCGAGATGAGCCAGATCACCCCGCCCGTGGGCTTCAACCTCTTCGTGATCCAGGGGCTGACCGGCTACAACATCCTCAAGGTCGCCCGCGCGGCATTGCCCTTCTTCGGGCTGCTGTTGCTGGCGGTGCTGCTGATCACGCTGGTGCCGGGGATCGTGACCTACCTGCCCTCGCTGATGGGCAACTGACCGAACCGACGCGCGGCCTCAGAGCGAGGAGGCCGCGCGGCTCGCCTGATCGTAATAGCCCGAGAGCACGCGCAGGGCCGAGGCGATCTCGCGCAGATCCTCACCCGCCATACCGCCTTTCTGGATCGGCTCGAGCAGGCATTCCTCGCGCACTTTCCGATAGCGTTCGCACAGCTCGCGCCCGCTTTCCGAGGTGCGGTAGAACACTTCCTTGCCGCGCTTCTCGGAATCCAGCAGACCCAGCTTCAACAGCTTGCGCAGCGCATAATTGACCGTATGCGTATCCTCGATATTCAGGAGGAAGGTGATGTCGTTGAGCCGCTTTTCGCGGTCGCGGTGATTGGTGTTGTGCAGCACGAGGATTTCGAGCGGCGACAGCTCCATCCCCGAAGCCGCCATGCAGCGCTGCATCCATCGCGCGAACGAGTTGTAGGCGATGATCATCCCGTATTCGAATTCCGAGGCTTCCCAGCCCGGCCCTTCGGCCAGATGGCGGGATGAGACGATGCGGCGTTCTCCTGCGGGCATGAGCGGCGCTCTCCTTTCGTGCGTTTACGCCCTCACCTTATAGACATTTCGCTGACATTCTATCCTTGAGAGAAATTCGGCGCGCGCTTTTGCAGGTTCGCCATCACCATTTCCATCTGCGCGGGACCGCCGATGATCTCCGCCTGCAACTCGGCCTCCAGCGCCAGCCCATCGCCGGACGGCATCGTCCATGCCTGCTCCACCATCGCCTTGCTCGCCGCCAGCGCCTCGGGGGAGCGCAGGGTAAATTCGGCGGCCATGTCGCGCGCCGCTTGCAGCGGGGCCTCGGCCACGCGCGTGATCAGCCCCAGCTTCTGCGCCTCACCGGCCTCCAGCACCCGGCCCGTCATCATCAGCTCTTTCGCGACATCCGCGCGGGTCAGTTTCGACAGGCTCTGCGAGATGCCCATATCGGGGATCAGCCCCCATTTCGCCTCCATGATCGACAGCCGCGCATCGGGCGCCGCGATCCGGAAATCCGCACCGAGCGCAAGCTGCATCCCCGCCCCGAAGGCCACCCCCTCGATCGCGGCGATCACCGGCACGGGCAGATACGCCCATCGCGTCACCGGGCGCTGAAAACGGTTCGCACCCTGCGCATCGCGTTCGGCCATCTGCGCCTTCACCCCCGCCAGATCGGCCGCGAAGCTTTGCATCACACTCAGGTCCAGCCCGGCCGAGAAACAGCCGCCCGCACCGCTCAGGATCACCGCGCGCAGGCCCTTTTGCTGCGACAGGCTCTGCGCCGCCTCGGCCAGCGCGTCGAACATCTCCAGCGTCCAGGCGTTCTTCTTCTCGGGCCGATTGAGGGTCACCTCCGCCACGCCTTGCGCGCTTACCGAAATCTGCACCGGGTCGGCCATGTCATCCTCCTCGCTTGGGTCTGCGCACTATGCAGACCCGCCGCCCCCTCGCAAAGCGGAACGCGGGGTCATAGGTAGGAGATCAACAGGCGCGCGCGGCGTTGGACAGCGCTGCGCGGCGCGCTAGCTCTGCCCCGACGGAGGTTCCCCATGCAGCAATTCTCACTTCTCGATCTGTCGCCCGTGCCCGAAGGGAAAACCGCAGCCGACGCGCTTGCGGGCACGGCCGATCTGGCACGGATGGCCGAAGACGCGGGCTATCACCGCTTCTGGCTGGCCGAGCATCACAACATGCCCGGCATCGCCAGCGCCGCGACCTCGGTGCTGATCGGCCATGTCGCCTCGGTGACCAAGACGATGCGCGTCGGCGCGGGCGGCATCATGCTGCCCAACCACGCGCCGCTGGTGATCGCCGAGCAGTTCGGCACGCTGGCCACGCTCTATCCCGACCGGATCGACCTCGGTCTGGGCCGCGCGCCCGGCACCGATGGCGGCACCGCCCGCGCCCTGCGCCGCAACATGTCGCCCGAGGACACGTTCCCTGCAGACGTACAGGAGCTGCTCGCCTATTTCAGCGACGAGGCAGAGAACTTCCGGGTACGCGCCATTCCGGGCGCAGGCACCCATGTGCCGATCTGGATCCTCGGCTCGAGCCTCTACGGCGCGCAGCTCGCCGCCTATCTCGGCCTGCCCTATGCCTTCGCGTCGCATTTCGCGCCCGACATGCTGGGCGATGCGCTCGACATCTATCGCCGCGATTTCCGGCCCTCGGCCTATCTCGACAAGCCCTATGCGATGATGGCCGCCGGGGTGTTTGCCGCCGACACCGACGAGGAGGCGCAATATCTGCGCTCGTCTCAGGTGCTGGCCTTTGCGCGGCTGCGTTCGGGCAAGCCCGGCAAGCTGCCGCGCCCGACCGAGGATCTGTCCGAGGTGCCGCCGCAGATGATGGTTCAGGTGCAGCGCGCGCTGTCCTGCTCGGCCACCGGCTCCAAGGACAAGGTGCGCGATGATCTGGCGCGCCTGATCGCGCAATACGAGCCCGACGAGCTGATGGTGACCGGGATGATCCACGACGCGGATGCGCGTCAGAAGTCCTTCAAGATCGCCGCCGAAGTGCTCAGCGAGTTTCGCGAGCAACCCGCCGCCGCCTGAGGCACGGTTCGACACTCAGACATGCAAAGAGGCGGGCCCGAAAGCCCGCCTCTTCTCGTTTCAATCCGTTTCGCTTCAGTGCCCGGTGATCGCCGGGAAGGCCACCAGCAGCCCCACCGCGAGGATCTGGATCGCGATGAAGGGCAGCAGCGAGCGGAAAATCTCGCCCAGAGAGATGTCCTTCGGTGCGACCGATTTCAGGTAGAACGCGGCTGGCCCGAAGGGCGGCGACAGGAAGCTCACCTGCATGTTCATCGCGAACACCACGCCGAACCAGACCGGATCGTAGCCGAGATCTTTCACGATCGGCACGAAGATCGGCATCGTCAGCAGCGCGATCCCCACCCAGTCGAGGAACATGCCGAGGAAGAACAGGATCGCCATCATCGTCAGGATCACGATGATCGGGGTGTCCGAGACGCCCTTCAGCAGCGACGACACGAAATCGATCCCGCCCATCAGGTTGAACACGCCGACCAGAGCCGAGGCGCCGATACCGATCCAGACGATCATCCCGCAGGTCGCGAGCGTCTGCAGCGCGGCCCCTTTGAGCATCGAGAGCGTCAGCTCGCCCCGGATGATGGTCGAGAGCATCACGCCCGCCACACCAAGCGCCGAGGCCTCGGTGACCGAGGCGATCCCGCCATAGATCGAGCCCAGCACGAAACCGATCACCAGCACCGGCAGGACGAGGCCTTTAAGCAGTTTGATCTTCTCGGACCACGGACGGTCGTCGGGCTCCGGCAAAGGCGCCAGATCGGGGTTCAGCTTCACCCGGATGATCACGAAGATCACGTAGAAGGCCGCGAGCATGAAGCCCGGAATGAAGGCCGAGGTGAACAGGTCGCCGATCGAGACATTCGCGGTCAGGCCGTAGATGATCAGAACGATCGAGGGCGGTACCATCGTTCCCAGCGAGCCGCCCGCGCAGATCACGCCGATGGCGAGCTTGCGGTCATAGCCCTGACGGATCATCTGCGGCAGGGCCAGAAGGCCCAGCAACACGATCTCGCCGCCGATGATGCCCGACATCGCCGCGAGGATGACCGAGACGAAGATCGTCTGCACCGCCACTGCACCGCGCATCCGGCCGCCGACGAGTTTCATCGCCTCGAACAGATCGCGTGCGATGCCCGATCGGTCCAGAAGCGCCGCCATCATCACGAACATCGGCACCGAGACGAAGACGAAGCTCGAGACGAAGGAATAGACGCGGCTGGTGATCAGCGGCACGGCCATCGGCCCGAACCAGCCAAGCGCGAAGATCAGCGCGACGAGCAGCGTCACGAAGGCCAGCGGCATGCCGGTCAGCAGAAGACCGATCAGCAGCGCGAAGAGAAGAACCGTGCCATAGCCGATGCCCAGCGCAGAGAGGTCGAAACTCAGCAGATGTTCGATCATTTACCCGCCTCCGATGCGAAGGCGCCGCGCAGGTAGTTCACCGCCATGACGATGAATTGCACGACCATGAGGCAGAGCACGACGAGAAGGAAAATCTTGAGATAGGCCGGGAATGGCGGATCCCAGGCGCTGCCCGAAGTCTCGAAATGGACCTCGCCACCGGGACGGAAGGTCGCCTTCATCACCATGCCATAGGCGGCCCAGGCGAAGAAGCCAGCCGCGAAGAGGCAGATCAGCGAGATGATCGCGTCGAGAACTCGCTTCGCCCGGCCGGTGACCATGTCGTAGATCAGGACGACGCGGATATGGCTGTTGCGCACGACGCAGTAGAGCCCGCCATAGACGAAGGCCATCGCGCAGAGGAAGATCGTCGTCTCATGCGCCCAGATCGTCGGGCTGTCGAAGCCGTAGCGCAGCACGACCTCGTTCAGAAGGATCAGCGCGGAGGCGATGATGCCAAGCGCGAAGACGATGCCCACCGCGTTGATCGCGCGGCCGAGGATGCCCGCCTCGGGGATGGTCGCCGCCTCGTCCTCGTTTTGCACCGGTTCCGGCGTGTGCGGATCATGTGCGGGGTGATCCACCCCGGTCTTATCGGGTTGTGACATTGCAAAAACCGCTGCTGTCAGGAAACAGGAAAAGATGCGGGGCCGCGATCGCAGCCCCGCACCGATAGGGTATCAGAGAAGGTTGTTCTTCTTCAGATAGGCGGTCAGGACGTCATAGACGTGCTGCGCCTTGTCCGACTTCTTGGCAACCTTTTCCCACTGGGTGATCGCGATGCGGCGGAACTTGGCGCGCTCCTCATCCGACCAGTTGTGGATGTGGATCTTGCCGCCCGCTTCGGCCTTGGCCACGGCCTTCTTGTCGGCCGCTGCGAGATCGCTGACCTCGTTGGTCGCGAATTCCTTCACCGACTCCTGGAAGGCTTTCTGCAGGTCGGGCGACAGGCTGTCCCATTCCTTCTTGTTCATCGCGACGCCCACGAGCGGCATCGAGTGGAAGCCCGGATAGACCGGGTTCGGCGCGATGTCGTTGAGGCCCTGCGCCTGGTTGGTCGAGAACACGGTGTAGTCGGCCGCATCGATCACGCCCTTGTCGAGCGCGGTGTAGACTTCCGAACCCGGCAGGTTCACCGGAGCCGCGCCAGCCGCCGCGAAGACGTCCTGCACGAGACCTTCCGGCGCGCGCATCTTCAGACCCTTCAGATCCGCCACGCCGTCGAGCGGCACTTTCGAGACGAGCGACTCGAGGCCCGTCGTGGTCGAGCCAACGTAGTGCACGCCATAGGGTTCGAACAGGTCGTTCGCGAGTTGCTGGCCACCGCCATTGTTCATGAAGTCCAGCAGCTGATCGGTGCTCGACCATGCGCCGACCGGGTTGCCCAGAAGCGAGAAGGCAGGGTCTTTCCCCGCGAAATAGGAGATGTCGGTGACGATACCGTCGATGATGCCGGCGCCGGTCGCGTCCAGCGTCTCGTTATGTTCGACGACGGAGCCCACGGGCATCATCTCGACCTGAATCTGGTTGTCGGTGCGCTCCGCGAGGTCCTTCGCCCAGTTCTGCTGCAGCTCGAAGTTCGGGTTACCCGCCGGGTCCGAGCTTTGGAACTTGTACTTGTGGGTTTCGGCATTCGCGGCGCTGGCCAGCGCCACGATAGCGACGCTCGCGAGGGCGATTTTACGGATCGGTTTCGTCATGGTGTCCTCCCTTAAAAGACGAAATCAAACTTGTGGGGCCGTGAGGCCCCAGGCGTTCAATATCTGCGCACAAAGCGCCTCTGGCGCTTCGCGGATATCGCAGCTCAGCGGGGCCTCGTCGGGCCCCGGCATTTCCAGATCGGCCAGCTGACTGTCGAGCAGCGCGATCGGCATGTAGTGGTTTTCGCGCGCGGCCATCCGCTGGGCGATCAGGTCGCGCGGCCCGGTGAGATGCGCGAGATGCATCACGCCGAGGCTCTGGCGCAGGCGATCCCGGTAGGAATGCTTGAGCGCCGAACAGGCGAAAACGACCGTCCGGCCGTCGCGCCCCGCCTCGATCACGCCCTTCGCCACGAGGTCGAGCCAGTCCCAGCGCATCTCGTCGTTGAGCGGCAGACCGGCGGCCATATGCGCGACATTCTCGGGCGGATGGAAATCGTCAGCATCGAGGAACACGCCGTCCACCGCTTGCGCCACGCGCTGCGCCACCGTCGTCTTGCCGGTGCCGCAAACGCCCATCACAAGGACTGGTATCGCGTTTGCGCTGCTGCTGCTTGCCATCTTGCCTTACCGGGTTCACAGGTGTTTCTTGGACACAGAGGCGTAATGTAAGCGGTTACATTCGTCAATCGCGCTTTTCGAAGAGAGACGCGCCCCAGGGGAGAGGCAATGAATAAAAATAAGGAAAACAAGTCAGTTACGATGCGCGACGTCGCCGACCATGTCGGTGTAAGCGTTGCCACTGTTTCGCGCACCCTGCGCAATCCCGAGGTCGTCTCGCCGGCCGTGAGGGACAAGATCGCCGCCGCAATCGAATCGCTCGGCTACCTGCCGGACCCTGCGGCCCGCGCGCTCGCCTCGACGCGGTCGGACATTATCGGGGTGATCCTGCCCTCGGTGTCGAACAACGTCTTCGCCGATGTGATGGACGGGATCTATTCCGCGGTCGAGGGTACGCATCATTCGGTCCAGCTTGGTTATTCGCGCTACGCGCCGCTGTCGGAAGAGAACCTGATCCGCGTCTTCCTGCGCCAGCGCCCCGCCGGGCTGATCGTGGCCGGGGTCGATCAGACCGAGGCCGCGCAGGCGCTGTTGCGCGAGGCGGGCTGTCCGGTCGTGCAGATTATGGAGACCGGCAGCGCCCCCTATGACCGGATGATCGGGTTCTCGCATTACGACGCCGCCCGTGCCGCCACCGCGCATCTGATCGCGCAGGGTTACCGCCGTCCCGGCTTCCTTGGCGCGCGGATGGACCCGCGCACGCAGCGCCGCCTGCACGGGTTCCGCGACGAATTGCGCGCGCATGGCATTGAGGAAGGCAAGCGCATCCAGACGACCACTCGCCCCTCCTCGGTGACGCTGGGCAGCCATCTACTAGCGCAGTTGATGGATCTCGCCCCCGAGACCGACGCAATCTTCTGCATCAATGACGACCTCGCCCTTGGCGCGATGTTCGAAGCGCAGCGCCGCAACCTGCGCATTCCCGACGATCTGGGCATCTGCGGGTTCAACGATATGGAGATGATGGCCGCCGCGGAGCCCTCGATCTCCTCGGTGCGCACCTTCCGCCGCGAAATGGGCGAGGGCGCGGTGCAACTGATCCTCGATGCGCTCTCGGGGAGTGCCACGCAGGAAAAGATCGTCGACCTCGGTTTTCAGATCGTGCAGCGTCGATCCACGCGCGGGCGCTGAGCGGGCTGATGGCACTGACCGCCTCGACCTCGGATTACGGAATGCTGTGGAGTTCGGTTGTCCTCCTCGCCCTCGTGGCGGTCGCGGCCTATCTCGCAATCGAGCGGGTCGAACGCGCGGTGCTGCGCCGCGACGGGGCCGAGCAACGCGCCAGATAAGATCGGGAGAGACACGACATGACGCCAGCCGTTTTCGCCATTCCGGGCGACATCACGCAACTCACCGGCGGGTTCATCTACGAGCGCAAGCTGCTCGAGGCGCTGCGGGCCGAGGGCCGCCGCGTGGAGCATCTGGAACTGCCGCCCGGCTTCCCCGATGCGACGCCCGAGGAGACCAAGACCGCGCGCCGCCAACTGACCGCCATTCCCGCGGATGTGCCGGTGATCCTCGACGGGCTGGTCTTCGGGTCGATCGACCCGGAGGTGCTCGACGCGATGACCGCGCCCGTGATTGCGATGCTGCACCATCCGCTGGGGCTCGAGACCGGGCTGACCGAGGATCGCGCGCGCCATCTGCTGAAACGCGAGGCGGAGAACCTGCGCCGCGCCGCCCATGTCGTCGTGCCGAGTCCGCATACCAGCGCCATTTTGCAAAAGGAGTTCGGCGTCGCGCCGGAGCGAATCTCGATCGCCCTGCCGGGCTTCGACCGTCCGCCGGTGCTGGAGAGCGCGAAAGCCACGCCGCCGCTGATCCTCGCGGTCGGGCTATTGGCGCCGCGCAAGGGGCATGACGTGCTGATCGACGCCTTGGCGGAGATCGCCGATCTGGACTGGCGCGCGCAGATCGTGGGCAGCGCGCAGGACCCGGAGGTCGCCGATGCGCTCGCGGCGCGGATCGCACGGCTCGGGCTGAGCGAGCGGGTGCAGCTTGCAGGACGGATGGAGCGCGACGCTCTGGACACCGCCTATCGCGCGGCCTCGATCTTCGCGCTGGCGACGCGCTACGAGGGCTACGGGATCGTCTTCGGCGAGGCGATGCAGCACGGGCTGCCCATCGTGACCTGCCGCACGGGCGCGGTGCCCGACACGGTGCCGCCCGATGCCGGGTTTCTCGTGCCGGTCGATGCGCATCTCGACTTTGCGGAAGCGCTGCGACAGCTTCTCCAAGACGCAGAATTGCGGGAGCGAATGGGCGCGGCCTCGGCGGTGGCGGGAACCGCCCTGCCGGATTGGCGCGACACCGCGGCGATCATGGGCGCGGTGCTCGACAGCCTTTCCGCGTAACGAAAAGAGCGGCCTCGCCTCCTTCCTCCGGGCGCGCGAATTCGCGGATCGCGCCCTCGGTTCCGACACGATTTTTTGCCTTATGTGATTGATCCGAAAAGGAACGTGCAGCCTGCGGGTCCGTTTCAGCCTCGTAATTTCAAAAGGAGGCATCTCATGAAATCCAAGACCCGCACCCTCACCGCTGGTATCGCCGCAACCCTGATGGGCACGATGGCGCTCGCAGGCTCGCCCGCCAATGCGATGGACCACGCGAAAGGCGTTCAGCCGCGTCCGGATCTCGACAAGCACGTGGCCGCTGCGCTCCAGCAATGCGCCAGCCTCCAGGAGACCTGCCAGCAGGTCGCGACCAATTCCGCAGCCGTTCTGGTCTTCCCCGAAGTGACCACGGTCGACCTCGGCATCGGCGGTTCGGGCGGCTCCGGCGCGCTGATCGAGAATGGCAAGGTTCAGGGCTATTACGACATCGGCAAGGCGTCGGTCGGCCTCCAGCTCGGCGCCAAGCAGGCGAGCCAAATCTACGTCTTCCCGACCAAGAAATCGGTCAGCGAAGTGCAGAATGGCGGCGAATGGCATGTCGGCGCGGGCGCGGGCATCACCGTCGTCAACGCCAATGCGACCGCGAATATCGAGACCGGCAAGCCGCGCGTCTATGTCTTCGACAGCTCGGGCCTGAACGGCGGCGCGAAGGTCAGCACGCTGCGCATCTGGAAAGACGGCGACAACAGCTAATCGCAGGCGTCTTCCCCATCCGGGGGAGGCCCGCGATGAGGAAGGCCCCGGGGTTTGCTTCACCCCCGGGGCCTTTTGTTTGTCCGACGAAGTGGTGCGGCTCAGGCCTGGCGCGCGTCGCTGATCGCCTTGCGCAGCGTGTCGGCATCGACGGCACCGGGATAGACGTCGCGCCCGACGATATAGGCGGGCGTGCCACGCAGACCGATCGCGACCGCCTGCCCGTCATTGCGCGAGAGCAGCGCGTCGATCTCCTTGCGGTTGGCCTTATAGCCCGCCATCGCCTTGTCGGGATCGACACCGGCCTCGGAGAGCGTCTTGTCGATCAGGTCGTTCGACAGCTTGCCTTGCGTCGCCATCAGCGCCTCGAGGCCTGCTTCGTATTTACCCATGCTCTGCGCGCCCAGCACCAGTTGCGAGGCATAGACCGAAGGCGCGCCGAAGATCGGCCAGTCCTTCATCACGACGCGCAGATTGCCGTCCTCGCGCATCACCTTCTCGACCACCGGGTGGTTCGATTTGCAGTAGGGACACTGGTAGTCGAAATACTCGACCAGCGTGATGTCGCCATCCGGGTTGCCAAGCGCGGGCGCCTTGGGATCGTGGAACACCGCTTCCGGCGAGATGTCGGCCTGCGCGAGGCTCGCCGTCGGCAGGATCAGCGTGGAGCCCGCGGCGACGCCTGCGAGGGTGAGGAAATTTCGGCGATCGATCATGTGTCGTCTCCTGTGGTTTGGGGGAAATCTTCAGGGGAGTAGGGAACGGGCGGCAGCGGCTGGCCCGGCGGCACCGTGCCCTTGCCGCTCTCGGCACGGGTCAGCACGACGACATGGGTGCCGGAGCGGACGCGGTCGGCGAGGTCGATGATGTCCTGATTGAACAATCGGATGCAGCCCGCCGAGGTCGCCTTGCCGATTGAACTGTCATCCATCGTTCCGTGAATGCGGTAGAGCGTGTCCTTGTTCCCCCGATGCAGGTAAAGCGCCCGCGCGCCGAGCGGATTGTCGAGGCCACCGGCGAGCCCGTCCTTCACCGGGCCGTATAGCTCGGGGTCTTCCTTGATCATGCTCTTGGTCGGCGTCCAGCTCGGCCAGTCGCGCTGATAGGGGATATGTCCCTCGCCGGAAAAGCCGCGCCCGTCCTCGCCCACGGCGACCGTGTAGCGCAGCGCGCGGTTGTTCTTCTGCACGAGGTAGAGCTTGCGCGCCCAGGGGTCGACGACGATCGTGCCGGGCGGTTCGTCGGTCCAGTAATCGACCTCCTGACGGGCTTTCTCTTCGCTCAGCAGTTTCGGGTCCACCGCAGGGATCGTGCGCCCGTCATTCTCCATCGCGCCGTAGATCGCCTTCACGCGCGCGCTCAGCTGCGGCGCTTGCGGCGCGGGTTGCGGGGCCGGGCTGGGAGGCTCGGGCGCGCAGGCCGCGAGGGCGATCAACGCGAGCGGGGCGAAGCGGATAAGGTTCATTGAGCGATCTCCGAGAGCGAGGTCGTGAGTTTCGGCGCGGTCACATCCCCGATCAGCCGGGTGCCCTGCGCCTCCGAATGGTCGGGACTGAGGAAGATCAGCGTCGGCGGGCCGATCACGCCCAACTGCTTGAGAAGCGCCTGCTGCGGCGCGCCGGTCTTGGTCACATCGACCGCGATGGGCGTGACGTGGCGCAGCGCGGCCTGCACCTGCGGGTCGGGGATCACCTCGCGCGCAATGGTCGCGCATTCGGTGCACCACTCGGCCGTGGTGATCAGCATCACCGGCGCGCCCTTCGCCGCGGCGAGCGCGGAATCGAGCGCCTCGGGCGTCTCGACATGGGCGAAGTCATCCTCCGTCAGCACGTCCGACGTCGCGGCCATGACTGTCTGGCCTGCCGTGAAGGGTGCAAGCGGCCGCAGCGGATCGGCGGCGCCGCTTGCCGCGCCGATACCTTCGAGCGCACCGGCCAGCAGCGCTGCGACACCCAGCGCGCCGCCCACGCGGCGCAGGCCCGAGCTTTCCGGTCCGAACCGGTCGCGACCGCCCAGGGCCACGCCTGCGCCGATCAGCAGCAGCGCCCAGAGCGCGAGGATCGCAGGCCCCGTGACGACGCGGCTCAACAACCAGATCGCCACGCCAAGGAAGACGAAGCCGAAGGCGCGGTTCACGCCGACCATCCATTCGCCCATGCGCGGCAGGATCGCCGAGCCGAAGAGCCCCACGGCCATCAGCAACACGCCCTGCCCCAGCCCCAGCGCAAACAGCGCCGAGGCCCCGAGCCCCGCATCGCCCGTCTGCGCGATATAGAGGAAGGCCCCTGCCAGCGGGGCCGTCACGCAAGGCCCGACGATCAGCGTCGAGGTGAAGCCGAGGATCGCCGCGCCTGCCAGCGTACCGCGCGGCCCCTGAACGGAACTGACCTTGTTGGTCAGCGCCTGCGGCAGGCGCAGCTCGAACAGGCCGAAGGAAGACAGTGCGAGAACGGCGAACAGCAGCGCGAGCGCGATCACCGTCGCAGGCGCCTGCATCAGGAATTGCAGGTTCTGCCCGGACCACGCCGCGACGATGCCCAGAAGCCCGAAGGCCACCGCCATCGCCAGCACATAGGTCCCGGTCAGCGCCAGCCCGCGCGCAGGCGTCAGGTCTTTGCCTTGCGCGCCAAGCATCCCGGCGACGATCGGCACCATCGGCAGCACGCAAGGCGTGAAAGCCAGAAGCAGACCGAAGCCGAAGAAGGACGCCACGACCAGAGCCCAACCGCCCTTCGCCGCGATCCCCGCGACGAGGCCGTCATCGGAGGAGAGGCTCAGGCTGTTTCCGCTCCCTTCGGAGGCGGATGCGGGGGACGAAGGGCTCTCTGCCTCGGAACGCGCTGCAGGCGCGGAGGACGCGTCGCTCTGCGCATAATCCGGCACTCCGGCGGCCTGGTTCGATTGCGCCGCGCCGGATGCGGGTGCAGTCGCGGCCCCGCCCGGAGGCACAATCTCGCGGCTTTGCGGCGGGTAGCACAGCCCCTTTTCCTCGCAGCCCTGCCAGTGCAGCGTGAACGGGCCGGAAATGTTGCTCACCACGGCCTCGGTGCGATCGTGCCAGACCTCGACCGTGCCGAAATTCGGATCGTCCTTCATCTCGCCCGGCTGCGTCTCGATCACGGGCGCATCGCCGCCCTCGGCGCTCACCGTCAGATGCTCGCGATAGAGGTAATAGCCCGGCGCGATATCGAAGGAGACCGCAAGCGTTCCGTCCTCCTGCCACTCGGTCTCGACCTGAAACGCCTCTTCGGGCGACAGCGGACCGCTGCCTCCCTTGGGCTTCAGAAGATCGAAGCTCTGCGCCGCCGCAAGGCCGGGCAACAGCAATGAGACCAGAAACACGCCCCAGAGGGCGCGCAGCGATGGACGGGAAAGAGCCTTTGCGTTCATGTTGGCCGGATCGCGGGCGAAGCTTAAGTCAGTCTTAAGATTCGTGCGGTGTATCCGCCGCGAAGGAGAAAAGATGCGCATACTCGTCGTCGAAGATGACAGCATATTGGCGGATGGCCTGCGGGTCGGGCTCGGCATGGCCGGGTTCACCGCCGATGTAGTGTCCTGCCTTGAGGACGCCCGCGCCGCGCTGGCCGGGGCGGAGTATCGCGCGCTCGTGCTGGATCTGATGCTGCCCGATGGGTCCGGGCTCGAACTGCTGCGCGAGTTGCGCGCGGGCCGCGCCGGGCTGCCGGTGTTGCTGCTGACCGCGCGCGATCAGGTCGAGGACCGGGTCGCGGGGCTGGATGCGGGCGCGGATGACTATCTCGGCAAGCCTTTCGATCTCGACGAGCTGGCCGCCCGGCTGCGCGCCCTTTCGCGTCGGTCGGACGGGCGGGCCGCGGCGCAGATTTCCCATGCCGGGCTGGAGCTCGACCCCGGCACCCGCAGCGCGGCCTTCAACGGCCAGCCGCTGAAACTCTCGCGCCGCGAATTCGCGGTGTTGCAGGCGCTGGCCGAACGCCCCGGACGGGTGCTCGCAAAATCGGACCTCGAAGACCGGCTATACGGCTGGGACGAAGAAGTCGAGAGCAACGCCGTCGAAGTCCATATCCACCATCTGCGCGCCAAGCTCGGGCGCGATTTCATCGAAACCCTGCGCGGCATCGGCTACCGGCTGCGCCCAGAGGAGACCTCGCCATCTCGCTCCGCCTCCGCCTCTTCCTGATCCTCACCGGCGCGACGCTGGCCGTCTGGCTGTCCGCCGTCTTCTGGATCGAGCACTCCACCCGCGCCGAGGTGACGCGGGTGCTCGATGCGCGGCTGGTGGAGGCGGCGCGGATGGTCTCGTCGCTGGTCTCGAAAAACCAGATCGCGCTGAACCGCGACAACCCCGCGCAGGTCGCGCTGCCCGAGAGCGACAGCTACGAGCATCAGCAATTCTGCCAGATCTGGTCCTTTACCAATGGGCTTGTCGGACGCTCGAACGGCGCGCCGCGTGCGCAGATCGTGCCCGCCGACGCGACCGGGTTTCGCAATGTGACGCAGGAGGGCAAGGCGCTGCGGGTCTATACGATCGTCGATCCCGATTTGGGCGGGCAGGTCACGGTGGGCGACAGTCTCGCGATGCGCAACCGGCTGGTGCGCGACGTGATCGCCGGGTTCCTCTGGCCCGCGCTGGTGATCCTGCCGGTGATGTGGGGGCTGATCTGGTTTGCGATCTCGCGCGGGCTGGCCCCGCTCGACCGCTTCGCCCGCGATCTGGAGGCGCGGCCCAGCGAGGATCTGCGCGCCCTGCCCGGCACGGCGCGACAGCCCCGTGAAATCCGCCCGCTTGCAGGCGCGCTCGACGACCTTCTGGCCCGGCTCGCCGCCGCCCGGTCGCGCGAACGCGAGTTCATCGCCTATGCCGCACATGAGATGAAAACGCCGCTCGCCGGGCTGAAGACGCAGGCCCATATCGCGCGCCATGCGCCCGATACCGACACGCGCGAACACGCGCTCGCCGCGATCTCGACTTCGGTGGACCGGACCGACCGGATGGTGCGCCAACTTCTCGATCTGGCGCAGGTGGACAGCCGCGAGGCACGTGCCACGTCGGTCGAGCTGAACGGGCTCCTGCGGCAGGTGCTGGGCGATCTGGCGGGGCTGGCCACGCGGCGCGGCGTGACGCTGGAACTCGACAGCGCGCCGGACGCGCCGACGGTGGAAGGCGACCCGCTGCTTCTGTCGCTCGCCCTGCGCAACCTGATCGAGAACGCGGTGCAGGCGAGCCCGGACGGGTCGGCGATCAAGGTCAGCGTGACCACCTCCGGCGATACGCTTCTGGTCGACATTCACGACCACGGACCGGGCCTGCCGCCCGAGATCGCGCAGCAGGCAGGGCAGAAATTCGTCAAGGGCAAGGGCGCGGATGCGAGTGGCTCGGGCCTCGGCCTTTCGATCGCGCACGACGCGCTGACCCGTCTGGGCGGCGCGCTCAGCTTCGAGATGCGCCCGGACGGGCATCACACGCGGGTCGATCTGCCTGCCGCGTGAGGCGTGGCGTCGCTCCGGCGCGTCGTGCATCGCCTCGCAATACTGCGCGACATCGAGCTTGGTATGACCCGCACTCGCGAAGCCGATTTGGTCACGGAATGAACTGCGACGGGGATGCTGACCCGCGTCAGTCAAAGCCGGCCTTTGCCGGATAGCGCACGCGGCCATGTCCGCTTCTTATGCTCGCCCCGCGCGGGCACTACCCCCCTGCCGCCTCCGCATAGGGCCGCACCATGTCGATCAGCGGCACCTGCGCGCGCATCCGCACGCTGAGAAGCGCGGTACCGCTGATCTTGCGCTGCACGAAGAGCGTGTGCGCGGGCGGCAGGTGCCAACTGGATCGGTCGGCCATGATCGGGGCGGCGGTCGCGCGCAGCGCCTCCACGAAGCTGCGATCGGAGAAGTCGAACAGCGCGCCGGGCGCACGGCTATCCGCGATATGGGCCACCAGGATATCGATCATCTTGTCAAAAGCAGCGCCATGCCGCGAAAGCTGCGCCTCGGAGACAAAGCCGATCTCCAGCAGTCCCGCCCGCAAACCCGCACGATCCTCGGCCAGCACCGCTTGCAGCAGGCGGCGATAGGCGGCGGCGGTCTCCGGGCCGACGGAGCGCGCAGCCCCGAAGTCGAGAAGCACGATCCGCCCCTCATCGGGCTGCCAGCGGAAATTGCCGAAATTCGGATCGGTCTGCATGTAGCCGAAGGTGAACACCTCGCGCAGCAGCAGGTCCAAAAGCGCGCTCATCACCTGATCGCGCTGCGGCTGATCTGCCTCGGTCAGCGTCTCGATCGGGCGGCCGGGTAGGAAATCCATCGGCAGGATCGTCGGACGCAGCAGATCGTCGATCGGCTCGGGGAGCACGAAACGCGGGTCATCGGCGAGCAATGCGCGATAGCGGCGCATCTGCTCGGCCTCGCGCAGATAGTCCGCCTCCTCATGCAATTGCCGCTTCGCCTCGGCCAGAAGCGGCGCGAGATCGAGCCCCGCAGGCAGCAGCCCCGAATAGCGCAACAGCGTGGCGACATTGTCGATATCGGCGTCGATACTGTCGGCCACGCCGGGATATTGCACCTTCACCGCCAGTTCGCGCCCCGAGGGCAGAACCGCGCGATGCACCTGCCCGATGGAGGCCGCCGCGATGGGCCGGGATTCGAACCGGGCGAACCGCTTGCGCCAATCCGGCCCCCATTCGGCGATCAGGATACGGTCGAGCTGTTTCGGCGGCATCACATCCGCCGCCTCGCGCAGCCGCGCCAGTATCTCGGTCAACTCGGCGGGCAGCACATCGCCCGCATCGAGCGAGATCATCTGGCCGAGCTTCATCGCAGCCCCGCGCAGCCGTCCCAGCTGGTCGCTCACCCGGCGCGCATTGCCCGGTGTCAGCACCAGATCGGAAAGCTGCGGCCGCTCGCCCCTGGCCCAGCGCTTCGCGCCCTCGCCGAGCGCCCCTGCGGCAACCCCGCCTGCCATCTGGCCGAAAGCGGCGAGACGGCTGATCCTTCCCTTGGGCACACGGCGCGCGCGGTCTGTCATGCGGGGTCTCCTGTCACGTGGGTATTCAGGATACGCAAGGCTGGGCGTTTCGGCCCAGTCGTATCCGACACGCGCGCGGAAGGCATCGCGGGACGGGGCGGGCTGGACGTTTGTCGCGCGGGCACATTTCCCTTACGAAGTGGCTGGCAGGCGTGAAGAGGGGCGCGGTCACCGGGTTGTGCGCGTCACGCCCGGAACCCCGCCAAGGCGCCTCGCATTCGGCCAGAAACACCATCACGAACAGGAGCAGAGCATGGCAAAAATCGCATTTCTAGGCATGGGCGCGATGGGCTCGCGGATGGCGCGGACCCTTCTGGATGCGGGCCACGATCTGATCGTCTGGAACCGGACGCCGGAGCGCTGCGCGCCGCTCGTCGAGGCCGGAGCCACGCAGGCCGACACCCCGCGCGACGCCGCAGCACAGGCCGAATTCACGATCTCGATGCTGCGCGACACCGAGGTCTCGCGCGAGGTCTGGTGCGACCCGGAAACCGGCGCTTTCGCGGGACTGCCCGAAGAGGCCGTCGCGATCGAAAGCTCGACGATCACGCCCGAGGGAGCGATCGCGTTGGGCGAATACGCCCGCGAACGTGGTCTGAGTTTCCTCGAAGCACCGGTCTCGGGGACCCTGCCGCAAGCCGAGAACGGAGTGCTGGTCTATTTCCTCGGCGGTGAGGCCGAGACCGCCAAGCGGGCGCATGACGTCCTCGACCCGCTCGCCAAGGCACAGCACCATGTCGGCACATGGGGCATGGCTGCGCGGATGAAGCTCGCGACGAACGCGATACTGGGCGTTCAGGTCGCCGCCTGGGCCGAGATCATTCCGATGCTGGAGCGCGGCGGCATGGACATCGACCTCGCGCTGAAGGCTCTGTCCTCCACCCCGATCTGGACGCCGAACGCGCCCTATATCACCGGCACGATGCAGCGCTCGGATTTCACGCCGCAATTCCCGGTCGATCTGATCTCGAAGGACTTCCGCTATGCCATCGCCGAAGGCGGCGAAGCGCGGATGCCGATGACGGAGGCCGCAAAACGCCTCTTCGCGCGGGCCAGCGAGGCCGGTCATGGCGCAGAGAACATGACCGGCGTCGTGCAGGTGAACCGCGACTGACGCGCCCTCAGCCTGCCGCCTGCGGGATCAGGATGCGGTCGAAGAAATCTGCGACCGCGTCCACCGCGTCGAGCGGCAAGACCTGCGCGACATATTGATCGGGCCGCAGCACCAGCAAGGCACCCTGCGCCCGGTCGATGCCGCGAAGGTCGAAGATGTCGGGGCCGGTGACGGCGGGGCAGAAGGCCTTCTCGTAATCGACCAGCCCGTAGCGCCCCTTCTTGGGACGCAGGAGCGCGGGCAGCGCCTCGATGCGCATCTCGCGATGGGGCGTCTGGAAGACCGCGCGCAGATCGATGACGCTGTCGATATCCGCGCCCTCCGGCGTGAAGCGGTGAATGAGCCCTTCTGGCCCATCGAGCCGGTCGCATAGCTGCGCGATCGGACCATCCGCCTCGCCGGTGTCACCCGTCGGCGCAAACGCCAGCAGCCGCCAGCGCCCATCCGCCTTGAACGCATGGCCCAGCTGCACCGGCTTCGCATCCGCCAAGCGCACCACCGGCGCGGAGTGGAAACGCTTGCCCACGACCTGCCCGGCGGCCAGCGCCTGATGCGCCGCACCGCCGATCAGAAGCCCCGGCGCGTATTGCGTCTCGACCCCGGCGGTATAGCGCCCGTGTTTCTGGAAATAGGCCTGAAACTGCGCCTCTTCCTCCTTGGTCTGCGGCTTCGCGCTGAACAGCCGCGCCATGTCGCGGTCGAAATCGATCAGTTCCTGCGCCTTGGCCTGACGTTCCTCGGAATAGCTCTGCAGCAGGTCTGGCCGCGCCTGTCCGCGCAGCACGGCAGCCAGTTTCCAGCCGAGGTTGAACGTGTCGGCCATCGAGACGTTCATCCCCTGCCCGGCCTTCGGGCTATGGGTGTGGCAGGCATCGCCCGCGATGAAGATGCGCGGCTCGGACGCGCCGTCGCCGTCCCTGTCGCTGTCGTCGAACCCGTCGCAGACACGCTGGCCGATCTCATAGGCCGACCACCATGCGACCTCCTTCACCTCCAGCGTATAGGGGGAGAGGATCGCCTGTGCCTTCTCGATCAGCATCTCGGCGCTGACATTGCGATCTGCGGCGCGCTCGTCGCCATGCAGCGCGTCGAGCTCGATATAGAGCCGCACCAGATAGCCGCCTTCGCGCGGGATGATCAGGATGCTGCCCTCGGTTGCCGACTGGATCGCCGCCTTGAGCCGGATATCGGGAAAATCCGTGACCGGCAGCACATCCATTACGCCCCAGAGCTGGCGCGCGGATTCGCCGTGCAATTCGTGCCCGATGGATTTGCGCACCGTGCTGCGCGCCCCGTCGCAGCCGACGACATAGCGCGCGCGGATCGTCTCGGTCTCGCCCGGCGCATCGAGGCAGTCGAACGTCGCGACGAGCGGAAAATCGGGGTCGTCGGTGCGGGTGAGCGTGGTCAGCGCGCGGTCGTAATCGGGGGTCAAACGGCGCGCGCCGTTGCGCATCGTCTCGAGGTAGAAATCATGGACCCGCGCCTGATTGAGGATGACATGCGGCATCTCGGACAGGTCATCGGCCACGTCCTGAATCCGGTCGGCGCGCTGCAGCCCCTCGCCTTGCGCACCGGGCCGCCAGAAGGCGACCTCGTTCACCCAATAGCCCTCTTTCATCACCTTCTCGGCGAAGCCGAAAGCCTCGAACATCTCGACCGAGCGGCAGGCGATGCCGTCCGCCTGCCCGACTTCGAGCGGGCCGGGTTTGCGCTCGGTGATGCGCACGGAAATCTCGGAGAAGGCCGCAAGCTGCGCCGCGAGCGTCAGCCCGGCGGGGCCGCAGCCGACGATGAGAACGTCGACCGCGTCGAGCGCCTCACCCGCCTGCGGATGACGCGGCGCGATGGCCGGATCGCCGGTAGTGAACCCGTTCAGATGAAACTGCATAGCGCGCCCTCCCAATTGATATGCATACTTACCATTAGCGGAAAGGCTGGCGTCACGTCAATATGGTAAGTATACATATCGAATAGGACCCCAAAACCGGAGCGCCCTCGATGAAACGCGATCTCGAAACCCTGCCCGGCCACCTGATCCGGCGGCTGAACCAGCGCTCGACGGCGGTGTTCCAGAAGCGGATCAAGGACGCCCCGGTGGAACTGACCTCGGTGCAATTCGCGGCGCTCGACGCGCTGTCGCGCGAGCCGGGAATGGATCAGGCGCAGCTGGCCGCGCGCATCGCCTATGACCGCGCGACGATCGGGGACGTGGTGAAACGGCTGGTGCAGAAGGGGCTTGTCGCGCGGGCCGTCAGCGAGACGGATCGGCGCGCCCGCAGCCTGCATCTGACGCCGGAGGGGACAGCGGCCCTGGAGGGCGCGCGGCCCGTGGTGACGCGGCTGCAGGCGGAGATTCTGGAAGGGTTGAGCGAGGAAGAGGCCGCGCAGTTCATCGCGCTCGCCCGCAAGGCTGTCGCCTCGCAGGACTGAAAAGGGAGGCGGATCACGCCGCCTCCCCCAGTTCTTTCCGTCCGGACGGGCTCAGCCCTTCTTCAGGTCGAGCTTGTCCATCGGCATCGAACGCACGCGCTGCCCGGTCAGCACCGAGACCGCATTGGCAATCGCCGGCGGCACGGCGGGCAGCGGCGGCTCGCCCACGCCGCCCATCTTCGCGCCGCTCTCGATCACCTTCGCATGGATGCGCGGCGCACGCGCCCCACCGAGGATCGGGTAGTAGTCGAAGTTGCGCGCGGTCGGCTCGCCGTTCTTGTAGGCGACCTCTTCGATAAGCGCCTCGGAGGTGCCGAGCGTGGCCGCCCCCATGATCTGCGCCTTGATGATCGCCGGGTTCACGATGCTGCCCGGATCGAGCACGTCCCAGATGTCATGCACGACGATCTGGCCGTCCTGAATCGAGACCTCGGCAATCGCCGCCGCCTCGCTGCCGAAGGGCGAGGCCATCGCGACACCGCGGGCGCGGCGGGTGCCTTCCTCGGCATCGAAGGGACCACGCTTCCAGCCGCCCGACAGATCGCCCACGGCTTTGAGCAGATTGGTCAGACGCTCGTTCCCTTCGAGCAGCTTCATGCGCAGCTCATAGGGGTCCTGACCGCCCGCATCGGCCATCTCGTCGAGGAAGGCCTCATAGAAGAAGTCGTTCATCGAATGACCGACCGAGCGCCAATAGGCGAGCGAGGTCGGGTTCTCGACAAAGTTCTGCGCGATGCGGCGGTTCGGGATCGCGTAGCTCTTGCCGGTGAGCCCTTCGACCGCCATCGCGTCGACCTTGTCGGGGTTGTGGCCGTTGAGCGCCTCGGTCGGGCCTTCACAGGCGGAGATCGCCTCGAGCGCCACCGGCATGCCCTGCTCGTCCAACGCACCACGGAAGCGCACCGCCGCCATCGGGCGCAGCGGGTCACGCAGGAATTCCTGCTCGCGCGTCCAGATCACCTTGATCGGCTTGCCGACCTCTTTTGCAAGCTGGACCGCCTGCGGGAAGGGGTTGGCCGCCGGGTACAGGAAGTGCCGCCCGAAGAAACCACCGAGCATCGGCGAGTTGACCTTCACCTGCTCGGGCTTGATCCCGGCCGCATCCGCGATCTGAGCCTGAAACTGCTCGGGCGCCTGATTGGGCAGCCAGATGTCGAGCGTGCCATCCTCGTTGAACCGCGCCAGCGTCGAGGCAGGCTCGATCTGGGCGTGGTGCAGGTATTGGCTCTGATAGGTCGCATCGACCGTCTTGGCCGCCCCGTCGAAGCCCGAGGTGATGTCGCCTTCGCTCTCGGCCTCGGTGCCGTCGCCCTTGGTGTTGGCCAGTTGCTTGGCGAAATCCTCGGTCGAGAAATCGGCGGGCATGTAGCGGATCTTGGACTTCTCCTCCTCGCTCGGTTCCTGCCAGTCGACCTTGGCGGCTTCGACCGCCGTCTTCGCATCCCAGAAGCGCTCGGCCACGACAGCCACCGCCCCGTCGAGCTTGTGCACCGACATGACGCCGGTCATGCCCTTCACCTCGTCGAGGTTGCTGATGTCGCCGGGCTTGAGACCCAGACGCGGGGCGTGCTGAACGGCGGCGTGCAGCATCCCGTCGACCTTGACATCCATCGCATACATCGCCTTGCCGGTCGATTTCTCGTAGACGTCGACGCGCTTCACGGGCTCGCCGATCCACTTGAAGTCCTTGGGATCTTTCAGCGTCACGGTGTCGGGGCTGGGCACCTCCTGGTCGAGCGCATCGCCCGCCAGTTCACCATAGCCCAGCGACTTGCCGGAGGCCTTGTGGACCACCTTTCCCGGCTCGGTCGACAGATCCGACACCGGCGCGTCGAGCTTCTTCGCCGCCGCTTCCAGCATCATCTGCCGTGCCGCCGCGCCCAGCTTGCGCATCGTGTCGTAGCTGGTGCGCACCGACATCGAGCCGCCGGTGATCCGCATCTTGCCATAGACCACGAGGTAATCGCTGCCCGCAGGAGCGTTCTCGACGATGAAGCTATCGGGGGCCACGTCCATTTCCTCGCCCACGATCTGCGCCATCGCGGTGAAGACACCCTGCCCGCCTTCGTTGAACGGGCTCAACAGGCGGACCTTGCCGTCGGGGCGCAGCTCGAGGAAGGCCGGAACGTTCGAGCCGGGCGGCATGTCCTTCGCGGCTGCGGCCGCCTTGTTGGGCGCGACGCTCAGGCCGAAGCCAAGCACAAGTGAGCCCGCGGTGATACCGGCCGAGGCCAGCAGGAAGCGGCGGCGCGAGACGTTCTCGGGCGCGCCGGTCGGGTAGCCGGGATCGGAGATTTTGGGATCGTGGTCGTTCATTGCGCATCCCCCGCTTTCGCTGCATCGGTGCCGGCAATCGAGGCGATCGTGTCGTTGATCGCGTTATAGGTGCCGCAGCGGCACAGGTTGGTCATAGCTGCCGTGATGTCATCTTCGGTGGGCTTGTCGTTCGACTTCAGCAGCGAGGTCGCCGCCATCACCTGACCGGACTGGCAATAGCCGCATTGCGGCACTTCCTTGTCGACCCAGGCCTCGACGACACGCTTGCCGACGGGGTCGTTCTCGATCTCTTCGATGGTGGTGACTTCGCTGTCGCCGACGGCGCTGACGGGCAGGACACAGCTGCGCTGAACCGTGCCATCAAGCAGCACCGAACAGGCGCCGCATTGTGCGATCCCGCAGCCGAATTTCGTGCCGGTCATGCCGAGCTCATCGCGGATCACCCAAAGGAGCGGGGTATCCGGGCCGGACTGCACGTCGACGGACTTGCCGTTGATTTTCAATTTCATGAGTTTCTCCTCGCCGTTTTATCGGTGAGCGCTCGCGCGGCGCTGGTTAGCCGCCCTTCACCTAGGGCACGAGCGGCGCGAGGCACTAAATTTTCGTAAAAACGTCGCGAGAAGATGGCACCGCCGGGGGTGCCGATACGTCAGCGCGGCGCGGCGTCCTGCCCTCGTTTCGATCCCGTGAAGGCAGGGAAACCGCGCGCCGCGCCGGTGGTCTTTGGAAGGCCTGCGCTCAGCCGCGCCAGGTGCGGACGGGGCCGCAATCGACATGCACGAAATGCTCGCTCGGATAGTAGCCGACACCGCCGCCACGGATGCGCAGGGCCACTTTGTGCAGCGTGCTGGTCGATACATTCGGATGCGTCAGATCGAGCGCTTCGCCCCGCATGTGGTAGCTATGCGTCGCGCCATGCACGAGACGGTTCGTCTTCGGCGTGCGGTAGCCCGACACCAGCATCAGCGGCGTGCTCTGCTCGAGTATGTTCTGCATGTTATAGGCGATGTTGATCGTGCGATTGTCGATCTTCACCTCTTTCTCCTGACGCCAGTCGCGGGCGATCCGGTAGAACTCGCGCATCGCGTCGTCGTCATACTGCCCCTTCGCGAAATAGACCGCGTCGAAATTCTCGTTGGTATGCGGATTGTGGAAGCGCAGGCGGCGCTCGTCCGTCTGGCCTGCCTGTGCCGGGGTGACGATGTAGGGGGTTGCGAGGGCGCCCGCCGCGCCCAGGAGAAACCCGCGACGGAGCAGTCCTGATGCCTTTGCCATGATTGTTGTCCCTTCGAATGCGTGTCGAAGGGCGCAACTTCGAAATTTCGGGGACGAACAAAAGGGCCGCACGCGGTTCCATCGATGGAACCGGCAGCCAAATGCCGAGAGCTCAGCAGGGAGTTGCCGACGGACGCCTCTACCTCAAGGTCATCTGAACGGATGTTACCTCTTGAAACCCGCGCAGCCCTTGCAGGTCACGCAGACGCGAGGGAGCGCGATGGTGGCCTCACATGCGGGAGAGGCCGGATTTCGAGGGCCCGAACACGGAACCTCGCCTCGCACCCCACGCGATTCGCACTGTGAGGGCGTAGCCATCCCCAAGGTGCAGCAACGGCTCGGTGAGCCTTTCGGTCACCGTTAAGTCTCGCCCAACGCGGAATGTCGACATAGGTTCCGGAAGAAATCGAGCGGGCTGTGGCATGGGCGGCACAGATGCGCGGGGAACAGCGCGCAGGCACAGATGGATGGCAAGAAGGCAGGGCCTCACATCTGCAGCAGCGCGGCCACGATGCAGACCCACCTGCACGCCGCCGCGACGACGGCGCGCAAAGTGGTCACCGCCGGATCCGCTCCGGAGGCTTAGACCGCTGCGAAAAGCGGCGCGCCGATATAGGAGCCTTTCGGCGCGGCAGGCGGCACCCAGAACAGCCCCGATCCGGTGTGGGAGATGTACTCGTTCAGCAGGTCCGACGCGCCGAGCCGCCGTTGCAGCGCCTCGAAATGCGCGGGGTCGTTCTGGTAGCTGATGAAGAACAGCCCCGCATCGAGCCGCCCGACCGCATTCAGCCCGCCGGTGAAGTTGTAGCCACGCCGCAGGATGCGGATGCCGTCATTGGTCTCATGCGCCGACAGACGGATATGCGCATGCGTCGGGATCACCGGTTCGCCTTGCGCGTTCTTCGCCTTGAAATCGGGCGTGTCGAATTCGTCCGTCCCGGTCAGCGGCGCGCCGGTGAGCTTGTGCCGCCCGAAGACGTCGTTCTGGTGACTGACCTGCGCGTTGTCCCAGTTCTCGATATGCATCTCGATCCGGCGCATCACCTGATAGGTCCCGCCATGCTGCCATTCGGGACCGTCATTGGCCCAGACATGCTGCGCGAGCTGCTCGGGCGTGGTGATGTTGCGGGTGCCGTCGCGATAGCCAAAGAGATTGCGCGGCGTCTCCTGCCCCGCGCCCGCGGAGGCGCGCCCGAAGCCGAGCTGGGTCCAGCGAACCGTTGCGGCGCCGGTGCGTTTCGCGATCCGCGCGAGGATGCGCACCGCGTGATAAGCGACCTGCGGATCGTCGGCGCAGGCCTGTAGCGAGAGATCGCCACCGCTGATCTCGGGGCGCAGCGCGTCCGACGGCAGATCGGCCAGCGGGCGCAGATGCGGCGGGGCCTTCGCCGCCAGCCCCATCTCCTTGGAGAAAACGCGCGGGCCAAGGCCCACGGTCACCGTCAGCCCCGCCGGGCCAAGACCGAGCGCCTCGCCGGTCTCGAGCGCGGTGGCCGTCTCGCGGTCGGGCTCTGCCGGACCGACCGGCCGCCCTTCCATCATCAGCCCGATCGAGGCCGACCAGCGCGCGAGCAGCACCTGCAGCGCGCGCGGATCGGTCCCGGTCAGGTCGAAGGCCATGGCCATCAGATGCTGCTGCGGCGGCGTGGCGATCCCGGCCTGCGGCCCGGTGCCGTAGAAGGCGTAGCGCCTCTGGTCCGGGTCGGGCATGGCGTCGGGCGCGACCTTGCCGGTCTCCGCCGCCTGCCCCGCCGTGGCGATGGTGCCCCCAAGCGCTGCCGCGCCCAGAAACAGCCCACGCCGTGACAGTCCTGCCGGTTTATCGTCTTGCCCGCGCATCATGGCCTCCTTCGTCTTCAGCTTGCCGTGGCGACTTTTTCGGCGATCCGCGACAGCGGCTCCTGCAGCATCTGGATCGCACGGCTCAGCTTCACCGCGTCCGATTTGCGCAGCTCGGCATCGTAGATCTTGTAGCCGCCCAGAGCCTCGGGATCGCGGTAGTCTTCGAGCATCGTCTGCACATCCGCAAAGCGCTGCGCGATGGTCTCGGCCACATCCGGATCGATCCGCTTCAGCCCCGGCTCGAGGAAGGCGAACGCCTGATGCGCGCCTTCGATATTGGCCGCGAAGTCCACGAGGTCGATATGGCTATAGGCCTCTTCCTCACCGCTGATCTTGCCGCTTTGGACCTCTTCCAGAAGGGCCGCCGCGCCGTTCGCCAGATCTTCCGGGCGATACTCGATCCCGCCCGACAGATCGGCGAGCATCTTGACGTTCTTCACCAGTTCCGCGGCATGCGCCTTGGTCTCGTCGGTGATCTCGCCACCCTCGAACAGGTCGCGCTCCACCGCGTGGAAGCCGTGCCAGCCGACCGCCGGGTCGAGGTTCGAGGCGCGCATGTCGATCAGGTAATCGAGGTTGCCCGAGTTGTCGGTCGGGTCGGTGCCGGGCAGGACGAAGCCTTCGACGTCGGGCTCGATCCGCTCGTAGAACGGACGCGCCTGCGCATAGGCCGCTTTCGCGCCCTCCACGTCGCCCGCATCCACTTTCGCGGCGAGCCGTTCGCTCGCAGTGACCATCGCATCGACCATGCCTTCGACGTAGTTGGCATAGCCTGCGGTGCCTTCATCCAGGAGATCGCCGATCGCACTTTGCGCGCGCTGCTTGCTCTCGCCGGTCACGGTGAAGGCTACGGTGTCTTCGACAGCGCCCGGGCAATAGATGCGATAGTCGCCACCGTCGAGCGTGACGGTGAAGCTCGACGCGGGGAGACCGGGGGCGAGGTTCTCTTTCTCGCCGAGGATGCGGCTGTCCGACAGCAGCTCCAGCTCGGAGATCGCCGGGGCGGATTCATTGGTCACCGTGAAGGTGATCGGCCCCGCCGCCGCGCTGTCGTGATCGAGGACACACGCGCCGCCATTATCGCCGGTCAGCGTGATCGCGACCTGCGCGGCCCCGTTATTCATCGGCGCATCGGCCAGTGCGGGCTGCGCGAAGAACGCGGTTGCAGCGAGAAGGGGAACGGCGCGACGGCGCGCGCGGGACGACATGTTCATTGTCAGGCTCCTGTATTTGCTCTGCGGTTTTGGCTTGGTCAGAGGGACCTGGCGGGGAAAAACGGTGCGGGGCGCGCGCGGGCGAGCGCAGAGGCCGCCAGCGCGAGCGCGATGAGGAAGAGGATCACGGGCAGCTCTCGGGCCCAGAACTGGTGCTCGATGCGGGCACGACGCAGCGCACGCAGCGCATCGGCGGCGTCCTGCGCGGCGGCGGGGGCCATGACCCAGGCGCCGGTTGCCGAACCGCCGGGCGCTGCATCGACGCGCAGCGTGCGCGGCGTGGTCAGCCCGCCGCCCGAGAGGCGCAGCGTCACCGCGCTACGGCCCCGCGCATCGAGAAGCGCATCGCCTGCAGTCCAGACGGTCACCTGTTCCAGCCGCGTCCACTCGGCCACGAAAGGCCCGGGATTGCGCGCCGGGCTGACGCCCACCGGCAGCCGCCCGCCCGCGAGCTGCGCAAGCGTGGCGAGATCGATCTGGCCGGGGGCGTCCGCGATCTCGGTCTGGCTCTGCACCTGGCGATGCAGGGACGGGAGACCCAGATGCCGCTCCGGCGTGGCCTCAGCGCCCGTCAGATCGACACGGGTCGCGCCCATCTCCAGAACCTGACCCTGCAAGCGCAGATCGGGCCCGGCGGAGGTGTCGATATCGCTTTCCAGCACACGCGGCGCATGATCGGGCAGCGTCACCTGCGGCTGCGGCCAAAGCGCCGCGATACCGACGGCCAGCGCCGCGAAGGCGACCGCGAGAGAGCCGCGCAGCCATTGCGCCGTGCGAGGATCGGGGCGCAGTGCCCGCGGCCAATAGGTCAGCGCCGCGACCGGGATCAGATAGGCGATCCAGCCCAGCACCTCGATCAGGCGCGGATCGGCGGGAATGCCCAGCACGCCGGTGATCAGCGCCGAGCGCACGGTGCCGGGGGCCACGAGCCAGCTCAGATCGGCGATGCGTTGTTGTCCGGCGAGCAGCCAACCCGCCTCATGCGCCGAGCGCAGCGTCTGCAACACCAGCCCCGCCGCGACGAGGATCAGGAACACGCCGGTCCAGCGGAAGAAGCGCCCCAGATTGAGCCGCATCCCACCCTGCGCGATCGCCCAGCCAAGCGCGACCGAAGCGGCGAGACCAAGCGCCGCGCCTAGCCCCGCCCAATGTCCGGTCTGCGCGCCCGAGATCGTGGCGAGCAGGAAGACAGCGGTCTCGAACCCCTCGCGCAGCACGGCGAGGAAGGCCATCGCCGCCAGCGCGACCCGGCTCCCCTGCCCCAGCGCCGCATCGGCGTCGCGCTCGATCTGGCCCTTCAGCCCCGCCGCGTGGCGCGTCATCCAGAGCACCATCAGCGTCACGAAGACGACCGCGACGGCCGCGATCACACATTCGAGCTTTTCCTGCGCGCTATGCGGCAAAGCGGCCTCGACCAGCGCGAGCCCCGCGCCAACGCCGACGGCCAGCGCCACGGCGGCAGCGACGCCAAGCCACATCTCGGTCAAACGCTCGCCCCGGGCGCGCAGGAAGGCCGCAATGATCCCGACGATCAGCGCCGCTTCGAGCCCTTCGCGCAGGCCGATGATGAATGTTGCCAGCATGCTGTGGGCACCCCGTCGATTCCCGAGTAAATTTATTGGGTATTCGTTAGTGGCGCAGATCGACGGGCGCAACCCCTTTTCCGAGTAATTTACTCAGAAACTCGTTATCGCGTTTCTCCGCCCCACGCACCGCGTCGGGGATTTGCAACTTCCGCCGTCTTGGGGCAATTCGTGCGGGTCGTCCTCGCAGCGCCGCGCAATCAGGCGGTCCGGCGCAGCGAAAGAGACGACGCCCCGGGCGCCTGACGCGGCCCGCATGCAACAATTTCGGAGGCCGTATCGTGGCACAATCGCAAATCGGGCTGATCGGCCTTGGCACCATGGGCGGCATGCTTGCCCTCAATATCGCGGAAAAAGGGTTCGACATTTCGGTGTTCAACCGCACCACCAGCGTCACCAAGACCTTCCATGAGAACGCGGGCGAGCTGGCGTCGAAAATCACGCCCTGCGAAAATCTCGAAGACCTCGTGGCCTCGATCGCGAAACCCCGCGCGATCATCCTGATGGTCCCCGCAGGCGACCCGGTCGACCAGCAGATCGCGGCGCTGCGCGCTCATCTCGACGCGGACGATCTGATCATCGACGCGGGCAACGCCAACTTCCACGACACCGAGCGCCGCGCGGAAGAAGCGGCGAAGGCGGGCCCCCGTTTCCTCGGCATCGGGGTCTCCGGCGGTGAAGAGGGCGCGCGCCACGGGCCCGCGATCATGGGCGGCGGCGAGCAGCAGGACTGGGACCGCGTGGCCCCGATCCTCAACGCGATCGCCGCGAAATTCGACGGCACGCCCTGCGCCGGGTTCATGGGCAAGGGCGGCTCGGGTCATTTCGTCAAAGCCGTGCATAACGGCATCGAATATGCCGATATGCAGATGATCGCCGAGACCTATGGCGTGATGCGCGACGGGATGGGGCTGAACTCGCAGGCCTGCGGCGAGATCTTCGCGAAATGGGACGAAGGCGCGCTGAAATCCTACCTGATCGAGATTTCCGGCAAGGTCGCCCGCGCCACCGATCCCGAGACTGGCGAGCCGATGCTCGACATCATCCTCGACCGTGCGGGTCAGAAAGGCACCGGCCGCTGGACCGTGATCGAGGCGCAGCATCTGGCCGCCCCCGTTCCGGTGATCGAAGCGGCGGTGATGGCGCGCAACCTGTCGTCGCGGCTCGATGCCCGCAAGCAGGGCGAGGACATGTTCGGGGCCGCTCCCGAGGCGCTGCCCGAGGGCGCGCTGAGCGCGGAGGATCTGGAGAACGCACTGATCGCGGGCAAGATCCTGTGCTACGCGCAGGGCTTCGAGCTGCTGCGCTCGGCCAATGCGCCTTTCGACTGGGATCTGCCGCTGCCCGACATCGCGCTGGTCTGGCGCGACGGCTGCATCATCCGCTCGGCGATGCTCGACGATATGGCGAGCGCGCTGAGCGAGTCGCCCGATCGCAACCTGATGTATGCGCCCTATTTCGCGGATCTGCTGAAGGCGCATCACGGCGCGCTGCGCAAGGTCGTCAGCATCGCCGCAGCCCACGGGCTTGCGGTTCCGGCCCTGTCGATGGCGCTGAGCTATTTCGACACGATGCGCACCGCGCGCGGCACCGCGAACATGATCCAGGGCCAGCGCGATTTCTTCGGCGCGCATGGGTTCGAGCGCACCGACCGCGAGGGTGGCGACTTCCACGGCCCCTGGGCAATGTAAGCGCGCCCTCTTCGCTGAAAGATCACCGCCCGCGGCTCGCGCAGAGTCGCGGGCGGTTTGCGTTTCGCGGGTCTTCAGACGCCGCGAACCGCGCATTGCAATCACGAGTTCGTGTACGCCGCAACCGGGCCTGCCCCGCTTGATCCCCATCAAAGTCCTAAAGCACCGAGATCGTTACCCTCTGCGCATCCAAAACGGAGGCCGGGACTGCTATGACACGGGATTTCGAAGGTAAATCAGCTATCGTTACAGGCGCGGGATCAGGGATCGGCGCGGCAATCGCCAAGGAATTGGCGGCGCGCGGCGCCTCGGTCCTGCTTGCGGATCAGAACGCGGACGCGGCCAAGTCCGTGACCGAGGAAATCCGCAAGGCGGGCGGCACCGCCGAGCCGATGGCGGTCGATGTCACCTCGGCCACGGAGGTCGAAGCGATGGTCGAGAAGGCCGTCGCGACCTTCGGCAAGCTGGATCTGGCCGTGAACAATGCGGGTATCGGCGGTCCGCAGGTGCCGTTCGGGGAGTATCCGCTCGACGGCTGGAAACAGGTGATCGACGTCAACCTGAACGGCGTGTTCTACGGGATGCGCTTCGCGATCGCCGCGATGCTGAAATCGGGCGGCGGCGCGATCGTGAACATGTCCTCGATCCTCGGCTCGGTCGCATTCCCGAGCGCCTGCGCCTATGTCGCGGCGAAGCACGCGCTTCTGGGTCTGACGCGGGCGGCGGCGATCGATCACGCAGCACAGGGCATCCGCGTCAATGCGGTGGGCCCTGCCTTCATCGAAACACCGCTTCTGTCGGGGCTGGCGCCCGAGGTGAAGGACTCGCTGGTCGCGCTGCATCCCGCCGGACGGCTCGGCACACCAGAGGAGGTCGCGGCGCTGACCTGCTTCCTGCTGTCGGATGCCGCGAGTTTCGTGAATGGCAGCTATCACCTCGTCGACGGCGGATATACCTCGCGATGAGCACGACGGAGGGGCGGATCATCGCGGTGCGCGGGCCGGTCATCGACGCAAGTTTCGATGGCCCGCTGCCGCCGATCCATTCGATCCTGACGCTGACGGATGACGACATGCCGGGCAGCTTCGAGGTGCATGGCCATCTCGACGCGCATCGGGTGCGCGCCATCGCGCTGCAATCGACGCTCGGCCTGTCGCGCGGGCGCAAGCTGCGCGCCACGGGCAAGCCGCTGGAAGTGCCGGTCGGCGAGGCCGTTCTGGGGCGGCTGATGGATGTGACGGGGGCGATGCGCGACGGCGGCGACCCGCTGCCCAAGGGCACGCCACGCCGCCCGATCCACGGCACGCCGCCGCGCCTGTCAGGCAGCGGCGCGGTCACCGCTTTCGAGACCGGCATCAAGGTGATCGACCTGATGCTGCCGCTCGCGCGCGGCGGCAAAGCCGCGATGTTCGGCGGCGCGGGCGTGGGCAAGACGGTGCTGGTGATGGAACTCATCAACACGATGGTCGAGAAATATCAGGGTATCGCGATCTTCGCGGGCGTGGGGGAGCGCTCGCGCGAGGGTCACGAGATGCTCGCCGACATGACCGAGTCCGGCGTGCTCGCGCGCACCGCGCTGGTCTATGGCCAGATGAACGAGCCGCCCGGCGCGCGCTGGCGGGTGCCGCTGACCGCCGTCTCCATCGCCGAGGATTTCCGCGACCGCGATCACTGCAACGTCCTTCTGATGATGGATAACGTCTTCCGCTTCGTGCAGGCGGGCAGCGAGGTCTCGGGGCTTCTGGGCCGCCTGCCCTCGCGCGTGGGCTACCAGCCCACCCTCGCGTCTGAGGTCGCGGAGCTGGAGGAGCGCATCGCCTCCGCCGCCGGAGCCTCGGTCACCGCAATTCAGGCGGTCTACGTGCCTGCGGATGACTTCACCGACCCCGCAGTCACCGCGATTTCGGGGCATATGGACAGCTCAATCGTTCTGTCGCGCCAGCTGGCATCGGAGGGGATTTACCCCGCGATCGACCCGCTCGCCTCGTCCTCGCAACTGCTCGACCCCGAGATCGTCGGGGCGGAGCATTTCAAGCTGGCGGGCGAAGCGCGGGCGCTGTTGGCGCGGTTCCGCGAATTGCAGGACATCATCGCGCTTCTCGGCGTCGAGGAGCTGGGCGCGGCCGACCGGCTGGCGGTGCGCCGCGCGCGCAAGCTGCAACGCTTCCTCACCCAGCCCTTCGTCGTCACCGAGGCCTTTACCGGCCAGACCGGGCGCTCGGTGCCGCTGGCCGATACGCTGGAGGGATGCCGCGCGATCCTCGCGGGCGAGGCGGACGACTGGTCGGATCAGTCGCTCTACATGATCGGCGGGATCGACGAGGCCCGCCAGCGAGAGGAGGCCGCGGCATGAGGCTCACCATCGCTACGCCTCTCGAAATCGTCGTCGATGCCAAGGACGTCACCGCGATCCGGGCCGAGGACGAGAGCGGCGGCTTCGGCATCCTGCCCGGCCATGCCGAGTTTCTCACCAGCCTCAGCATCTCGGTCATCTCGTGGGAGGTCGACGGCCAACGGCACTATTGCGCGGTGAAGGGCGGTGTTCTTATGGTCGAGAATGGAAGCGACGTCTCGGTCTCGACCCGCGCCGCGGTGACCGGCGATCTGCCCGAGCTCGGCGACACGATTCTGAAACGGTTTCAGGCCGAGGATGACGCCGCGAAGACCGAACAGGCCGACTCCACCCAGCTGCATCTGCTCGCGATCCGGCAGCTGGTGGCCAGCCTCGACGGCGCGCAGGCTCGGAAGGATTGGACATGACCCACTCGCCGGAAGACCCGGAACAGACGGAGGAGCCGATGGAGAGCGCCGCGCGCCGCCACGCCGCCCGGATCGAGAAAGCCCGAGAGGAAGGTGACATCCCGCTGGCAAGACGGCTGGGCCAGATCGGTGTGCTCGGATGGATCGTGGTGCTGCCGATGCTGGCGGGGGCCGCGGGCGGCAGATGGATCGACCGGAGCGCTCAGTCGGGCATCTTCTGGACCGCCGCACTGATGATGGTGGGGCTTGTCGTGGGGTGCTGGCTGGGCTGGCGCTGGGTGCAGCAGCAATGAGCGCGGTGGAGTTTCTTATTGGCGCAGGCGCTCTGATACTCGGCATCGGCGTGGGCCTCTTGCATTTCACCCTGCTGCGGGCGGGCACGGATGCAATGCTGCTCGAAAGCAAGGCGCTGAAGGCGATCGCGCTGACCGTGCTGCGCTTCGGGCTGACCATCGCGGTCCTCGTGGGCTGCGCGCTTCTGGGCGCCGTGCCGCTGCTGGCGGCGGCGCTCGGGATCGGCATCGGGCGAATGCTCACCCTGCGCCGCGCGAGGTCCGCATGAATTCGCCGCTGGAGACCACCGTCCTGTTCTGGATCGGCCCCGTGCCGATCACGCAACCCGTCGTCACGACATGGGTGCTGATGGTGGTGATCGTGGCCGGCTGCTACGCGCTGACCCGGAACCTGAGCCTCAAGCCCGGACGGCGCCAAGCGGCGCTGGAACTGCTGGTGACGGTGCTCGACACCCAGATCCGCGAGACGATGAGCGTCGCCCCCGACCGCTACCGCACCTTCCTCGGCGGACTGTTCCTGTTCATTCTGATCGCGAACTGGTCCTCGCTGATCCCGGGCGTCGAACCTCCGACCGCCAATCTCGAAACCGACGCGGCATTGGCGCTGCTGGTCTTCGTTGCGGTGATCGTCTACGGCATCCGCGCGGGCGGCGTGCGTGGCTACCTGCGCAGCTTCGCGATGCCGACGCCGCTGATGATCCCGCTGAACCTCGTCGAGACGCTGACGCGCAGTTTCTCGCTGCTGATCCGCCTGTTCGGCAATATCATGAGCGGGGTCTTCGTGATCGGCATCGTGCTCTCGCTCGCGGGGCTGTTCGTGCCGATCCCCTTCATGGCGCTCGACCTGCTGACCGGGCTCGTTCAGGCCTACATTTTTACCGTCCTCGCCATGGTCTTCATCGCGGCGGCAGTGGCGGAATCCCAAACCTCCCACGGATCCGGAAAGGACTGACTATGGAATATATTGAAGTGGCGAGCGTCATCTCGGCCGCCGCGGCGGTGGCCTTCGGGGCGCTTGGTCCCGCGCTTGGCGAAGGACGCTCGGTCGCGGCTGCGATGGACGCGATCGCCCGCCAGCCCGAGGCCGCGAACGCGATCTCGCGCACGCTCTTCGTCGGGCTCGCGATGATCGAGACGACGGCGATCTACTGCCTCGTGATCGCGCTTCTGCTGCTGTTCGCCAACCCGTTCATCGGCTGATCATGACACTGGACTGGTGGACGCTCGGGCTGCAGACGCTCAATGCGGCGGTGCTGATCTGGCTTCTGAGCCGGGTGCTTTGGCGCCCGATCGTGAGTGCCATCCAGGCGCGTCAGGCCGAAGCGGACAAGCAATTGAGCGACGCGAGCGAGACCGCGCGCAAAGCCGATGAGGCGAAGGCGCAGGCCGAGGCGGCGCTCGATCAGGTCGGCACGCGCAAGTCCGAGATGCTGGCGCAGGCGCAGACCGAGGCCGAAGCGGCGCGCAAGGCGCTTCTGGACCATGCCCGCGCGGAGGCCGCCGATATGGCCCGCACCGCAGAGGCCGAACGCGCCGCCCGCGCGGAGGAAGCCGAGAAACGCTATGCGGCGCGCGCCGCCGATCTGGCGCAGCGCATGGCCGAACGGATCGGCACGCGCCTGTCGCGGCCCGCATTGCTCGAGGCTTATGCGACAGACCTTCTGGCGCAGGTCGCGGCACTCGACACGGAAGATCGCGCCGCGCTCGGCTCGGAGAAACTCATGCTGCGGATCAGCGAGGCGACAGAGGCCGGTTACGGAGAGGCCTTCGCCGATCGCCTTGGAAAGACCTTGGGCGAAGAGATCAGCCCGGCGATTAAAACCGATGCGGAGCTGATCTGCGGCCTCGCGCTGGAGACCAAGCACCTGCACCTCGAAAGCTCATGGGCCGCCGATCTCGCCCGGATGCGCAAGGAGGTGGCCAATGACACCCAATGATCCCGACGAGTGGCTGGACCGCAGTCTCGAGGCCATCGCGCGCGCGCCGCTCGGCCCCGTCGTGCGCCGCAGCGGCCGGGTGGAGCGTGTATCCGACGGCGTCGCGATGGTATCGGGCCTGCCCGAAGCCCGCGCCGGGGAGCGGCTGGTCTTCGAGGGCGGGCAATCGGGCTTCGTCCATGTGCTCGACGAAGAGACCCTCGCGGCGGTGCTGCTCGACGATATCGCGGGCGTCGCGCAGGGCGATGCGGTGACCGGCACGGGCGACGTGATGCGGGTGCCGGTCGGGCCGGAACTGCTGGGCCGGATCGTCGACCCGCTCGGGCGGCCCCTCGATGGGCTCGGCCCGATCACGACCAGTGCAAAGCATCCGGTCGAACGCCCCGCCCCGGCGATCATCGACCGCGCCGCGGTGGTGGAGCCGATGCAGACCGGCACGCTGGTGGTGGATGCACTCTTCGCACTTGGCCGGGGCCAGCGCGAGCTGATCGTGGGCGACCGTGCGACCGGCAAGACGACGCTCGCGCTCGACACGATCCTGAACCAGAAGGACGGCGACGTGACCTCGGTCTATGTCGCGATCGGGCAGAAGACCTCGTCGGTGGAGCGCGTGATCGAGACGCTTCGGCGTAACGGGGCGCTGGCGCGCACCATCGTCGTGGTGGCCGGGCCGTCGACGCCGCCGGGGATGCAGTGGCTCGCGCCGTTCGCAGGTATGACGATGGCCGAGGAGCTGCGCGACACCGGCGGCCATGCGCTGATCGTGCTCGACGACCTCACGCGCCACGCCGCCTCGCATCGCGAGCTTGCGCTGCTGACCCGCCAGACGCCGGGGCGCGAGGCCTATCCGGGCGATATCTTCTACCTTCACGCCCGGCTTCTGGAACGCGCCGCGCGGCTGTCGGACGCATTGGGCAGCGGCACGCTGACCGCCCTGCCGATTGCCGAGACCGATGCGGGCAATCTCGCGGCCTTCATCCCGACCAACCTGATCTCGATCACCGATGGGCAGATCGCGCTGGATGCCAAGCTGTTCAACCGCGGCCAGAAACCCGCCGTGGATGTCGGCACCTCGGTCAGCCGGGTCGGCGGCAAGACGCAGGCGCGCAGTCTGCGCGACGCGGCGGAGTCGATGCGGCTCGATTACGCGCAGTTCCTCGAGTTGGAGATCTTCACGCGTTTCGGGGGGATGCCCGACACGCGGGTGAAGGCGCAGCTTGCGCGCGGGCGGGCGGTGCGCGCGGTGCTGGCGCAGATCCAGCACGCGCCGCTGCGCCTCGCTGATGAGGTGGCGCTGGTTCTGGCCGTGCAGACGGGGCTTCTCGACGGGTTGGAGCCCGCGCAGATCGACGCCCTGCGCGCGGCGCTGCCCGATGCGCTCGATGCGGCGGGGCTGTCGGGGGCGGATTTCTCCGCCACGCTCAGCAAGGGTCTGCACGATCAGATCGTGGAGTGCCTGAAGGGGCTTTTGCCGGAGCCTTCGAAATGAGCGAGCAGCTTGCCGAGATCGAAGCGCGGATCGGAAGTATCCGCACGCTGGCCTCGGTGATCCGGGCGATGCGCGCCATCGCGGGCGCGCGCGTGCGTCAGACAGAGGGAGAGCTTGCCTCGGTGGATCTGCATGCGGCGACTGTGAGCCGTGCGCTCGACCGGGTTCTGTCGCTCGCGCCCACACCGCCCAAACCCGAAGGGCCGCCGCTCACCGTTCTGTTTCTGGCCGAACAGGGCTTTGCGGGCTCGTTCAACGCCCGGCTTCTAAGCGAGCTGGGCACGCCGCCCGGCGGTCTCGTCGTCATCGGCACGCGCGGCGCGGCGCTGGCCGCCGAGCAGGGGCTGAGCGCGCTTGCGCAGTTCCCCCTGCCCTCGCACGGCCCCGCGGTTCCGCCCTTCGCCGACCGGCTGGCCGAGACGCTGCTGCAACTGGCCGGGCGCGCCCCGATCGACGCCTTCTACGCCCAGACGGAAGATGGCAGCTGGAAAGCCCGCCGCCGCGGTATCTTCCCCCGCCCGACCCGGTCGACCCCGCCGCCAAGCCAGCCGCCCCTGCTGACGCTGCCGCCTGCGCAGCTTTGCGCGTCGCTCTTTGCCGAGCTGCTGCATGCGGAGCTGTGCCGCGTCGCGCTGCATGCCTCGGCTGCGGAAAACACCGCCCGGATGCTCGCCATGGCCTCCGCTCAAGGAATGACCGAACGCAAGCTCGACACGCTGCAACAGACCGCGCGGATTTCGCGGCAGGAGTCGGTGACGACGGAAATTCTGGAGCTTTCGGCCGGCGTCATCTCCAGCTGAGATGTGCCCCCACAGCCCCGCCGCACACAGGCATCGCTTGAAAAGCGCGCCCGCTTGCAACAAGACTTGGGCTCGAGCAGAAACGAGGCCGATGTGACGCAAGAGATGTCCCCCGAGGCGCAACCCGGGTCGGGAGATGACCCGATCGACATGCGGATCATGGCGATTTTTCCCGAGCTGACCCCCAGTGAGAAACGCCTTGCCGAGGTCGTGCTCGAAGCGCAATCGACGCTGTCGAGCTATACGGCTGCGGAACTGGCCGAGAGCGCGGGGATTTCCTCGGCCACGGCGGCGCGCTTCTTCAAGCGGCTGGGCTATCGCAATTACAACGAGGCGCGGCTGCATTCGCGGCGCAACGGAAGCTGGGGCTCGCCGCTGAGCGAGTTGAGCGACAGCACCGCGCCGGGGCAACTGGCCGATCATTTCGCGCAGGATATGCAGAACCTGACCCGCAGCACCGAGATCCTGTCCGAAGACGCCGTGAGCGACGCGGTCGAGCATCTCGCCTCGGCCCGCCGGATCTGGGTGCTGGGCTATCGGAATTCGCGGGCGCTTGCGATCTATGCCCGCGCGTTGCTGCTCAATCTGAAATCGGATGTGCAGCTTCTGCCCTATGAGGGCGCCTCGCTTGCCGAGGATGTCGCGGGGTTCGCGCCGGGCGATGTGCTGCTGGCCATCGGGCTGCGCCGCAGACCGCGCGCGCTGGGAGAGGTGATGACGGTCGCGCGCGAGGCGGGCATCCCGACGATCCTGATCGGCGATCCCACCGTGGCGCAGACCGCGCGCCACGCGACGATCACCCTGCGCTGCCACAATCGCGGGCAAGGCATCTTCGACAGCACGGTCGTCGCGATGAGCCTGATCAACTTCCTCTGCTCGAGTCTGGTGGACTCGCTGGGCCCCGAAGCGCGCGCCCGACTCGCCCGGATCGAGGACCTTCATGCGCGGTTCGACGACCTCGGACCGCCCCCGGAGAGCCTTGAGGCGCTTACCAAGGCTGCAAAACAGGACAAATAGCGCCTAAAAACCGCGCATGGCCCGAATGAAAGCGTATTTTCATTTTTAGCGTTTTGTGAAATAATTCTTTCCTGCGAAGGTGACCTCGCCATCTCATGCAGCGAAAGGATATGCCATGGATCGCCGACTATTCCTGAAATCTGCGCTTGCGGGCACCGCTCTCGGGGCGTTCGGCCCGGCGGGACGAGCGCTGGCCGCGACCGATCTTCTTTGGATGACCTGGGAGAACCTCGCGAAAGACGACTATCTCGCGCCCTTCCTCGACAGCCATGACGTCGACCTGACGAAGACCTTCATCGGCACCGATGACGAGCAATTCGCGAAACTTCGCGCCGGCGGGGCCTCCTCGGTGGACCTGATCACGCCCGGCCTCGACAAGGTTTCCTACTACACCGCGTCAGACCTTCTGCAGCCGATCGACTTCGACAAGGTGCCGAACGCGAAACTCCTCTACGACACGTTCAAGAAGACCGATCTGGGCAAGACGGACGGCCAGACCTACGGCATCCCCTTCTATTGGGGCATCAACCCGATCGTCTATCGCGCCGACCTGATGGATGAAGAGCCCGATTGGTCCGTCTTCTTCGAGGGCGACAAATACAACGGCAAGCTCGCGATGCGCGACTACGCGCTCGAAGGGATCATGATCGCCGCGATGTATCTGGGGATTCCGCGCGACGAAATGTTCACGATGGACGACAAGCAGCTCGCCGAAGTGAAAAAGGTGCTGATGATCCAGAAGAGCAAGCTGCGCACCTACTGGAACTCGATCGGCGACCTGACCAACCTGTTCGCGACCGGCGAAGTCGTCTGCGCCTTCTCCTGGGTGCCGCCCTATTACGACCTGAAGGAAAAGGGTCTCGAAATGGGCATGGCCAAACCCAAGCAGGGCGTCATCGGCTGGTGCGACACGATCGCCGTGCCCAAGGGCGTCGAGGGCGCACGCCGGGACTCGGTGTTCGAACTGGTGAACTACCTGCTCGGCCCGACCTACGGCAAGAAGCTCGCCTATGGCGGCCCCTATGCGCAATCGACCTCCGCCGCGCGCGACGAGATCGACGAAGCCCAGCAGGAGAAGATCTTCATCAAGGACCTGTCGGTGATGGATAACTTCGTCTGGAAGCAAAATCCGCCGCGCTACAACGACTGGGTCGCACTCTGGAACGAAGTGAAGGCCAGCTAAGAATGACCGAGGCAGGTTCCGGGCCGACGGGTGGGCAGGGGCAGACAATGCCCCTGCTCCGCGCGCGTGCCCTTTGTAAGACATATGGCACCGTGCAGGCCGTGCGCGGTGTGAATTTCCGGCTCGACGAGAACTCCTACGTCACGCTGCTGGGGCCTTCGGGCTGCGGCAAGACCTCGATCCTGCGCATGATCGGCGGGTTCGAGGAGGTGAGCGAGGGGATGCTCGAGCTTGACGGCAAGAAGATCAACGACGTGTCCGCAAGCGCCCGCCCGATCAACACCGTCTTTCAAAGCTATGCCCTCTTCCCGCATCTGAGCGTTCTCGAAAACGTGGGCTTCGGTCTGCGCTACAAGGGGCTGAGCCGCAAGGAAGAGCGCGAAAAGGCCCGCGCGGCGCTGGAAACCGTGCAGATGACCGCGATGGCCGACCGCCGCCCGCGCCAGCTCTCGGGCGGGCAGCAACAGCGCGTAGCGCTGGCTCGCGCGATCGCCAACGAGCCGCGCCTGCTGCTGCTCGATGAGCCGCTTTCCGCGCTCGACCGGCGGATGCGCAAGGACATGCAGATCGAGCTGAAGGACCTGCAGCGGCGACTGAAAATGACCTTTCTCCATGTCACCCACGATCAGGAAGAGGCCTTCGCGCTCTCGGATTGGATCATCGTGATGCGTGACGGGATCATCGAACAACAGGGCGCGCCGGATACGATTTATCGCCGCCCCGAGACCGCCTATGTGGCCGATTTCATCGGTGGCGCGGCCTGCGTGCCGGGGAAGATCACCGACACTGCGATCGGCGCCTACGAGATCGAGACCCCCTTGGGCCAGTTCGCGACACCCGGCGTGCGCGGTCTCAAAGCCGGCTCTCCCGCCGTGCTGTGCCTGCGCCCCGAGCAACTGTTCCTCGACCCGCAGGGCCGGATTTCCGCGCGCGTGACCCATGCCGTTTATCGCGGCGCGGAGTGGCTGGTGGAAGCCGAAGCCGCGGGCATCACGCTGGCGCTGACCGTAGGCCATGACGACGTGCCCGAGATCGGCGCGGAGATTCGCATCGGCTTTGATCCCGCGCAGGTCTGGATCGCGCGGCCCGAGGCCGAACAGAAGGCAGACCGGGCCACGGAGGCCAAGCCATGAGCCTGCGCGTCGGCACGCTCCTCGCCGCCCCGGTGACGGCCTTCCTGCTGGCGCTTTGCGTGGCGCCGCTGCTGATCCTCTTTGCCTACAGCTTCTTCCGCGTCGATTTCGTCGCGATCTCCTACGACCCGTCCTTCGCCAATTACGCAAAGATCGCGGGCTCTGCGACCTATCGCGGGCTGATCCTGAAGGCCTTCGGCTCGGGTGCGCTCGTGGTCGCGATCACCTCCGTGATCGGCTACCCGGTCGCGTGGTTCCTTGCCAAACGCGCGGGCGCAATGAAATCCGCGCTGCTGACGCTGCTGCTTGTGCCGCTTTATTCCGGCGATCTGGTGCGGGTGTTTGCGTGGCGCGTGCTGCTGGGGGCCGAGGGCGTCATCAACCGCTCGCTGATCTGGGCAGGCGTCACCGACGCGCCCATCCAGGGGCTGCTGTTCTCGCCCCTCGCGACCCATATCGCGCTGACCTATAACTACCTGCCCTTCATGGTGATCGGGCTGTGGCTCGCCTTCGAGAGCCTCGACGACGCCTGGCTGGAAGCCGCCGCCGATCTCGGCGCGCGCAGCCCCAGCCGCTTCGCCCGCGTGACCCTGCCGCTGACCTTCCCCGGCCTCGTTGCCGGCGGGCTGATGGTCTTCGTGATGGTGGTCGGCGATTACCTGACGCCGCAGCTGCTGGGCGGGGCCTCGGGGATCACCGTGATCTCGGCGATCAACGACCTCTTCGGCACCGCCTTCGACTGGCCGCTGGGTTCCGCCATCGCCTGGACGATGCTCGCGATCCTGATGGCCTTCTTCGCCGTGGGCGCGATGCTGATCCGCCGCTCCAGCCTTGTGGGAGGGTCCTGACATGTCGCGCCTCTCCACGCTTTGGGTCTGGGCGGTTTTCGCCTTCATGTATCTGCCGATCGCGATGATCGCGCTGTTTTCGGTCAACGATTCCAAGATCATGTCCCTGCCCTTCTCAGGCTTTACCCTGAAATGGTATGCCGAGGTGATGGGCGACGGGCGTCTGGGCGGCGGCTTCCTGACCACGCTCAGCGTCGCCTTCCCCGTCGCGATCTGCGCGACGCTTCTGGGCGGGCTCGCCGCTTTGGCGATCAGCTTCTACCCGATGCGCGGACGCGGCATCTTCGCGGTGTTGCTGCTCGCGCCCTTCCTGATCCCGAAGCTGATCCTCGCCGTGGCGCAGCTGATCATGTTCAACGAGACCGGGGTGGAGCGCAGCCTGCTGACGGTGATCGCCGCGCAGACTGTGATCGTGCTGCCCTTCTCGACGCTGGTGATCGCCTCGGTGCTGATCCGCATCGACCGCGGGCTGCTGGAAGCCGCCGCCGATCTGGGGGCCTCGGGCCTGTCGGCCTTCCGCCGGGTGGTGCTGCCGCTGATGGCGAACGGGCTGATGGCGTCGTGGGTCGTGGCCTTCGTGCTGTCTTCGGCCGAATACGTCCTGACCGCTTTCGTCTCGGGCCGCGCGCAACCGCTCTCGGTGCTCGTCGCCTCTGACTTCCGCTTCGCGCTCTCTCCCTCACTCAACGCGCTCGCCGTGATGATCGTGTTCGGCAACATCGCCCTCGTGGCGCTGGCCGAGCTGATCCGCCGCCGCGCCTCAAAGACGGGGGCCTGAGCGCGATGACCAACCACAAGGACCCCATCATGATTTTCGAAAATGCCCTCGGAGAAGGGCAATCCAACGAGCTCATTCTGAACCCGCATTACGACACCGCGAAAGGCTACGGGCCCAAGCAGGAAGCGGTTCTGAATGACGCCGCCTTCGATCTGGCCAAGCGCACGATTTCTTCGTGGGAGGGCTACGCGCCGACGCCCCTCGTCTCGCTGCCCGCAATGGCAGCAAAGGCGGGCGTGGCCGAGATTCAGTTCAAGGATGAGGGCGGGCGCTTCGGCCTCGGCAGCTTCAAGGCTTTGGGAGGCGCCTATGCGGTGCTGCGGCTTCTGGCCCGTGAGATCGCGAAGGCGAAAGAGATTCCCGAACCCAGCGCCGAAGACATCGTGGCGGGCAAATATGCCGATATCGTCTCGCAACTGACCGTCTGCTGCGCCACCGACGGCAATCACGGGCGCTCGGTCGCATGGGGCGCGCAACGCTTCGGCTGCCGCTGCGTGATCTTCATCCACGCCACCGTCTCGGAGGGCCGCAAGGAAGCCATCGAGGCCTATGGCGCCGAGGTCCGCCGCTGCGCAGGCAATTACGACGACAGCGTCCGCGAGGCGCAGGAAACCGCAACGCGCGAGGGTTGGTTCGTCGTCTCCGACACCTCCTATCCGGGCTATACCGAGATTCCGAAAGACGTGATGCAGGGCTACGAGCTGATGGCGGCGGAAGCGGCCGATACGCTCGGCACCCCGCCCACCCATATCTTCATCCAGACCGGCGTCGGCGGGCTGGCGGCGGCGGTCGCGGCACAATTCGCGCGCCGTTTCGGCCCCGAGGCCCCGCGCGTGATCCTTGCCGATCCCGACCAATCGGCCTGCTGGCTCGAGACGATCCGCGAAAGCAAACCCACCGCCGTCGAGGGCGATCTGGACACGCTGATGGCAGGTCTTGCCTGTGGCGAGGTCTCGCTGCTGGCGTGGGACGTGCTGGAGCCTCTGACCTTCGCGGTGATGTCCGTGGCCGACCCCGATGCAGTCGCGGTGATGCGCGCGCTGGCCAACCCCGAGGGGGGCGATCCGCCAGTGGCCGCCGGAGAATCCGCCGTGGCGGGGCTCGCCGCCTTCCTTGCCGCCGCCGAGAATGATGAGGCGCGCGCAGCCCTCGGGATCGACGCGAATTCCCGCATCCTGTGTTTCGGCACGGAAGGCGACACCGACGCCGCGCTGTTCAAAACCCTCGTCGGTCGCAACGCCGCCGAAGTTCGAGGCGCGGCATGAGTATCGCGATCGACATAGAACGCCTGATGTTTCGTCTGGAATGGCTGGGCAAGGTTGGCACCCTGCCCGGTGGCGGCGTGAAGCGCCTCGCGCTTTCCCCTGAAGACGCCGAAGGCCGCGCCCTCGTGATGCGCTGGATGTGCGACCTCGGGCTTGAGATCACCACGGACGTCATCGGCAATTGCTGGGGCATCCGCGCGGGCGAGGAAGACGGCCCGCCGGTCGTGATGGGCTCGCATATCGATACGGTCGCGACGGGAGGTCTCTATGACGGCAGCCTCGGCGTGTTGGCCGGGCTGGAAGTGATCGAGGCGCTCAATGCCGCTGGCGCGCGCACCCGCCGCCCCGTTGCGGTCGCGTTCTTCACCAATGAGGAAGGCGCGCGTTTCGCCCCGGACATGATGGGCTCGGGCGTGGCGCAAGGCGCGCTGCCGCTCGACGAGATGCTGGAGGTGGAAGGCATCGACGGGGTGCGCCTGCGCGAGGCGCTCGCCGCCATCGATGCCGCAGGCCCCGCCCCGGTCGGCGCGCTGAAGCCCCATAGCTATCTGGAACTGCATATCGAACAGGGCCCGGTGCTGGAGACCGAGGAGCTGCAGATCGGCGTCGTCACCGGCGTGCAGGGCATTTCCTGGACCGAGATCACCGTCACGGGCGCCTCTGCCCATGCGGGCACGACGCCGATGGCGCTGCGCCATGATGCGGGCGCCGTGGCGGCCCGGATCGCGGTCGAGGCGCAGCAGATCGCCGCCGATCACGGTCCGCCGCAGGTCGCGACCGTGGGGCGGATGCGCGTCTCGCCCGATCTGGTGAACGTGGTGCCGCAGGAAGCGGTGATGACCGTCGATCTGCGCCATACCGACGAGGCCACGCTGCAGAAGGCCGAGACCCGGCTCTGGCGCGCCGCGCAGGATTTCGCACGCGCCGGGGGCTGCGCGATCACGCGCCGGACGCTGGCCCGCTTCGAACCGGTGGAGTTCGACCCGGCATTGGTGGACAGCGTCGAGGCCGCCGCCCATGCGCGCGGGCTGGGCCATCGCCGGATGCCCTCGGGCGCGGGCCATGACGCGCAGATGTTCGCGCCCAATTGCCCTTCGGCCATGATCTTCGTGCCCTCGCAGGACGGGGTCAGCCACAACATTCACGAATATACCGCGCCCTCGGACATCGCGGGCGGGGCACAGGTGCTGATGGATGTCGTCTGCCAGCAGGCGGAGCTTCAGGACGCGCCCGAATTTCAAACGATCGAGACAGGACAATTGCCATGACCCGCAAATTCATAGCCGCCGCCGCACAGCTTGGACCGATTGCGCGTGACGAGCCGCGTGCCTCCGCCGTGGCGCGGATGCAGAAGCTTTTGATCGACGCCCATCGGCGCGGCGCGGAACTGGTCGTCTTTCCCGAACTGGCGCTGACCACTTTCTTCCCGCGCTGGCTTATCGAGGACGAGGCGGAGCTCGACGCATTCTACGAGACCGAGATGCCGAACGCGGAGGTGCAGCCGCTGTTCGATACCGCCCGCGAACTGGGTGTCGGCTTCTATCTCGGCTATGCGGAGATCGCCTACGAGAAAGGCCAGAAGCGCCGCTTCAACACCTCGATCACCGTCGACAAGACCGGCCAGATCATTGGCAAATATCGCAAGATCCACCTGCCCGGCCATCCCGAATACGAAGACTGGCGCCCCTTCCAGCATCTGGAGAAGCGCTATTTCGAGCATGGCAATCTGGGCTTTGGCGTCTTCGACGGCTTCGGCGGCAAGCTCGGCATGTGCCTGTGCAACGACCGCCGCTGGCCCGAGACCTTCCGCGTGCTGGGTCTGCGCGGGGCGGAACTGGTGATGCTGGGTTACAATACGCCGGTGCATTACCCGCTCGCGCCCGAGCATGATCACCTGCAGGACTTCCACAACCACCTGTCGATGCAGGCGGGCGCCTATGCGAACGGGTGCTGGGTGATCGGCACCGCGAAAGCGGGGCGCGAAGAAGGCTGCGACCTGATCGGCGGCACGTGCATCATCGCGCCCACCGGCGAGATCATCGCCAAGACCCAAGGGTTCGGCGATGAGCTGGCGATGGCCGAAATCGACCTCGACCGCTGCCGGGAGTTGCGCGAGAATGTCTTCAACTTCGCGCTTCACCGCGAACCCGAGGATTATCGCGACATCTGCGCCGACCGCGCGAGTTGATGGAGGTCAGGTCTTCCGGTCAGTGCAGCGGTGCGTCGGACGCCGCGAGCTGTTCGGCATACGCGCCCCGGACCTTGAGCGAGGTCAGCATCGGCTGGGACTGCATGATGTACCCCTCGAGGAAGGTGACGAGCGCGATGCGCCAGCGTCTTTCGATCTCGATATAGGGATCGGAGGTGGCGAAGGAACTCACCTTGACGGAGACCGAGAATTTCTGGGGATCGAAGGTTGCACGTTGGTCGAGCAACTCGGTCCGCAGGATCGACGTGAGCACCTTTTCAGGCTGCGCCAGATTTGCCGAGCCTTTCAGGTCGATCGAATCGGTAAAAGCATGATCGGGATCGCCGCCAATGAAACGAAGAGAAAATTTGCCAACCTCTGCAACGCCGCTCTCATCAAGCTTAACAAACAATTCGAGCGAAACGTGTTTAACATTCATGATCGATACCTCCGTTGGGCGCGAGTAGCCCCGAATGGGCCTGTGCGGCTCGCCGTTGGGGGCTGGATCACATGCAAGAGCGGCGATGTTATGACTTGAATTGGGCAATTATGGCGAATTAGTGCAGCAAGCCGTCGCAGCGTGTCGTAGCCGAGATGAAGGCAAATGTCTCGGCCTATCGGTGGGAGGTTTCAGAACCCCACGATGAAATGAAATCTGTTCCTGACGCCGGGCGGGTCGGACATGCCGCGCGGTGGACCGTCAGGCGTTCCCAAAGTCACCGGAAATAGGGATCGTCCGCGTTCTTGAGGCTGCAGATATTCCCATCCGGGTCGAGGAATGCCCCGGTCGTGCCCCAGCTGTAGTCGTTCACCTCGACTGAAATGCCCTGCGCCTCCAAGAGCCGTGCTGCAGCGGGGACATCCGGCACATTGAAACGAAGAGCGGTCGGGTTCTCGGAACGCGTCTTTCGCCCTTTGGAGGCGACGCCTTCGGTCTCGATCATCAGATAGCCATCTCCAAAGCGGAGACAGGTGAGGCTTTCCTTTTCATACCAAAACGGCAGGCCAAGCTTGGTTTGGTAGAACTCCACGCAGGCTTCGTAATTTTCGGTGAAGAGAATGATGCCATGACAGGCCACCAAGCTCGCCAGAGTGGTCTCATCGGACGCGGTTTCCACCATGTGTCTCTCCATTCGGGCTGAGGTCGTCTGAGCAAAAGGATTTTCGTCCTAACACGACTGCGCCCCCGCCCTGAAGGCGGAGGCGGCGTCATGATCTTGGAGCTGATCAGCCGACGAGCTTCGCCGTCATCTCGACAAGACGCTTCGCCTGATAGGCGATCGCGGCCTTGCCAGCCTCGGTGACGCCCCCGGCATTGGTCGAGAAGCCGTAGGGGTTGCCGCCCGCGTTGAAGATCGCCTCGTCGGTATAGCCCGGCGGAACGATGACGCAGCCCCAATGCATCGCCGTGGTGTAGAGGCCGAGGATGGTCGCCTCCTGCCCGCCATGGGCGTTCTGCGCGCTGGTCGTCGCGGTGAAGGTCTTGTTCGCCAGCTTGCCCGCGCCCCAGAGGCCGCCCAGCGTGTCGATGAAGGCGCGCATCTGGCTTGCGGAGACGCCGTAGCGGGTCGGCCCGGAGAAGAAATAGCCCTCGGCCCATTCCATATCGTCGGCGGTCACTTCCGGAATATCGCTCATCTTCTCGAGCTGGTTTTTCCAGGCGTCCTGCCCCTCGACGACGGCTTTCGGGGCGGTCTCGGGAATGCGGCGCAGGCGCACCTCGGCCCCGGCAGCCTCGGCGGCTTCCGCTGCCGCCAGTGCGACGGCATGGTTGGTGCCATAGGTGGAATAAAAGACGATTGCGATCTTCGGTTGTGCCATTTCTATCTCCTGTGTTGGGAAGGGCCTGAGGGGCAACGGCGCCCTCAGTCGTGTTTGATGAACGTGCCGTTGTTGAGTTCAGTCAGCGCCTGACGCAGTTCGTCCTGCGTGTTCATGACGATGGGACCGTGCCACGCGACGGGCTCCTGGATCGGGCGGCCGGTCATCAGCAGGAAGCGGAGACCTTCGTCCCCGGCCTGCACCGTGATCTCGTCGCCCGCGCCGAAGCGGACCAGCGTGCGGTTGCCGGTCATGTCGCGGATATTCAGCTCCTGCCCGCGATACTCCTTCTCGACCTTGATGCCGACGGGATCGCTGGCGTCGCGGAAGGTGCCGGAGCCCGCGAACACATAGGCGAGCGCATTGGAGCGCGTATCGACCGGCAGCACCTTGCGGCGTCCTGCGGGGATCGACACGTCGAGCAGCATCGGGTTCGCGGCGATCCCGTCGACCGGGCCGGTCTTGCCCCAGAACGAGCCGATGATGACCTTGACGGTCGTGCCGTCATCGTCGCCTTCGATCGGAATGTCGCTGCCGGTGATGTCCTGATAGCGCGGCGCCGTCATCTTGAGCGCGCCGGGCAGGTTGGCCCAAAGCTGGAAGCCGTGCATCTGCCCCTTCGCGTTTCCCGAGGGCATCTCCTGATGGACGATGCCGGAGCCTGCCGTCATCCACTGCACGCTGCCCGCACCAAGAAGACCGCGATTGCCGAGCGAATCCGCGTGCTCCACCTGCCCGTCGAGCACATAGGTGATCGTCTCGATGCCCCGATGCGGGTGCCACGGGAAGCCCTTGGAATAGAGCCGCGGATCGTCGTTGCGGAAATCGTCCATCATCAGGAACGGGTCGGTCAGCGACGGATCACCGAAGCCGAACACGCGATGAAGGTGAACGCCAGCTCCTTCAATCGCGGGTTGGGCCTTGCTGGTCGCCGAGACAGGTCGAAAGGTCATGTGAGCCTCCAAATATCGTTGGTGATAGTGTGGGGCTTCCTCGGGAGATTTGAATTAGCGAAGGTCCCGCATGTCCTGTGCGCAAGCGCGCAGATGGGCCAATGTTCCCAAAAAAGAACCGGGCCACCCGTGGGCAGCCCGGTCCTCTTTTGACGTAACAGATCGTCTCGGGATCAGATGTTGCCCTTCGACAATTCCCCGGCGATGAAATCCGCCTGCCGGATCGCGAGCGCGACGATGGTCAGCGTCGGGTTCTCCGCAGCGCCGGTCGTGAATTGCGAGCCATCCGAGATGAACAGGTTCGGCACATCATGGGTCTGGCCGTGCTTGTTCACCACCCCGTCGCGCGGGTTCTCGGACATCCGGTTCGTGCCGAGGTTATGCGTCGAGGGATAGGGCGGCGTCGGGAAGGTCCGGGTCGCCCCCACCGCGTCGTAGATCGCAGCGCCACGCGCATAGGCGTGATCGCGCATCGCCCGGTCGTTCGGGTGATCGGTGTAATTCACATTCGCGACCGGCAGCCCGTAGGCATCCTCGACTTCGTGGTTGAGCGTGATGCGGTTGGTCTCCTGCGGCATGTCCTCGCCGACGATCCACATTCCGGCCATGTTCTCATAGCTGTCGAGCGCCGAGGTGAACTCGCGCCCCCATCCGCCCGGATCGAGGAAGGCCGCCATGAAGGGCAGACCGAGGCTGAGCGTCTCAAGCTCATACCCGCCGACGAAGCCGCGCGAGGGATCGTGGCGCGCCTCGTCGCGGACGATGCCCGCCATCGTCGTGCCGCGCCACATCTTCACCGGCTTGTCGAAGACGCCATAGACCGAGCCCGTGGTGTGACGCATGTAGTTGCGCCCCACCTGCCCCGAGGAGTTCGCAAGGCCGTCGGGGAACATCGCCGAATGCGAATTCAGGAGCACGCGCGGGCTCTCGATCGAGTTGCCCGCGACGCAGACGATCTTGGCCTTCTGCATCTGCAGATTGCCCTCCTTGTCGAAATACTCGACGCCGGAGGCCATGCCCTGATCGTTATGCAGGATGCGGGCCACATGGCAGTGATCGCGGACCTCCAGATTGCCTGTCGCCTCGCCGCGCGGAATATCGGTGTAGGCCGACGACCACTTGGCGCCCCATTTGCAGCCCTGGAAACAGAAGCCCGTCTGCTGGCACGCCATCCGGTCGTCATAGTCGATCGAGTTGATCGCCATATGCCCGGTATTCACTTCCGCATAGCCGAGCGCCTTCGCGCCTTTCTCCAGCACCTTGAAGTTGTTGTTGCCCGGCAGCCCCGGACGGTCGCCGGTGCGGGTCACACCGAGCTTCGCTTCCGCCTTGTCGTAATAGGGCGCAAGCTCCGCCGGATCGATCGGCCAGTCGAGCAGGTTCGCCCCGTCGACATTGCCGTAATGGGTCTTCGTCTTGAACTCGTGGTCCTGAAAGCGAAGGCTCGCGCCGGCCCAGTGGATCGAGGTGCCGCCGACCGCTTTCACGATCCATGCGGGCAGCCCCGAGAAGTCCTTCGCCACCCGCCAGTCGCCGCTCGTGGTGCGCGGCTCGGTCCAGGCGAGCTGGCCGAAGCTGTCCCACTCATCGTTGATGTAATCCTCGGGCAGATAGCGACCGCCCGCCTCGAGCGCCACGACCTTGACGCCCTTCTGCGCCAACTCGTTGGCCAGCACGCCGCCGCCCGCGCCGGTGCCGATGATTACAACGACGTTGTCGTCGCTCAGATCAAATTTCGCAACCATGTCTGCCTCCCTTACAGCCAGTCGATGTCGTCAAAACCGCGGTTGATGTAGCCGCCCTTGGAATAGGACTCGCCTTCGTAGCCGAAGACCGGCCAGACCGCTTTCTGGTTGTAGAGACCTGTCACCAGACCGCCCCGGATCTTCTGGAAGAAGGGGCTCTCCTCCATGCCCCGCAGGATCGCGACGCGATCCTTCTCCCAGCCCGCCTCGAGGTAATTCGCGAAGCCTTTGCCACGCGCCGCCGCATCAAGCGCAGCGATGCCAGCTTCGATCTCGTCGGCAGTATCGGGGCTGTCGTAGCCCTTCACCGCGATGACATAATACTGGTCGTCGATCTTGTCGTGCGGATAGATATCGCGCGCCATCTGCACGAGCGTCGCGAAGGTCGTGGGCTTGAGCGCCGAGAGCTCGGTGGCCCAGGCGGCATTGCGCGCCGCCATGAACCCCGAACCCACGACGAAGCTCGCCCCCGCCACGGTCGCCCGCGCCAGCAGCTGCCGTCTGGTCAGCCCTTTCGAGCTTGCCTTGGTTGCCATTGTCATCTCCTCCCTGATGTCTCCCTTAGGAAAATCTCACTTGAAGCGGCCTTCGCGCGCGAGCACCTCGATCTGGTATCCGTCCGGATCGGCCACGAAAAAGAACTTCGCGACGACCTCCCCTGCCGGCGCGAATTCCACGAGTTTGCGAGGCGCGAGGCCCTCCGCCTCGAAGCGTTTATGTTCGGCTTCGAGATCATCGACCGAGACCGCGAAATGGCCGTAGCCATCGCCAAGGTCATAGGGCTCGGTCCGGCCCTTGTTGACGGTGAGTTCCAGTTCGAACTCGCTTTCAGGATTGCTCAGATAGACGAGCGTGAAATCCGGAAAGTCGAGACGGTCGGCGACCTTTAGGCCGAAAGCCTTGTCGTAAAACGCGACCGAGCGGTCCTCGTCGAGGACACGGATCATGGAATGAATGGATTTTGCCACCGGTTGCTCCCGCTGTAGTGCTGTCAGTTGTCCTGAGAGCCTAGCAGCGGGCCGTGGTGGGGCGGGTAGTAGGTCTATACTACCCCTTAAGAATGTTTGACGTCAGGCTTGCGCTTACTCTGCGGCGACCGCGAGCGGGGCGCGATCGTTCGAGATTTCCATGAATTTCAGACACGCGCAGCGCAGCAGCGACGTAAAGTTCGACGGCTCCCCGCGCAGTTCGAGCACTTCCGCATGCAGCGTAGAGATGAAAGTCGGCGTGGACACCCCGTCGCGCGCGGCGATCTCGTCGAGAATGTCCCAGAATGCGTTCTCGAGCCGGATGCTCGTGCTTTGCCCGTTGAGCCGCAGCCTGCGCGTCTCGCTGGAATAGCGCTCCGGGTCCTGACCGGCGAATACATGGCACATATCGTCTCTCCTCCCTCAGATCCGATTGCCGAGGCGAACCAAGATTCACCCGAGACTCAAGAATATGGGCAATCCGGGGCGGGTCAATCGTGTTGTGATGGGGGGCTGGGCGCGCGCCCTCAGTCGCCAGATCCCCGCTCCGACCCCATCAGGCGCGGCAGGTCGCCGAACTTGCCGATCAGCCCGAAGACAATCGCGGCAAGCAGAACGAAAAGGACCGACACTACCCCGAGGATCGGCGTGTAGCCGTAGCGCAGGGCGTTGAAGATCTTGATCGGGATCGTCTCGACCGTGAAGCCCGCGACCATATAGGCGATGATGTATTCGTTGAGGCTGAGCACGAAGGCGAAGGCATAGCCCGACACGATAAAGGGCAGCACGAGCGGGCCGATCACCGTGCGCAGCACCGTCCAGCGCCCTGCCCCCATCACCCGCGCGGCCTCCAGCAAAGCGCGGTCGATGCCTTTCAGCCCCAGCGAGATCGTCACCAGCGGCAGCGTCACGAGGAAGACGGCATGCGAGACGATCGTGGCCCAGATCTGGCCGTATCCGCCGACCGTCATCCAGAACACCATGAAGCCCAGCGCGGAGATCACCGGCGGCAGCGTGAAGGGCGCAAGCCCCAATCCGGTCAGGATCCGCGCGGCGATCCCGTTACGCTCCCACACGAAAAGCGCCAGCGGCAGGGCGATGGCCACCGACAGGGCCGAGGCACAGGCCGCGATCAGCAGCGAATGTCCCAGCGGCACCAGCCATGCGCTGTCCTGGAACAGCTCGCCATACCAGCGCAGCGACGGCTCCACCGGCGGGAAGCGCAGCGTCTGCGGGCCGTTCAGCGACACGCCGGTCACGACGACCAGCGGCGCGAGCAGCAGAAGGAGGATCACGATCACATAGGCGCGTTTGAGCCAGCTTGTCATGATGCGCTCCTTTGCCGTCCGGCGAGCGAGGCGAGGCCCACGAGGGCCAGCGCCACCAGCATCAGGAAGATCGACATCGCCGCGGCGAAAGGCAGGTTCGTCTGGTAGATCGCCTGATCGGTGATGTGGACCGAGAGCGTCCAATCCTCTGAGCGCCCCAGAAGCTGCGGAAGAAGATACGAACCCAGCGTGAAGACGAAGACGAGGATGAAAGCGCCCACGATCGCCCCGCGCAGATTGGGCACGATCACCCCGAAGAAGGCGCGCGAGGCGGAGGCCCCCATGACGCGGGCGGCCTCGACGATCTCGGGATCGAGCCGGGAGACCGGCGGATAGAGCACGAGAACCGCGAAGGGAAAGCCGATATAGCAAAGCCCGGTGATCAGCGCGAAAAGCGACGGCGTATAGGCGCGCGGCGCGTCGATCAGCCCGAGCCAATAGAACAGGTTCGAAATCCCCGCCGTCTTCGACAGCAAGGTCGAGAGCGAGAAACCGATGATCACCTCTGACAGCGACAGCACCGAGAGCAGCACCACAAGCGCAAGGGTCTGCGCCCGGTGGCTCATCGAGCCGAGGAACACGGTGAAGGGGAAGGCCAGCACGACGCAGATCGCAGCCGCAGCCAGCGACACGCCGATCGAGACGCCCATCACCTTGGCGAAGAAGGCGGTCATGAACCGAGCGTAATGCGTGAGTTCGAAACCGGGGATGAAAGCCCCGGCCGGGTCGCGCTGCGAGACCGAGACCGCGACCATGATCCCGAAGGGCACGAGGAAGAAAACCGCCAGCATCAGCGCTGGCCACAAGCCGACCCAACCCGGGGTGGCACGCATGTCGGTTCCGCTTCTCATGTCACCACCACGCGCTCGCCCGGGCGGAAGCTGAGGCTGACCCGGTCGCCGGGGCGGTAGCTCGCCTGCGCCTCGGGGGAGAGCTGTGCGATGATCTCCTGGCCCTGCGCCTGCAGCAGCACATGGCGGCTCTCGCCGAGATCGCGCAGGAAGGTCACCTCCGCCTCGATCCCGCCAGCGCCTACGGGCTCGATGGCGACATGTTCGGGGCGCACGGAGAGCTGCGCATCGCCTTGGTCGAGGCCGATCCGGTCGCCCTCGGCAATCGGCAGCCGCGCGCCCAACACCTCGATCGTGCCATCGCGCACCGTGCAGGGCAGAAGGTTCGTCGTGCCGATGAACCCCGCGACGAAGGCATTCGCGGGATTGCGATATATCTCCATCGGCGCCCCCGCCTGCTGGATCACGCCGTCCTTCATCACGATGACCAGATCGGCCATGGTCAGGGCCTCTTTCTGGTCATGGGTGACGACGATCGTGGTGACGCCGAGGCTTTGCTGAATCTGGCGCAGCTCGATCTGCATATGCTCGCGAAGCCCTGCGTCGAGCGCCGAGAGCGGTTCGTCGAGCAGGAAGACTTTCGGGTCGATGGCGAGGCCGCGCGCAATCGCGACGCGCTGACGCTGACCGCCCGAAAGCTGGTCGACCCGGCGTGCGCCCATCGACGGCAGGCGCACCAGTTCGAGCAATTCTTCGGCCTTCGCATCGCGCGTGGTGCGATCCGCGCCCCGGATCGCGAGCGGATAGGTGATGTTCCCCGCCACGTCGAGATGCGGGAACAGCGCGAGCGACTGGAACACCATGCCCATGTCGCGCCGGTGGGTGGGGATGCGGGTCTGATCCTCGCCATCGACGACGACGCGACCGCTGGTCGGGGTCTCAAGCCCGGCGACGACCCGCAGAAGCGTGGTCTTGCCGCAGCCGGACGGCCCCAGGAGGCAGACGAACTTCCCCGTCGGAATGTCGAGCGACACGTCATCGAGGGCGGTAAACGACCCGAATTTCTTGCTTAGCCGCTCGATGCGCAGATTGGTCATCGCTGTTTTGTTCCCTCAAAGCAGACAAGCGCCGTGGCGGCACGAAGACGCCACGGCGTAGGGTGTGGCCAAATCAGCCGGTGATCATTTCCGACCACTTCTGATTGATCCAGTCACCGCGATCCACATAGATGTCGTAGAGCGGCAGGATCGGCTTCTGGTCCGACGACACGGCGGCGAATTCCGCGTCGGTCAGATCGGTCATCTCGCGCGGCACGGTCGGCGCGGTGCCGACATTGCGCGACATCTTCGCCTGGATTTCCGGCTGCGCCATGTAGTCGATGAAGACCTGCGCCTGATCGAGCGCGCTCGACGCCTTCGACACCACCCAGGAGCCGGAATCGAGCACCGCGCCCTCTTCGGGGAAGGTCGAGCGGACGGGCTTGTCCTGCGACGCGGCCAGCGAGGTCACGTCGTGGTAATACTCGCCCATCGGGATTTCGCCGGTCTCCAGCGCCTGCTGGAACTGACCTTCGTCACGATACCACAGGCGCACGTTCGGCTTCACCTCGGCGAGCTTCTCCATGACCTTGAGGATACCGTCCTCGGTCTTGAGAATGTCGGTGCCGCCGAAATAGGTGGTCGCGGTGATCTCGAGCAGGAAGGAGTTGGTCGCAAGCGACATCAGCCCCAGCTTGTCCTTGTTCGCCGGATCCCACAGCGCTTTCCACGAGGTCGGCGCATCGGCATAGGCGTCGGTGTTGGTCACGAGCGTGACATACCAGCTCACCGCGCCCGTTCCATAGACGCTGCCATCCTCATAGCGATGCACGAAGTGATCGGGCAGCGCGGAGATATTGCTCATCTTGTCCGCGTCGAGCTTGGCCCAGAGCTGCGAACGCTCGCCCTTGATACGCGGCAGTTGCGCCATCATCGAGACATCCGCCGGGGCCTGCCCCGCACGGGCGGCCTGCGAAAGCTGAACGAGCCATGCTTCGCCCGTCGGCTCGGCGATGCTTTCGACCTCGATGCCGGTGGCGGCGGTGAAGTCGGGGTAGATGAACTTGTCGAAGCTGTCCTTGAAGTAGCCGCCATAGGTGCCGACCTTCAGCGTCGAAGAGGCCGCGCGCAGCACGGTGGGGGCCGCCAGCGCGGCCGTTCCAAGCGCGGCACTTATTAGAAACTTACGTCTTTGCATCGGATAATCTCCCTGTTGTCCGGCTTTTAATTGCGCCCTTGCGGCACGCCGGGCAGCGCGCAGAGCATTTCATAGAGGAAGTTCGCGGCGATCACCGCCGTGTTGCCCGCCATGTCATAGGGCGGAGACACTTCGACGAGATCGCAGCCCACCAGATTGAGCCCGGCAGTCCCGCGAATGATTTCGAGCCCCTGCATCGTCGTCAGCCCGCCGACCTCGACCGTGCCCGTGCCGGGCGCGAAGGCCGGATCGAGGCTGTCGATATCGTAAGACAGATAGACTGGAGCGTCACCGATCTGCGCACGGATATCCGCCATCAGCGGCGCGAGCGATTTGTGCCAGCACTCTTCGGCCTGAATACAGGTCCAGCCGCGCTCGCGGCCCCAGTCGAAATCGTCCGCGCCGTAGCCGGTGCCGCGCAACCCGATCTGGAAGACCTTGTCATTGATCAGGCAGCCTTCCTCCCAAGCGCGCCGGAACGGGCAGCCATGGGCGGCCGTTTCGCCGAACATCTCCTCGTTCGTGTCGGAATGCGCATCGACATGGATGAGCGCGACCGGCCCGTGCTTTTCCTTGATCGCCCGCAGAATGGGCCAGGTGAGCGTGTGATCGCCGCCCAGCGTGAGCGGGGTCGCATCTTGGCCGAGGATCGAGCGGTAATGCTCCGCGATGATCTCGACCGACTTCTTCAGGTCGTAGAGATTGACCGGCACATCCCCGATATCGGCCACCTGAAGATGCTCGAAGGGCGCTGCTCCCGTGGCCATGTTGTAAGGCCGGATCATGCGGCTCTCGTCACGGATCTGGCGCGGACCGAGCCGCGTGCCGGGGCGGTTCGACGTGCCGATATCCATCGGAATACCCACGAAACACGCGTCCAGCCCCTCCGCCGTAGGCGCGCTGGGCAGTCGCATCATCGTCGCGGGCCCCCCAGTGCGCGGCATCGCGTTTCCGCTGAGGGGCTGGTTGAATCGGTGTTCGGTCATCGCTGTCTCCGTGGTTCAGCGAACCATGCGGCGAGGGGATGGTCTGAAAAATATCGATGCGTCGAAATTCACTTCGATAGAAATCGAAGTATCGATCAGGGAGTGACGCTTATTTCAGCATCACGCGTGTAGACCGCCTCAAGCTCCAGGCGCATCGCCTGCGCAAGCGGCGAGGCCTCCGCGTCGGGACGCGTGATCGCCTCGAAGGGACAGCGGTAGAGAAAGCGCTCCGGCAGGATCGCGCGCAGGCGTCCCGCCTCGACCCAGCGGCGCGCGGAATGATCCGGCATGTAACCGATGAACGAGCCCGACAGGATCATCACGAGCTGCTGCTCGAGCCCCTGAGCCATCGCGGTCGTATGGGGAAAATCGCGATTGTTCCAATGATCGTCCCGCCAGTAGCTGCGCCCGACCGCGCGCATCGAACTGACGAATTCCGGTGTCAGCGCGGCATCGGGAACGGACCAGAGCGGATGGCCCTGCGCGCAGTAGAGGAAGTTCTCCTCGTCATAGAGCTTTCGGTAATTGAGCCCCGCGACCTTATGCGGGAAAGACCCGATCGCGAGATGCAGCGAGCCTTCGAGCACCCGGGTCTGGAATTCCTGCGGGGAGCCTTGCGCGAGTTCGAACCGCACGGAATGCGCGCGCCGCTCAAGCGCCGAAATCGCCTCGGGCAGCCGGAAATTCGGATCGGTGACGACGTGATCGACGAGACCAATCCGCAAGGTGCCCGAGAGCGTGCCGCGCAGGGCGGCGGTTTCGCTGACGAATTCCTCCGTCGCCGCGAGCAGCCTCACCACGGCGGCATGAACGGCTTCGCCTTTCTGGGTCAGCCGAAACCCTGCCCGACCGCGCCGGCACAGGGTCACGCCGAGGCGATCCTCCAGCGCCGTGATCTGGGTCGAAATCGTCGACTGGCTCACATTGAGTTCCGCCTGCGCCGCGGCAAACCCGCGATGTCGCACGACGGCGTCGAAGACGCGCAGAAGCCGTAGATCCGTGCCCGCGAGTTGCATCAGCCGGTCTCACCGATCGGGCAGAAATCCCGCGCCTGGGTCGAGAGGACCGCCGGGTCGTAATGCGGCTTCAGCGTCGAGAGAAGCATGGTGGGTTCGCTGCCTGCCCGCGCGAGGATCTTGCCGTCGGGCTCCATGATCACCGACAGTCCGAAATAGTCGAGATCGGCCTCGCTGCCACAGAGATTGGCATAGGCGATCGCCAGCCCATGATTGGCCGCCATAGCAGGCACGACATGTTCGCCCACATGCTCGAACGGGCGCATCGCAGCGGTCGGCACGAGAATGAGTTCCACCCCTTGCGCACGCAGCGCCGCGATATGCGGTGCGAATTCGACATCGTAGCAGATCAGGATCGCGACCCGTTTCCCGCCCAGATCGAACAGCGTGTAGCGCGACCCTTGCACGAAACGGCCGGCCTCCGCGGGTCCGAAAAGCTGGATCTTGCGATGATTGCCCAACACCTCGCCCTCGGGTGAGACACAGATCGCGGAATTGCAGAGCCCCACTTCGGCGCGCTCCGGGTAGCCAACGCAGATCGCGCAGCCCGCATCCTGCGCAAGAGGCGCGATCTTCTCCGCCATTTCCCCGACGCTCAGCGCAAGCTCGTTGAGGTCGTCGCGCTCATAGCCGGTCAGGAACAGTTCGGGAAAGACGATCACCTCGGCCCCGCCCTGCCCCGCGGCGCGGGAGGCGCGCGCGATTTCCGCGAGCGCGGCGTCGCGATCTCCCGCAACCGTCCGGCCCTGCCAGAGGGCCACGCCCATCCCGGTTTGCGCTTCGTCAGTCATCGCTTCTCTGCTCTCGTTGTTGAGGTCCTGCGGGCCAGTGTTGCCGCTCCCGAAAACGGCTGCAAGTCCGGAGCGGAGTGACGGCACTTTCAGGAGGCGCGCGCGACGACCTAGCGCGCGCCTGTCACAACCCGAGATCGCGCATCACGCGCTCCGCCGCCGCAAGCGCGCCTTCCATATAGCCGCCCATCTCGGGCGCGGTCTCCGAAGACGCGAGATGCACACGGCCCTCATGGAGTCCCCGCAGCACCGGCGGCAGGCCGTAATCGGGGTGGAACCTGAGCAGCTCGAGATCCGCCTGCGTCGCCGTTTCGGGCGCGACGGCCCAGTCTTCGAGCGCATAGGTCAGCGGCTTGGCGGCATCAGAGCCGAAGATATGGCCAAGCTGTTCAAGGGCCGCCGCTTTGACCACATCCTCCTGCCCGATCCGTGCCCGCGCCGGAACACCCAGAAAGCCGAACAGCGCCGCGGGCGTGCCGTCCGGCCCGGACGCATCGTGGATTTCCGCCAGAGGGCCGCGCTGGCTCATCGCATCGCCCGACAGCCCGGCCTCGCGCCAGAACGGTCGCTCGTAGAGGGCTACGAATTTCGCATGCCCCGCCATCCAAGTCGGGATCGCGCGGAGCGCCTGCCTCTGCGCATCGCTCAACTGCGGCGCGAAAGACATCTGCGCCGCAACGCGGGGCGGCACGGCCAGCACGACATGCTCGGCCTCGCAGGCCCGACCATCCTCGAGCGTGACCGAAGGCCCTGCCCCGATTTCGACGACACGCGACCCGGGATGAAGCTGTGCGGCGGGAAGGGCGGCCGCAAGCGCATTCGTCAGCGCGACCATCCCGCCTTCGAGACGCCACGACCCCGCCATGCTGGCAAAGCCCATATTGCGGTGAACGCCGCCGCTCGCATCTTCCAGCGACACCGCGCCGCGCGCGAACTGCTCGAACTTGCGCAGGTTCAGCGCCTCGGTTAGCGCAGCGATCCGGGGCTGCCCGGGCCAGAACCATGACGGGCCGAGATCGACGCTGCCCGTTGCGGTCTCAAGGGCCTTGATCCGACCGCCAAAGCGCGGCCGCGCCTCGAACAGTTCGAAAGAGACCCCGCGCGCGTGCAGATGCCGCGCGAGTGCCAAGCCCGCGAGCCCGCCGCCCACGATCGCGACCTGCGTCTTCATGGAAGCCTCGTCATTTTGAGAGATCGTTTTCCGTCACTGATCCGGCGCGGCAACGAAGCGCAGATGCCCCGTCTTGATCCAGAACTCGGCGCCGCCCGGGCCGGCCTGAACCTGCAGCGATTGCCCGTCAGGCAGGCGCAACCACGATCCCTCGCGCAGCGCGTCGCCGCTTTCGGACAGCGTCCCGCCCAGCACGAGCAACTCCATCCCGCCCGGATCATCGAGGGAAAGGGTCGCATTCGGCGCGAGCCGGAAATAGCGGACGATTTCACGCGCGTCGCGATGAAGCTCAGCGCACTCGACGCCCTCGTCGGTCTGGGCCAGATCGGACCGCATATCCTTGTGAAACTGATTGCGGTCGTCCGGGTCGAACTGCCAGAGCTTCACGAAGATCGTGCAGCCACCCTCCGATCCCGGCCGGTGCCGGGTCTGCGGCGGATTGCGCACGTAGGTCCCCGGCGGATAATCGCCGCTCTCATCCTGGAACACGCCTTCGAGCACGAGATATTCCTCGCCGCCGCCATGCGTATGTGCCGAGAAACTGTGCCCCGGAGCGAAGCGCACGATGCTCGTCGCCCGCGCCACCTCGTCGCCGATCCGGTCGAGCATCCGCCGCTCGACACCCGCCGACGGCGAGCCGTGCCAGTCGAGCGTGTCGGAATGAACGAGCACGCGCTCCGAGAAGTCCGCGTTGATTTCCATGTGCCCTCCGAAATATCTGGCCGCTTATCTTGCGACTGCGTGCGGAACGGCGCAACGGTCGAGCGGCAATAGTTGGGAGCTATTCTCGAAGCGCGGAATTTCAAATGCGATCGGGTCTGGCGTCAGTTCGACGGCCGGTCAGTGGCAGTACCGTTAGATCACCAAGCTCCCGACGTTTTCGCGCATCGCGGCACGCGGGACTTCTGGCGCTCCGCTTGCCATCGACTGGTAGGCCATCAGCTCGACCGTGTCGCGGATGGCCACGAAATGCCCCTCCCCGACTTCGCGCAGCGCGATGCGCTCGGGATCGGTGGCGCGCGGCAGCAGAAGCTTCGGCGTTTTCAGGTCGGCTGCGCGCTCGCGCTGGAGCGGTCTGCGCTGCGGGTCCGGATGCGGCACCGCCGACAGCAGTCGTCGGGTATAGGGATGCAACGGGTTCTTCAGAACAGTGTCGGTCGGCCCGGTTTCGACGACCTGCCCCGCCCACATCACGGCGATGCGGTGGCTGACGCGTTCGACGACAGCGATATCGTGGGAGATGAAGAGGAAAGAGACGCCCTCCTCCCGCTGCAGCTTGGCGATCAGATCGGTGATCTGGCGGGCGACCGATACGTCGAGGGCCGAGACCGCCTCATCCGCGACGATGATCGCCGGTTTGACCGAGAGCGCACGGCAAATGCAAAGCCGCTGGCGCTGTCCGCCGGAGAACTGGTGCGGATAGCGGTCCATCGCGGCGGCTTCCAGCCCGACCCGCTCCAGAAGGTCACCCGCCATCGCCCGCCGCTCGGCGCGCGTCATCGGGTTGCGGATATGGGCGGGCTCGGTGATCAGATCATAGACCGGAAGCCGCGGGTTGAGGCTGGCATAAGGGTCCTGAAAGACCATCTGCATCTTTCCGCGCAGCGGGCGCAGCTCTTGCGCCGTCAGGCCGGTCAGGGTCTGCCCGCTCAGCCGGACCCGCCCGCCAGACGCTGCCTCGAGCCCGAGCAGCGTCCGCGCCAGAGTGGACTTGCCGCAGCCGGATTCCCCCACCAGCCCGAGCGTTTCTCCGCGCCCGAGGGTCAGCGAGACCTCGTTGACCGCGTGATAATCGAGCGCAGGCCGGCCCGGAGCAGCGCGGCGCACCGGGAAACGGACCGAAAGCCGATCGACTTCGAGGAGCGGCGCATCGGCGCTGAGCGGCCGTTTCGGAGCCCCCGCGCCCAGCATCGGCGTCGCCGCCATCAGGTTGCGGGTATACTCGGCCTGCGGTGCGGCGAAGATCTGCCCGACAGGACCGGTTTCGACCTGTTCGCCGCGACACAGCACGACGACGCGGTCGGCGATCTCGGCCACCACCCCCATGTCGTGGGTGATGAACAGCACGGCCATTCCGCTCTCTTCCTGCAGCTCTTTGATCAGCGACAGGATTTCCGCCTGCGTCGTAACATCGAGCGCGGTCGTCGGTTCATCGGCGATCAGCAGATCGGGCTGGCAGGCCAGCGCCATCGCGATCATGACGCGCTGCCGCAAACCGCCCGACAGCTCGTGCGGATATTGCACCAGCCGCCGCTCGGGTTCGGGGATATTGACCCGCTCGAAGGCGGCGCGGGCCGCCGCCAGCGCCGCCTTGCGGTCCAAGCCCTGATGCAGGCGCAAGACTTCTGCCACCTGTTCGCCAAGCGGCATCACCGGGTTGAGCGCGGTCATCGGCTCCTGGAAGATCATCGAGATCCGGTTGCCGCGCACCTGCTGCATCTCGCGTTCCTCAAGCGCGGTGATCTCGACCGGCGTGTCGCCGTCGAGATCGATGCGCCCGCCGGTCAGGCGACCGCCCTCGCGTTCGATCAGGCGCATCAGCGCCAGCGCGGTGGCGGATTTGCCCGAGCCGGACTCCCCCACCAGCGCGACGGTCTCGCCGCGTGCGATGTCGAAGCTGAGCCCCGACAGCGCGGTGTGGGAGCCGAAAGCGAGGCTCAGGTTCTGGACTGACAGAAGCGGTGCGCGGCTCATGGATCAACTCGCGGCTGCGGCAGCGCGGCGGACGCGTGCCTCGGGGTGGTCGGCGAAGGACGGCAGCGGGGGCGTCCAGCGGCGATGGCGGGGGGTGGTCTCAAAGGAGAACGGATCGTCGCCCACGACCTCCCAGCGGAAGCTGTCGCCCAGTTCGATCATCCCCATCGCCCCGGCGGGCTCGCCCTCGGTGGTGAAGCTCTCGGTCAGCGATTGCTGGGTCAGATGGGTGATCCCGTCGACCGTGGTGACGGTGTTCCAATGCACGTGACCTGCGAGGCAGACGACCGGCACCTTCGCGCGAGACAGGGCGGCACGGGCGCGCTCGGCCATCGGATAGGTCGAGCTGGCCGGGTTGTTCTCGAAATAGTAGTTGCCCAGCTGCGAATGACCCGAGATCGGCACGTGGCTGACCACGAGCGTCGGACGATCGCTCGCCTGCATGGTACGCGACAGCCAGACCACATCGGGCTCGGTGAGCACGAAGCCGGAATAATCGGGCATCCGGCGGATACGCGTATCGGCGCGCCACAGGACGATGCGCCAGCCGCCGATATCGACCACCCCGTGATCGAGCGTCTGTCCGAGGATCCCTTCGTTATCCGAGACCTCCAGATGATCGCGGTCATGGTTGCCGTTGAGATGCAGGATCGGGGCCTCGACGGCGCGGAACGCCTCGGCCACCTCGGCTTCCAGCCGCAGGTCGGTGTCGCGGTTCTCATCCGAAATCCGGTCCCCGAGATCGAGCACCAGATCGGCGCCGCCGTCGCGAACGTAACGGGCGAAGTCTTCCATCAGGGGCAGCGCCATGTCGCCGCGCTTCGCGGTCGAGGGTTTGCCATGGTGGATATCAGTGACGATGGCGATACGGGTGGACATGCTGAAACTTTCCAAAGAGTTGGGGGAAGGTGCCCGCCGCCGCGCACAAGCGGCGACAGGCGGGGAGCGTTAGTTGGAGGCGAAGGAGATCGCCCCGGCGCGGAAGTCGAGCACATAGGGGATGTGGCCGGGCTTCGGCGCCCAGGCGATATCCTTGCGCATCGCCCAGCTCTCATAGGGGCGATAGAGCGGCAGCACCGGCGGGTCCTGCTTGATGCGATCCATCAGCTCGGCATAGGCGGCGCGACGATCCGCGACATCCTTGGAGAAGCGGAACTTGTCCCAGGTCTTGCGATAGGCTTCGTCGGTGGTGAAACGGCCTTCCGATTCCGAGGCCGCATCCGGGGCCCACATGACGCCGAACGAGCCGAAGGGGTCCGCGAAATACATCGGGTTCGACCAGTTGCGGGTCATCATGTCCTTGCTGTTGCCGGTCCATTTCTCGGCGACGTTCACCTTGCCCTTGATGCCGACCTGCGCCCACATCTCGACGATGGCCTGCGCGGCCAGAAGGCCGTTGGTGTAATAGACCGGGTCGGTGTCATAGGTGATCTCGAACCCGTCATAGCCAGCGTCCTTGAGCAGTTCGCGGGCTTTCTCGGGATTGTATTCGAAGGTCTTCAGTTCCGGCATGTAGAGATCGCCGTATTCCTTCATCGTGTGGGTCGAGGGAACGACGGCCTTGCCCAGCCAGAGCGCCTCGTTCAGCGCATCGCGGTCGATCGCGAGGCTGAGCGCCTGACGGATGCGCGGATCACGCAGCTTGGGATGGTTGGTGTTCATGATCATGACGTGGAACAGCGGCGTGACGCTGCCGGCGGCCTTGATGATCGGGTCGGCTTCGATCAGCGACAGCTGGTCGGGCGCGACATTGGTGATCATGTCGACTTCGCCGGTCTTGAGCGCGGTGATGCGCGAGGCGGTTTCCGGGATATGGATCACGGAGACCTTTTCCAGCGGCGCCTTGTCGCCCCAGAAATTGTCGAAGCGGGTATAGACCACGCGCTCGCCGGGGCTGAACTCGCTGATCGCATAGGGGCCGGTGCCGACCGGAGCCATCGAGAAGGCTTCGTAATCGCTGTCCTCGGCCACGTTCGGATCACCGGTCAGGCCCTTGGTGTAGTCTTCGGGGATGATCATGACCTGCTGCAGGTTCACGAGCGTTTCCCAAAGCGGCTCTTCGCGCTTCACGGTGATGCGGACGGTGTAATCGTCGACCTTCTCGGCTTTCTCGAAGTTGTTCAGACGGTCCTTCGAGCGCACCATGTAGGGCGGGAACGTGGCCTGATACATGCGGTTGAGCGAGAAGACCACGTCATCGGCGGTCATCGCTTCGCCGTTCTGGAAGGTCACGCCCTGACGGAGCTTGAACTCCATGACCTTGGGCGAAACGAGGTTCCATTCGGTCGCCAGACCGGGGCGCCATTCGCCGCCGATCTTCTCGTGATCCTTGTCGATCAGCGTGTCGAAGGTGTTGTAGTAGAACTGCGAGCCGACATTCGAGTGGTCGCGGCCGGGATCGAGATATTTGGCGACGTTGGCAGCGCCGACTTTCAGTTCGCGGGCCTGAGCCCCCGTGACGCCAGCGGCAGCGATGCCGGCGGCAAGAGCGGTGGAAACGAGCAGTCTGAGCATTGGTATCTCCATTGCAGGGTTTGACGACGGGCGCTTGCGGCCTTCTGTTCTTGTTGCGGGGTGTCAGCGTGCGCGCAGGCGCACGTCGACGCTGTCGCGTAACCAATCACCGACCACCTGGACGGCGAAGGTCAGCAAAACGATCAGCGCGGCGGGGACGATGACGATCCAGGGGGCGGTCGGCATGTAGTCGCGACCGATGCCGACCATCGAGCCAAGCGTCGCGGTGGGCGGCTGCACGCCGAGGCCGAGGAAGGACAGCGTGCTTTCGAGCAGCACGATATTCGACAGCGACAGCGTGAACTGGACCACCAGCGGCGAGACGATATTGGGCAGCAGGTGGGTGAAGGCGATGCGCCGCGGGCTGGCGCCTGCAGCACGGGCGGCCTCGATGAAGGGCAGATGCATCAGGCGGCGCACGTCTCCGCGCACGATCCGGGCATATTGCTCCCAGCCGGCGAGGCCGAGGACGATGACCATCACCTGAAGCGAGCTGCCGAAGATAGCGAGCGTAAACAGCGCGATCAGCGTGAAGGGCACCGCGATCTGGGTGTCGACCGCCGACATGATCGCGGCATCGGTGCGTCCGCCGACCACGCCTGCCAACAGACCGAGCAGCCCGCCGACGAGAAGACCCAGCAGCGCGCCGAGGATCGCCAGCATCAGCGTCAGGCGCAATCCGTGCAGGCTGCGCGACAGCACATCGCGGCCCAGCTCGTCCGTGCCCAGCGGATAGGCGACCTTCGCACGATCAAAACCGATCGGCGGGCGCAACCGCGAGAGCAGGCTCTGCGCATTGGGATCATGCGGCGCGATCAGCGGGCCGAGAAAGGCCATGAGCAAGAGGGCCAGCCCGACCGCGAAGGCGACTTTCTGGATCACGTTGGTGCCGGTCCAAAGGCGGTGTAAGGCCGAAGGCGCGGGAGTGTTGAGGGCCATGGTCATCGGATCACCCTTTGAGTTGATGGCGCAGGCGCGGATCGGCCCAGGCATAGGCAAGGTCGATGGCGGCGTTGATGAGGATGACGGCGATGGCGACGGTGATGACCCCGAACTGGAGCACCGGGTAGTCGCGCCGGATCGCCGAGGAGACGAGCAGGTCGCCGATGCCGGGCCAGGCGAAGATCGATTCCACCACCACCGAGCCGGAGGCGGCGAGCCCCGCGATCTGAAGACCGATCACCGACAGCAGCGTGATCGAGGCGTTGCGCAATCCGTGGCGCAGGATCACCGCGCGCTCGGGCAGGCCCTTGGCGCGGGCGGTGCGCATGAAGTCCTGCCCCAGCACATCGAGCATCGCATTGCGGGTGAAGCGCGTGAGCGCGGCGATCAGCACGCCCGACATCGCCAGCGTCGGCATGATGAAATGCAAAGGCGTTCCATTGCCGACCACCGGCAACCAGTTCAGCCAGTAGGCGAAGACCAAGACCATCACCACGGCGAGGATGAAGTTGGGCACCGCATAGCCGAGGAAGGCCACGACCATCGCCGCGCTGCCCAGCCAGTGTTTGCGCCAGATCGCAGCGATCATGCCCAGCGGGAGCGACACGACGAGCGTGAGCCCGATCGCCGACAGGAGGAGCTGCGCCGAGGGCCACAACCGCTCCGCCACGATCTGAATGACCGGTCGGCGCTCGATGAAGGAGAGGCCGAAATTCCCGTCGAGGAAAGCGCGCAGGAAGGCGAAGTACTGGTCCCAGAGCGACCGGTCGAGTTCGTAATAGCGGATCAGGATCTCGCGGTCCTCCTGGGTCATGCCCTCGCCTGCGAGGAAATCGATGGCGTTCCCCGACAGACGCGTGGCGAAGAACACAAGCGTGACGATGACGAAGAAGGTCAGCGCCATCCGGACGAGGGTGCGCAGGGTGTAGCTCAGCATGTCACGATCTCCTGGGCGAGGGTCACGCCACCCGGCCGGGCGAGCAGGACGAACTCGACCCCGGCGGCGGCGGCGGCCCGGCCATCTGTTTCGGGCGTGTCGCCAAGGAAGACAGCCGCGCCCGGCGCGACCCCGGCGCGGGACAGCGCGGCGTGAACCAGATCGGGGGCGGGCTTGGCGAGGCTCGATGCGGTGGCGGTGGGCACGGCGGCGCGTGCCGCGGCCCAGAGTGCGCCGGTCTCGGGTCGGGGCGTGCCGTCCGGGCCGGGATGGAACGTGTCAGGATTGCTCAGCAGCACGGGCAGGCCCCGCGCGGCCATCGCGGTGAGTTCCGTCAGGTCGGCGAAGCTGAAACCGGTGTCGCGCGCCAGAAGCACCAGCTCGGGCTGCGCCCGGTCGGGCACCAGCCCCAGCTTGCGCGCCAGCGTGACAAGCGGCGGCGCGGCGAAGAGCGCGACCCGCGCGCCGGGGCGACGGCGCTGCAGATTGCGAAGCGTTTCCTCCCCCGCCAGCACCATGCGGTCGGCAGCCACCGCGAGCCCCATCAGGCCGAGCCGGGCCGAGAGGTGCTCGGCGGTGTCGGTGGAATTGTTCGAGACGACCCAAAGCCGCTCGCCGCAGCGCTCGATCAGCTCGGGCACGCCGGGCAGCACGCGGTCCCCAGCGATCAGACAGCCATCGAGATCGGCCAGAACCGCAGCACGTTCGGGGAGCGGCCCTGACAGGAACTCGGACAATCCGACAGGCTGGGTCATGGGCAAATCCTCTCCGTTCGGGGCCTCGGCCCCGTTCGCGCGATGCGCGTCTGTTCATGCGGTGATGGGGCGTCGCCCCGGACTGCTCACGGTTTGACGAGTTTCTGTGACGTGGATGTTACATCTGCAAGCTAAGCCGTCAGATGATGAAAGCTTCGGTTGGATCTTTGGCGAGCGCCCTGTCGCTTTCCCGCCTGCGCTCGGTGACTGCGGTCGCCGAGGAGGGCTCTTTTTCGGCCGCTGCGCGCCGGTTGGGCGTGTCGCATTCCGCAGTCGCGCAGCAGATTCGCGATCTCGAGACCGCCTTCGGCGTGCGGCTGTTCGACAAGCTCAACGGAACCCTCTGTGCCACGCCGCTGTGCGAGCAGCTTTGCGATATCGGCGCCCGGATGCGCGAGGCCGAACATGACGCGCTGCGTATCCTCGAACGCCGGGGCCCGACCGGTAGGCGCAGGCTGCGCGTCGGTCTGGGCAATTCGATGCCGGGCATCGCGATCGTCCACCAGCTGCTGCGCCAGCACCCCTCGCTGACGGTCTCGGTGGAAAGCGGCTCGCATCAGGACATTCTCGCGGCCCTGCTGCGGCGCGAGGTGGATGTCGCGGTGCTGCCCGACCTGCCGAACGATCGCCGGTTCCGCACCGCGCGCGTGCTGTCGCAGGAGGTGGTGGGCATCGTCTCCGCCGACAGCCCGACCGGTTTGCGTGACGAGGTCAGTCTGGAAGAACTGGCGCGGCTGCCGCTGATCTTCCGCTCGCAGGGGTCCTCCACCCAGAAGGTCGTCGATCGCGCCTTTCGTGCGACCGGCCTGTCCCCCGAGCCGCAGCTGATCGCCGATACCCGCGATGCTGTCTATGAGGCGGTGGCGCTGGGGATCGGCGTCGGCTTCATGTGGCGCTTTGGCACTTACCGAACCGATACGGTGCGCAGGCTTTTGATCCGCGACATCCGGTCAACGGTGGACGAGGTCGTGTTCGCCCTGAAGGACGAAAGAAACGAGTTGATCGAGCTGTTCTTCAACGCCGCCAGTCAGATCGATCCGGCGGGAGCTGCGGACCCTGGCATCATCTGAGACTAGGCGCGCCGACGCCAAAGCGACGTGACCTAGACCGTCGCCACGACGCTCTCGGGAAACAGATCGCCTGTCCCAAGGCTTTTCACACTCCCATCGTCCTCGCGCATCAGGAACAGGGCGTCGAGGCCACGCTTCCTCGCAACCTCCAACCCCTTGTCCGGGCCAAGCACCATGAGCGCGGTGGCCCAGCCGTCGGCCTCGGCGCAACTGCGCGCAACCACCGTCACGGAGGCAGGCGATGCCAGCAAAGGCGCGCCGCGCACACGATCCATCGTATGCGAGAGCCTGCGCGCGCCGAGGTCGATCCAGTGCCGATAATCGCCCGAGGTCGCGACCGATGCGTTCTCGAGCGCGAGGATCGAATGCGGCGTGCGGCGCAGCGGATCGGGGCTCTCGACCGCGATCGTCCACGGGCTGCCATCCGGCTTGAGCCCCGTGGCCCGCATTTCGCCGTCGATCCCGACAAGACCGGCCTCGATCCCCTGCGCGGCGAGGGTCTCGGCAAGGCGATCCACGCCATAGCCCTTCGCGATCCCGTTCAGGTCCAGCACCACGGGTCCGCTCTTGCGCGCCCGGTCATGAACGAGCTCGAGCCATTGATCTGCGGGCTGCCGCGGCACGCTCATCGCGGCGCGGATCGCCTCGGGGGACGCATCGTCGGGACCGAAGCCCCACGCCGTGACCGCATCTCCGAGCCCGACATCGAACGCCCCGCCCGAGGCTTTGCCGATCTCCAGCCCAAGGCGCAGCACTTCGGCCAATTGCCCGGGCACCTTCACCCATTCCCCTTCCGCAGCCGCGTTGAGCCGCATCAGGTCGCTGTCGGGTTTCCAGGTGGACATCTGCGCATCCACCTCCGCAACCGCCGCCTGAAGCGCGGCTTGGATCGGCGCGGGGTCGCGCTCGGGCGGTGCGAAGAACAGGGCGGTCCAGCGGGTGCCCATGGTCGGACCGTGCAAAGCGTGGCGCAGCAGATCAGAAGATGTCTTCGACATACCGTCCCTCCGTTTTCAGTTTCGTCGCACTCAGGCCCGACGCGGCGAGGATGTCATGCAGGGCATCGGCGACACCCGCCGCCATGTCCCGCCCGCCGCACACCATGATCCGTGCGCCGCTCTGCACGAGCCGGACAAGTTCGGGGGCATCGGCGCGCATCGCATCCTGAACGTAGCGCGGTCGCTGGCCGCGCGAGACCGAGGTCACGAGCCGAGACAGACGGCCTTCGTCCTTCCACCCGCCGATCTCCTGCGCATAGAGGAAATCGCTTTGCGGATCGCGCATCCCGAAGAAGAGGTGGATCGGGCGCCGTTGCTCGTTTTCGCGCACGAAGCCCACCAGAGGGCCGATCCCCGTCCCCGCGCCGATCAGGATCAGCGGCGCGCGAGAGCGGTCCGGCCGGAAGGCGGGATTGCGCCGGACGAAGGCGCGGACGCTCTCGCCGGGTTCGAGCGCCGTCAGTTGGCCCGAACACAACCCGCCGGGATGTTTCTTGACCACGATCTCCAGAAACCCGTCGCGGTGTGACGACGCGAGCGAATAGAGGCGCGGCGTCGGCGACCCTTCCGGCAGGATCCCGATCAGGTCTCCCGCGGCAAACCGCGTGAAGCCAGCCCCCGTCAGTCGCTGCCAGAACGTGGCGCGCGGCAGGGAAAAGCGCAGGATCGACGTCGGCGCCTGCACGTCCGCCCCATAATCGCGCCGCGACTGGAGCGTGAGTTCGGTCGTGGCAGGGGGTGTCGGTTGGTGGTGCAGATCGAGCTCGATCCCGAGGACCGCGCCCAGCGCCTGCCCCCAGCGCGCGAAGGCCTGCGGCGACTGCCGGTCGATCGTGTCATAGGGCAGTAGAACCGGCCACCCCTTCGCCTCCACGGTGTCGGCAATCGTCTGGGCGTAGGCGCAATAGGCCGGGAAGCTTCGGTCCCCGAAACCAAGCACGGCAGTCGGGATATCCAGCGCATCGGAGCAGGCGTCGAGTTTCGTCAGGAAGCCTTTCGCGGAACTGGGCTCCGCCCCGTCGCCATAGGTGGCCGCGAGCACGATGATCCGATCGGCCCGGGCGTAGCGCTCGGGCGCGAAGGACGACATCGGCGCAACATGGACGCTCTGGCCCGCCGCACGGAGTGCTTCGTGCAGGGTCGCGGCAAAGCCCCAGGTGCTGCCGCTTTCGCTGCCGACAAGGAGGATCGTCTCCGCGCGCGCGGCTGGTTGGTTGGCCCGGATACGTGGGCGTCCGCGCCGTCCGGCCAGCCAGATCGTCAGGCCGGTGAGCCCCATCACCGGCACGCCCAGCGCCATGAGACCCAGCACCGCGCCAAGCAGCGCAGCCCCCTGCCCCGTATGCAGCATGTAGATTGTTTCCGAGATGCGTTGCCATGCGGTCAGGTCTGCCCAGGCGAGCACGTCGCCGGTGCCCTGATCGAGATAGCCGGTGCCGCGATCGGTCTTCAGCGTGAAAACATCGGTGGCATCGCCGTTATAGGGAAAACTCAGGCTCCGCAGTTTTGACACCGGCGTGTCGCCCAGCATCGCAAGACCGGCAAGCGGCGCGTCTGTTTGACCGCTCACCTCGGCGGGGATGCCGAGCGAACGCCCACCATCGGGGATCAGCTCGAAGGTCGAGGCCGTCATCCACAAGGAGGTAGCGGAGGAGAGAAGCAGGCCGACCACCGCGATGCGCGCGATCTCGACGTGGAGCCGACCGGCGAGCGACCCGCGCAAACGCGAGAACCAGTTCCGCCAGCCGCCGACACGCCGCGCGACGAGCAGGACGCCGGAGACCGAGAGCACCAGCATCGCGACGGAGCCCAGCGCGCTTGCAACGCGGCCGGGATCTCCGAGGAAGAGGGAGCGGTGAAGATTGGTCAGCCAACGCTGAAAGGCATTCGGATCAGCCGATGCGACGCCACGCCCCGTGGTGGGATCTATCACCGCCGCGCCGGGCTGTCCGGCTTCGAACCAGTAGGCCGTGATCCGCCCCGAGGGGGCGCGCCGGATCTGTTCGAGACCCGGATAGATCGTCTGGATGCGCTCGGCGAGGGTCGCAACGCTGAGCTCCGCCCCTGCCTGCGGTGCCGCGATCCGCTCCGCAATGGGAAAGACCGCGAGCACCGCGCCACTGAGCGCCAGCACCGTGACAAGCGCCAGGGCAAGCAGCCCCGGCCAGCGATGAAACGCGCGGATCATGGCCTGTCACCTCACATGTCGTAGGTGAAATCGGCGACGTAACGACGCCCCGGAACCGGCGTGCCCGCGCCCTCGGTCGTGAGCGGCACGGCGATCTCGTTCGGGCTGTCGCGCATGTCCTCGACCGCGGCATCGATATGCAGCGTGTAGCCGGCATCGAAGAGCGCATCCGCAAGATCGAGCGTGATCTCGAGCGTCCGGCCCGCCCCGACGCTGGCGCCGGTGATGCCGTTGATCTGCGCCGGGTCGCCCCCGGTCGCGCGAAACCAGTCGCGGAGATGCTCGTAATATTTGGACTTGCCGCCGGCCATCCAGAGGCTGCCCGCATAGGCGCCCGACGGATCGGTGACATAGAGCGCGAGATAAGCGCCGTCGCCGCCATAGTTGTTCAGCGTGGTCTTGAGCGTGACGGGCTGCGCGGATGCGAGCGCGGGAATGGTCAGAGCCGTGCTCAGCGCAAATGTTGCAAGTAGAGACTTCATTTCGGGACTCCTTGTTTTGGGGAGGAATACGGCGGCGGCTCAGTTCACCTGAACCTTGGGCGGCGCACCGTCACCGAAGAGACCGTTTTTCGGCGGGGCGACCGTGCCGGCGGGGGCCGGGTTGCGCGCCGATGCGCCGTAGTCGTCATCATCGTCGTCCTCGTCATCGTCGTCATAGTCCGACGTGATGAGGCGCTGCGTCGCCGGATCGAGCTTGGCTTCGATTTTCCGCCCGTCGCGGTCGCGGCCTTCGATCTCGTATCGGCCATCTTCCATCTCGATTTCGTGGACAGTCCAGCCGTTCTCGCGCGCGATCTGCATCACCGCGTCGCGCGACATTCCTTCGCCGCGCGAAGACTTTTCATAGTCGTCGTCGGCCAGAGCCATCCCCGCAGGCAGCAGGGCGATGAGGGGAAGTGCGGTCAGGATCTTTCGCATGGCAGGGTCTCCTTTTTCATCTGCTACCGACAATCTGGGCAGCGGACCTGAGCGCTTCCTGACGGGCGGAGAGTTTCCGCTTCAGCTTCGCGTCAGGAAAAAGGCCCCGCCTTGTGAGGGCGGGGCCAGGTGAGGCCGCGGGACAAACGGCCTTGGCGATGTGAAAGGGAAGCGTTAGGCGATATCGCCAGGTTCAGGCCCACGCTTGTCGCCGGTCAGCATCGACCGCGCGAGGTTTTCGCGATGGCGGAAGGAGGCCAGAACCACACCGGCGACATGCAGCGCCACGAGCAGCAGGACCAGATTGGCGAGAACCTCGTGCAGCTCTTCCAGCGCCTCGTTGCCTTCGCCTTCTCCGCCCTCGCCATATTCACCGTATTCGCCATCCTCGTCCGCGAAGGCCGGGGTCACGATCTGCGGCAGCGCGGGAAGCATCGCCACGCGGGTGGGTTCCGCCATGAGCCAGCCGGTAAAGGCGGTGCCCGAAAGCGAGATCAGCAGCGCCACGATCATCAGCGCCCCCGCAGGGTTGTGACCGAGATAGCGACGCTCTTTGCCGCGCAGCATGTCGCCAAGATAGGACAGCGTCTGCCCGGGGCCTCTGAGGAACTGTGTGAACCGGGCATAGCGCCCGCCCACGAGCCCCCAGACCAGCCGGAACGCGACCAGCCCGGCGACGGTGTAGCCTGCGATCTCATGCACCGGCTGCAATTCGTCGGCCGTGAACCAAGCCGTCGCGAAAGCCGCGACAAGGCCCCAGTGGAAAATCCGCACCAGCGGATCCCAGACCCGCACCTTGCCTCCGGAGCTACCGCCGGAATTCGTCGTGTCGTGAAATGCTGCGTCAGTCATGTTTGTCTCCTTCACGATCTTCGCGGGACCGACCATGTTCGTCGCCCTCATATTCGACCTCGAGAATCTGGAGCGTCGACGGATGAACCGTCACTTCGAGCTGGCGGCCCTGCGCGTCGGTGCCGTCGATCTCATAGCAGCCGTCATCGATCTTGATGCGGCGCACCGTCCAGCCGTTCTCTTCGGCGAGTTGGGCCACGGCATCGCGCGGCTGCCAATCCGCCATCGGCACGAAACAGTCGTCATCGGCCAGAGCCATTCCAGCCGGAAGCACTGCGAGAAAGGCGAGAATTGTCAATGTCTTCTTCATGGGCCAAACTCCTGTTCGTGGCCAACTCTGCACCTTTCATGGGCGATCAATCTGACGGGAACCTGAAGCCGCATCGCGCGCAACGTCAGCTTGGTGTCAGCCGGGCAGGTGAAGACTGGGCAACGGATAAGAGATGGGACCAACATGCGCATCCTGCTGATCGAGGACGACACTATTCTGGGCACCGCGGTGCGCGACCAGATCGCGAGCGACGGCCACTCGGTGGACTGGGTCACGCGTCTCGACGAGGCAGGCGCGTCGGTCCGCAGTACCGGCTATGATCTTGTCCTGCTCGATCTCATGCTTCCCGATGGCCGCGGCATCGGCTTTCTGAAGTCGCTGCGCAGCCGGGGCGATGTGACCCCCGTAATCATCATGACCGCGCTCGATCAGGTCTCGGACCGGATCGAGGGGCTGAACGCGGGTGCCGACGACTATCTCGTGAAGCCCTTCGATCTCGCGGAACTCTCCGCGCGCATCGGGTCGGTCGCGCGGCGCTACAGCGGCAATCCGAACCCCATCGTGACCCATGCCGGGCTCGAGATCGACCTTGCCGCGCGCAGCATCCTGCGCGACGGCAAGCCCGTGCAGCTGACCGCGCGCGAATGGGCCCTGTTCGAGGCGTTCCTCTCGCGCCCCGGCCAGTTGCTGTCCAAAGCCCAGCTCGAAGAAAAGCTCTACGCCTTCGACGCGGAGGTGGAGAGCAACACGATCGAGGTCCATGTCAGCCGCCTGCGCAAGAAACTCGGCGCCCATGTGATCGAGACCGAACGCGGCCTCGGCTACAGGCTGGGCAAGGCATGAGATTGCCCCGAAGCCTTCAGGCCCGTCTGGGGCTTTCGCTCGGGGTCGTTCTGGCGCTGATGTGGATCGCGGCGGCAACCGTCACCGCGCTGATCGTGCGCAAGGAGATGAGCGAGGTCTTCGACTCCACGCTTCAGGAAACTGCGCAGAGGATCCTGCCCCTCGCGGTCATGGATATCGTGAACCGCGACGGCAACAACACGACGCAGCGCCTTGCAAGGCTGCGCAACCACGAGGAATTCTTCACCTATATCGTGCGGGACGCGGAGGGGCACATTCTTCTGCAGTCCCATGCGGCCGATCCGTCCGTCTTCCCCGCCTATGACGGTCGGGGATTTAGCCGGACGGCCACCCACCGGCTCTATAGCGATGCCGCCCTTCAGGACACGATCCGGATCACCGTCGCGGAACCGCTCGCGCATCGTGCGAAGGTCGCGCGAGAGGTAGAGCTTGGCCTTGGCCTGCCGCTGCTCATCGTGATCCCGCTCGCCTTCGCGGCGGTCGTTCTGGCGGTGCGGACCAATCTCGGGCCGCTGCGGCGGTTCCGAACCAGTCTCGAGGCACGCAACGCCCGCGATCTCACCCCCATTCCGACCGACGATCTGCAGACCGAGATTTCCCCGGTTGCCGCCACGCTCAACAATCTTCTGGGGCGGTTGCGCGAAGGGTTCGAGGCCGAGCGAAGCTTCGCCTCCAACGCCGCGCATGAATTGCGCACGCCCCTTGCGGGCGCCATCGCGCAGACACAGCGCCTGAGCGCGGAAACCACCGACCCGGTCGCGAAGACACGCGCCGCCGATATCGAGGCGACGCTGAAACGGCTCACGCGGCTCTCGGAACGTCTGCTGCAACTCGCCCGCGCGGAAGGCGGACCTTTACGGCTGGAGCGCAGCTCGGACCTGAGCGTCGCTGCCCGCTTGATCGTCGAGGACCTCGCGCGCGGCTTCGATCCCCGGCGTATCGCTCTGGAGCTGCCCGAGACGCCTGTGATCTCGGATCTCGATCCCGATGCTTTCGGTATCCTGTGCCGGAACCTGATCGAGAACGCGCTGAAGCATGGGGCGCAGGACGAACCGGTTGTGGTGCGCCTGACTGCGAAAGGCGTTTTCAGCGTAACGAATGCCGGGCCGGTCATTCCGCAGGAGACGCTCGCGCGCCTGACCGCGCGGTTCGAGCGTGCCGGCAGCACGAATGATGGCAGCGGATTGGGCCTCGCCATCGTCGCCGTCATCGCGGAGCGGATCGGAAGCTCGCTCTCGCTGACATCGCCGCCGAGCGGTCGCGACTCCGGCCTCGAGGTCCGCCTACAGCTGCCGCTGAGTGCGGCGACGTCGTGACGAACCACGCGCCGAACCCCGTCACGTTCCGAGGGGGGCGCGCGGTTCCGAAGCCCGTCTTGCTCAGCGTCACTTGCCGGACGACGTTCGGCTGATAGTCTGGAAAAATGACCGACGCGGAAACGATGACTGCGGTGCTTTGCGACCGCTATGGAGCACCTGACACGCTTTGGCTGGACGACGTGCCCATCCCGGCGCCCGCACCGGGCGAAATCCGGGTGCGGGTCCATGCCGGAACGGTGAACCGGACCGACACGGCCACGTTGCGCGGCCATCCTTTCTTCGCGCGGGCGATGACGGGGCTCTTGCGGCCTAAGATGCCTACGCTCGGGATGGACTTCGCCGGCGTGGTCGAGGCCCTGGGCGATGGCGTGAGCGCATTCCGGCCCGGGGAGCGGGTCTTCGGCCTGTCGCCCGAGAGGTTCGGCGCCCATGCCCAATATCTCTGCCTGCCCGCCGATGGACCGTTGGCGCGAATCCCGGGCGATCTCGCCTTCGACGAGGCTGTGGTGGGCGAAGGCGCCTGGTATGCCGACGCGACCACCAGCCTGCTGTCCGAGGGCGCCCGCTGCCTGATCTACGGTGCCTCCGGTGCCATCGGCTCGGCGGCGGTTCAGCTTGCCAAGGTGCGCGGGGCGCATGTCACGGCGGTCGTCGGAACCCGTCACCTCGAATTGGCCCAGGGCCTGGGCGCCGACCGGGTGGTGAATTACGAGACCGAGGATTTCACCGCGCTCGGCGAGCGCTTCGACCTTGTCATGGACGCGGTGGGCAAGACCTCGTGGCGCGCCTGCCGCCCGCTGCTGACGCCCGACGGCATCTTCACGGCGACCGATCTGGGCCCCGGCTGGTCGCACCTGCTCCTTTCCGGCTGGTGCGCGCTTACCGGCAGCAAACGCGTGCGGCTCCCCTTTCCCGAAAATGCCCCCGGTTTCGTGCGACGCCTCGCCGGGCTGATGGCCGAGGGGCGGTTCCGGGGCGTCTTCGACCGGCGCTATCGGCTGGACGAGATCGTCGAGGCCTTCCGCTATGTCGAGACCGGGCAGAAGACCGGGATCGTGAGGATCGACATCCCCTAGGATCAGGACGGGCGGATCACGATCTTGCCCCTGACCTCGCCATGACCGGTGCGCGCCAGTGCCTCCGGCAGCTCGGCCAGCGGCAGCTCCGCCTCGAGATGCGGCGCGATCCGCCCCGCCTGCGCCAGCGCCGCCACGCGCGCGGTCAGTTCGCGCCCCGAGGGCACCATCAGCATTCCGATCGATTTGTGCCGCCCGCGGTAGATCGCCCCACCGAGCAGGAGCGACAAGAGCACGCGCACCTCGCCGCCGACCGCCCGGTAGATGCCGCCCGGCGCGAGCGCCCTTGCGATGCGGCGCGGCCCGCGCGTCGCCACCATATCGAGGATGCGATCCCAGGTGCGCCCCGTCTCGGCGAAGTCCTGTGCGCGATAATCGATCACCTCGTCCGCACCGAGCGCGCGAAGCCAGTCGACCTTGCCGCCATTGTCGACCGCGCTCACGAAGGCCCCCGCCTGCTTCGCCAGTTGCAGCGCCATCGTGCCCGAACCGCCCCCGGCCCCGTTGATCAGCAGCCTGTCCCCTGCCGTGACATTTTCGGTCCCCGCGACGGCGATGCCGCCCGCCTGCGGCAGACAGGCGGCGACCGCGTCGGACAGGCTCTCGGGCACCTTCACCATCAGTTCAGAGGGCACGCAGACATATTTGGCGAAGCCGCCGCGGGTCATGACGACGTCCCCCATGACCCGGTCGCCGATCGCGAAGCCGGGAGTGTCGGGGCCGAGCTTGTCGACGATTCCCACGACATCCGAGCCCAGCACCGGTTGCTTCGGCCGCCAGTATCCGCCGACCATACGCGCGTAGAATGGCGCGCCCGTGAGATATTCCCAATCCGACAGGTTCACTGCGCAGGCGCTTACCCGGAGCCGAAGCTGGCCCTTGCCCGGCTCGGGCACCGGCAGGTCCGCAAGCCGCAGCTGCTCGGCCCCGCCGTAGCGGTGATAGGTCATGGCCTTCATTTGCCGGGTCCGGGAGGATCGGTGAACACGCGGACCAGCATCGTGCCGACGATCCAGACCCCCAAGGTCCAGACGATGGTGGCGCCGGGGCTCAGGTAGCCGCCGACAAATCCGGCAATCGCGATCACCACGCCGATTGCGCCGACCAGTCCGACCAACTCCTGTCTCTTCTGTCGCAAGCCCATCGGCCTCTCTCCCTCCTCATCCAAAATCCTAGTCGGTGCGCGCGCGACGCCCAAAGATCACGGCCCCCATCCCGAACAGACCGACAAGCCCGACCGACAGCCACCCGAGCCAGTCGCCAAAGCGCCCATAGAGCGTCCGGACCCCTTCCATGGGTACGTCGACCATCATGATCCCGGCCTGCCCGATCCCGCGATCCATTTGCCCCAGAATGCGCCCGTAAGGATCCATCGCATAGGTGATCCCGTCATAGGTTGGCCGGATATGGGTGAAGCCGTTCTCGACCGCGCGGTAGGGGTCGTTGAGCGTGATCCCCTTGGGAAACTCGTGCGAGCCGGTGAGCATGATGTCGGCGCCGACGCGCCCGGCCTGCAGCGCAAAACGCGGAAAGCTCATGTCGCGGCAGATGGCGACGGCGATCCGGCCAAATGGGCTGTCGGCGGTCTGGATGACTTCGGGGCCTTTGACGAAGACCCCGGTCTCGCCCATGTCACCGAGGCCGAGCAGGAAGCGCTTCTGGTAATCGACCCGGATATTGCCCGTGTCGTCGAACAGCATCTGGCGATTCTCGCCCTTTCCGGTCTTGGGCACCCAGGCATAGGGGATCGCCAGCCAGACGTGGTTGTCGGCGGCAATGCGGGCGAATTCGGCCCGGGCGCGCTCGTTGTCATCGGCGCTGACCACGATCGCGAATTCGTTGAAGGCGACGATCTGCGCGCCGTCCTGCGCCGCCTCTGCCGTCATCGCCCGGATCCGCGCCATGGTCGGCGCATAGGGGGAGGTCATCCGGTCGTCGAAGACCTGGACCATCGATTCCGGCCCGCCCTCCTCGGCTGGCATCACAACGGCGGCAACGCGGACGGTGGGCGTCTCCGGTGCGGTCATCAGCCGGACCCCGCCCCAGGCGAAGAGCGCGCCGAAGACTGCGATCAGCGCCACGCCTGCAACCAGTGTCGGGCGGCGCGCGAAGCTACGTTCCCAAGCGTAGTTCACCATGGCCGCCAGCCACGACCACAGGAAGACGAAGCCCCACAGGCCCGCCAGCGCGTAGATTTGCAGAAGCGGCAGCGGTGCGGTGGCGAAGACGTTCTTGGCCTGCGTCCCGTTCAGCGGCGGCACAATCGAGGAGAGGAACATCAGCGCCGTCACCGCCGCCGGAAACACCAGCGTCGTATGCAGCCCGTTGCCGAGCCGTGGCGTGATGGCCCGGTCGATCCAGTAGGGGATGACATAGAGCAGCGCGATCATCGTCGAGCGGACGATGTTGAAGATCAGGCTGATCTTCGGGTCACCCATGTCGAAGATGCCCCAGAGCGAGATGTTGAAGGCAAGCACAAACCCCAGCGTCGTCAGCAGCACCGAGCGCCAGAACGGCAGCGTCCGGCTGAAGCGCAGGATGAGGATCGGCGCCACGACGATCATCGCGGGGATCATCGGCAGGAAGTCGCTGCGTCGGCAGAACATGAACAGCCCAAAGCCCGCCACGAACAGCAAGCTGGCCGTCACTGCGCTAGGCTTCTGCCCGATTCCACGCGCGATCGACATAAGAGACCTCCCTCGGTCGCGTCGAGACACCCGCCTCGATCGGCCGCGTCGTGCAAGACGCCTCTGGCGCGATACTCGGCAGTGAAGAGAGGCTAAGGGATTGACCGCTATGGGCCCTTGATATGCGTCAAGCGTGGTAGCGTCGGACAGGGCGCTGACGGACGACAGGCAGCACTATCTGCGCAGGCAGGTTACCGCGCGACGATCCGTGCGCTGCGTCTCGGGACTGCCGCAGCATGGTTCGATCAAGAATGCAGCAGGCGCGGCAGTGACTGCCGCGCCTGTCAGATGATTTCGAGCTTGAAGGTCACGCGACCTGATCAGGAAAAGAATTTCGCCGCAGCCCGCCGTAGCGCATTCGCCATTTCGAGATAGCCGGCATAGCCGTTATTGTGATGCATCAGCTCATAGTGGTTCGCCCAACGCTCGATCTGCGCGCGCGGCACCTTGTCCGACCAGCTTCCTTTGCGCAGCCGGATCGCCCCATCTTCCAGACATTCCACTTCAATAGGCGCGTCACTCATATAGATTTCCATCCCTATACCTTCGGGGCCCAATGAACTTGCGACGCGGCCCGTAACCCTGTGTAAAAAAGCTTATGTGAAAAAAATTGTTTCGAATTCCTATTAGCTAACAAAAGAAGCCGCCGCCACTTATTGCGGAATTCCTGACTTTTGGCTTCGATAGCAGTGAATTGATCCATCAGGATACAAGCCCGCGCCGCGTGTCGGGTAGCTCACCATTTGGGGATCAGGTTCACGATTGCGGGCAACAACCGCGTCAGGGAGGCACTTTTCTCGCTCCGACGGCCTTGATCACGGATTGCGCACTCGCAGGACCTTGCCCTGACCGTCGGCAAGACGCCGCGCGCAAGGGACTGGAGAGAACAGGCAGGTGCGGAAATCGCGCCGTGCGACCGGTTTCATCACGGCTGGCGAAGACCTGCTCGACCTGAACAGGCTGACGGTGGCGTCTTCGCCACCGTCATAGGGGATTGAAGTTCGCATGATCATGCTCCTCCGGTTTGTCATCGTTGATTGAGCTGCGCGCGCACGGCTTTGATGCCTTGCCGCGACACGCGATAAGGCTGGCCGTTCTGCGAGCGGATGAAGCGCCGTTTTCTCAGGCGCATAAACACGTCGAGCGTGCAATCCGAAAGGACGTAACCGTCGCGCGTGTAACAGGTGATGGCGCGTATCTTGCCGCCCTCGCCTCTTTCATGGTGGATTGCTCCGCCAAGGGCGAGTTCATGCAAAACACGCTGTTCGTGCTTTGAGATATTCAAGGGATTGGTCTCGATTTTATGAGAGTGCAGAAACAGAGGCACTCAGCGTTGCGCGTGAGTGTTCTTTTGGTTCTGGCGTTCCCGCATCACTTGATCGGGAACGGGCTTATGCCCGGGGCTCTTGCATAAAATCTCCATCGCATGAGGTCTCTGCCTCATACCTGTTGGACAGTTAGGCATGGTCGCCAAGCATAACAAGCCACCTGCGACATCTCTGCCGGATTAGAGCAGTGGCGATGCAGAAAAGCGGGCATCCACCGCCCTTTGCAAAAGCTCTCGCGCCCAGCGTCCTGATGAACAGACGCAGCAGCCGCGCCAGTTGCATTAACCTCAGCGACTATCTACGCCATCAGATACACCAGCCCAGATTGGACAGCGGTAATGCCGATATTCCTGATCCTCATGGTCATCGTCGCAGGCGCCGTTGGAGCGTTCTTCTGGCTCAAGCGGCACAAACGAGCCCAACTCCTGACGACTGCGCTGCCGGAGCGTCAGCGTCACATCGTGAAGCAGCAGGTTCCGCTAATCCGAAGACTGCCGGGCGACCTGCAAGCCCGGCTCGACGGCAAGATCAGCCTGTTTCTGGATCAGGTCGAATTCCTTGGCTGCAATGGCTTGGAAGTGACCGAGGAAATGCGGCTCTCTATCGCCGCCCAAGCCTGTCTTCTCGTCGTGAATTCAGACAGCTGGTACGATCACCTTCGCACCATCCTGATCTATCCCGGGGCCTTCAAGTCCAGACAGGCTCAGCGTAGCGGTTATGTCCTGACGGAACGCGAGACCATCCGGACCGGGGAGAGCTGGGCGCGCGGTCCGGTCGTTCTGTCTTGGAAGCACACCCGGTGGGGCGCCTCCAACGATCATGATGGCCACAACGTCGTCCTGCATGAGTTCGCCCACCAGCTAGACGATCTTTCAGGTCACACGGACGGCATTCCGGTGCTGAGCAAAGAGCAGAGCTTCGCGGGCTGGGCAGTGCCATTCTCCGAGGCCTACGAGCGCCATGTTCAGCACGTCAAACACGGGCGCCGCACTGTGATAGACGCCTACGGCGCCGAGGGGCCGGAAGAGTTCTTCGCGGTTCTGGTCGAGACCTTCTTCGAGCGACCGGCAGAGCTGAAACACGCCGAACCTGCGGTCTATGAACAGCTGTCGATACTCTTCCAGCTTGAGCCATCGACATGGGGCTGATGGCCCTGCGCGCAGGCTCGCCCCCGTGACACTCCTACGTGCACCACAAGATCCGGCATCCCCGGCTCATCGCGCTCTCATCGAGCCTTTCAAGACAGCGCGGCATACACTCCGGATCGAGGCCGCCGCCATCACAGCCCGGCAAAGGCGTCGGTGTGAATCCATCTGCGACGGACGCCACATTTGCGCAGCATTTTCAGAAACCCGGAGACCATGGTGCTCGCGCCGGACACATAGACGTGCCGTTCGTCCAGATCGGGAACGCATTCACGCAACTTCGTCTCGTCCATCCGGCCCTGCACCAGCGTAACATCGTCATATATGGCGGAGCCGGGTTCTCCGGACACCGCGTAGACCACCTTCATCCCCAATTCGTTGCGCGCGCGCGTCAGAAGCTCTCGATAGGCGATCTCGTCTGCTGACCTGTTCGCGTAGACCAGAACGATATCGCGCTTCTCGCCGCGCTCGAGAAGGTCGGCGATCATGCTTCGAAACGGGGTAATGCCGATCCCGCCCGCGATGAACAGGAGCTTCTTCTCGCGCTGCCGCGGCAGGACGAATGTGCCCGCGATCTGCGAGCCATAGATCGTGTCGCCTTCCTGCATCCGCAAAAGCCCCCGCTTGAACGCGCTGCCATGAGGGTTGAACTTGACGCCAACCCGCACGGCCGAGGCCCCGGGTGCGGAGGCGATGGTGAAGGGCCTGCGGTTGCCGCGCTTGTCAGACCCCGACAGCCCCAGCGTCCAGTCGAGATACTGACCCGCCCGGAATTTCAGGGCGCGATCCGACTGAAAGACGAACTCGTAGCAATTCGCGGCGATCTCCTCGACACCGATCAGCTTCATCTTGAACCGCCCCTTGGGGCTGACGGCCCAAGCGTAGATATTCGCCACGAGGAAGGCCATTTCGGGGGAGAAGTACATCGTCCCGATATGGATATTCGAGGAAGACAGAACCCCGACAATGGCGGCGTAGATATGCCGCGACCAGCGCCCATGCGCGGCCGTCAGCGGCTCCGTCAGCATCGCGAAACCCGCGAAGAACAGCGGCGAATAAAGGAGCGTCTGTTGCAGCGCCATTCCCATCATGCCCGGCGGCGTCGTCAGCAGAACGGCGGCGAGGTTGGACAGGATGTAGACAGCGATCATGCCGAGCCGCTCGATCTTGTAGACGACGAGCAGCCCGCCGAGGATCACCAGAGGCAACAGCTGTGGCGTGCCCCCGACCCACCACAAGGCCGGGGTGTTGAGCGCTAGCCCCGCAACGACCGCGCCGATTGCTACCGGGTTGAAGATGTGCTTATGCCCGAGCGTCAGGATGAATTTCGACGCAATCGCTGCGACCGACGCGAGCACGATCGCGGCCAGTGTCATCGGATCGGCGAAATCCGCTGGCGGCATGATGAGCGCGAGGATCAGGGCCGTGATATGAACGGATTCCGCGTTCGTCGGCAGTTTCAGAAAAAAGCTGAAAAGCCGGTTCGTCACCCAGGCGCTCGCGACAGAGAGCACGAGCGACACGACAAGCCCGACAGGATCGAGGAAGGCCGCTCCCATGATGCCGACCGCAACCCCGCCCAGAAACAGGATTCCGAGGTAATAGACCATCAATCGATACATGGTGACGCCATTCAGCGAACGCCTGATCAGTTTCATCATGAGAAGACAAACTCCTTGAAACCGGTCGTTTGCACGGCCGTTCCATCGTGGTGGATTTGGTAGGCTTCGACACCGTCGAGGGCTTCGATGTAGTAGATGCCCTGCTCGCCCATCGCGAAGGCCGCCGTGGCGTGCAGGTCCGCGACGAGAACGTCATGTCCGATCACGGTGATGCTGACGGGGCCTTCGATGCGGCGGGTTCGGTCATGCGGGTCATAGATATGATCGCCACGGACGTAATTGCCCGACGTCGCCACGCCCTGCCCTCTTGGTGCGATCGCCTTGACGATCTGGCGCGGATCGAAGGGATTGCGAATGCCGATCGACCACTCCCGGTCGCGCGCATCGCGCCCGCCGACCTGAATGTCTCCGCCCGCGTCGATGCAGAAATTCCCAAACCCGTCCCTCTCGAGCAGTCTGGCCGCACCGAGGATCGCCCATCCTTTCACGACACCGGAGGGATCGATGGTTCCATCCTCGCGCCTAATGTCGAAATACCCGTCCGTGGTCTCTTGCATGCCATGCGCGATCTTCAGGACGTCGCGCATCTGGGAACTGAGTGCGGGTGCGTCGATCTCGCCCGAATTGAAGCGCGAAACTTCGCTGTCAGGGCGGAAGGGACTGAAGCGTTTATCGGCGTCATTGAAGACGTCGAACACCCTTTCGTGAATGTCTGCGCCCTCGGAATTCGGGATGTCGAGCGTGATCGGCATTCCCATGATGATCCGCGTCTCGACGGTCATGGCCGGACTATTTCAGCGATTTCAGCAGCGCATCATTTGCCGAATTCAGGAACGCCTGGCTGGTAAGCGTTGCGCCGGAAATGTAGGAGACGTTGGTATTCTGTGCCATGACAATTTCGCGTTCGAGCATCGGCAGCGCCTTGCTATTGATATAGCGGCTCGTCCTGCGATCCGTCGGCGACCTCAGGATATCGATGGAGGCGATTTTCCCATTTTTCACATGGGCTTGCACCTGCACATAGCCGTAATACTGGCGGACCGGAGACCCGGTCCAAGTGCCATCCTGAAAATGAGCGTTCGCGGGAATTTGGCGAGACTGTGAAAAGCTCGAGAAAAAGCCTGCCGAGGCTGCGGTCGAACTTAGCAGCACGGCGAGAACGGTGCCTGATAGTGCGCTTGTAAACTTCCTGCTCGTCATTGGGGACCTCCTGACATTCCTTGCGGGCTCCCGGCCCGGTGACTTCGATTTGAAGGTCGCTCAACTGCCCCCAGACCACTTATAAAGATACGTGTTCCGCATCGACATTGAAGTCGCGCCCGTTCCCCTTTGCGTGAAGCAATCGCGAGCGAAGGGAGCAGCCCATTCGGAAGAGAACCGCCCGATGGCGATGCGGTGCCTCCGGGCGAGGCGTAACATGTCGATTGTTTGATATTTGACGGCGAGCCTGTGGAGCCCGCCGCGCATCGCGCCGGATATCGTGCTGCAAAGACAAAGGGAAACCGGTCATGCAGCCGAACGACATCCTCATCGACGCACATGTTCATCTTTATTCGGATGAGGATCTTTCGCGTGTTGCCGATGCGCTGCCCTATGCCCGGCCCGCGGCGCAATCTCTGACCGGCTATCTGGATGGTTTGCTCCGGGACGGGATCGTGCCGACGCTCATCAACAACGTGCATCTGAGCATCCTGCCCGATTCCGAGAACGTATTTTCCTCTTTTGCTGAACTGAAAAAGCTGCAGGCGCGAGACCCCGAACGCTATGGGAAAATCCGGCTGGTCGGCACGATCCTGGCCGATCCCGGCTACGCCACCGCAGACCGCCTGAACCATCCGCAGGTCGCGGGCGTGCGCGTCGTGCTGCATGATGCGGCGCCCGAAAGCGTCGGGCCGAGTGACTACGCGACGCCGGACTGGACGTCGCTCTGGGCGCGGCTGCGGCCCGATCAGCATATCCATATCTATGCGCAAGAGCCCGAGACGAGCCTGCGCGTGTTGCGGCAATTGCCGCAAGGCCTGCGCGTGGTGATCGACCATCTGGGCAATTGCCGCCCTGCGCGCGGAGCACAGGACGCGGCCTTCAAGGCCCTGCTCGCCGAGGCCGCGCAGCGCGGGACGGTCTGGTTCAAGGGGCCGGGCTACCGCACGACGACCGACCCCGAGACCACCCTGCCCTTCCTGCTGGAGGTCCTCGACGCACTCGGCCCGGAACGGGTTTTGCTGCAGGCGAGCGACGCGCCGCATGTCGGCAAGGATCAGACCGGGCGCGACTACGCGGCGCAATTCTCGCCGCGCGGCGCCTTCGACTATGTTGCCCGGCTGGCCGAACTCGCCGCGCAACACACCGGCATTTCGGCCGAGCGCCTTTTGAATGGCGCGCGGCACGAGATTTTCCCACCTCATCAATGAAAGCAGAAAGATGACCAAGGTAATCGAAGAAGAATTCAGCTTCCCCGTTGAATTCGCGGATGGAACCTGCGAGCTGCGTGGCTTCATTTTCCGCCCCGAAGAGCTCGATGATGCAGCGCGCGCGCTGCCGCCCGTCGTGTTCAACTCCGGGTTCACCGGTGGCGTGTCGATGTATGGCCAGCTTGTCGGCAAGGCGCTTGCCGGGCTTGGCTACCGTGTCACGACCTATGACGTCTCGGGCTTCTTCACGAACAAGGACGCGCGCAACACCACCAAGACCGGTGCGCAAACCGTGACCAATGTCAGCCTTGAGGATCAGAAGACCGAGCTTCTCGCGCTGATCGAATGGACGCGGGCCCGTTTCGAGCGGATGCCTGCGGTCGCCTCCTGGGCGATGGGCTCGGTCGCGAGCCTCGCCGCGATCACCGAGCTGGCCCGCAGAAGCGCCGAGCAGGTGCCGTTCTACGTGCCGATGAACTACACCAAGCTGTCGGCGCTGCAGGGTCTGCGCGCGGATCGCGCAGGCGCGGATGCCGCCCTCAAAGCGCTGGATGACGACGCGGCGATCCCGCCCTTCGACACCGGCACCGAGGCGACCAAGCTTGGCTATTATCCGCTCGATCCGGCCACGCAGGCCTATGTCGACGTTCAGCTGGGCGATTACACCGATGTGGGCGGGGTCGATCACTGGCCGGGCTGCAGCCATGTCACCGCAAAGTCCTACAAGAGCTATATCGCCTTCGATCCCGAAGCCGAGCTGACCTCGGTCAGCGGCACCTTCCCGCCGGCACTGATTATTCACGGCAAGCAGAACACGCTGCATATGCCCGAAGAGTCGGAACGGCTCTACGCAGTCTATCCCGGCGAGAAAGGCGAGACGGCCGTGATCATCGACGGGATGGAACATGGTCAGCAGATGCAGGCCGACCACCCGGTGTTCCAGTCGATGATCTCGGTCATCGACGCAGGCATCCGCGCGCATAGCGCCTGACCCTATGCGGCCCGGGGCATCGTGCCTCGGGCCGTCACGCCATTTGCGATCATGATCCCCGCGCTGCCAGTCCAAAAGCCCGAGCCCCCTCTCGCAACCGCGTTCTGCGCCGCGTTGCGCGCGCGCGGCTTCGCTGGCGACATCGCGACCGGAGCCGCGGATCGCACGGTCATGGCCACGGACAATTCGATCTACCAGATCGAACCGCAGGCGGTTCTGTATCCGCGCAATCGCGACGATCTGGTGCGGATCACCAAACTTCTCTCCGAGGTGCGTTTTGCCGAGTTGCACATCGCACCGCGTGGGGGCGGGACCGGAACCAACGGGCAGTCTCTGACCGATGGCGTTCTGGTAGACCTCTCGCGGCACATGAACCGGATTCTCGAGATCGACCCGGTGGCGCGGCGCGTGCGGGTCGAACCCGGCGTGGTCAAGGATCAGCTCAACGCGGCCCTGGCGCCGCATGGGCTGTTCTTCGCGCCCGAACTGTCGACCTCGAACCGGGCGACGATCGGCGGAATGATTTCCACCGATGCCAGCGGGCAAGGCTCGTGCCGCTACGGCAAGACCCGCGATCATGTGCGCGCGCTGACGATGGTGCTCTCGGATGGCACGGTGCTGCGCTCGGAGCCGCTGGATCGGGACGGGCTCGCCGCGGCACAGGCGCGGCCCGGGCTGCCCGGACGGATTCATCAGACGCTCGACCGGATCGCGCGCGAAAATGCCGAGGCGATCGAGCGGGTCTTTCCGCCGCTCAATCGCTGCTTGACCGGGTATGACCTCGCGCATCTGCGCCCCGCAGATGGCGGGCTCGACCTGAACGCTGTGCTCTGCGGTTCCGAAGGCACGCTGGGCTTCATCGCCGAGGCGGAGCTGAGCGTGTTGCCGATCCCGGCCCACTCGGCGCTCATCACCCTGCGCTATGACAGTTTCGACGCGGCCCTGCGCGATGCGCAGGTCCTGATGCGCTCCGATCCCGCGTCGATCGAAACCATCGACGAGCGGGTCCTCTCGCTCGCTCAGCAAGACAGTATCTGGACGAGCGTGGCGGAGTTCTTCCCGGAAGACCCGCAGGGCCTTGCGAAAGGCGTCAATCTCGTCGAGTTCACCGCCGACAGCCTCGACGCGCTCGACCGCGCGGTCGACCAGCTCACCTCGGCGATCGCGGCAGAGCCCAACCCGGCGCGGCGCGGCCATACCCTTGCGCGCGGTGGTGCTTCTGTCGCGCGGCTCTGGCAGATGCGCAAACGCGCGGTCGGTCTTCTGGGCAACATGCAGGGCGACCGGCGTCCGGTGGCCTTCGTCGAGGACACCGCCGTCCCGCCGGAACATCTTGCGGATTTCATCGCCGAGTTCCGCGCGGTTCTCGACGCGCGCGGGCTCGATTACGGGATGTTCGGCCATGTCGATGCCGGGGTGCTGCATGTCCGCCCTGCCCTCGACATGCGCGAAGACGGATCGGAGGCGCTGATCCGCGAGATTACCGAGCAGGTCGTCGCACTGACGAAACGCTATGGCGGGCTGCTCTGGGGCGAGCACGGCAAGGGCGTGCGCTCCGAGTTCTCGCCGGAATTCTTCGGTGATCTCTACCCGGCCTTGCAGGCGGTGAAAGCCGTTTTCGATCCGCGCAACCAGTTCAATCCGGGAAAGATCGCAGCCCCGAAAGATGGCCGCCTGCTGGCTGTCGATGCGGTGCCGACCAAGGGACAGAGTGACCGCGTGATCGCGCAGACCGTCCGCGATGCGACGGACAATGCGATGCATTGCAATGGCAACGGGCTGTGCTTCAACTGGGACCCGGACGAGGCGATGTGCCCCTCGTGGAAAGCGACCCGCGACCGTAAGCAATCCCCCAAAGGCCGCGCGCAATTGATGCGGGACTGGCTGCGGCAACTGTCTCTGGCGGGTGTGGACCCGCTGGCCGAGGCACGGGCGCTGCGCAGCGGGTCGCCCCTTCGCCACCTGCCCGCACGGATCCGGGCCTCGCTCGGATCGCGCAAGGACGATGTCTCGCATCAGGTGATGGAGTCGATGTCGACCTGCCTGGCCTGCAAATCCTGCACCGGTGGCTGCCCCGTGAAAGTCGATGTGCCAAGCTTCCGGGCGAAGTTCCTCGAACTCTATCACGGGCGCTACCTGCGCCCGCTGCGTCATCATCTCGTCGCGCGGCTGGAGCCGCTGTTGCCGTGGCTCGCCCGCGTTCCGCGCCTGGCCAATCTCGCGAGTGTCACGCCGCTGACCCGACTGGTCGGTCTGGTGCATACGCCAAAGCTTTCGACCCTGAACCTGAGCAAGGAATTGGCGCACCGTGGCGTCGGTTTTGCCGATCCGAACCGCTTGCGGGCCCTGTCGGCGCAAGAGCGGGCCAAGACCGTGGTGATCGTGCCCGACGCGTTTACCCAACACTACGAGACGCAGTTGCTGCTCGACGCAATCGACTTGCTGCAATGGCTCGGCTTCCAACCCTCGCTTGCGCGCTTTCAGCCGAACGGAAAGCCGCTGCATGTGCATGGGTTTCTCGGCGCCTTCCAACGGGTCGCTGCACGACATGCCGCAAAGCTGCGGCAGTTGGAGGCATGCGGGGTGGACCTCGTCGGGCTCGACCCGTCGATGGCGCTGACCTATCGCTCCGACTATGCGGCGTTCCTGCCGAAGGCCGATCTTCCCAAGGTGCAGATTTTACAGGAATGGCTCGCCACGCGCTGTGCCGATCTGCCGAAACTGGCCGAGGCGGCGCGCTATACCCTCCTGCCGCATTGCACGGAACGCGCAATTGCGCCGAAGGCGGTCGCCGCCTGGACGGAGGTCTTTTCCGCCCTCGGGGTGAATATCGAAATCGGCCGGGTCGGGTGCTGCGGCATGGCGGGCACGTTCGGGCACGAGACCGAGAACCGCACGCTCTCCGAGAAGATCTACGCGACGAGCTGGGCCGGGCAGATCAACACGCCGAAGGCTGCCGACAAACTGATGGCGGACGGTTTTTCGTGCCGCTGTCAGGTGCGCGAGATCGACGGGGTCAGCTTGCGCCACCCGTTGCAGGTGCTGCTGGATCTGCTGCGCAAATCTGCGCCGGAGCAAGGCGCCCCCGGCATCTTGCAATCGCGCCGTTCCGCGACCAATGATGCGCGATGATCGACGCGTCTGCAGATAAACAACCTGAGAAACCGCAGCCGTGTGGCGACCGGGCGCGTCCGATGCGCATCGGTATCCTGCTCTTTCCAAGCTTCTCGATGATGGCCTGTGTCTCGGCGAGCGAGCCGTTCCGTGCCGCCAATCGACTGGCGGGACAGACCTTCTACGAATTGCACCTGCTCTCGAGCACCGGTGGCGGCATCAGTGCGAGTAACGGGTTCAAGCTGGAGACCGAAGCTCTGGCCCTCGCGCCCGAACTCGACCGCGTCTTCATCGTGGCCAGCCTCGATATCGAGAACCTGCGCGACAGGACCGCGACCCGCTTTCTGCAGCGTTTCGCGATCACCGGCAAACCGATCGGGGCGCTGAGCAACGGGTCCTTCGTGCTCGCGCGGGCCGGGCTTCTCGATGGCTATCGTTGCACGTTGCATTGGGAGTCTCTGGGCCAGTTCGCCGAGGAATTCCCGATGATCGACACCTGCCGCGAAATCTATGTCCGCGATCGCAACCGCTGGACCTGCGCCGGCGGGATTGCCGCGATCGATCTGATGCTGGAACAGATCGCGACGGATATCGGCGGCACACTGGCGGCCGAGGTGGCCGAGCAATTCCTGCACAGCCGGATCCGCGGCCCGCAGGAATTTCAGCGCATGGAGACCAAATGGCGCTACGGGGTGCGCGACGAGCGGATCAACGCGGCGATCCGCCTGATGGAACAGAACCTCGAACTTTTGCTCGAGATCAGCGATATCGCCAAGCAGTGCAACCTCTCGCTGCGCCATATGGAGCGGCTCTGGCACAAGCATTTCAAAATGACGCCGAAACAATTCTACGTACGGCTACGTCTAAAAGAGGCACAACGGCTGCTGAAGGAAACCTCCGAACCGATCGCGACGATCGCCCTGCGTTGCGGTTTCGTCTCGGCCTCGCATCTGGGCAGCGCCTATCGACGGACCTTCGGCCATAGCCCGGGATCAGAGCGCCGCCAGAAGTCAGGCGGCTGACCGGCCCTCAACACGCAGGCTCTAGGATGAGGTCGAGCAGCGTCGATAGCGCACCACCCGCCCCAAGCCCGTCGACCGCCGCCTCGACCGCCTGACTGCGCTCGCGACCGAGGACCGGGTTGGCATAGGCATGGAACTTTTCGTGCAGCGTCGCATCGGAGGTCGGGGTTTCCGGGTCGCCTTCCGCCTCTGTCGGCCCCGAGGTCAAGCGGCGACCATCCTTGAGCACCAGCGTGACATCGGCGAAGCGGCGGGCCGGGAAAGCGGCGTTGAACGCCTCCGACTCCGCAAAGCCGATCCGCGCGGCAAGCGCGTCGATATCAGGGTCGTGCAGCGCCTCGATGGCAACCTCCGCCGGTCCGAGATCGCCGCGGGCGAGCGCCGCGGCCACCGGGTAGGCCGTCGAATATTGCGCCTCTTCGGTGTTGCGCGGGTGGCGCACGGCGAGCCGGATCGCCTCGTGGAACGTGGTGATCTCGATCCGCGAGACCTGATCGGGCCCGAGCGCATGGGCTGCCTTGAGATCGAGCACCGCGCGCACCGAGGGCTGCGCCCAGCGGCAGACCGGGAAATGTTTGAAATACTGCTCGAAGATGCGCCAGCGCGTGCCCAGATCCCCCCAAAGCGAGGCCTGCGCCTCAGCTTCGACGGTCAACGCTGGCGCTCCGGTGAACCCGGCCTGCGCGAGATAGGCGGCGGAGACCCCGGCCATCGCGCCCCAGCCCGAACCGTCCTTGAGCATGGTCGGGTGGTCGATGCAGCGCATCATCTGGCTGCGGGGCCCGTGAAATTCGGCGATGCCGATCGCCTCGCGGATCTGCGCCCGGCTCAGGCCCAGGGCACGGGCCCCAAGCGCGGCGGTGGCCAGCGCGATCCATGCTCCCGAAGTGTGGTAATCGGGCACGGAGGCGTGCAAGGCGATCCCCGCTCGGGTGCCGATCTCATAGCCGATCACCAGCGCGGTCAGGAACTCTTCCGCACCACGGCGCCCCTCGGCCTCGCTCAAGGCCAGCAGCGCCGGCAGAACGCCGCAGCCGACATGCCCCTTGGTGAGCTTGTGCCCGTCATGGGCGTCGAGAGCGTCGATCGTCATCCCGCCCGCCAGAGCCGCACCGACGGGGCTGACGGCGCGCCCGTCGAACAGCATCCGCGCCGCAGGCCCGCCCGCCCCGAACTGTTGCGCGGCATGGTCGCGGATGATCCCGGAGAGCGGGGTCTGGCTGCCACCAGCCGCGACGCCGATCAGATCGAGAAGCCAGCGCCGTGCAAAGCTGCGCACGTCGGGCGGAAGATCCTGCCATTGCAGCTCGTGGATGAAGTCAGAGACGGGAAGACCCATGTTCGGTGTCCGGAAACAGAAGAGGTCGGGATCAGTCCTCGCGCACGAAATCGGGCACGCCCAGCTTGGAGATCAGCCGGTTCGTCTCGCGCATCACGAGAGAGATATTGCTGTCGCGCACCGTGGGCAGCAGGTGGCGCGCGCGCCGCACTTCGTTGAAATTCAGTTCGGCGACGATCAGCTCTTCCTCGCTGCCCGCCACGGCCAGCTCGCGCCCGAACGGGTCGAGAATGCGCGAGCCGCCCCAGAAGGTCAGATCGCGTTCGACCCCGGTGCGGTTCACCATGATCGAGGGCGCGCCGTACATCATCGAGTAGAAGCGCATCGTCAGCGCCCAGCCGCCGGGATTGTCGAAGTCTACCCCCACCGCCTCGACGCCGGAACTGACCGGGCACATCAGCAGGGTCGCGCCATGCAAAAAGCTCAGATGCACCAGCGCAGGGTTCCAGATATCGGCGCAGATCAGCAGACCCGCACACCAATCGTCGTCGAGACTGTAGGTTTCGACGAAACGGCCCGAGGCATAGTATTTGCCCTCTTCGAGCTTGCCATAGGTCGGCAGGTTCACCTTGCGATGCAGGTGGCGCATTCTGCCGTTCTGCACCAGAGCCGAGGCGTTATAGAACTGCGCGGCCGAGCCTTCCTCGATGAAGCCGAGCACGACGGCCATATCGCCCGCAGCCTCGGCCAGCCGCTTGAGCCGCGGGTCGTTGCGGCGCATCGCGGATTCGAGCAGCCGTTCGGGTCCATAATGACCGGTGAGCGACAACTCGGGCATGACCAGCAGGTCGAGCCCCGCCTCGTGGCCTTGCGCGATCCAGTCGAGATGGCGGTCCATATTGGCATCGACATCGCCGATCTCGCTGGCGAATTGCGCCGCACCGACCCGCAGTTTTCGTTCGCTCATAACCCGGCTCCCTTAGGCAAAGTGGCGGGCCGTCGCGCGGCCCGCCGATGGGTTCGTCAGATCAATCCGTTTTCCTTGAGGAACCCGGCGGCTACGTTCTCTACCGAAACCTTGTCGACATCCACCTTGGCGTTGAGGCCAGCCATCACCTTGTCGGTCAGTTTGGCCGCGAAAGCGTCCATCAGACCCGCCAGTTCCGGATGTTTGTCGAGCACGTCCTGGCGGATTACGGGTGCCAGAGCGTAGGAGGGGAAATAGCCTTTATCATCCTTCAGCGTGACGAAATCGAAGGCGGGAATGCGGCCATCGGTGGCGAAGACCACGCCGACATCCACCTGGCTGTCTTTCAGCGCCTGATAGACCAGCCCCGAATCCATCCGCTTGATATTCGCGCGGCCGAAATCGAAGCCGTAATCCTTCTGCAGAGGCTTGAGCCCGTCGGGCCGCGCGTAGAATTCCGCATTCGAGGCGAGGGTCAGCTTCGCGCCCCCATTTTCTTTCGCAGCCAGATCCGAGATCGTCTTGACCCCGAGCTTACCGGCCTCGCCCGCGCGCATCGCCAGCGCGTAAGTGTTGTTGGCCTCCGAGGGCTTGAGCCAGACGATCCCTTTCTTGGCGTCGAGCTCCTTGACCTTGTCGTAGGTCTGCTGCGCATTCAGCTTCTCGGTCACCTTGTTATAGGTGATCAGCGAGGTGCCGGTATATTCCCAGTAGATGTCGATCTGGCCATTTTCCATCGCCTGACGGACCGCGGCCGAGCCCATGCCCGAGCGGTCGGAGACGTCATAGCCCTTGGCGCTCAGATATTGTTCGGTGGCCGAGGCAAGGATTTGCTGTTCGGTGAAGTTCTTGCCACCGACGACAATTTCTTCGGCCTGAACGCTGCCTGCGGCCCCGAGAAGCGCGGCGCCCAGGAAGGCCGCCTTGAGAGTGTGAAACATCGCGTTTCCTCCGTGTTGGATTTGAGTTGCTTTTCTTGTCGTGCCCGCTGCTTCAGCGCAGCGGGTTCACCCCTTTGGGCACCAGGCGGAGCTGGGCCTGTCCCATCGTGAAATCGACCAGCACGGCAAGTGCGGCGGTCGGGATTGCGCCCGCCAGCAGCATGCCGGTGTCCATCAGGTCGATACCGGTAAAGATCAGTTCCCCCAGACCGCCTCCGCCGATCAGGAAGGCCAGCGGCGTGGTGCCGACATTGATCGCCAGCGCCGTGCGCACGCCCGAGAAGATGACGTAGAGCGCGTTGGGCAGCTCGACCTGGAAGAGGATCTGGCGCGGCGTCATGCCCATGCCGGTCGCGGCCTCGATCAAATGCGGCGGAACGGCGAGCAGGCCGGTATAGGTATTGCGCACGATCGGCAGGAGCGAGGCCACGAACAGCCCGAAAAAGGCGGGCGCGAAGCCGATGCCGAGCACCGTCATCGACAGCGCGATCACCGCGAGCGTCGGGATCGTCGTGCCGATGTTGAAGATCTGCATCACCGTTTCGGCGTAACGCTCCATCGCCGGGCGCGAGAGCCAGATCCCGGCCGGGATGCCCACGAGGATCGCCGCCCCGCCCGAGGCCGCGACGAGCACCATATGCTGTTTCGAGAGATAGACGATATCGCCCCAGTTATCGCCGATCTGACCGAGCAGCCCCGAGCTGCAGACCCAGATCCCCAGAAGGAACACGACGAGCAATTGCACATTGCGGCCGATCCCCGTTGCCTGTCGCACCATGCCCATACCCTCAGTTCAGTTCGGAACGCTTGTAGGTTTCACCCAGTGCGGCTGTGACCGCAGGTTGGGTGACGAGCCCGGCGAAGCGGCCCTGATCGTCGGTGCAGGCCAGCCACATCACGTCATTGGCGAACATCTCCGAGACCACGGCGCGCAGATCGGCACGCACCGGCACGGTCGCGGGCAGGCTATGGGCGAAATCGGCGATCGAGCCATCCGCGCCCTCCAGTTCCTCGGTCGTGACATAGCCCACGGGACGGTGGTCGGCGTCGATCACCACGACGATGCGTCCCGCGCTGCTGCGTGCGGCGTTGCGGGCCTCCTGCGGCGAGGCGCGACGCGAAACGACCGGGCAATTCGTATCGGTGACCTCTTCGGCAGTGACCAGACGCAGCCGTTTGAGCGTCCGGTCGGCACCGACGAAATCGGCGACGAACGGGTTCGCGGGATGGGCGAGGATCTGGTCGGGCGCGTCGAATTGCTCGATCTTACCGGACCGGAAAATCGCGATCTTGTCGCCCATCTTCACCGCCTCGTCGATATCGTGGCTGACGAACATGATGGTTTTCTTCAATTCCGCCTGCATCTTCAGGAACTCGTCCTGGATGATCTCGCGGTTGATCGGATCGATTGCGCCGAAGGGTTCGTCCATCAGCATCACCGGCGGGTCCGCCGCCAGCGCACGGATCACACCGATACGCTGTTGCTGGCCGCCCGAAAGCTCCTTGGGATAGCGGTGCAGGAATTGCCGCGGATCGAGCCCCACGAGGTCGATGAGCTCGGAAGCCCGCGCCCGCGCCTTCTTGATGTCCCAGCCCAGCATTTTCGGGACGACGCAGATATTTTCCTCGATCGTCATGTTCGGGAACAGGCCGATCTGCTGGATCACGTAGCCGATCTGGCGGCGCAGCTCGATATCGTTGAGCCTAGACGTATCCTCGCCGTTGATCAGGATCCGCCCCGAGGTCGGCGGGATCAGCCGGTTGATCATCTTCAGCGCGGTGGTCTTGCCGCAGCCCGAGGGCCCGAGCAGCACGCAGATATCTCCGCTGGGCACCGTCATGTTCACCTTGTCGGCGGCGACGATCGTCGTGGTCGGCAGGGTGAACGTCTTGGTCAGGTTCTCAAGCTCGATCATGTCTGTGGTCCTTTGAAGCTGGGGCCAAAATTGGGCGATTCAGTGCTTGAGTCCGGCTGGCGTGAGGCGCTTTTGCAGTTGCAAGAGCGCCCAATCGGCAAGGATCGCGAGAAGGGAAACGGCGAGCGCGCCGGTGATGAGTTGGCGCGGATCGGTCTGGCTGATCCCGCGCGAGATCAGCACCCCCAACCCGCCAGCGCCGATATAGGCGGCAATCGCGGCGACCCCGATATTCATCACGACAGCGGTGCGCACACCGGCCATGATCACCGGCACCGCGATCGGAATCTCGACCTGCCAGAGCCGCTGCGCGGCCGTCATGCCCATCCCCCTCGCAGCCTCGCGCAAGGCGGGGTCGACATTGGTGATCGCGGTGTAGGTGTTGCGCACGATCGGCAGCTGCGAATAGAGCAGGATCGCGATCACCGCGGGCAGCCATCCGATCCCCTGTCCGATATGCGACAGGATCGGGATCATCAGGCCGAACAGCGCGATCGAGGGGATCGTGACGATGATCGAGGCGATATAGAGCACGATATCGGCGGCACGTCGGTTTTGGGTAATTGCAATGCCGAGCGGCACTCCGGTCAGGATCGCGAGGCCGACCGCAGTGCCGACGATGGCGATATGCTGAAGCGCCATCCCGAGGATCGAGCTCCAGTTGTTAGCGATGAATTGGATGATCTCCATGCGTCCTCCGAAACCGCCAAATCGCGCATCTCGGAGACACACGTTCACTTTCGAGGGACGTTAGTGCAGGCGACAAGAGCCGGACTGACAGAGTTCCGCCACTTAATAGCAACAAATCGCCATCTCTACTCGCGTCAGGTAAATTCGGTCGATGGGGCTGTGGGTGTCGCGCTTGCTCTGCTCATCGCCGCTGAAACAGCAACCTGAGGCAGAACGCAGTCTCTGCGAGGATCGTCAGCCCATATGCAGGGGCGAAAGCCGCCGAGAGGTCGGGGGCGAGAAACCGGATCCCGCTGCCAATCAGATAGACCAGACCGGCCAGCGCGAGCCCCGCTCCGAAGATTTTCGCGAAGAGGCCCGAGCGCCAGACGAGAACGCCCATCATCAGGCTGTTCACACCGAAGAATACCAGCCCGAGATCGTAGCCATGACCATGCAGGTCGAGAAAGATCAGCGCCAGCGACTGGGCATCGGCCACATCATGGGCGTTTGTCAGAAGCAGCCAGGCCGTCTGCAAGGCCATCAGATTTGCCGCGATGAGGACGGCCTGAATCAACCGAAACACCATAGCCGACAGGGCAAGACCCGGAGCGACGCTGCGGAAAATCAGATAGAGCAAGACGGCAAGCCCCGCATCGCTCAGCGCCATCACCAGATCGGCTATGATCGCCAGCCGGAACTGGCCCGGTGCCGCCAGTATCGCTGCGGCCGTGCCTGCGGCATCCGAAAGATCGATCAGGGGAGCGCGCAGGCCAAGCTCGGCGCCGAGCCCCATGACGATGATGATGAGGTAGAGCAGCCCGGCGAGGCGCGACTTTCGGATCAGGTCGTCGGTCAGGGAAAGTTGGGCCACGCGGAAGTCCTCCGTTGATTGACGCTCACGCCGCTCTCGATTGCGCTACGCGCGAAGCGCGGAAGCTATTGGCAACCCGCGGACGGTTCCCGCGCTGCCCGGCCCAGACCGAGATCAGAACGATAGCCGCGCCGCTCATCTGGAGCAACGACAGGCCCTGCCCCAGCCAGAGCCAGCCGAGGGTGACCGCCGTGACCGGGCTCATCATCCCCAGCATCGAGACCGCGCCGGGCTCGAGACGGGCAATGCCCCGGAACCAGATCGCATAGGTCGCGCCCGCCCCGATCAGGCCAAGCCAGATCAGCCCTGACAGGTTCAGCGCAGTCAGCGGCGGCAGGGACGGCTCGACGATCAAAGCCAGCGGCAGCAGAACCAGCCCGCCCGCCGTCAGTTGCCAGCCGGTGAAACTCAGCGCCGAGACAGGCGGCTGCCATTTGCGGCTCAGCACGGTGCCCGCCGCCATCGACGCGGCTCCGCCAATACCGGCAATGACACCGACGGGATCGAGCGCGGCCTCTGGCCCCAGCAGAAGAAGCGCGACGCCCAGAACGCCCGTCGCCGCAGCAGTGACGGCCCCGGTGCGCACCGGCGTGCCAAGCCAGCCGCGCGCCATGAGGATGACCATCATCGCCTGAAGCGAGCCGAGCGTCGCCGCGACCCCGCCGGGCAGACGATAGGCCGCCACGAAAAGAAGGCTCCAGAACAGAGCGAAGTTCAGGCTGCCAAGGAGGAAGGTGCGGCCAAGCCATGCACGCGGCGGCAGCGATCGCGTGAGCGCAAGCAGCAACAGCCCCGCAGGCAAGGCGCGCAGGGCCGCAAGCGTGATGGGGTAGCCAGCGGGCAGCGCCTCGGTGGTGACGAGATAGGTGCTCCCCCAGATAGCGGGGGCGAGTGCCGTGAGGAAAATATCGGTAGTGCGTGACATCGGACGACTCGTATTCAGGGACAAGCGAGAGAGAGAGAGAGAGAAGACGGGGCCTCGGGGCGGTATCGGTGCGCCGCGTGAAGGTGCCTTTGGCGCCTTCGGTCGGGGCGTTCACAGAAAGTGGCGCGGAGAGAGGCAGGGACGCTCAGGCCAAGGCTCGAGCCCGATATCGCGCATCAGATGGGGCGAGAGATCACGCGGCACGCGACGCGGATGGAAGCGCTGATGCCGGAGACCACGGAACAACAAACGGATTTTCATCAGGGGCCCTCCTCACGCGACGAGTTTCAGGGAACTGCGCAACTGTGCCGCGAGATCTTCACGCGTCCCGTTCACGAGCCGCGCGCCCGTTTCCCGGACGATCAGCGCGGGGATGGAGCGGACCTGAAGGGCGCGGGCGCGTTGCCGATCTGCTTCGACGGCTTGGGCTGTGGCCGGATCGTCGAACGCCTCTGCGAAGGCCGCCGCCTCGAACCCGAGGCTTCGCGCGACGTCGCGCACGATGACCGGATCGGCGATGTTCCGGGCCTCGGTGAGATGCGCGCGTTGCAACCGGTCGAACATGTCCCAATGGCCGTCCTGCCCGCCCAGCGCCTCTGCGGCCTTGCATCCGAGCGCGGCGGTCATCCCGTGGGGATAGTCGAAATCAGCGGCCCGCATGGCCTCGATATCGACAAGCTCTGGCCGGTCGCTGACCTCTCTGCAGACCGCCCAATGCTCGAGGATGGTCTCGCGGGCGGCTTCGGGGGAGCCCCAGCGTGCGGCCATTTCGGCGCGATCTGCCTGCAGGACGAAACTGCGATGCCGGATGTCGAGATCGAACTCGGCGGCGAGGCTGCGCATCCGCGACGAGATGTTGAAGCACCAGCAGCAAACGACATCGTGAAAGAAATCGATGGTGAGCTTGGGCATCACGCGGCCTCCTCGTTCAGAGCGGCCCCCGCGAGCCGCGCCGCAATGCGCGCGACATGAGCGCCCTGGAAGCGGGCGCCCGCGAGATCGGTCTCGGCCGGTGTCCGTGACCCGTCCGCCCCGGCGATCGTGCCGGCGCCGTAGGGCGCACCGCCGACGATCCCGTCGGCCCGCGTCTGATCGGCGAAAGTGTAGGGCATCCCGGCGATGAGCATCCCGAAATGTTGCAGCGGGATCTGCGTGGAAAGCAGCGTCGCCTCGTGCCCGCCATGCTGCGAGCCGGTCGAGGTGAACACGGCGGCAACCTTGCCGACCAGCGCATTGCGCGCCCAAAGCCCGCCCGCCTGATCGAGGAAGGACTTCACCTGCCCGGCCATCATCCCGAACAGCGTGGGCGTGCCGAAGATGATCGCATCATAGGCTTCGAGATCGGCGGGGCTGGCGACGGGCGTATCGTCGGCGGCGAAGCCAGCCTTCTGCCGGATGTCATAGGGCAGAGTTTCGGGAACGCGGCGCAGATCGACATGCGTGCCGGGCACGCTGCGCGCCCCCTCCGCCTCGGCTTGGGCGAGCGCACGGACATGGCCGTAGCTGGAATAATAAAGAACGAGAACGCGGGTCATTGGATCCTCTCAGGGCATGGGTTTCATTGCCTGAGAAGATCGCGGATCAGCCGCGTCGGAATAAGCGGCCGAGGCGCAAATCACTCTTTACGCCGGTTGAAGAATGTCAGGCTTCCATCGCCGCCCGCAGATGATCGAGAAACGCCGTCACTTTGGCATCCATACCCAGCCGAGAGGCCGTCACGGCGAAAATCTCCGGTGCGGGCAGTTCCCACTCGGGCAGCACGCGCACCAGATCGCCGCGCCTCTCCGGCTTGTTCGAGACAAAATCCGGCAAGGTGCCGATGCCCTGACCCGCGATCAGCAGGTCGCGCAGCACGAGGCTGTTGCCCACGCGAATGGCGGGATCGAGATCGAGGCTGATCGCGCCCTCCGGCCCGTGCAGCGCCCATTTCGTCAGATGGTCGGCCAGCAGGAAGCCGATGCCCCTATGCCCCGCGATATCCTCCGGTCGCTGGGGACTGCCAGCCCGCGCGAGATAGGCGGGCGAAGCGAAGATGCGCTGCCGCATCGTGCCGATCTTGCGCGCGACCAGAGCCGAGTCCGGCATCGCCGGTCGGATGCGGATCGAGACATCGAAGCCGCCCTCCACCATGTCGACAACTCGGTCATCGAGCGAGAGCGACAGCCGCAGATCGGGATGCGCCTCCAGAAACTCCGGCAGGATCGGGGAAATCACCGTCTGCCCGAAGGAGCTGGAGGCGTTCACCTTCAGATGCCCGCGCACCGCTCCGGCCCCGTCGCGGATACGCGTCTCCACCGAAGTCACCGCGTCGAGGATGCCGCTCGCCTCGTCATAGTAGAGCCGCCCGGCATCGGTCAGAGACATCGAGCGCGTCGTGCGTGTCAGCAGCGAGCTCCCGAGGCTTTCTTCCAGCAGCTTTATTTCGCGGCTCAAAAGCGCAGGCGACACCCCGAGATCCTCCGCCGCGCGCGCGAAACTGCCGCGCTCGACGATGCGGCGGAAGGCTTGCATCACGGAAAGCTTGTCCATCTCGGAAGACCCTCGAAGCGGTCAGGTAGCGCTCCGAATAGCACGAATTTCGCAACAGGCGAACTGACTTGCCCGGTGCGATGAAAGGCCACTCAATCCGACGCCTTGCCGCGAAGTGAAATCCAGCGGCGAACGCGTGTCAGGCCGGGCTTCGACCCGGAGCCGCGCCCCCGCCTCGCCAGTATTGCCCCCGGCCTTTAAACGACCAGCTAAGCTGGCACAGTAATCTGGCGCAGTTCCTCAAGCTCTTCCTCGGACATGTCCAGCGCATCGCGGGTCAGATCGTGAAGCTCTTGCATCAACGATTGAGCCTGCTCGATCTCCTCCTGCGTGATCGGACGAGACGGATGGGCAAAGAAACCGAGTGAGCGGTCCAGTTCCCCGAGCGCAATGGCTTTTCCGAAGCGCAATCCGAAACGCGCGGCGGCGCCGAACACGTCACTCTCGTCACCGTCGGCGAGATCTGCCCAATCACAAATGCCCTGGTTGGAGATCGCCCAGCGGACCGCCGGGTCCACAAAAACGAGCTCTTTTTCAGTGTAGTAATCCACCCACTCTTTTGGATATGTGAGGTAGCGGAGGGTCGGATTGGCAAAGCGAATATGCAAGCCTAACGCGAATGTCCAATCGGAAACCCGATTCAGACGTTGCAAGCGGTCCTCGATTATGCGCAGTCTATCCAATCTTCGCCTCCTGACCACATCGGGTTAATTCTCGCCGATGTCTATGGCGTATTTAGCGCCGTTTTCCCAGAGCCTACGATTAGTACATTAGGAATAAAAGACCTGACCAATGAAGCCCAGCGATTGCAAGCCCCTTTTCGCAGAGCTCGCACCTGAAGGTTGTTATGTGGCAATCCGCGTGGGCTTTTACGCGCCCGAAGTAGAGATGAACCTCTTCTCTGCCGAATGGATCGACCACTACACCCGGATAGGGGGCGCGTTATCAGACCCTTTGCTGCACTGGGCGCGTGACAATTCAGGACATGCGCATTGGCACGAAATTTCGGTTCCGGGTAAGACTTCTATCCTTGCAGATTACGAGCGCTTTGGTCTGTCACACGGTTGCGTTGTCTCGATCCCAGGGTCCGACGAAGTCCCGAAGCGCTCCGTAGGCATTTTTGCCCGTCACGACCGGAACTTCTCAGCTTCGGAGCTGTCCAAGCTCGAACAAGCTTTGAAGAACTTGCACGAAGACGGCGCAAAGCCTCTCACCGGCCCGCAGCTGGAAGCGCTCAAGCTCTATTCCGAGGGGTATCTCTATAAGCAGATCGCTCATACCCTCGACATTTCTCAAGGTGCGGTAAAGCTGCGCCTCAAGAACGGAGCCGATCGGCTGAAGGCTCGATCCGTTCGGGAAGCGGCTCACATTGCCGCCAGCCGCGGCTTGCTGTAACACTATGTTATGAGAATGCCTCAACGGCAGATGTCTGATCCATAGAAACGCGCATTGCTCTCAAATCTATCGGTCAAGATACAGGGGGGCCGCAGTGGACATCATTGATCTTGGCTCGCGACGCCCAACGACTGAAGACTACGTGTCCTACATCGAGACGATGTGCGATACGCTCGAACTCGACTATGGCTCTTACGCTTCGGTCAACCCGGTAACCGGGGATGTCGTCGGATATGCAAACTACGCAGACGACTGGAAGCAGCACTATATCTCGCGAAATCTCCACCGCGTCGATCCGACACTGCATGTTGCAAGCCGAAGCATAGCTCCCGTCGACTGGCAACGCTTCGAACGGGATCAGAAATTCCATTCCGTATTCCGGGCAGCTGCCGATTTTGGGGTGAGCTCTCAGGGATTGACGGTGCCCATCCGGGGTCCCTATGGCGATCGCGGATTGCTGTCGGTGACGAGGCACTGCTCGCTCGAGGAGTGGGGGAAACTGAAGAAGCACATCATGGGGCACCTTCAGACCGCAGCGGTTCACATGCATGACTCTGTCATGCGAAGCACTAACCTTTTCAATGCTTTGGGCTTCCCTGCCCTCTCCGCGCGCGAAGTCGAAATTCTTCAATGGACGGCTGTCGGGAAGCAGCAGCAAGACATCGGCGACATTCTCTCGATCTCCCATCGCACGGTCGAAATTCATCTGCGATCGGCGAGAACTAAACTTGGTGCGATGACAACGAGCCAAGCTGTCGGGCGGGCCATCGGCATGGGTTTGATCCTGCCCGGCTGAAATCTACGCACAAGCCCCGGAGCATGCCCCCAACAGGCGTCGTGCCGCTTCCCCGGCCCCTTGCAGGCGCGCTCGTCGCCCAAGCACCACGAAAAAATCCGCCAGAATTTCGTCGCAGCGCGTTTTCGCGATCGAAACGTCAAAGTGAAACCCGATGTTCCTGCGAGGTGTTCCGCACCTATAAGGGGTTTCCCTTATTCACAGAGCCGTCGTTTGAAACCTATAAATCGAGCAAGAAATCAAACGGTGGACACCAAAATGATCATTATCGTCGACTCGCTCAACTCTCACGAACATTCTGATCTTCTTGCGGAAATGCACCGGCTAAGAGCGCGCGTCTTCGAAGGCCGCCTGGGCTGGGACGTAAACGTCTCCGACGGCATGGAGCGCGACGCATTTGATGATCTCGACCCTGCCCATGTCATTAGCCTTGACGACCAGGGCCGGGTCGTCGGCTGCATGCGGCTCTTGCAAACGACTGGCCCGCATATGCTGTCGGATGTCTTTTCTTGCCTGCTCGACGGGGAGCCGCCAATCCGCAGCCCTCATGTCTGGGAGGCGACCCGCTTTTGTGTCGATACGAGCTTGCTCGGGCGCGGCCCGACCCGCAATTCGATCTCCTATGTCACCAGCGAGGTGATGATTGGGGCTTTCGAATACGGGATGGGCGCTGGCATCACCGACGCAGTGGCCGTGATCGACCCTGTCATGAACCGCGTCATGCAAAGGTCCGGGAACGCACCCTACGGCTATCTCGGCTCGCCGCATCCGATGGGCAAGGTAACCGCACTCGCAGCACTCATGGATTGCTCTGAAAAGCGCATCGAGAGCCTGAGAGCGTTCTCCGGCATTCGCCACGATGTGTTTGAACTTCAAGCCTACGAGGAGACCTCCTGATGGACATCGTCCAGCTCCTTCAGATGTCGAATTTTTCCTGGGGCCCTTCGATTGGCGACAATGATCGCGACAATCATCAGTGGATCTCCTGTCTCTTGGCTGATCTCGTAAGCTATTCCGAAGACAACCATCTGGACGAAGTCGGCGACATTCTTGCTGAAGCGCTGGAGAAGATCGCGCCTTTGGTGGCAAATCATGACGAGAATACGCAGGCGGCAACCTTCTCTCATATCGCGAGACCGGAAAACGTCGTCTTGCTGCGGGCTTGATCGGGGAGCAATTTGCGGACTGATTCCGCATGCCTTCAATCTTGGGTCTCGGTCAGAGAGAAAATGCATCGAGCGCGGACTGTAGAAGGTCTCTCCTTTGAGCAGTTCATCGTGGCACCGAGCGTTGAAGCTTTCGTAACATCCATTCTCCCAGGGTGACCCAGGCTCGATGCACGCGGCCTTCGCGACAACGGCGGCAACCAGTCCTGAACTGCCTGCGCCACGATCTACGTGCCGTTGTCCGAGCGGATGTAGGCTGGAACGCCGCGTGAGGCATGACCAACAAGCACCGCACCCTGCCGCGCTATCGGGGCGTTCGCCGCGCCACTGGCACGACTCTCACCCTTTTCGGAGAGCGTGAATCACGAAGCCGCGAACGGCGCCAGCCAAGTAAAGGGCTCTGCCCCCGGCAAACGCGCTGAGAAGCTTGGATTCAGCCAATAAAACGCCGCCCCATAACCTTGCCTTATGACTATGATTATAATTTCCAAATTTTTATTTATCACGCCATCTGCTATGAGCATCGGGCAAGGCGGGGAGCCCCGCGCCGCAGCCCCTATTTCGGACAAGCAGCGGCATGTCAGACCCTGACCGGTCTCCCCGATCAACCCGTGCTCAGCAGGAGGAAGCACAGATGGATGGAAACGAAGTGAACACCGGCGGCAAGTGCCCGGTGATGCATGGCGGAAATACCGAGCTTGGCTCGAACGTGATGAATTGGTGGCCGCAGGCGCTCAATCTCGACATCCTGCACCAGCATGACACCAAGACCGACCCGCTGGGGCGCAGCTTCGACTATGCCGAAGAGGTCGAGAAGCTCGACTACGAGGCGCTGAAGGCCGATCTGCATGCGCTGCTGACCGAAAGCCAGGAGTGGTGGCCGGCTGACTGGGGCCATTACGGCGGTCTGATGATCCGCCTCGCCTGGCACTCGGCGGGTTCCTACCGTCTCGCGGACGGGCGCGGCGGCGCGGGCACCGGCAATATCCGCTTCGCACCGCTCAACTCCTGGCCCGACAATGCGAGCCTCGACAAGGCCCGCCGCCTTCTCTGGCCGCTCAAGAAGAAATACGGCAACCGGCTCAGCTGGGCGGATCTGATCATTCTCGCAGGCACCGTCGCCTATGAAAGCATGGGCCTGAAGACCTTCGGCTTCGGCTTCGGGCGCGAGGACATCTGGCATCCCGAGAAGGACACTTACTGGGGCGCCGAGAAGGAATGGCTCGCGCCGTCGGACGAGCGCTACGCCAATGTCGACAAGCCCGACACGATGGAAAACCCGCTCGCCGCCGTGCAGATGGGCCTGATCTACGTGAACCCCGAGGGCGTCAACGGCCAGCCCGACCCGATGAAGACCGCGGCGCAAGTCCGTGAGACCTTCGCGCGCATGGCGATGAATGACGAGGAAACCGCCGCGCTGACCGCGGGCGGCCACACCGTCGGCAAGACCCACGGCAATGGCGATGCGTCGGCGCTCGGCGCGGAGCCTGAAGCGGCCGATGTCGATCAGCAGGGCCTCGGCTGGTTCAACCCGAACCTCAAGGGGCAAGCGAGCAACGCGATCACCGGCGGGCCGGAAGGCGCCTGGACGACGAACCCGCTCGAATTCGACATGGGCTATTTCGAGATGCTCTTCGGCCATGAGTGGGAAGTCACCCAGAGCCCCGCTGGCGCGAAACAGTGGAAGCCGGTGGACATCGCCGAAGAGGACATGCCGCTCGACACTTCGGACCCGAGCCAGCGCCGGATGCCGATGATGACCGATGCCGACATGGCGATGAAGGTCGACCCGATCTACAACGAGATCTGCCAGAAATTCATGACCGATCCGGAGTATTTCAAGGAGACCTTCGCCCGCGCATGGTTCAAACTGACCCACCGCGACATGGGTCCGAAGGTCCGCTACAAGGGCCCGTGGGTGCCCTCGGAAGATCTGGTCTGGCAAGACCCGGTCCCCGCCGGTTCGACCGATTGGGACGTGGCGGCTGTGAAGGCGAAGATCGCGGCCTCGGATCTGTCGGTGGCCGAACTGGTTTCGACCGCATGGGACAGCGCGCGCACCTATCGCGGCTCGGACATGCGCGGCGGCGCCAATGGCGCGCGCATCCGTCTCGCCCCGCAGAAGGACTGGGAGGGCAACGAGCCCGCACGTCTGCAAAAGGTGCTCTCGGTGCTTGAGCCGATCGCGGCGGAAGCCGGTGCCTCGGTGGCCGATGTGATCGTGCTGGCGGGCAATGTCGGCGTCGAGCAGGCGATCAAGGCGGCCGGTCATGACGCGACGGTGCCCTTCGCGCCGGGTCGTGGCGATGCAACCGACGAGATGACCGATGCGGACAGCTTCGACGTGCTCGAACCGCTCGCTGACGGGTTCCGCAACTGGCTCAAGAAGGACTACATCGTCTCGCCCGAGGAGATGCTTCTGGATCGTGCCCAGCTGATAGGGCTGACCGCGCATGAAATGACCGTCCTGATCGGCGGCATGCGGGCCATCGGCACGAACTACGGTGGCACCAAGCACGGCGTCTTCACCGACCGCGAAGGCCAGCTGACGACCGATTTCTTCGTCAACCTGACCGATATGGGCTACAGCTGGCATCCGGTGGGCGACGGCACCTACGAGATCCGCGACCGCAAGACCGGCGCGGTTAAGTGGACCGCGAGCCGCGTCGATCTGGTCTTCGGCTCGAACGCAATCCTGCGCGCCTATGCGGAGGTCTATGCCCAGGACGATGCGGGCGAGAAGTTCGTGGAGGACTTCGTAGCCGCCTGGACTAAGGTGATGAACGCCGATCGCTTCGATCTGGCCTGATCGCCTGTCTTACAGAAAACCGCGCCCCTCGCAGGATGACCTGCGGGGGGCGTTTTCGTTTGGGGGGCCACAGTTTGCGTAGCAGAGGGCAGCGCCCGATCGCCGGGTGGGCGCCCTGCCCTTCGTGGTCAGCGCTTTATCCCGGCCAAATCCGGATGACCTCGACCCGCGCGCGCAGGTCACCAAAGCGCCCGCCCGAGGGGGCGGTCGGGCGCTGCCCGGGCCGCTTTGCGGCTACTGCGGGCGGGGCATCGTCCAACTTAAAGCGCCGCCGTCGTCACGTAGCGCAGCGCGCGGGCCACCTGTTCGGGGGTGCGCGCCACCGCATTGGCCGCCGCGTCGACCTCCTTGAGCGCATGGTCATGCTCGGGCGGCTGGATCACGATGATCGGCTTGCCGAGCGCCGCCGCATAGCCCGCGTCAAAGGCCGCGTTCCACTGCTTGTATTTCTCGCCGAAACACACCACGAGCACATCGCAGCGCTCGATCCCGGTGCGGATACGGATCGCGTTGAGCGACGCGCCCTTGCGGTCATGCCAGAACTTGTCCTCTTCCGCGCCGAAGATCTCGACCCCGCAATCATCCGAGGCCCCGTGATCCGTCACCGGCCCTGACCATTCGATCTCGAGCCCCTCGCAGGCAGATTTCACTGCCTCGCGCCAATCGGTGTGAATCTCGCCGGCCAGATAGACATTCAGTTTCATCGCATCCTCTTTTCGCTGTCGCGAGGCCCCGCTTCGGGCCGCCTCGCTTTTCCGGCGTGATCCTTGAGGATCGGGACCAGCTTGGCAACCTCTCCGGTTGTCCGCCCCCCGATCCGCTTCCGAGGCATTTGATCCGGCAGCGTCCCCAACGAGGGGCTTCACAGCGCTGACGACAAAGTGGAGCAACCGTCATCGTCCTCACCTTCATGCAATGCGAAGGATGATCGACACAGTGAAACATCGCTGGGGAAACCACAAAATGCCTCGGAGAGAACAGGCTAGTCGCGCGAACCGCGGCGCTCGACCTAGAGGATCGCGGTGAACCCTATAGTTTCTCATAGATTGCGTGGACTTGGCACAGTGGCGTGAAATGCGCGTGATCGGCTCGATCTGCCGGGCCGTGATGACACACTCACAACTCGGGGTATTCTCATGACATTCAAATTCGCGCTCGCGGCGTCAGCCGCCTGTCTTGCGCTGTCCGCTTGCAACAGCAGCAATGGCTCCTCCGGCGCCCTAACGTCGGCAGAGGCGCAAAACATTGATGCTACTTATTCTGACTATCAGGCCCGGATCGACGACGGCAGCCTGACGACGACCACGCCCACAGGGCAAGCGTCAATGTCGGGCTATATGGGCGTTAGCGGCGTCAATCCCGAGGACCCCACCACGACGGTGCTCGGGGAATTGGCGATGGATGTCGATTTCGATGCTGGCACGCTGACCGGGAAAGGGTCCAGCTTCGGCATCTATAGCGGCGACGTCCTGACCAAAGAAACCGATGTAACCGGCTCGCTCGACGTGGCGGGCACTGTCTCTGGCTCGGACATGGCCGCGACCGCAACGGGCACGATGTCGGATGGCAGTTCTCCGGGCGCAGATTTCGCTCTGGATATGAATGGCAGCTTCTATGACGACGCGGGCACGCTGACTGCGGTGGGCGACGTCTCCGGCACAATGACCGATGCAGGCAGCGAGCCCGTCAATGTCACTGGCAATTACTACGCCACCGAGAATTGAGGCACGGCTCTTCCTGCACAGGCCGGGCGTCCTGCGCCCGGTCTCTTTCCGACTCGCCGAGAGGCAATCGACGAACGCGATGCGACACCGCTCTTCCTTTCACATGATCTGGCTTGCCCTCGCGCTTGCAGCCTCCATGCTCCTGCCGACGCGCAGCTTCGCGGAGCAGACAGTCTCAGATTGGCTCGGCGTGGCCAATGCGCAGCTCGCGCAGGGAAAACCGGGGCGGGCGCTGCTGATTTTCGGCGCAATCGCGGCGCGCCATCCGGAATTTTCTCCGGCACAGACCGGGTTGGAGCAAAGCTTCAAAAAACTTGGCTCCGTGCGCCGCAACGAGGCGTTCCTGCGCTATGCGCTCGCCAAGGATCCAAAGCACGAAGACACGCTTCTCGCGGCCTGGCAGGCACTTGATCGCATGCATCCGCTGCGCTTCTCTGTCACCGCCTCGATCCTGCCGAGCAGCAACGTCGATCACGTCGCCTCGGAGCGTTATCTCGTGACCGATTTCGGCACATTTCTGATCGATAGCGGTGGGAACGAGACCTCCGGGGTCGGGCTGGGCTATGGCGCGAAGCTGGACTGGTTTGTGCAGCCGCGACCGGGGCATCGCATCCGGCTTCGCGCCTCCTTTGCGGGGGCGTGGTATCACAGTGCGACCCTACGCTACTCGGAGCCCGCGCTTGCCGTGCAATACCAGCATCTCGGTGGTCGCGCGCCGTGGTCGCTAGAGGCATATATCCGCGACAGGCGCTATGGCGGCGGGTCGCAGGACATCACCTCGGACAATTTCACACGCGGCGTGTGGTTCGCGAAAGCGTGGCGGTCCGCAGGGGCCGGGCGCACGCTTCTCCGGCTGGGCGGCGAGTATGTTAACTACAGCGAAAAGCCCTATTTGACTGGACCGAGATATCGCGTCGACCTTGCGCACCGAACCCGATTAGGGAGGCGCAGCAGCTTGAGCTACGGCCTGCGGTTGGAGCGCGCCTTGCCCCGGAAGGACTATCATCGCTATTCCGGCGCAGAGCTGCGCGTGGGCATCGAGCGGCCCTTGATCGAAGGGCTTCGAGGGGGGATGTCACTCAGCTACGGAGAGCGTCACTACGACGCGGCCTTTCCGATCGTTGGCGTGCATCGCCGGGACCGGACGGCAAGCCTCGGCCTGAGCCTGAAGTTGGAACGCGCCAAAATCCTCGGTCGAGCCCCAAGGATTACCTGCACCGCGCGCCGCACGCGGTCGAATGTTGCGTTATACACGACAAACTCGGTCGATTGCGCTCTTTCCCTCAAACTTGATTTTTGAGGAAAATCTGGCACCGTATGTCAAAAGATAATCGGCATGCTCTTTCTGTTTCGTTTTTTCTCGAGCGTATGGCTCGACGGTTCGGTAGCCGATCATCCAGTTGATTTCTTTTTTGGGGGGGAAGCCGACTTGCCATCTGCCACATGTGTTTTTTCAGAAACCTTCGCGCTTTGAGGCATGGCCCGTCTGCACAGACCAAACTGACCTAATGCCGAATATTATTTCGCATCATGAGATCTACGACGCCGCGCTTGACGATGAGCTCTTCACCTTGCTCCCCGACATGCTCGCGCGAGAGATCGACATCCCCTCCGCGGTCTTCATCTGGCTTCATCCAGGCGACTACCGAGAAATAACAGCCGGAACACAGGCGGAGGCCAATCTCGACTACAATTCCTTCGAGGGTCACGACCCTTGGTTGGCCCATGGCACACCGGAGAAGTGCGGCAAGGGGCTTTTTCGGCTGTCAGACCACGTCGGCCCACAAGAGTTCGAACGCAGCGAAATGTATAACGACTTCATCTTGAAGAACCGGATCGATCGCTACTGGTGTCTCGGGATGATGCAGAGCACGCGCGACGGTCTGGTCGCGACGGCGTTTCACAAGGGCAAGCGCGGGGGCGATTTCACTGATCCCGAATTGCAGACTCTCGACGCGCATGTCGAGGATCTGGGACGGCTGCACAAAATCCGCCGGGAGCTGCACCGCGCCAGTATCCGGCAGGTCACCGCAACCGACCACAGCCTGCTCAACGATGCCCCGATTTTCGAACTCGACCATGAGGGGCGCCTTGTGCGCATGAACGGGATGGCCGAGATCCTTGTCGAACTCCATCCGCTTCTGGTGCTCGACTTCGAACGGAAATTGCGCTCACGCGGTGCGATACACCAAGGTTTGCGCCAAGCCATTGGACGCTCGACGGATGCGGAGAAAAGCGAGGCGGGGTCGCTCGATCTACCTCAGATGCGCGCAACTGACGGACGCATTGTCCCGAGGCTGAGACTGAACCTGCTGCCGCGAACCGACGGCGGCCGAAAGGTCTTGGTTATCGTGACGAGCGAAGAAGAGGATGGGCTACGTAATCTGGCCGAAGCCCCGCGTGAGAAGATGCGGCTCACCCCACGCGAGCGGAACGTTCTGCACGGATTGGTCCGAGGGCGCCGACGGGACCAGCTCGCCCATGACCTCGACATCGCTATACCGACAATCGATCTGCACAGCGCCAATCTCCGCCGTAAACTCGGGGCACGGACGATCGTAGAGGCCGTCGCGATCGCCTTGAAGTTTGGGCTGATGTAAGTCCCGCGACTTGCGTGCCTGGCATCGCTCACCGGTATGTCGCGATGATCTTAGTGGGGTTCGAGGCATTTGCCATTCTGTGAGCCGATATAGGCATTCCCACCACAGTCTGCTTCGGCGGCGCGCTCACTGGAACCGCCTGGCTTGGGCCAGACGGAACCATGTCATCCGGTCGACGATCTGTTCTTTTGCTTGAGCGTTTGCAGCCGGCGAGACGCTTGCGCAATCAGCCCAGCACCCGCGACCTTGTCCGCAGCAAATCAAGCGGATTGTAGAGTGTCATGATGTAGAAGAAGGCGATCATGTAAATTGTCGCTGCGCCGAAGAGCTGAGCCGCCTCCGCTGACACGCCCATGCTGTAGGGCCCACCCCAGGTTTCGGCCGTGCTCCAGATTGCGAATGACAGCAGGAAGCCGACCGGCGCCATGATTCTCAGCCCGCGCCCGCTGATTAGGGACGCCGCCACCAGTGCCTCGGTCAGCGCCACAAGAACCGCGACCAGATGTGGACCCATTGCGTTTGTCACACCCAGAAACAACTGGTCGTAGCTGGCGGCAAGCGTGCCTTTCATATCCGCCTGCGCGGATGTGAGGAAATCCGTGAAGTGGTTCAGGAAGTAGGGCTGAAATTTCAGCAGCGCATCATATCCCCAAAGCAAACCAAAGCCATTCCGCGCGAGGGTCAGCATCTCGTTCTTCGACACATCCGGATCTGTCCGCAGACGCTGCACTCCGATCAGGAACGCGAAGACCACGACATAGGGAAGAGCGACCCCGGGGTCTGTCCCATCTTGGCCGAAATCCCCACCATGCTGAAACACGATCCAGACGAACCCGGCATAGCAGATCCCGACCCAACTCATCGGGACCACACCGCGGTTGGACATGATCGAAAGGGCCACTGCCAACTCCACGAAAGCCAGGACGATCACCAGCAGATGCAGAACCGGGCTCGAGGTCGGAAGTCCCAGCGCCTGAGCCGACGCGACTTTGTGCTGCCAGCTCAGAGAGGTCCATGCGTCGTAGATGAGCACGATACCGAAAAGGATCTGAATCCATTTGAAACTGGCGTAGCTGACCGAAGATGTCCGCGTGCTGTCCTCGCCCTCCATCCCAAGCGCGGCCAGCGCTCGACGAAAACGCCCTTCTGAAGCAGGAGCGCCGCCAACAGGTTTCTTTATCGCAGATTTCATTGTGCTTTCCTCCTCTGGGACGCCATGCAAGACAAAGCTTCATCGCTGATGTCCCGACGTCTGAGGATGTCTGCGTAGGTCTCCTTGGTCTCTGTGAGCATTGACTCTCGTCAACACGCAGCTTCACACCATCGACATCCCAAAGTGAGAGCCCATTGGTCACGGGACCTGGAAGCGCGAATTTCGTTTCGCCGAGCAGGAAAGCTGTCATCAGGATGTCAGCGCAAAGCGTAGAATGGTTGTTTCGCGCGGTTTGAATGCGGCGCCTTGTGGCCCTCCAAGCTCGCCGTCATCGGCAAAGTTGCTTGGCATCGGATCGCGCAGTTTCTCGACATGTTCCATACGCACTCGGATCGCCCGGACAGGTTCGGAAAGGAGCGATCGTTTTTGCCCGACGATGCTCCTTTCCCAACGCCAAGCGACCGGGAAGCCATTGACGTCCGTCAGTGCGCAAAATCGGTCACCTGCTTTGCTGAGAAGTGTTCGAAATCCTGGGAGGAGAAAGCAATGAACGGTGTGGTGGTTTCAAGCATGGCAGCACTCCTGCTGCTGACAACAAGCGCTCTGGCGCAGGAGGATGCCGGTCGCGAGGAATACATGGTCGCCTGCGCTGGATGCCATGGCGAGTCCGCGAAGGGGAATGGCCCGTTGGCAGGGCTGCTGGATATCCAGACACCCGACCTCACGAGCCTTGCGGCGAAGAAGGACAATGGCGAATTCCCGTTCGACTACGCGCTTCGGATGATAGATGGGCGAAACGAGACGCGGGCGCATGGTAGTAAGATGCCGGTCTGGGGGGACCGTTACGCGGCCTCGGCGACCAGCGAGCGCGGAGAGACGGCGGACATGGTGGCCCGGGGGCGCATCCTATCCCTCATCTATTATCTGGCCTCGATACAGCAGTAACGCCCGCGCGCGACCCGTATTCCGACCGGCCGGATCGTCGCCCGAGCGGCCATCCGGCGCACGGGTATTCCGTGCTCAGCCCGCGACACCCGTCCTCGCGGGCTTCAGTGCCGCGCCTCCCTGTCTGACGACTTTCGGCTTTGGGCCGCCTGTGAACGGCGGCCCAGTTATCCAGACCTCTAAAGGCCCGGAAATCCCACGCGCGTCTTCTGGCAGCATCCCGCGCCGGGGTGCCATGCTTGACGCGTCATGGAAGGACACCTGCATCTCTATCTCTCAAGGGCAAGACCTCGTGGAACTTTCCGCTCGCCGTGAATTCCACCGCCTCAAGGCTTGCCCTCACCGCGACATTCTCCAAGCCATTATCGCGAAACACCCGTTGGACCGACGCGATGACGTCTTCGAAGACTGGTCCTGCCGTTACCTTGCCAGCCAACTGCACGCGCAGTTCGAACTCTCTCTCGCCCGTCTGGATCAGCTGGACACGCTGAGCGTCGTCATGCTCCAGATCGAAGACGAGCGGCGACAGCGTCACCTCGCCCACGCGAACCAGCGTCGCCTGGCGCCCCTCCACCTCGAAACTGCGGAATGGCGACCCGCAGGGGCACGCGTCCTGATGGAACCGAACGCAGTCACCGAGATCGTATCGGATGAAGGGCTGCACCTCGTTGGCAAGCACCGTCAGGAGCACGGCCGCCGACAGCCTTCCATCTGGAACAGGCCGCATAGCCTCGTCGACCGCTTCGAGGATGACCCAGTCCTCGTTCACGTGCTTTCGCCCGTGGCTGCAGGTGAAAGCAAGCGCAAGGCACTCGGTGCTGCCATAGAAATCCGCGATGCCGTATTTCAGCGAGGGGAAGGCCCGCAGGGCCCTCCTGCGCAGGTCCTCGGTGAGCGTCTCGCCTCCCGTGCTGAAAAGCGCCGGTTCGACATGCAGGCGCCCCGCTTCCTTTTCCCGGACGAGGATGGCCAACATGCTCGGGTAGGTCACGATCCAGGCCACGCTCGGGATCGCATTGAGTTTATCGACGAGCTGGTCGATCGGCTGTTCGGCCTCGATGAAGTTCAACCCAAGTCCCTTTGCCAAGGACGGATTGAGCCGCTGCATCAGCTTGTTGAACCCGTTGCCGGCGAAATGACCGTTCCCGCCGGTGACCGTCACTCTCACGCCGAGCTTGCGCACGTCGCGCATGAGCCGCCAATGGTAGCGCTCGAAGCGCGCCATCATGATTCCGTAGTAATATTCCACGAAAGACGCGGGCAGGACGATGACCGCAGGTTCCCCCGACGTTCCGGAGGTCTGGAAAACGGCGACATCGTCAATTGGCACACCCGCATTTTCGATGTCCCGGAGATGCGCGCGCGCTTGTTCGAAGGAAAGCGTACGGATCGTCAGCCACTCGTCGAATGCCCTCATGAGATCGGGCTTGCGCGTCACCGGCAAATCGCGGAGCTCGATCTCGCTTGAAGGTCGCAGCTCTCGATAGAGCCTGCCGAACAACGGCGAGTCGCGCCGCGCCTTATCCACGAGGTGTCGCAGTCTCCGAAGCTGCCTGGACTCAATACGCTTTCGTCCGCCCCAGCCCGTCCAAAGCCCGTCGGCACAGTATCCCAGTGCTCTGAGTAGACTGAAACGCATGTCTGCCTGCGATGCCCTTCCACCTGTGGCGTTAAAATACCCGTCGGTTGCAGAATAGAGCACCGGGGTCAGCGCAAATTGACCTTCGTCAAAGCGCAACAATATGCTGGATCGTCATCACATAGCATATCCTGAGAACCGGTATTTGCGCGGTGACCGACATTCAGGCGAAGGGCGGTTTCGGGCCGAGATATTCCTTCTCCCCAAAAGGGAGCATGGATATTAGCTTCGCCAAGCACGAATGGCCGGTTCCATGCTCAGGCTGTGTGGGCAGTCCGCCGTATGACGCGCCTGCCCCGCCCCCCATGCGAGCGGGTGGAGCAGGAATAAACTCGGCGAGCAATCTTCTTCGTCCGTTTCTCATAAAATGCTAGAATTCGCCGTCTCGCCAAGGATTTCGGCGGCGGCGACGGAAATTTGGACTGCAGAGAACGAGGCTTGGCGATGGAAGCGACAACGGAACGACATCACATCGTTGGCGGCGGCATCGCGGGACTTGCCACGGCGGTCTTTCTGCTACGCGACGCGGGCGTGGATGGCGCGGCGATCCATGTCTACGAACAACTCGGCACTGCGGGCGGTTCGCTGGACGGATCGGGCGATGGCGAGGACGGGTATCTCGTCCGCGGCGGCCGGATGTTCGAGGAGCATTTCGCCTGCACGTTCGATCTGCTCGGCTCGATCCCCTCGGCGGACGATCCCGCCACCTCGGCAGCACAGGACATCTTCGCCTTCAACCGCATGGTGCCCGGCTCGGCCAATTGCCGCATCGTGCGCGGCGGCAAACCGGCAGAGGACCGCTTTGACCTCACGCTCACGGCGCAGGACATCGTCGATATCAACCGCCTGATCCTGCATCGCGAAGGGTCTCTCGGAGCCCAGACGATCGAGGACTGGTTCCAGCCCACCTTTCTGAACAGCAACTTCTGGCTGATGTGGTCGACGATGTTCTCCTTCCAACCATGGCATTCCGTGGTCGAGATGCGGCGCTACCTGCGACGGTTCATCCATCTCTTTCCCGGTTTCACCCGGATCGCCGGCATCCTGCGCACCCGCTACAATCAATATGACTCCCTGATCGCGCCAATCGTGAGCTGGCTGCGCGACCGAGGCGTGCAAATCGTCACCGGCACGCAGGTCGTCGACGTGCGGATCGAGGGTTCGCGTCAGGGCCGCCGCGTCAGTGCGCTGGCCCTTGCCAGCGGCGAGGAGATCCCGGTCGCCGAGACCGACAGGGTCTATCTCACGCTCGGGTCGATGACCGATGCCTCGGTGACGGGGGCGAACGATCGCGCGCCCAGCCGTGATGACCGCGAGGGCGGCGCCTGGACGCTGTGGCGCAAGCTGGCGGCGGAACATGAAGGTTTCGGCCGCCCGGAGGCGTTCTGCGACGAAACTGACAAAACCGCGTGGCATTCCTTCACGGTCACGCTCGACAGCCCCGATTTCTTCGAGTTCATGGAGGATTTCACCGGTAACCGCACGGGCACGGGCGGGCTGGTGACCTTCGCGGATTCGGGCTGGACGCTCTCGATCGTGCTCTTTCACCAACCCCATTTCCGCGGCCAGAAACACGGCACCTATGTCTTCTGGGGATATGGCCTGCGCGGAGATCGTCCCGGCGACTTCACCACGAAACCGATGTGGGAGGCGACCGGCGACGAGATCCTGACCGAGCTGTTCGGCCATATGGGCCTGACGCCTGAACAGCAGGCCTGGTTCAAAACCGCCCGCGTGATCCCCTGCCGGATGCCGTTCATCACCAGCCAGTTCATGCCGCGCCAACCCGGGGATCGCCCCGACACGAGACCCAGCGGTGCCAGCAACTTCGCGATCATCGGGCAATTCTGCGAACTCCCGCGCGATTGCGTCTTTACGGTGGAATATTCCGTCCGCTCGGCCCGGGCCGCGGTGGCGAGCCTGACGGGACGGATCACACCTCCCCCGCCGGTCGCACGCACGGACCTCGACCCCAAAGTGCTCTTCAACGCCGCGCGGGTGCTGATGGGCATGTAGCCCTTCAGAACGTGCGGCCTGTGGCCGATGCCGGCTCGGTCTGCCACAGCCTTCGACGACGCGCTGACAGGAGCGGCGACGCGGCTCAGGAGGCCAGCTTTTTCTCGGCAGCGAAGGGGCTGAGGCCCAGCCATTTCTGCATCGAGGCCACCACCTCTCGAGGCCCGATAAGGTCGAGCTTGCGGGCGGCCTTCGATACGGTCGTGAGGCCCATCCAGATCTCCGTCATCGTGCGCAAATCCGTCGTGACAAAGAGGTCGACATCGAACCCCGGATCGACCTGACACAGATCGACATCGCCGTTCGCCTCTACGATCAGCCACCACGAGGATTTTGACGCCGCGAGCTCGGGGAAGTGGAAATTCAGCACAGTCCGGCCCGGTGGAAGCGGGGAAGGATCGAGATTGCGGCGCATGTCCCACATCAGCAGCGACACATCGAGCCGCTCCAGAGATGGCTCGGATTCCACCCATTTCTGCCCCCAGATCCCGAAGGCCTCGACAAGCGGCAGCAGGTCCTTTCCCGCATCGGTCAGAAGGTAGTCGACGGCTTGAGTGCCCTCGACCGGGTGTCTCTCGACGATTCCGGCCGCCTCCAGCTCCCGCAGGCGCTGCGCGAGCAGAGAGCGTGACATTCGCGGCACGCCCCGCCGGATATCGTTGAACCGGGTGGAGCCCGCCACGAGCTCTCGCACGAGGACCATCGTCCACCGCGTGCAGAGGATTTCGGCGGCCATCGCGACCGGACAAAACTGGAAATAGCTGGCGTTGGACATCGGAGACCCCCTCCCTGGCTGTCTCCATCATAGCGCAAATTGGCGTTTCTGTATCCAACCCTGTGTCCGCGGTGGCCAGTCCAGTTTCGCCACTGGTTTGAGATTCGCAGCGCCGTCATCCTTCTAGAACCGTAAACAAGCGAACTTGGCAGACACGCAAAGGAGTAAATCGCATCGCCGTGCGCCATGGTCTCACAGGGAGGAAGACATGTCGGAATTCATTGAACTGAACGGGTTGGACGGTGCACGCAAGAAAGTCACCAGCGCGGACCGCGAGCCCCTTGCAGCCGCCTTGCGCGGCAAAGTCCTGATCGAGGGAGATGAGGGCTATGACACCGCGCGGTCGATCTGGAACGGGATGATCGACCGCAAACCGGGGCTTGTCGTGCATGCGATGGGAGCCAGTGACATTCAGGCTGCGGTCTCTTTTGCCGCCGAGAAGGGATTGCGCATGGCCGTGCGGTCCGGCGGCCACCAGATCGCCGGCCTCGCAGTCGAAGACGGCTCGCTGATGCTGGACCTGTCGGGCATGCGGTCGGTTCACGTCGACCCCGAAGCTGGGACAGTCCGGGCCGAGCCGGGAGCGACGCTGGGCGATGTGGATCGCGAGTCGCAGGTGCATGGGCTTGCGGTTCCTGTCGGCGTGAACTCCACCACCGGGATTGCGGGGCTGACACTTGGCGGCGGCTTCGGCTGGATCACCCGGAAATACGGGATGACCATCGACAACCTTTTGTCGGCTGATGTCGTGCTGGCCGATGGGCGCTGCATACGGACGTCGAAAACGGAGCATCCGGATCTCTTCTGGGCGCTGTGCGGCGGGGGCGGCAATTTCGGGGTGGTTGCCTCTTTCGAATTTCAGGCACACGCCATCGGCACCGAGGTCCTGTCCGGCCTTGTCATCCACCCATTCGCGGAGGCTGCCGCCCTGCTGCCGAAGTTTCAGGAGATATGCGACAAGGCCCCGGACGAGCTGACGGTCTGGTCGGTCCTGCGCAAGGCGCCTCCCCTGCCATTCCTTCCCGAAGACTGGCACGGGCGCGAGGTGCTGATCTTCGCGGCCTGCTACGTGGGCGACATGGCCAAGGGCGAAGAGGCCATGTGCGAGCTGAGGGCCCTCGGCACGCCCATCGTCGATGTGATCGGGCCGCACCCCTTTACCGGCTGGCAGGCGGCCTTCGACCCTCTGCTGACGCCCGGGGCGCGAAACTACTGGAAGAGCCGGGATTTCCTGAAACTCGGATCCGGCACGATGGAGGCGATCCTCGGCGCGGTGGAAGACCTGCCCGATCCGCAATGCGAGATCTTCATCGCCCATGTCGGCGGCGCGATGGCCCGCGTCCCGTCAGAGGCGACCGCCTTTCCGCAGCGCGACAGCCACTTCACCATGAACGTCCACACCCGCTGGGACGATCCGGCGCAGGATACGGCCTGCATCACCTGGGCGCGCGATCTGTTCAACGCCACTGCGGCGGATGCGGCGCCCAGCGTCTATGTGAACTTCCTGCCCGAAGATGACGCCGACCGCCTCGCGGAAGCCTACGGTGGAAACCTGAACCGGCTGCGGGAGGTCAAGGCGCGCTACGACCCCACGAACCTCTTCCGGGTCAACCACAACATCCAGCCGCAGCAGGTGCGGCAGGCCGCGCAATGAGCCTCCACCCCGGGCGCGCGCCAGCGCCCGGGGTCACGCTGCCGATGCACTGCATAGTCACCAAGGAGCCAGAACGATGGAACAGACCCTTTACGAACGGCTGGGCGGGAAGCCCGGGATCAAGGCCCTCGTCGATGACGTCCTCGAGGCGCATATGCAAAACCCGGAGATCAGCGCCCGCTTCCTGCCGTATCGCGAAAGACCGGACGACCTGAACACAGCCAAAGCCCATCTCTGCGATTTCTTCGGCGCTGGCAGTGGCGGTCCCGAGCAATATACCGGCCGCGACATGGTGGCAGCGCATCGTGGCATGAATATCAGCACGGGCGAATACATGGCTGCAATCGATGACATCATGTCGGTCATGGCCGCGCATGACATCGACGAACAGACCCGCAAGGACGTGCTGATGATCAGCTATTCTCTCAAGGGCGACATTACGAACCAATGAACACTGTCTGACGGGGAGGCTGTGTCTCCAGTCATCGGGCGCAGTTTTGAGAGCGTCGATGCCTTTCACGCACCGATTGGTCGGCACTGACACTCGGCGCGCCAAGCTCAGGCGACCGAGAGGGAGGAAGTTGAACCGAGGTGCCCGGTCCACTGGACGCGAGACCGAGCACTACCCCGTTCGTTTGCTCTCCCAAGCGTCGCAATGGTCACGACTCAATCCCAATTCGCGCCTCCAGCCGCCTCGGGCGACGCGCTCTTGCAGAGCCCTGCCCCTTCCTTTAGAGGCCCGCTCAACCGGTCGCAGCCTACCCGGTCATCAAAACAAGGGTTCAAATATGAAGACTCTCGTCATCTGCTCGGGCGGACTCGATTCCGTATCGCTCGCCCATATCGTCGCCGCTGAGGGTAATCTCACGCGGCTCGTCTCCTTCGATTACGGACAACGGCACCGCAAGGAGCTTGATTACGCCGCCGCCGCCGCGCGCCGCCTTGGCGTGCCGCATCACCTCATCGACATGCGCCCGATCGGGGCCGCGCTGACCGGATCGGCGCTGACCGACGATATCGACGTGCCCGACGGGCATTACGCCGAAGAGACGATGCGCATCACCGTTGTCCCGAACCGCAACGCGATCATGCTCGCCATCGGCTTCGGCGTGGCCGCCGCAAATGGCGACGAAGCGGTGGCGACTGCGGTGCATGGGGGCGATCACTTCATCTACCCCGATTGCCGCCCTGCCTTCACTGAAAGCTTCGATGCGATGCAGCGCATGGCGCTAGACGGCTATGCCGATGTGCGGCTCCATACGCCCTTCGTGCATCGCTCGAAGGCCGACATCGTGGCCGAGGGCGCCAAACACGGCACGCCCTTTGCTGAGACGTGGTCGTGCTACAAAGGCGGCGAGGTGCATTGCGGGCGCTGCGGCACCTGTGTCGAGCGGCGCGAGGCGTTCCACCTTGCGGGCGTCGAAGACCCGACCGCCTATGTCGATCCCGATTTCTGGGCCAAGGCCGTCGCCGAGAAGGAGGCCCGCTGATGTTCCGTATCCGCAAGGAATTCCACTTCTCCGCCTCGCACCAGCTTTCGAATCTGCCCGCCGATCACCAATGCGCGCGGCTGCACGGGCACAATTACATCGTGGTGGTCGAGCTCGCCGCCGCGACGCTCGATGAAAACGGGTTCGTGCGCGACTATCACGATCTGAAACCGCTCAAGACCTATATCGACGACACCTTCGACCATCGCCACCTCAACGACGTGATGGAGGTGCCCTCGACCGCCGAGAACATGGCCAAGCATTTCTACGACTGGTGCAAAGCACGCTGGCCCGAGACCAGCGCGGCACTGGTCAGCGAAACGCCCAAGACCTGGGCGGAATACCGTCCATGACCACCCTGCGCATCGCCGAGATTTTCGGCCCGACCATTCAGGGCGAAGGCGCGCTGATCGGCGAGCCCACGCTCTTCGTGCGCGCGGGCGGCTGCGATTACCGCTGCGCGTGGTGCGACAGCCTCCACGCGGTCGACAGCGCCTATCGCCACACATGGGCGCCGATGAGTTCCGAGGAAGTCTGGGCAGAGCTGCGCCGTCTGTCGGGCGACCGGCCACTGACGATCTCGCTCAGCGGAGGCAACCCGGCCATTCAGGATTTCGGACCGCTGATCGCGCTCGGGCGGGCCGCTGGCTACCGTTTCGCCTGCGAAACACAGGGCTCTGTCGCGCGGCCGTGGTTCGGCGATCTCGACACGCTGGTGCTGTCGCCCAAGCCGCCCTCGAGCGGAGAGCAGGTCGATTGGGACGCCTTTGCCGAGTGCGTGGCAGCCGGACACGCGGCCCGCAGCACCGTGATGAAGATCGTGATCTTCGACCGGGCGGATTACGACTGGGCCAAGTCGGCCCATGCCCGCCACCCCGATCTGCCGCTCTTTCTTCAGCCGGGAAATCCCGAGGTCGATCCCGAAGTGCCGGTCGATCCGCAGGGCCTGGCCGACCGGCTTGGCTGGCTGACGGAAACCGCCATGGCGGACAGCTGGTTCGTCCCCCGTATTCTGCCGCAGTTGCATGTCCTGATCTGGGGCAACAAACGCGGCGTCTGACACATCGGAGACCGAAAATGACAGACTCGATCTATAGCGATCTCAAGCAGCTCGGCGGCGCGACCCGCATCCCGGCAAGCCCGGAAGAGGCCGAGCTCGAACGCGTGGCCAATCCGCAGGCCGATATCAGCTACAACGTGCGCTTCACGGCACCTGAGTTTACCTCGCTCTGCCCGATGACGGGGCAGCCCGACTTCGCGCATCTGGTGATCGACTATGTGCCGGGGCAATGGCTGGTGGAGTCGAAATCGCTGAAGCTTTACCTCACCTCGTTCCGCAATCACGGGGCGTTCCACGAGGATTGCACGATCTCGATCGCGCGGCGGCTGGTCGATTTCCTCGAACCGCAATGGCTTCGCATCGGCGGCTACTGGTATCCGCGCGGCGGCATCCCGATCGACGTGTTCTGGCAGACCGGGGCGATGCCCCAGGGGGTCTGGATCCCCGATCAGGGTGTTCCGCCCTATCGCGGGCGTGGCTGAGCTTCGCCGCGTCACGGCCTCGGGGCTAAGCTTTCATGCTTCGCCCCGGGCCAAGCCTTTGCGTGGCGGTCGTCGGACCTGTCGAAGTTATTCTACACGCACCAGCGTCCACATCCCCATGACGTAGTGGCCAGGAATGTTGCAGTAGAGGATGTATTCGCCCGGCTTCAGCGTCACCGTAAGCGAGCCGCTCTGACCGGGATCGAGTTCCGAGACCTCGCCGAGATGGCCGGCCTTTTCTTCTTCGACCCGCATCTCGTCCTTGTCGTATGGCAGGTCCTCGGTCGCGCTCTTGATCGGGGCCACGATCATCTCATGCACGGTGCCCTTGGAGTCGTTCTTGACCTCGAAGGTGACCTTGCCCGCAGGCACGATCGACGGTGTCGCGGCAACTCCCATCGTAGCCTTCGAGACCCGCTCGCCGGCGCCAGCCATGTTGAAGCCCATGGGCAGCAGCTGCCCCAGATCGTCCATCGAATTGTCGCCCTTGTCCCAGAGCGAAACATTCACGGTGGTTGCCTCGGCGGCCATTGCTGGCGTGATAGCCAAAGTTGGCAGAGCCGCGAGGGCGAGGGCAATAGCGGAGCGTCTCGTGAATTTCATCTTCAATTCCCTTCTCTGTCTTGAGTTTTCTAGTTTTCGGAGCAGGGATAACTCCTTGTGGGACAAGCTGTTTTGACCCAGATCACGCATCACGCCACTGTGACGGCCCGGCCCAACTCGCGTAGCGAGCAGCCATGTCGTGACGGCTTCCAGTAAGTGGGGACGCGCCGCACTCCACTGGCGTTTTCGCGCGGGGGCATGACGATACCAAAGGGGTTTCTCCGATGATTGGGCGTCTTGACCGTTTTGGAAGTAATGGCCGCGCGTCGGACCGCGCATTTTTCCCAGAACATCGATATCTATCGCGCGCCAACCTGGGACAGTGGAGATACCTGGCTATCTACGATGCAGCGCATCGCGCGCGAGGGAGGATGCGCGACTGGAACGCCTTCGCGTCTAAGCATGGGATCCGACCTCAACCAGACGAAACCCACTATGTGGCTTAATCCTCATAAGTCGACCGAACAGCATGGAGAGCGCGACCCTTCGGGTGGAAACCCTTTCTCTGCAGGATGCACATGCCGCAGCTTCTCGGGGTTTCGGACAATCCATATTGCTTTGATCTTGCCGGAATGAACCGCGAAGGCCGTGGTTTGCAGGACTCCGTTTTCCCGCACGACATATCCTGTTGCTCCGTTGATCAACTGCTGTCTCGGAATAGGCCCATTCGTCAGCTTGCCCTTCCGGGCCAAGCCTTCGAAGAAGCGCGCGGCGTTCCGGCTCCCTCTCAGCACGTTGATCGCCGCCGGAACTTTGCCGTCGCCATCCGTATGAACCTCGATATCTTCAGCGAAGATTTCCAGCAGCCGATTCATATCGCCCTCGCGGCTTGCGGCCCAGAATGCCGCGACAAGCGGGTGGGTCTCCTCTGCCCGTTGCGGCGCGCTCTGATCGGCACCGGCAAGCTTGCGTCTTGCCCGCGAGACCAGCTGCCGACAATTTGCGGAAGACCGCCCTACGACCGCCGAAATCTCGTCGAAACTGTAATCGAACCCGTCGCGAAGTATGCGTATCTCACCAACGACCCGGCTTTTGAAAGGGGCGCCATTTGGGCTTTCGGGACCACCGTTGCCAACTCCGCTCCCAGCAAGAAATCTTAGCTGAACACTCCAGTTTCAAACTGCCAGCTTTCAAAGCTCAGACCACATAAAGCGATTGCCGGTTGGGGCTGGATACAGCTTCAGTGGCAAGTCTCAAGAGATGCGCAGATGCCCAAATTTCGCCTTAAGGTTGTTTTAATCTAGGACGAGGAAGCACATTTTTGCTTCTCATTGATTTTGGAATTTTTCTTAGGACTTTGAAATGGATTGGAAGTTTTCCAGAAGCGTCGCTGCTGAGGCGAGCTCTCTCGATGAATCTACGCCAGGTCAAGACAACAGCGCCTCAACGAGCAGAAACTCACGTTGCGTGGCTCGGCGCCTTCTCCCAAAGCGTTGCATTGTCTACTGCGGCGAACCCGGTGTGATCAGAGATGAACTCGCCCAAATCTGCGAACATGAGGGCGCAAGGCTGCTCACTTGTTCGGAAGGAGCGCTACCCGGCGCTTGGCTTGCGCTTCACACCGAAGAGATCGACATCTTGATGGTCGATGGCGATTACTTGGGGGAGATGGAAGACACAATTGATTACTGCATGCGCGTGAGACGTGCCTGCCCCTCACTCCCTGTGATACTGGTCTCCAGCGAAATGCGGGCGGATGACCTCACCTGCGAGCGTATGCAAGCCTGCGATGTAACTCTCAAGGCACCCGTCTCTCAGGCTCGGCTTGAAAACGCGCTTATAACCGCCCGTCAGAACAATGCGTTCTTTCTGTCACGCCTTCATCCTCAGATTACGGTGCATGTCCACTGGGCTTAGGTAGCGGCCACCGGTCCGATCCGGCGTCCATGACTCCGCGTCGACACGTTAGGCATCAACGGCATCGCTGCGCAGAGGAGCGGATGGCGATTCAGCAGGACTTGTCGATCGTGCAGAATCGAAACGCACTGCGACACCAGCCTCCGATCGCGGCTGGGCGAGAGACCCCTGGCAGGTCAGGGGCGCTGCAAGGTCGGCTAAGGGCCCAAAACCTCCTTCCGCCCAAAAGGGCGGAGAACCGCCGTTCGCTGCGATCTCATGAGGCTTTTGGATATTGAGAGAAGGGGCATTCAGCAACAAGACTGACGCTATCGATCATTCGATTATTCGATCATTTCCTGAAGCGCCTCCAGCGCTGAAATTTCGATGCACCGGGCACTATGCAGCCGAATTAGCCCGTCCTTCTTCAGCCTGCTCAGGCCGCGGGATACTGTCTCGATGGTCAGACCAAGGTAATCCGCGATATCGGAGCGGGTCATGGAGAGTTCCACGTAATGCTGCCCTCCCTGACGGTTGGCCATATCGAGCAAGAACGATACAAGACGCTCGCCCGCGTATTGCCGACCAAGAACCAGCTGTTGACCTTGCGCGGCGAGAAGGTGTGCCTTGAGTGCGCTCAGCCAAACTTCAGTCAGGGAAACCTGCACATCGTGAACGGCAACCGAGCTATCCTCGATCGCTTCCGCAAAGAACTCATAAGTGCCGTGCGCGGCAAAACCGAAGACCTCGCCCGGCATGCAGAAGGCCAGGATCTGGCGCCGGCCATCAGCGAACAGATGGTAGAGACGGACCATCCCGCCTTTAACCGTGAAAATCTTTCCGGCGTGGTCACCCTGTCCAAAGATGAGTTCGCCCGCAGCATAGTTGGTCACCGGGTTCACGGGGGAGGTGGCAAACGTGTTCTTGTGATTTCCAACCTTCGCGATCCGGGCCAGTGCGGCGAATTCGCGGTTGCTTTGAATGGTCATGGTGATCTCCCTGTCCTACGCAGGAAGATTCATCGCGCATATCCATCGTTTGCGAAATTCGGAGATGTCCGTACGGGATTCTACTTAGAGCGAACCTTTGGATTGAGGCTGCGCGCGACTGCCTCGACAAGTCGTTCCCCAAGGAGGGGCTTTAGCAGGATGGTGCCCCTGAAGGTATCAGGCATCGTCGGTAGGCGGTCAGCCAAAAGAACGATTGGAACGGCAAAACCCATGACCAAGTGCCACCCATCTTCCTCTGAGGAAATGGCGTCTTCGTCGATCACCGCGCAGCCGATTTCTGCTGACCCCGATACCTCTCGCATCGTCCGGAGACTGCCAGACGACATAACAAGCAAACCCTCTGCCTCAAGAGCAAAGGCTATGGATCGTCGCAACCCGTCATCCCGGGCAACGACAAAGACGAATCGCCGCGTGTCCAGCTGTCCTCTCCTTGCGATAACGCAGAGATAGTTTTTCCCCTGCGCACGCTATACTGCCTCAGACAAGCGCGTCCGGCGTTGAGGTAAGTCAATTTGAGAATGTGTGCGGGCGCCCGGCTATTGCGCGAGGAACCCCGCTGCGAGTGCCATTCGCACGAGTTCGGGCAGACTCCCGGCTGCCATCTTGGACATCACCGACGCCCGATGGACTTCGACCGTACGGGGACTGATATTGAGATCGTAGGCGATCGTCTTGTTCGGTAGGCCTGACACGACACCGGACAATACCTCCTTCTCCCGTCCGCTCAGACGGTCGAGACGGCTGCGAATGGCATCGGTGTTCTCAATCTCGACTTCTGCTTCCAACTCGGAGGCGATGCGGTTTATCGCCTCGATCAGGCTTTCTTCTTCGAAGGGTTTCTCGATGAAGTCGCGGGCGCCCGCTTTCATCGCTTCGACCGCCAATGGCACGTCGCCGTGGCCCGTAACCACGATCGCGGGAATGCGAACCTGAAGGCGTCTCAGCTGGCGAAGTAGCTCAACACCATCAAGATCTGGCATCCTCAGGTCGGTCACCAAGCACGCTTGTTGGATCGTTGGCGCTGCAGCGAGAAAGTCGGTCGCAGACTGGTGTTGTCGCACCGTGAAGCCCGCCATCGTGAGCATAAAGGCAAGTGACTTTCTCACCACTTCCTCGTCGTCGACGAGGTGAACCATAAAATTATCCGGCAGCATGTGCTCTCTCATCTTCGTAGATTGGCAAGGTGAAACGGAAGGTCGCACCACCGTCGGCATTCTTCGACACTTCGATGGTGCCTCCATGGGACTCGATGATGCGCTTGGAGATCGAAAGCCCGATCCCCATACCTCCGGACTTCGTTGTCACGAACGGTTTGAAGAGTTGCGACGCGATTTCCTCAGATATCCCTGGCCCGGTATCGGAGACTTCCACGACCACTTGCTCAGGGCCATCTGCGAAAGTCCGTACGCTCAACCTTCTTGCATCACTGTTGCGCATAGCTTCGATCGCATTGCGCATCAGGTTGGTTAGCACCTGCTGTATCTGAACGCGATCGACCAACAGCGGGCCCACTGTGGGATCGAATTCGAAGTCTGACTGAACGCCCGCGTCGTTCGTACCCATCAGCGCGAGAGCGCTCGCTTCCTCGACAAGTCTGCGGAGATTCTCGACAGAATTCTGGCTGTCACCTCGGACAACGAGTTCCCTCAGGTGGCGGATGATCTGGCCCGCCCGAAGCGACTGTCGAGCCATTTCCTCGACCGCTTCCCGCATTCTCGCGGCAGTTGAGTCGGGGACCTGTTGCAGCAGGCGAGTACACCCCTGCGCATAGTTGGCAATGGCTGACAACGGCTGGTTCAATTCGTGGGCCAGAGTGGAAGCCATCTCGCCCAGTTCGTTCAATCGTGCGAGGCGCGCCAACTCCGCCTCGACCTCTTGCAGCTGTGCGCGCGAGTTGGTGCGTTCGGTCAGGTCTTCTACGAAGCCGGCGAAGAAAGTCTCCTCACCGTGGCGGATCTCTCCGACCGTCAGCTTCATGGGAAAGGTTGAACCGTCCTTGCGCCGCCCGACAACGATCCGGTCGATGCCGATAATGCGCTTCTGACCCGTAGTGAGGTAGCGCTGGATGTAACCGTCATGCTCGCCATGATAGGGCTCCGGCATCAGCATTTTGACGTTCTGCCCGACGACGTCGACTTCGGCGTGGCCAAACTGTCTTTCGGCTGCCGCGTTGAAGGATGTCATGATTCCATTGGCATCGATGACGATCGTTGCATCCGGCGACGAGTTGAACAGGGTACGCAGATGTGCCTCGCGTTCCCGAAGCTCCTTCTCCGTATCATCCATCTGCCGACGCGTGCGATGGAGCATCTCGCCCATCCAGGCGATGACGAAAGCGACAACTACGAACACCGCATAAGGCAATAGAGGCATCGCCTCGAGACTATGTAGGCTGAACAACGCCGCACTTCCGATGACCGACAGTCCGATCGCGAGTAGAGCCGGACCTATTCCCCCGATCACCGAGGCGGTCAGGATTGCTGGAAGGAATATGATAAGGAGCGAGCCGTCGTTGAGCACGCCCCGAAGAGCGAGCCCCATCAATGCAACGGTGGCCACCGCGACTGCTGCGATCGCATATCGATAGAGGTTTCGCCGAAACAGCGCACCAGCGGCGGCGCGCTGATGCTCCTTCCTACTTTCTTTTGCCCGCTCCGCCGTCACGGCTCCCAGCCTCCTGGCTTAAACCCAGCTCGTCGGCGACGTCATTATCATCGCCGTCAAACAGGTGATTACGCCCTATGAACCATGTCACTCGCAGGCCGCGGCAGCGCGAGACCGCACATTTCCGAAAAGGAGTATCTCCCGCATAGCTTTGTTTCTCAACCCATTGAGGTGAAGGAAATCCAACAATGCTCAAGTGCGTTGACGAAACACCGCGAACTCGAGCAGACACGCCTGCCCTCTCAATGTTGCGCCGGATAAAACCTGCAAAGCCCTGCTGCTCCGCAGCACTTAATGAGGCAGGAGGACAACCGCCATCGGTCGTTCACGGCATCCCCCGTGACGGGCGGAATTCGTTCCTTCGCTGCGCTCATTGCGAATGTCTGGTTCCGCTCAACAGCGAAGGTTATCGCGCCCGAAACCAGATTATCTCTGCGCTCGATATGCTTTTCCCTAAGCGGAAACTGCCTATCAAACCTCGCTCTCCAACATTTTGAATCCAGATCTCTGGCACCCTTGGTCAAGACGGCCCGACGGTCCACTTTCAACGCGATCTGTCCGCTTGCCTTCCGATATGGCCGTCGGGCGGCGGCGACACGAAAGTGACGATTTGTATTGGCAAAGGCTCAGCCCCGCCTTCCCGTCTCTATTCCGCAACACTCACACCGGATCACGAACTCGTTGATGCAAATCAACTCAAGCGGCTGGGGGATGTGTTACCCCGAGGCTGAAGTCCGTGCGAGGGAACTTCAGAAACGCGCCGAGGCAAACGCACGGACATATCGTCAGTACGATCGAGTGAAGAGTCGCTTGTTTCGCGTGCGAAATTTATCGTGGCGATCGCCTTGGGAATGGGACAAAAAATGACAAATACTCTGCTCACCAATTTGAAAAGAACCGTAGCGCCGGCGGCTTTGCTGCTGTGCCTCGGGAATCCGGCCTGGTCGGGCACATTTGATGACGCGCCCGTCATCAGCGTGACCGGTGACGGGCTCATCTTCTCCGATCCGACGGAAGGCGTCCTGCCTCCCGGGCTCAAAGCCGTCACGGGCGAGGTCAACGCCGACTTTCCCAACACGGACAATCCGAAGGACATCACCAACTGCCTGATGTCGAACACGCCGGACTTCACCTGCACGGCCCCTCCCGGCTCGGGCAAACGGGTGAAGACGCAGCTGACCGGCCCGACGCCGATGGATATCATGCTCTCGACGCAATCGAGCAGCGGCGTCACGGAATACTACACCTACGGCAAGACCTCGAACCTCACCGGCGCCCGTATTCTGGCCTTCAAGGTGCAGCTCGGCACCGGCTCGGGTGACAGCTTCACCCCCTTCGATACGGCCGATCCCGCGACCGCAGCGCTGTTCGATCAGGATTACAACTCGAAATTCAACCTGCCCGACGGGCTCTTCGGGGATGGCGGTCAGGAAGAGGCAGGCATCGGCTTCTTCGACAGCACCTCCGCCGAGATGACCATTGCGAACACCGACAACACGCTCGACGCGACCGACCTGTCGAACAGCGTTCTGGCCAACTATTTCGGCAACTCGCTGATCGACAACAGCATGCTGCCGAAAGCCTTCTTCTGGGACGCGACCGGCACGCCTGTCGCCTCGGACGAGGCCCAGCTCATCGCGTGGTACAACCTGAGCGCCGGCCAGTGGCAGTATGGCAATCTGGGCGTCGACAGCTCGACCTATCTGGATGACAAGCTGCAGGCGATGGCCGACTCGCTGGGCGTGACGGTCGCGGATCTCGGCTATACCGGCGGCGGCGCCGTGCCTGCCGATATCGTCGCGGCGATGCAGGCCAATGGCCTCTACACGCAGGACGTGGTCGAGGATCTTCGTAACCTCAACCTGAACTACATCATCGATCTCGGCGATGTCGCGGGCAACAACGTCACGATGCGCATCGCGCCGATCTTCGCGCCGATCGTCGAGCAGACCGCGACCCGCTACCAGTTCGCAACCGCCGGGCGCCTCGATGCGGCCGCCAACATCCCCTATCTCGATATCGGGAATGCGGAGACCTATCAGACCGCGATCAGCGACATCATGGCGATCGAGGATCCGGTCGCGCGCAACGACATGCTCGAGACGACGGGCTACAGCTTCCTGCCCGCCTTCAGCGCTGTCGGCTTCGAGTTCGGTCAGAACATCACGAATGGGATCGGTCGTCCGGTTGCGCAGAAGCAGAACGGATCGGTCACGCTTTCGACGATGGGCGGGCCGACCTCGTGGAAGATCGGGGACGACACCTATGCCTTCGTCTCGGCGGGTGCGCAGAAGGCCAATTACGACCGCACCACCAATGCGATCGGCTATGACGTCAACTCGCATTACATGATGGTCGGCGGCGAGAAATTCGTCGACAATCAAGTCTCGGTCGGCCTCTTCGGCGGCTACTCGGACGGCACCTCCGATGCCGATCAGAGCCGCGGCAGCATCGATGGCTCCGGCGGCTTCGTCGGTGGCTTCGTGCGGACGGCCTTCGGCAATGGCGGCGCGGCGCAGTTCATGATCGGCTATCAGGACCTTTCCTACGACATGAGCCGCAATGTCATGGGGTCGACCGCACGGGCGAGCACGGACGGCCATCAGGTCTTCGGCGCAATCGATGCCGAGTACATGTTCGGCCAAGATCGTCTTCGCTTCGGCCCGACGGGTTCGCTCGAAATGTATCACCTCTCGGTGGACGGCTTCGACGAAACCGGCGCGGGCGCGTGGAACCTCTCCGTCGGGGATCAATCCGGGACCGTAACCGTCGCCTCCGCCGGGATGCGTGGCCAATATGCGCTGTCTTCGAGCGCACAGGCCCCGACCCTGTCCGGTGCGATCAAGTACAACAAGGTCAGCGGCGACGATCAGCTCGTTCAGACCGCTTTCGTCGGGCTGCCCTCCAGCGCAACCCCGGTCGATGGCTTCGACATGAACTGGGTGACGGCGGATGTCGGGATCGACGTGCCGCTCAGCCAGACCGGGACGTTCTCCTCCAGCCTGCATGCCGGGATCTCGGGGACCTTCTCGAGCGACTATGAGAGCCACGCGCTGCAGGTTTCCTTCAACGCGAAATTCTGAGCGCGAAGCTCTGAGCGCTCACAGACCTAAACGAAGACACCGCGGCGCTTTTCAGCGCCGCGGTGCATGTTTTTGAGGCTCCATAGGAAAACAGTCGCTACTGATGATGACGGGCTCTCCAAGATTCTTATGCCCTCGCCTTATCGCACCTTCGTCCAGATCGCGTTCTGCTCGTGCAACGATTCGTCGATATAGGGCTGTCGACAAGAAGGCCCCCGGAATCGCATTTTGAACCCGTTCCGGTCATTCGCTGCGAATGGTTTGATGGTCCACTTCGGGCCGCTTCCGATCGCTATCACTGTCAAGATGCGAGAGCTGTAGCGCTTTGATTTTTCAAAAGTGCGATTAACTACCAGTTCCTTTCTCCTCGCCTTTCTTGTCGCTGTCGACCTGTTCCTGCATGTTGCTTTCTTCGGGGACCGTGGGATGCACTTCCGCCGCCGACTTCTCGGCCGCTTCCCGTTCGGATTCCCGCATTAGAAGGCGTTCAATCCGCGCTTCGAGGAGCCTGGCTTTCGCATCTTGTGCCGCAATCTCCTTCGCAAGATCCCGATAGAGAGATATTGCTATTAAGATCATCAGGATCATGAACGGAAAGGCCGCGATGATGGACACTGCCCGCAGGCTCTCAAGGCCACCTGTCAGCAGCAGAACCACCACCATCAAAAGCTGCAATGTGCCCCAGAGAAGTCGCACTGCCCGTGTGGGGTTGAGCACGCCCTTGGACGTGAACATGCCCAACACGAAGGTGGCAGAGTCGGCCGATGTCACGAGAAACATCCCCACAAGCGCGATTGACGCGACCGTTAGAATCGTGCCGCCGGGTAGTTGCTCAAGCAGGACATAGAGACCAGCCGGCACTTCCTTGGCCACTGCATCGGCAATACCGGCATGCTCGTAGATCTCGAAATGAATGGCAGCGCCTCCGAAAGTCGCGAACCACAGCATGCTGAGCGCCACTGGCACGATCATAACACCCAAGACGAATTCTCGGATCGTCCGCCCGCGCGAGATACGCGCGATAAAACTGCCGACGAACGGTGCCCAGCTCAGCCCCCAGGCCCAGTAGAAGAGCGTCCATTGCTCGACCCACGCTCCGGTGGAATAGGGTGAGGTGACAAGGCTCATCTGCAGGACGTTTCCGAGGTACTCGCCCACGGTCTGGGTCAACACCCCGAAAATGAAAGACGTGGGACCGAACGCCAGCACCAGTATGAGCAACGCGGCGGCGAGAAGCATGTTGGCGTTGCTCAGAAGTCGGACGCCACGGTCGAGAGGTGTCATCGCCGAGACCATGAAAAGCCCTCCGATAATGGCGACAATCACGAACTGCGCCGAAAACCCGTATGGCACCCCGGCCAGGCGTGCTATTCCACTGTTGATCTGAAGCGCGCCGAGACCAAGCGTCGTTGCCACCCCAAAAACCGTCGAAACCACGGTGAGCACGTCGATGGCCTTGCCCCATCCGGAGTCCACATGATCCCCGAGCAGGGATCGAAACGTCTCGCTGATGAGGCCGTGACTTTCGTGACGGAACCGGACATATGCGATCGCGAGGCCCACCAAGGCGAAGTTTCCCCATTGATGCAGTCCCCAATGGAAGAAAGCGAAGCGCATGCCGCTCTGGGCGGCATCGGCCGTGCGCGGCAAGCCAGCCCCAAGCGGTGGCTGGTTGAAGTGCATCATCGGTTCGGCCACACCCCAGAAGACAAGCCCGACACCCATGCCGCCGGAAAAAATCATCGCAAGCCAACTCGCGAAAGGGAACTCAGGCGGATCGTCTGCAGCGCCAAGCTTGATCGTTCCGAAGCGCGAGACGGCCAAGAACAGCATGAAACCGACAAAGCTGGTCGTCACCAGAAGGTACATCCAGCCAATATTGGTCGCTGTAGCGTGTAGGATCGCTTGGGCGACCCGGCGAATGGCCTCCGGGGCGATAGCGGCGGCAATGACGAAGATCACCACAATACCGATCGAAACGCGGAACACGGCGCCCACATCTCCGAGGAGTGAAGCTGCAGGACCTTCTGCTGGCTTCATGAGACGTCTCCTGTGCATTCGGTAATCTCTCGTCGTCCGTCCCCATGTATGCCTGTCTTATGGCATGGTTACAACTGGGCCCCGGCCCTTCGCGACAGCCAGCATTCGGCCACATGGCGGAGATTCTCTGCAGCAGCCTCGAATGTCGGCTCTGGGCCGAGGCTGTGTGGAAACTGAAGTCCATGGTATATTTCCGCAAGGCAGCGGGAGGCACGGATGGCGGGTTTCATTGATGGCATCGACCGGGAGCAAGCCACGCTTTTCCCCGAGCGTCTCGAAGATTGGATTGGGGAGGATCATCTGGTCCGTGTCGTCGACCTCTTCGTCGATGAGCTCGATCTTCTCGCGCTCGGGTTCGGACGCTGTGTGCCTGCTCGAACCGGTCGCCCGGGCTACCATCCATCCGTCCTCCTGAAGCTCTTCATCTATGGCTACCTGAACCGGATCCCGTCCAGCCGCCGCCTGGAACGCGAAGCCGGTCGCAATGTCGAGCTGATGTGGCTAACCGGTCGCCTGGTGCCCGACCACAAGACCATCTCCGACTTCCGGCGGGACAATGGCCCGGCCATCCGCAGGACCTGCGCACAGTTTGTGGAACTATGCCGCCGGATTGGCGTGCTGAAGGGGGATTGCGTTGCCATCGACGGCAGCAAGTTCAAGGCAGTGAATAACCGCGACCACAACTTCACGAAGAACAAGATCGCCAGCCGTCTGGCACATCTCGAGCGCGATGTTGAGCGCTACATCGATGAGATGGTGCGCATAGACCGTCAGGAGGAGGGTAAGGCCCGGGCCGAAAAGGTTGCCCATCTCGCCCGTCGCTATGGCCGCATCCGGCAGGAGATCGCGCGGCTGAAGTCAATGGAGAAGGCTTTGGCCGATGCGCCCGACGGGCAGATATCGCTGACCGATCCCGATGCCCGCGCCATGTCGACCAGCGCCCGGCACAGCGGCATGGTCGGCTACAATGTGCAGACAGCGGTCGATACCGAGACGCATCTGGTCGTGGTGCACGACGTTACCAATCAAGGTTTCGATCGAGACCAGCTCAGCCCAATGGCGACCGCCGCCAAGGAAGCCCTGCGGCGCGACGACCTGCACGCCGTCGCCGACAAGGGATATTTCAGTGGGGCTCAAATCCTGGCTTGCCATCAAGCGGGGATCACCACGACCGTGTCGCGCCCGGAAACCTCGGGCAACCGGGCCAAAGGTATGTATGTGAAGGCCGATTTTGCCTATGACCCGGCACGCGATGTCTATACCTGCCCCGCGGGTGAAGAGTTGACCTACCGCTACACGCGCGAGGAAGACGGGCTGCAGGTCGGTCGCTACTGGACCAATGCCTGTCAGCATTGTCCGGTCCGGCACCGCTGCACCAGTGGTAAGGAACGCCGGATCACGCGATGGGAGCATGAGCATCTGGTCGATGCGATGCGCGAAAGGCTGAGCGGGGACGCGGACCCGATGACCCTGCGCCGCTGCACGGTCGAACACCCGTTCGGCACGATCAAGGCTTGGATGGGGCACACCCATTTCCTGACGCGGAGGCTGAAGAATGTCAGCACCGAAATGGCGCTCAATGTTTTGGCCTATAATATCAAGCGAGTGATCGCGCTGATTGGCCTCCGGCGCCTGATGCAGGCCATTCCGGCCTGATCGGGCAGCCGCCCCGGGCTCAGTCGTCATGCTCTGCCCAGCAAGGGCTCACCAGGCCGCGATGCGCGCGAAGGAATGGTCGAAGGCCGCGAAAAACGAGCCGTGCGGAAAACTTGCATCAGAAAGCCCTCGTCGACGGGTTTCCACACAGCCTCGGCCGAATTCGCCTCTATTGATAGCAAGAACAGGGACCAACTTGGCGCCCCGAGGTGCAAAGGTCCTACGTCTGATCGGGATGCAATTTTAGCTAGGATCCTGAGGCGACACAGACTCACGCGGCGCGACTTCCCTACAAGTCCGGACACCAGGAGGCTCACGAACGCTCTGATGATAGGCCGCTTCCGCGAACGTGGCGACGACCGGGAATTCCAGATCTTCGAACGCTCTCGGCCAAAGCAATGCCTCGCTCGCCCTTAGGCGATCACGGCCCCCAGTCAGTATCTACCAGCGCGCGACAGAGTTCCGTGCACGATCTAGCGGACAGCGCGGACGGCTCGAAAGCGCCATTGACCGTATGGCGCTCGACTATCTCCGCCTTGATACGTGACGCTTGGATATGGTGCATGCTCCAGTCAGCGAACATGCGCATGTTCGCATCTGCTGCGCATATCACTTGGACCTCTGTGTGCCGATTGTCCTGCATGATGCGCATGAACGTTCCGGCGACCGCAGATCGCTCGCCCTCGAGCACTTGCATGAACCAGTGATCGTCGACAACCAGCGCGCCAGTTATCTTGTCGCGAAGGTTGTTGATGCGGGATCGATCGAGAAGTCGATCCAGCTCTCCGGCGGCCAATGGCTCATGTTTCGATGCGTAGAGAAGCCTCGTTAGCAGCATTGTGCCCCCTTCGTGTGACGCATTGCGCTGCGTCAGCCTGACTTGCCTCATCTCCGGTGGATAGTGCGAAATACCAATTAGGCCCCCTTGGAATCTTCGCCTTGTCACGGTTTAGCAAGACGGCATGCGAAGACGCAGATCCGTTATCCCAACCGCGACTTGGCCGGCCCTCACCAAGAGATCCAGCACGCCGCGGATCATCCGGTCATGCCACAGGCCATAGTCCCACTCAGGTGACCAAGTGGTTATATCCGCGACGATACACGCCACATCGGCGCAGCGCAGCCCAAGCCGCGCTGGGCGCCGAGCACAAACTCAGACAGGTCGAACAGGGAAATGTCGCGCACATCAAGGGCGAACAGGCCATCGACAACCCTTGAGGTTCCTCCACCAACGTCGATCACCGGGCAGAGAGACGTAAAACTGGCAAGTTCGCCCAGTTCGAGCGATATCTCCGGACTGTCCTGACGCCAGCTGAGCTCGTCTTCACTCTTGCCGCCCTATTTCCGTTCCCAGTGGTCCTTTGGAGCCCCGTTCACTTATCCTCTGCGCCCGCGGTCCGGTAGGGCATAGCGAACAAGGATACGATTGTCTGCAAGCCATCTAAGAAACGCGAGGCTATCCACCAGAAGCCCAAGCTTTCGGCATTTCTAAGACCACTGTCCACGTAGATGCAAACACGGCAGTCGCCTTTGCAACAAGCTTCCATTTCCTGGCTCAAGAAAATAACGGCCACACCGGCTCCGATGCCTTGCCACTCAGCCAAAAGACATTCGCATTACGCCACAAATCGGGGAGCATGCACTATGCCGAGCACGTCCCTGCGAGCTCAGCGAAGGATCTTCTAGGGTCGAAATTTACCTTGGATGAGAAAATCGAATTCTCTCTCCGTGAAAGGCTTGTCGTTCAGCCTCTCCTCAAGAAGAAAACGCTCGACCGTAAAATAACTAAGGCGGAATACTCGGACGCGAGGAAACTGCCGCATGTCGAAGAAAACATATCCATCGAAGACGCCATCGGGGTCAACTTCATAAAAAAGAGGGGTGTGGCACTCGTTTTCAGCTCCCTTTTCCTCAACAAGAGAGGCGGAAAACACCAAACGCGGAATAATCGTGAGTGGAGGTAGGTTTGAGATCACGTTGCGGCGGACCGCGATGGCTTCGGCCCGATTATGGACAATCTTGAAGCCATTGGGATCAGACAGATCCAGCACCACGCCCGCCACAAAGTCATCTAGGACGGTAGAAGACCGACCAAGATCAATCACCGCCTCATTGCTCATCCCGAGAGCTACAGAAATGGGACGGGGGTCAATGCCAACCTCAGGAGCTCTGGGTAGATGTAGATCGCGTTCGAAGTCTTTCATGAGACAACCTTTCCAAAGAAAAATGCCGAACCTTAGGCGCCACGGCTAGAACAAGCATATTGGAGGCAGCGTAAATTTTCAGGCTTTTTGTGCCACCTCTTCTCGGAAAACTGTGGACAACCGAAGCACAGCTGAAGCGCGCCAAATACCGAAAAATCGCCTCCATTCGGCGAAGATTTTCTGGCTCGATGAAAGAAGGAAAGAAAAACCGTCAGGTCGTTAGGCTCAGGCCTCATAACCAGAAGAGGACTGTCGCCGCGAGGGCTATAGCAGAGAGGAATACCTTCGGGCATCTATCGCAGCGGGCCGCCAGGCGCCGCCTACCCTTGAGCCTACCGAACATGATTTTGATCCGGTTTCGGCGTTTCTAGTGTGAACAGGCATGCAATTTTGTCCCTGTAGCGGGGTAATCGGCATCCCCACCCCCCCCCCCCTTAACACTGATGTAGATGATGCCCCGCGGTCATCGGGGAACACAGTGTGGGATGTCGGTTGTGGAGACGATCGCAAAGATCCGGCTGGCGTATTTTCAGGATTGAGGCATTTAGCCGCCATTGGTTCGAGGCCAATGCCGAACAAGTCGAGCAAGCAGATTTGCCGAGAGCTGCGGGTCTCACGGAACACGGTGCGCGAGATGGTGCGCCTCGCCGACCATCCTTGGCAATGCGTGACCGAAGACGCCTGAGCGCCGCAAGCGACGCCCTCCGAAGATGACGAGCGCTACGCCCTCTTTCGAGGAGGCGCAGCCGAGATCTCAGATCGCATTGGACGCAGGCCCCCCCCCGAAATCGCGTTCACCCACGTAACCGCACCGCGGGCTCTGGTCGCCCCGCGACTCCGGCGGGGGCGCAATAGACCCGACCCTGCGCGGCATCCGGTGTCTCGATCCCTTCCTGAGCCGTGGTCACGAAGAGCGTCGTGAACTCCGCTCCGCCAAAGGCCGGGCAGGAGCTGTGCCGCCCACCGACCGCGATCGCCCGGTCGAAGCGCCCGTCGGGCAGGTAGCGCGCCACGCGCCCTGCCCCCCATTGTGCGCTCCAGAGTGCGCCCTCGGCATCGGTCTGCGCGCCGTCAGGGTTCAGCCCCTCGGCGCTCAGATCGACGAAGATCTCCGGCGCGCCCTCGGGCCAGCCCTGCGCATCGAGCGCGACACTCATGATCTTTCCGGTCGGGGTGTCGGCGAAATAGGCGCGCCGCCCATCGGGAGCGAAACAGATCGAATTGGGGATCGTGATCTCGGGAAAGAGCCGCTCCAGCGTGCCCTCGAAATAACGATAGATCGCCCCCGTGCCCGTCTCCGCGTTCTTGCCCATGGTCGAGGCCCAGAAGCCCCCCATCGGATCGGCCCGGCCATCGTTGCAACGGGTATCGCGGCGGTCTGCCTCGATCGCGGCGAGCGGTCCATGCGCGCCCGAGGCGATGTCGAAGCGGCGCAGCCCGGTCTCGGTCGAAATCACCAGTGTCTCGGCATCGACCCAGCCCGCCGCGGACGCCATCTGACCAAGCGCCCATTCGCGCGGCCCGGTCGCGTCGCGGCTGAGCATCCGACCCGCGAGGATGTCGAACCAGAACAGCTGGCCGCGTCCGGGATGCCAGAACGGCCCCTCGCCAAGGAAACAGGCGCGGTCGTCGTAAATCTCGAAACTCATGCCCCGCAGGCCTCGTCATAGCTCGCGACCAGCGCGCGGGCCTTCTCGGCAACGGTCTCCACGCTGTCGCCGGGTTTGTAGATCGACGAGCCGATGCCGTAGCCGGCCGCGCCCGCCTCGTGCCACTCGGCCATATTCGCGGCCGAGACACCGCCCACCGCATAAAGCGGCACCTCGTGCGGCAGCACAGCGCGCATCGCACGCAGCCCTTTGGGCCCGATCAGCTCGCCCGGGAACAGCTTGAGCCCATCCGCCCCTGCGGCGAGCGCCGCGAAGGCCTCGGTCGGGGTCATCACGCCAGGAAAGCTCTGCAGCCCGGCGGCTTTCGAGGCGGCGATCACCTCGGTGTTGCAATTGGGCGAGACGATCAGCTTCGCGCCGGTCGCGGCGACGGCCTCGACCTGATCCGTGGTCAGGACCGTCCCCGCCCCGATCAGCGCGGCGGAGCCGAAGCGCTCCACCATCGCGGCGATACTGTCGAGCGGATCGGGCGAGTTCAGCGGCACCTCGATCCGGGTCACGCCCGCGGCGATCAGCGCCTCGCAGACGGGGAGGGCTTCAGCGGGGGTGATCCCGCGCAGGATGGCGATGATGGGACGGCTCATGTGTCAGCTCCGATGGTCTGGCGCGCGGCATAGAGCCCCGCGAGGGTCACGTCTTCGGCGTCATGGCTGGCAGCTTGGATGCCGCAACCGGCCAGCGCCCGGGTATAAAGCGGGCTGAGAACCGGGCTTCCGATCAGCGCGACGGGCTGGCCCTGCCAGAGATCGCGCGCGGCGGCCAGTTCCCAGCCGATCAGCAGCCCAGAGAGGCGCGCGGCGGCGGTCTCGGGCGATTGCGCGCCCAGAAGCGCCCCGGCGCGCAGCGCGAAAAGCGCGCCATAAGCTGCCGCCGGATCGGCCAAAGCCTCCGCCACAGCAGCATCGAACGCGGCCATGTCCGAACACCCTTCCCCGATCGTGTGGCGCAGCACCGAGCGATGCGCGAGCAGGTCGTAGATCTCGCCGGTCATACAGCTGCGGAACCGCCCGATCCGGCCCGCGCGCAGGGCCACCCATTTCGTATGGGTGCCCGGCAGGCAGATCGTGCCCTCGAAATCGGGCGTGCGCAGCAGAAAGCCCGCAATCTGGGTCTCCTCGCCGCGCATCACGTCGGGCGGGCTGTCCTGACGCAGGCCGCAGGTGATATAGACCGGGCGCGCCGCGTGATCGGGCACCCGCACGAGGCGCGGCTGGGCGGCGCAAGGCACCGGTGCGTAAGGCGCCTCGGCCCAGCCCTGACGCGAGCCGACCATGCCGCAGGTCACGACCGGGGCCGCGCCCCAGCCTGCAACGGCCTCTTCCAGCACCGGGCCGAACTCGGCGGGGGTGAGCTTGCCCATCCCCTGCTCCGAGCTCCGTCGGTCGAGCACCTCGCGCCCGCGCATCGCCCAGACGCGCAGATGCGTCGTGCCCCAATCGGCGGCGATCCAGTCGGGAGCCGCGTCACTCATAGTCTTTCTCCTTCAATCACGTGAATGCGCTCGGGGAAGGTCCAGGGCAGGGTGATCCCCTGCCCCATCAGCGCTTGCCCGCTGAGCGTAATCGGTCCGGTCTTGAGCGCAGGCGTCCCACGCGACAACCGGGGCAGGTCTTCCAAGGTGATCAGCCGCAACCGGTAGCGCGCCGCGGGATCGAGCCCGGTAAGCCGCAAGGGGCGCGGAAGGATCTGCGCGGAACTCGTCGCCTGCCCCGCGAAAGCCACGAAACGGCTGCCATCCTCGGCCAGTTGCAACTCGGCGATCACAGCCGGGTCGGCGCTGTCGAGCCGCAGGAGATCCGCGCGCATCCGCCAGTCGCGGTTGCCCTTCCACCAGCGGGTGACGTTGGTCAGAACCTCGGCCTCTTCCTCGGTCAATTCGCGCGGATCCATCTCGAAGCCCATATGGCGTTGCGCCGCGACCCATGCCCGGGTGCGAATGTCGATCACCCGGCCCGAGGTATGGCACTGGCGCGGGCCGACATGAGAGCCGGTGACGCAGCTCGGCAGGAACAGTGCCGCGTCATGCTGGATGCGCAGGCGTTCGAGCGCGTCGTTGCTATCCGAGAGCCAGACCCGACCGGTGCGCTCGAGAATGCCGAAATCGATCCGCCCGCCTCCCGAGGCGCAGCTTTCGAACTCGACCTCAGGATGGGCCGCGCGCAGCCGGTCGAGCAGATCGTAGAGGCCGCGCGCCTGCGCGGCGTCGGGATACGGCAGCACCCGATTGTGGTCCCATTTGACGTAGGAGATCGCATAGGCCGAGAGCACCGCGTCGATCGCCGCGAAAAGATGGTCACGCACCGCAGGGTTCGCCATGTCGAGCACGCGCTGCTGACGGCCTTCGATCTGATCCTCCGGGCCCAGCAGCCAGTCGGGATGGGCCCGCGCCAGATCGCTGTCGCGATTGACCATCTCCGGCTCGAACCAGAGGCCGAACTCCATCCCAAGGCTTTGGACATGATCGACCAGCGGCGTCAGCCCGTCGGGATATTTGCGCGGATCGACAGTCCAGTCGCCCAGCGACGTGGTGTCGTCGTCGCGCGTGCCGAACCAGCCATCATCGAGCACGAAACGCTCCGCGCCAAGTGCGGCGGCGCGCTCTGCGATGGATTTCAACTCGGCCAGATCGTGGTCGAAATAGACCGCTTCCCAGCAGTTGTAATGCGCCGGCCGCGCCTTCGCCCAAGGGGCGTGTTTGCGCAGATGGCGCTGGAAGGCGACCGCGCAGCTATTCGAGCCGGCCTCCGAGAAGGCGGCATACAGCGTCGCAGTCTCAAACCGCGTCGCCGGTTCGGGCTCGGAACCGCTGGCGTGGCCAAACTGGATTTGGCGGCGCCCGTCGGGCAGTTCCTCGGCGACCATTCGGTGCCCGCCGGACCAGCCGTAATGGAAGGCACGGGTCTCGCCTTGGGTCTTGGTGGCGCCGCGAGACGGCAGGATCAGCCCGGGGAAATGTTCGTGCCCGGTGCGACCGGTATGATTGTCGCGCAGGCGCTGGCCGGGACGCCACGGCGTCGGCTCGATCTGGAATTCACCGATCCAGCGACCCGAGACTTCCAGCATCTCGTCGGCCAGCTGCGGGCCGGGGAAAACCGGGGCGGCGAGCCAATGAAGCGTGATCGGCGTGGCGCTCTCCAACTCCGCCCGCGCTGCAATCAGTCCGGTCTCGGCGTCGAGCGTGAAGCTGGCCCTGTAGCTCACGCCCGACGCCGCATCGCGATAGACCAGCGTAAGCCGATCCTCGCGAAGCTCTTCCGACGCGAAGCGGAAGGCAGGCCGCAGCGGCCGCCCTGCCCCGTCGCGCGCGATCAGGCCCGGCTCTCCGGGGAAGCTCTGGCTGGCCTCGGGGCAGATCGAAATCTCGGGCGCGCGGTCGAGCATCCCGCCGGTGACATCCGGCACACTCGCCGCGGCCAAGCCCGCGAGGTCTTCCCCCTCGGGCAGCGCCGCGCCCCAATAGACGATCTCGGGAAGCCGGTCGTCTTGACCCGCCAGAACGAGGCTCTGGCGGGCGTCTTGCAAATGCCATGTGCGGATCATTTCACCGCCCCGAGCGTCAGCCCTGCGATGAAGTGTTTCTGCATCAGGAAGAACATCGCCACGGGGGGCAGCGCGGCAAGGATCGAGCCTGCCGACACCAGTTGCCACGCCGCGACCCATTGGCCGTTGAGCGATTGCAACCCGGCTGTGATCGGCTGGGTATCCGCCCCCGTGGTCAGAACCGTCGCCCAGAAATAGTCGTTCCAGATGAAGGTGAAGATCAGCACCGACAGCGCCGCGATCGCGGGCCGCACCAAGGGCAGCACGATATGCCAGAAGATCTGCCATTCGCCGACACCTTCAACGCGAGCGGCCTCGATCAGTTCTTTCGGCAGCGCCTTGATAAAGTTGCGCATGAAGAGCGTGCAGAACCCGGTCTGGAAGGCGACATGAAAGAGCGCGAGCCCGGTGATCGTGTCATAGAGCCCCATCTTCACCGTCAGGTCGCGCACCGGCACCATCAGGATCTGGAAGGGCACGAAGTTCCCCGCCACGAAGATGAAGAAGATCAGCAGGTTGCCCTTGAACTTGTAGACGGCGAGCGCAAAGCCCGTCAGGCAGGACAGCGCCACCGCCCCGATCACCGTCGGGATCGTCACCTTGAACGAGTTCAGCATGTAGCTGGCAAAGGGCGAGTTCTTGAACACGTCGAGATAGTTCGAAAACGCCAGATAGGACGGTATGCCGAAATAATTGCCCTGCGCGAGATCGCTCGACGGGCGGATCGAGGTGACGGCGACGCCCAGAAGCGGCAGCAACCAGACCACCAGCATCACCGGAAGGGCGACCTGATAGGTCAGCCGGGCGGCGGGGCTCATGGATTGAATGGGTTTGGGAAACATCTCACAGGCCCCTTTCGTCGCGCCACATCTTCCAGATGAAGCCCGAAATGAAGATCATCATGATCGCGAACAGCACCACCGCGATCGCCGCGCCATAGCCCATGCGATAGCCGTATTCCGAAAGCGCCTGCTCATACATGTAGTAAGACAGCACCCTCGAGGAGCCGAAGGGCCCGCCATCGGTCATGATCGAGACGAGATCGAAGCTGCGCAGCGCACCGATCACGGTGACGACGACAGCGATGAAAGTGGCCGGGCGCAATTGCGGCAGCACCACATACCAGAGCATCTTGATCCCCTTCGCCCCATCCAGACGCGCCGCTTCGATCTGGTCGGGCGCGACCGCGTTCAGACCGGTGAGATAGAGGATCATGCAATAGGCGATCTGCGGCCACAGACCGGCGGCGATGATCCCGTAGGTCACCGTGTTCGGATTGGCGAGGATCGCGATCCCGGTCCCGTCGAGCCATTTCGTCAGCTCGAAGAACAGCCCGAAGCCCGGTGCGTAGAACCACGAGAAGATCAGGCCGACCACGACCTGAGAGATCACGAAGGGGAAGAAGAACAGCGATTTGTAGATCCGGATTCCGCGGACGGTCTGGTTCAGGAACAGCGCGATGAACAGCCCGAACGGGATCGCCAGCATATAGAGCACCAGCCAGATCAGGTTGTTCTTGAGGCTGGTATAGAAAGCGTCGTCATCGAGCAGCTCGAGATAGTTCTCGATCCCGATCCAGTGCTTCGCGCTCAGCCCGTCCCATTGGAAGAAAGAGATCCACATCGACTCGCCGATCGGGATCAGCACGTAGATCAGGAACATCAGCGCGCCGGGGGCGAGAAACAGCCAGGGCGCAAGTTTGCGGTTCAACCGGCGGCGGCGCGGTGCGGGTATGCCGGTCTCCGCGCGCGGCTCGGACATAGCGGGTGAGACGGTCATCGTCGCACTCCTCGGATCTGGAAAAACAGGAAGGGGCGGCGCCCTGTTGCAGGCACCGCCCCGTGGGGAGGATCAGTTCTTGTAGACGCGCTGACGCACCTTCTCGAGGCGCTCGAGGATCGCGTCGAGATGATCGGGATAGGCCATGAACTCCTGGAAGCCTTCCATGCCCGCCTTCGCCATCTGCGCAGGCGCATCACGATCGAAGAACTGCGCAATACCGCCATCGGCCGTGGACAGAACCTTGAAGCCCGCCTGCAGATAAGGGTCGTCGCCCACCGAAGAGTTCTTGTTGATCGGCAGCTGACCGAGCTCTTCGTTCATCTTGGTCTGAACATCGGCCCGCGCGACATAGGCGAGGAACTTCTTGGCGTCCGCCTTGTTCTTCGCGCCTGCTGGGATGTGGATCGTATCGGTCGGCGCTTCTTCGGCGCGCGGGATATCCGGGTTGATCGTCGGGAAGTCCATGAAGCCCAGCGTGTCATTGGTCATCCCGCCATCCTTGAAGGTGGCGACGGCGAAGTTGCCCATGACGTAATTCGCGGCCTTGCCCTGCACGATGTTCGATACCGCATCCTGCCAGTCGATCGCGGCGACGTTCTTCGTGGTGTAGGGCAGAACCTTCTTCCACTCCGCGAAGACGGCCTTCACCCGGTCATCGGTCCACGGAATCTCGCCGCTGGTGAGCTTCATGTGGAAATCGTAGCCGTTGGTGCGCAGGTCGAGATAGTCGAAGATCCCTGCCGCCGGCCAGAGCGCCTTGGTGCCCGTGGTCAGGCAGTCGACGCCGATCTCCTTGAACTTCTTGCAGTTCGAGATGAACTCGTCCCAGGTCTTGGGCACGTCCACCCCGGCCTTCTTGTAGACGTCTTTGTTATAGTAGATGCCCCACTGGTAATAGGTATAGGGCACACCCCATTGCTTGCCGTCGATAGTCATCGACTTGAGCGCGGAGCCGAGGCTGTCCTTGAGCCCGTTCTCCTCCCAGACATCGGACACATCGGTGAACTGCCCGGCATTGACGAAGGGCGCCATGCGGTTGCCCGCATACCAGTTCGCCAGATCGGGGCTGTCGGCGGTCAGGAAATTGCGGATCGCGGTCTTGTAGCCCTCGTGATCGAAGGTGTTCACCTCGACTTTCACATCCGGATTTTCGGCCTCGAAGCCTTTCACGAGCTGTTCGAACGCGGCTTTCGGCGCCGGGTCGGACGCATCGGTGAAGAGCTTGAGCACGCGCTGCTCGGCCATCGCCGGAATGGCGATAGAGCCCATCAGCGCCACAAGCGCGGTGGTTTTCAGGAAATTCATTCGGTTCTCCTCCCGTTTCAGTAGCACATGGCTCAAAGATTTTATTTTCAAATATTGGAACCATGTTTTACATATTGAAATGCTGCCGCGAATCTCTCATCCTGTCAACAGCCCTGAGGAGGAGCCCATGAACGACGCCACGCCAAAGCCAGAGAAATCGGACGGCACGGTTGGACGCACGCTGACCGTGCTCGACCGCGTTGCCGAATTCGGCCGCCCCGTGCGTTTCGCCGAGTTGCTGCCGGTCTGCGATCTGCCCAAGGCGACCCTGTATCGTTTCCTGCAAACCCTGACGAACCAGGGCATGCTCGCCTTCGACGAGGAGCGTCAAACCTATAGGCCGGGCCTGCGCCTCGTGCGCCTCGCCCATGCGGCCTGGGCGCAAAGCTCGCTCGCGCCGATTGCGGCGCCCTACCTCGACCAGCTGTCGAAGGAGACCGGCCAGACGCTGCACCTCGCGCAGCTCGATCAGGGCATGGTGCTCTATGTCGACAAGCGCAACGCCGCGCGCCCGGTCGAGATGTTCTCGCAATCGGGCAAGGTCGGTCCGGCCTATTGCACGGGCGTGGGCAAGGCGATGCTCGCCTATCTGCCGGAGGACGCGCTGCAGAACGCACTGACGCGGCAGAGCTTCCATCGCTTCACCGAACATACTCTGACCGACGCGACGAGCCTGCGCGCGGAGCTGGAGAACATCCGCAAGCGCGGTTTTGCCTGGGATGATGAGGAGCATGAACCCGGCATCCGCTGCATCGCCGCCCCGATCCTGTCGCCGCAGGGCCGCGTGCTGGGCGCGCTCTCGATCACCTCGGGCCAGCCCGACGGCCACAAACAACTCGAAACCTATGCCCCGCTGATCCTCGAGACGGCGGAGAAGATCGCGAAAGCGGCCAGTGACTGGCGCTTTCCGGAACAGAAACGCGCCGACTGAACCCCGGCGCGTAGAAAAAGGGAGGAGACCCCGTGAGCGGAGTCGCATTGGAGAAGATCGTCAAACGGTTTGGCGATGCGGAGGTAATCCACGGCGTCGATCTGGCGGTCGAGCCGGGGGAATTCTGTGTCTTCGTCGGGCCATCCGGCTGTGGCAAGTCGACGCTTTTGCGGATGATCGCGGGGTTGGAGGAGACCTCGGACGGTGCGATCCGCATCGGCGGACGCGAAGTCACGAAGGCCGAACCCGCCGAGCGCGGCATCGCGATGGTGTTTCAAACCTACGCGCTCTACCCGCATATGACAGTGGGCGAGAATATGGGCTTCGGGCTGAAGATGAACGGCCATCCGAAGGCCCAGATCAGTGACAAGGTGCAGGAAGCCGCGCGGATCCTGAAGCTGGAGCCGCTTCTGGACCGTAAGCCTGCCGCACTCTCGGGCGGTCAGCGCCAGCGTGTGGCCATCGGCCGCGCGATCACCCGCGGCCCGGAGGTGTTCCTCTTCGACGAACCGCTCTCCAACCTCGATGCCGAATTGCGCGTCGAGATGCGCGCCGAGATCGCGCGTCTGCACCGCGAGATCGGGGCGACGATGATCTACGTCACCCACGATCAGGTCGAGGCGATGACGATGGCCGACAAGATCGTGGTGCTGCGCGCGGGCAATATCGAACAGGTCGGAAGCCCGATGGAGCTTTACGACGATCCCGACAATCGCTTCGTTGCGGGCTTCATGGGCTCGCCTTCGATGAACTTCCTCGCCGCGACCGTGGTGGAGGGGCAGCTTGACGTGCCAGCTCTGGGTCAGCGCGTCGACAGTCCCGTCGCCTTGCCTGCTGACGGCACGAAGCTGGAAATCGGCATCCGACCCAACGCGCTGCGCCTGAGCGGCTCGGAGGGCAATTTCACCATCGAGATGGCCGAGAACCTTGGCGGCGTCAGCTATGCGCATCTCGACGCGGCCTCCGGCGAGCGCGTCGTGGTCGAAACCGATCAGCGCCTCCACGGCGCGGTCGGCAGCAAGACCGGGATCAACTTCGATCCGGCCTCGGTCTATGTGTTCGACACCAGCACGGGCGCACGGGTGCGCGGATGAGCCTTGCCATCGGCCTCGTGGGGCTGGGAGCGATCGCCCGCGCCCAGCACCTTCCCGCGATCGCGGAGACTGACGGCGTGCATCTCGCCGCCATCGCGAGCCGCAATGCCACCCTGCCCGACTTGCCAAGCTATCCCGACCTGCGCGCGATGCTGGACGCCGAGCCCGAGATCGGTGCCGTCTCGCTCTGCACACCGCCGCAGGGGCGGTTCGATCAGGCGATGGCGGTGCTGCGCGCGGGCCGTCACCTGATGCTCGAAAAGCCGCCCGGCATGACGCTGAGCGAGGTCGAGGCGCTGCGGGAGACCGCGGCCAAGGCGGGACTGACGATCTTCGCCACCTGGCATTCGCGCGAGGCGGCAGCCGTGGAAGCCGCGCGCAAGTGGCTCGCCGGGCGCGAGATTTCCGAGATCCGGATCGACTGGCGCGAGGATGTACGCAAGTGGCATCCCGGGCAGGAGTGGATCTGGCAACCGGGCGGGCTCGGGGTCTTCGATCCCGGCATCAACGCGCTCTCGATCCTGACCCGCATCCTGCCCCGGCCCGTGCGGCTGACAGCAGCCGCGCTCAGCATCCCGCAGGGCCGCCAGACCCCGATCGCCGCCGATCTGGAGATGCGCGCGGGCGACACCGCGATCACCGCCGCCTTCGACTGGCGGGAAACCGGCGACGAGCTGTGGCGCATCACCCTTCAGACCGAACGCGGCACGGCCATGCTCGACAAGGGCGGCGCGGAGTTCAGCACCGATGGCGAGGTGATCGCCACGGGCGAGAACCGCGAATACGCCAATCTCTACGCCCGGATGCGCGATCTGGTGCGCGCCGGCCAAAGCGATCTCGACCTCGCGCCGATGCGCCTTGTCGCAGACGCCTTCATCAATGCACGTTTCGCGATCACCTATCCGTTCGACACCTGATCGCGCCGACCAACTCCGAGGACCGTTATGAAAATCACCGCCATCGAAACCTTCATCGTGCCGCCGCGCTGGTGTTTCGTGAAAATCTCCACCGATGAGGGCATTTCCGGCTGGGGCGAACCGGTGCTGGAAGGTCGCGCAGCCTCTGTCGCCGCCTGCGTCGAGGAACTGTCGGATTACCTGATCGGCAAGGATCCTAGCCATATTCAGGACCACTGGACGGTGATGTATCGCGGCGGGTTCTATCGCGGCGGCGGAATCCACATGTCAGCGATCGCCGGGCTCGATCAGGCACTTTGGGACATCAAGGGCAAGGCGCTAGGCGTGCCGGTCCATTCGCTTCTGGGTGGCCAGCAGCGCGACCGTATCCGGGTCTATAGCTGGATCGGCGGCGACCGTCCGGGCGACACCGCGCGGATGGCACGGGACTGCGGCGACCGGGGCTTCACGGCGGTGAAGATGAACGGCACCGAGGAACTGCAATTCATCGACTCCCACGACAAGATCGACGCCGTGCTGGCGCGCGTGCAGGCGATCCGCGAGGAGATGGGCCCCGATTTCGGCATCGGCGTCGACTTCCACGGTCGCGTCCATCGCCCGATGGCGAAGCAGCTCGCGAAGGAGCTCGAGCCCTACAACCTGATGTTCATCGAAGAGCCCGTGCTGAGCGAAAACGCCGAGGCGCTGCGCGAGATCGCCAACCATTGCTCCACCCCGATCGCACTGGGCGAGCGGCTTTACACGCGATGGGATTTCAAATCGATCCTGCAGGGCGGTTACGTCGACATCGTCCAGCCCGACCCGTCCCATTCCGGCGGCATCACCGAGACCTACCGGATCGCGGCAATGGCCGAAGCGCATGACGTGGCTCTGGCGCTGCATTGCCCGCTGGGGCCGGTCGCGCTGGCGGCGAACCTGCAGCTCGATGCGGTCTGCTACAACGCCTTCATTCAGGAACAGTCGCTGGGCATCCATTACAACAAGGGCTCGGACCTGCTCGATTATCTGAGCAACCCGTCGGTCTTCGAATATGACGACGGCTTCGTCGCGATCCCGCAAGGCCCCGGCCTCGGCGTCGAGGTCAACGAGGAGAAAGTCCGCCAGGCGGCCGCTGAGGGCCACCGCTGGCGCAACCCGATCTGGCGCCATGCCGATGGCAGCTTCGCGGAGTGGTAATCATGAGAGAGATCAGCAAACTGAACGAAGGCTGGACATTCGCAGAAGGCTTCGACGCATCCAAGGTCGCAAAGCCGCTGCAGGGCGAGACGGTCACCCTGCCCCATAACGCCGCCGACCTGCCGATGAGCTATTTCGACGAAGCCGCGTTCCAGCGCCCTTTCACCTATCAGCACGAGATCGCGTGGGACGATGCGTGGACGGGCAAGCTGGTGCGGCTGCGGTTCGATGCGGCGATGGCCGATGCCGTGGTCTATGCGAACGGCTCGGAAGTGCTGCGCCACCGCGACGGCTACACGCCCTTCACCGTCGATCTGACGGAGCGGTTCGCAGACGGCAGGGCGCTGGTGACGGTGCATATCGACGGGTCGGAAAATCCCGAGATCCCGCCCTTCGGTGGCCGGATCGACTATCTCACCTATGCCGGGATCTATCGCGATGTCTGGCTGGAAGTACTCCCCGAGGCCCATATCGCAAGCGTGAAGATCGAGACGCCCGACGTGCTGGCCGAGACCAAGCGCGTTCTGATCAAGCTCGACGCGCCGGGCGCGGTGGAGGCGGTTCTGTCGGACGCCGAAGGGCGGGAGATCGCGCGCAGCCAAGGCACGGGCGAGATCTCCTTCGAGAGCCTGAGCGGTATCACGCTCTGGTCACCCGAGACGCCCGCGCTCTACACGCTGACGCTGACCCTGAGTGAGAGCGGCGACCGCCTCACCCAGCGCTTCGGCTTCCGTCACGCCGAATTCACGCCCGAGGGCTTCTTCCTCAACGGCAATCGCGTGGTCCTGCGCGGCCTCAACCGCCACCAGAGCTTCCCCTATTCGGGCTATGCTCAGGGCAAACGCAGTCAGGAACGCGACGCGGACATCCTGCGCTACGATCTGGGCTGCAACATCGCGCGCACCTCGCATTATCCGCAGAGCCCCTATTTCCTCGACCGCTGCGACGAGATCGGCCTGATGGTCTTCGAGGAAATCCCCGGCTGGCAGCATATCGGCGGCGATGTCTGGCAAGACGAATCCGTCGCCAATGTCGAGCGGATGATCCGGCGCGACTGGAACCATCCCTCGATCATCATCTGGGGCGTGCGGATCAACGAAAGCCCCGATGCGGAAGCGTTCTACAAGCGCACCAATGCCCTCGCGCATGAGCTGGATGCGACGCGCCCGACCGGCGGCGTGCGCTGCATCACCGACAGCCAGCTGCTCGAAGACGTCTACACGATGAACGATTTCATCCTTGGCGATTTCGAACTGCCCTTCTCGAACCGCCCGCGCACGAGCTTGCGCGACCAGCAGGAGGTGACGGGGCTACCCAAGCGCGTGCCCTATCTGGTGACCGAGTATAACGGGCACATGTATCCGACCAAGTCGGGCGACCCCGAGCATCGCCAGCACGAGCATGTGCTGCGCCATCTCGACGTGCTCAACGCCGCCCATGACCCCGATGCCGGGCTCGCGGGCTGCATCGGCTGGTGCATGTTCGACTACAACACCCACAAGGATTTCGGCGCGGGCGACCGGATTTGCCATCATGGCGTGATGTCGATCTTCCGCGAGCCGAAATTCGCAACCTACGCCTATGCGAGCCAGCGCGACCCGGACGAGGCAATCGTGATGGAGCCGGTCACCGTCTGGTCGCGCGGCGAGCGCAATATCGGCGGGGTGATCCCGCTGATCGTGCTGACGAATTGCGACGAGGTGGAGCTATCCTATGCCGATGTGGTCAAGCGCGTCGGTCCCGACCGCACCCGCTTCCCGCATCTGCCGCATGCGCCGGTCGTCATCGATTACGAGCATTTCACCCCCGACGAGGTGACCGCCTGGGGCGAGAGCTGGCATGCGGGTCGCCTGCGCGGCTATCGCAACGGCGAATTGGTGATCGAGCGCGACTTCCCCGCCGATGCGATGTTCGATCGGCTGGAACTGGCGCCCGATGTCACGAAGGCCGAGGCCGATGCGAGCGATGAGATCCGGGTGATGATCCGCGCCCGCGATCAGGCCGGCAACAAGCTGCATTTCCTCAACGAGCCGGTCTTCCTGACCGTCGAGGGCCCGGCTAGGCTGATCGGCCCCGACTGCCCCGTTCTTCAGGGCGGCGCCACGGGCTGCTGGCTGCGGCTGACCGGCGATGCGGGCACGATCCGGGTCACGGCACGGCTACGCGACCGGGTGGAAATCGTGGAGATCGCGGCACTGTGAGAGCAGCGCAGGATGGCGCTGCCTCTGCATTGTGGATAGGGATTCCGCGGGGGTCGGGTCAGATAGTCTCGCGGTGGCGGAACTTACCCGCGCCGACCTGCGCGCTCACCGCGCCGAAACCCACTACACCCGCAAGCGCTTGAAAGCCTCGGCGGGCTACACGAAAGAGGATGAACCCGCATGAGCGCCCTGATCCCGGTCTTCGACGGTCATAACGATTTCCTCCTTCGCCTACTGCGCGATCCCGAGGCCCGCGAGACGACCTGGCTGAGCGACACCGGCACGGGCCAGCTCGATCTGCCCCGGATGCGCGCGGGCGGTTTCGTGGGTGGGTTTTTCGCGGTCTATATCCCCTCGCCGGTCGCCCATGACGATCCCGATTTCGACGCGATCATGCGCAATCCGCCCTTTTCGCTGCCGCTGCCCGAGGCGATCCCCTTCGAGGACGCGCTGCCGGTCGCGATGAAGATGGTCGGCCACCTGATGTGGATGGAGCGCGAGGGCAGCCTGAAGATCTGCCGCTCGGTCGCTGATATTCGCGCCGCGATCGTGGGAGGCAAGATCGCCGCGATCCTGCATTTCGAGGGCGCCGAGCCGATCGGGCCCGACCTCGATGCGCTGCACGTCTGGCATGCGATGGGGCTGCGCTCGCTCGGGCCGGTCTGGTCGCGCCCGACGGCCTTCGGCCATGGGGTGCCCTTCGCCTACCCGTCCTCGCCCGATACCGGCGACGGGCTGACCGAGGCAGGCAAGCGGCTGGTGGCGGAATGCAACCGGCTGAAGATCATGATCGACCTGAGCCATCTGAACGAGAAGGGCTTCGACGATGTCGCGGCGCTGTCCGATGCGCCGCTGGTCGCCACCCATTCCAACGTGCATGCGCTCTGCCCCTCGTCGCGTAACCTTACCGATCGGCAGCTCGCGATGATCCGCGAAAGCGATGGCATGGTCGGGCTGAACTACGCGCTCGGGTTTCTGCGCGAGGACGGCAAGGCAGAGCCCTTCGCCGGATTCGACCCGATGCTGCGCCATCTCGATTACCTGATCGAGAAACTGGGCGAGGACCGGGTCGGGCTAGGGTCTGATTTCGACGGAGCGGCGATCCCGCCCGATCTGGGCGATGCGGCGGGGCTGCCGCGCCTGATCGAGGCGATGCGTGCGCATGGCTATGGCGAAGCGCTGATCGAGAAGCTCGCGCATGGCAACTGGCTGGCGGCTCTCGAGCGGAGCTGGGGCGGCTGAGCGGAGCAGTTCACGGCGTTTGAAGCCCGCGTCTCGAGGAGACTCGGAAACGCACATGCGCCGGCATGCAAACCGGGCCACGCGGGCGGGCCTGCCGCCTATTTGAAGAGCTTCAGCAGACCTTTCGCAGCCTCCTCCTTGAGCTTCTGCTTCGCCGCATCCTCGGTGCTCTGGCCGTCTTGGGGCGTAATCCCGAGCTTCTTGGCGATCTCTGCATCCGCTTTCGCCTTCAGGTCCTGCTTCGCCGCATCGACCTTGTCGCCCGAGAGCGCCTTCATATCGAGGCCGAATTTCGGCTTCGCCCAGGGACCCGTGATCGAGAGCGGCACCTTCACCCCGCCCGTGCCATCGGCCTTGCTGAGCGCGGTCGGCGTGACGGTGTAATCGAGGCTCTGCGCCCCGATATCGACAAGCCCCTTGCCTGCAGCACTCAGAAGCGGCGCTTTCAATTCGAGGTAGTCATTCGACAGCACCCCGTTGGCGATGGTGAAGCTCGCGGTGATCTGATCGAAGATCGTCTTCGCTCCCTCCCCCACATAGTTCAGATCGAGCGTGCGCAGCATCCCCACCAGATCGAGCCCCTCCAGCGCCCCCTTGCCGAAGGCGACATCGCCCGAGCCCGAAAGCGAGCGCACCAGCGCGGCCTGGCTGTTGCCCGAGGCCAGAAGCTTCACCGCCAAATCCGCCTTCGCATCGAGCCGCGTGTAATCGGCCAGATCGCTCAGAAGCGGCTGCATCGAGACGCCCTTTGCCACCAGATCGGCGGAGGCCGAGAACCCGCTGCGTGCATTCGCCACCACCTGCCCGGTGACGCTGCCGCCATAGGCCGAGACCTGACGCAGATCCGCCACCGCGCGGCCGTTCTCGATCGTGATCTGCGCTTTGGTCGGGCCCAGCTTGGCAGTGCCGAAATCGATGGAACTCGCATCGAGCACGATCTTACCATCCAGCGCCCGTAGGCCCGTGGCGTCGATCGGCGCGTTCGACCAACCGCTGGTGCCAGAGCCAGAACCGGAGGAGGCCTCGCCCGATCCAGTCGCGCCCGACGCCCCGGCCAGCGCCGAGAGATCAAGCGCGCCCGCATCGATCTGGGCATCGATCCGCGGCTTGCCTTTCGCGAAGGAAAGATCGCCCGCCACGCTCAGCGCATTGTCGTCGAGCGTGAGATTGCCGCCGCGTAGCTGCATCGCGCCATCCGCACCCAGGGTCACATCGCCCTTCGCGGTAATCGTATCACGCCCCAACCCTTTCGGCAGATCCGGCGCAGCCTGCCCGAAGACCGCCGCCAGCGCGGCCGGGTCCTTGACGTTAGCAGTGAGCGCCCCTTTCGCCGCCAAGGGAGCCGTCCCGAAGGTGCCCTTGAAGCCGATCGACGACGCATCGAGGGTCAGCGCAAGATCGGTGGGGGCCGGATCGCCCGCAAGGAAGGACGCGAAGGCTCCGAGCGTGCCATTGACCTTCAGCGCCTTACCATTGACCTGCCCCGTCAGGTCCAGCCTCGCCGGACCGTCGAAGGACGGAAGCGCGAGGCTCGCATCGAGGTGGGTGAGCGCAAGGCGCTGGCCACTCGCATGATCGATCCACCTCACCGATCCGTCGCTGATTTCCCCTTTGTCGAGACTGAAAGCCATGAACCTCCCCCACCAATCCTGTAGGTTGGAAGGGGTTTCGGATCAGGCGGCAGCCTGATCCCCGACCGTCCCGGCCGGGTTGATCGTTTCCGCGTTCTGGCGACGGCGGCCCTCCGCGAGCCCCCAGTTCAGCAGGACGCGGGCTGCGGCTTCGTCTCGCCCGAGACGACAGCCACAGTCGCAATCATGGTGGCGCTTTGCGAGTGCCTTCTTCCGCACGGCGCCGCAGTCCGGGCAGCGCTGTGACGGCTTCAGCTCTCGCGTCTTCGCCTCAAGGAACTCCGCACCAGCCTCTTCCGCTTTGTATCGGAGCATGTTCAAAAACCCGGCCGGGGCCGTGTCCAGGATCGATCTGTTCAGGCCCGCCTTCTGGGCCACATTCCGGCCCGGCGCCTCCGCGGTGCCCCGGGCTGAAGCGGTCATGTTGCGCACAGCCAGCGCCTCGGTCGCGATCAGGCGGTGCCGACCGGCGATCCGCGCACTCGCCTTGTGCAGGAAGTCCTTCCGGCGCGCGGCGATCTTCGCATGACGCCGCGCCAGATCGCGTCGATGCTTTTGCAGCGCCCGCCGGGAGATCTTTCGCGCCCGGGCCGCGGACGAGAGCCGGCGTTGCTCGGCTTTGAGGCCCTCGGCCTCGAGGTCAAGGTAGCGCGGATTCGGCAGCTCCTCGAAGGCGCCATCTTCAAGCGCGAGCGTGGCAAAGGTCGAGACGCCCCAATCGAGCCCCACGGCCTGCCCCTCGGCCGACGCACGCTCGGCGCAGCTGGTCTCGACGACCACGTTGAGCATCCAGCCGTGGATCGTCCGGGTCACATCGGCCTTGAGCACGCGGCCCGGCGTGCGCGCGACGCCCCGCATTCGCATGCGCCCGATGCCGAACAACGTGGCGTGGCCGTGCCGGCCGCCGTCGCGCATCTCGACCCTGAAGCCTTTGCCGTGCTCCTTGTAGCCCCAACCACGGAAGCGCTCGGCGCTCTTGAAGCGAGGGAAGCCCGGCGCCTGCCCCGCGCGCAGGCGGCGAAAGAAGGCCTGGAAAGCAAGATCCAGGCGCTTCAGAACGACCTGGGCCTCATGGGTGTGCACGAGCCCGCGCCAGCCCTCGAGGCCGAGGCGGATCTCCTTCAGCGCCTTTTCCTGGTCGGAGCGCGAGACCCGGGTCTCGCTGTGTCGCCAGGCGCCGATCCGCTCCTCGAGTGCGGCGTTCCACAGGTCTTTCAAAAGCAGGTGCTTGCGCCACAGCGCCGCCGCCTGAGCCGGCGACGGATAGAGCTTGAAGGAGAGGGATCGAGTTGCGGCCATGGTCTAATTATTATATTGGTTCCCAAATGACATATCAATACTACAGACATACAAATAATTGCATTTTTAGCATCCACTACCATATGGTTCTGGTGACGAAACAGCGCCGGGAGGTGCTGACATCCGAAATGCTGCGGGCGGCAGAGACTGCGATCCGGGAGCGCTGCGATGTTCGCGGCGGGTCGCTGGAGGAGTTCAGCGCGGAGGCCGATCACATCCATATCCTGTTCTCGTTGCCGCCCGCCGAGGCGGTCGCCGATTTTGCAAATGCGGTGAAGACCACAACGTCGCGGCGGCTCCGGAGGGACTTCCCGAGCCTGAAGCGCCTTGGCGGCGCCCTGTGGTCGCCGAGCTACTTCGTCAGCAGTTGCGGCGGCGCCCCGCTGGAAACGATCAAGGAATACATCCGCTCGCAGGAGCGACCGGACTGACCTCACCAGCCCGAAGGTCTTCCCCACCAATCCCGTAGGTTGGAAGGGGCTTGTGGTGAGGCCTTTTGGTGATGCTTGAACGCGCTCGCGACTACTAGCGTCTCGCGGCTGATTTTGGTGACCTCACCGAGGAAGAAGTGCAATGACTCAAGAGCCAACCGATCTCCGGCGGTGCCTACTTCGAGGGTGGTGGCTGCGATGCAGGCCCGGAAGATGAAGAAGCGCACTGAGTGATTGCGCGCCTCACACCTCGGAAGAGGTAACCTTACGCATGACGCATGGCGGCTGCATTGCCAATCTCGCAGAAGTTCTCGACGCAACACGTGCTGGAACGTAAGCGCAGGGGCACAGCTTGCCTCCCTAGACTGTGGGTCCGACATCGGCCAACCTGACAGCAACTTGGCCCTCGTCCCCCTCCAGCGCGACCACGCCACTCGCACCGTCTGCTTGGTCCGATCACATTCGCTGAAGTAGGACACGGCACGGTGCGCAACGATTTTTCCAAGGCACTCATTGCTGAAGGGTAAGGTTGCGCAACCCCCGTCCAAGAACCATATCCCTCCCGCCAATAAGAGGGGGACCGTATGACTTTGCGCGACCGGATCGCGATGGCGCTCGACACATCAGCTTTCAGGAACACGATCACGGCCGTGATCCTGTTCAACGCATTGCTTCTAGGACTGGAGACGTCGGAGCGCGCGATAGCCTTGGCTGGCGATCTGATCCGGCTGCTCGATATGCTATGCCTGTCGGTTTTCGTGATCGAGATTGGACTTAAGCTCGTGGTGCATCGGCTAGCTTTCTTCCGCTCCGGCTGGAACCTGTTCGATTTCACCATCGTCGGTGTATCGCTTCTGCCCGGCGCGCAGGTCTTCAGCGTGCTGCGGGCGCTGCGCGTGCTGAGGCTCTTGCGCATCATTTCGGTCGCGCCACGCCTGCGCCGGGTGGTCGAAGGACTGATCAGCGCCTTGCCGGGCATGGGCAGCGTGTTCCTATTGATGGGCATCATCTTCTACATCGCGAGCGTGATGGCGACGAAATTGTTCGGCGCGAGTTTCCCGCAGTGGTTCGGCTCGCTGGGACAATCAGCCTATTCGCTGTTCCAGATCATGACGCTCGAGAGCTGGTCGATGGGCATTGTGCGCCCAGTGATGGAAACCCACCCTCTGGCCTGGGCCTTCTTCGTGCCCTTCATCATGGTCACGACCTTCGCAGTGGTGAACCTTCTGGTGGGCCTGATCGTGAATTCGATGCAGGACGCCCATTCCGAAGAGGAGACCACGCGTGCGCCGGCGGATGTCCTTCACCATCGACTCCGCCGTCGGCTTCGCTGTTCCGGGTTTCTGTCTCATCTTCACTCCTGAGCTACTCCCCATCTCTTGGACAGGATCTGGCGTAAATTAAGCTACTCGTTGCATCTGCTGACCGGGTTGGTTGATATCATTTCTCTGGCCATAGACCAGCGCCGGTGGCTTGCCGCCGAGGGCTGAGTGCGGGCGCTGGTGGCTGTAGAAGGTCATCCATTTCCGGATCGCCGCCTTTGTCTCCGATCCTGTCTCCCAGGCATGCAGGTAGACGCATTCGTATTTCAGGGTTCGCCACAGCCGCTCGATGAAGATGTTGTCGAGGAATCGGCCTTTCCCATCCATCGAGATGCGCACGCCCGACCGGCGGAGCCGATCCGTCCAAGCGAAGGACGTGAACTGAGAACCCTGATCCGTATTCATTATCTCGGGCGGGCCGAACTTGTGGATGGCTTCGTTCAGCGCCTCGACACAGAAGTCGGCCTCCAGGGTGTTCGAGATCCGCCAAGACAGAACCTTGCGGGTGTGCCAGTCCATGATCGCCACGAGGTAGAGGAACCCGCGCCGCATGGGCAGGTAGGTGATATCCGAGCACCAGACCTGGTTCGGGCGATCCACCCGCAGACCTCGCAGCAGGTAGGGATAGGTCTTGTGCCCCTTCGCCGGCCTGCTTGTGTTGGGTTTCTGGTAAATCGGCATGAGCCCCATCAGGCGCATCAGTCGCCGTATCCGCTTCTCGTTCACCAGGTGGCCGTCGTTACGCAGGTGCCAGGTCATCTGGCGGACACCGAAGAACGGGGTCTCCAGGAACTGCTCGTCGATCTGCCGCATCAGGCCGAGGTTCTGTTCGGTTTCGCCCTTCGGCTCGTAGTAATAGGATGAGCGTGCGATCGACAGCAGCTTGCACTGCTGCCCAATCGACAGATCCGAATGGTTCGGCTCGATCATGCCACGCCTCACTTCCCGCCCCAAGGCTTCAGCTTTCGTTCCAAAAAAGAGTTGGCCACCGCCAGCTCCCCGATCTTGGCGTGGAGCTCCTTCACCTGCTCCTCGTCGATCTCGGGCTTCCTTCGGCCCCCGCGCTCGAACACGCCCGACGCGCCTTCGAGCAAGGCCCGCTTCCATTGATGGATCATCGTTGGATGCACCCCGAACCGGCTCGCCAGCTCGGCCGCTGTCTCTTCACCCTTCAGGGCTTCCAGCGCGACCTTTGCCTTGAACTCGGGCGCGTGCTGCTTGCGTTTCGACATCTCTGATCTCCTTCTCGTCGAAGATCAGCAGACTGCAAATCGTAGCTTATGTCAGTGTCCGAATTTCAGGGGGTAGCTCAAATCTCCCAATGCGCCTCATGACATTACGCGAGCGTAGATCAACTCAACGTTATATGAACACAAGGTCAGGAAATCCGCAATAACTGGTGGCCCGTTTCATTGCTACGAAAGTCGGGTTAGCGATAAAATTTTTTTCTATTTATTTTCAAATGGCCCCGGTTGCGTCGCGCGCCCCGCTGGCTCTTATTATATACAGGCGGAGATTTTCATGGCCGCAGACCACATCGAAATTGAGTATCTAGAAGGTGGCATAATCCAGATTCGCACAGGGATCTGGTCGGACAAGATGCCGCTCAAGCTGGCAGCTCCGGTCGCGGACTGGTATGAGTTGATGCACAGCAAAAAAGGCTATGGCGGGTATCTCAAAATGGCGCGTGCGCTGCGGGAGGCATCAGAGAAATATTGTTCTGATTACATGGTCATGCCTTCGAACCCCAAGACATCAGATAATCGTAGCGCACAGTTTTTTTGTCCTGCCACTGATAACCTTCTACGACAGCCTGAACAGGTCAGGGCATGATAATTGGCGCTCGTCGAACCCAAGCGGCTTCCTGAAAATAAACAGGTTTCTAGAGGAATTGAAGACGCGCCGCCAACTAGCGCGCCTTTCCATTTTGGGGGCGATGCAGTATATTTAAACGCCTTTTCTGATCATCGTTGAGCTTGTTAATACGTTGATTTTCATCTTGACCGTCAATTTTCTTCGGGTAGAGCGCTGCGCGCGCGAGACAGCCAAGGGGCGGCGTTTCCCGATCGGTTTAGGGGCGCGTCAGGGAAAAACTGCGAAAATCAGGCTCTCCCGATCTGCTCGTCACGGGGCCTGAGAGTATAGTATGCGCAACGCCTTGCGCGTATCTGTGGTTGATAGCACATCATTGAGCGTCTCGAATTGCTTGCGTGCGGCGGTGGTGTCGCCGATGTTAAGATAAGCATAGCCGCGCAAAAGGGCGAGATCGCGCGATAAACCATTTTCCATCTCTTCTAGCGCATCGAAATAATCAATTGCGTGCTGGTACTCCTTGCGATCATAAGCCTGAATACCGCGCTGGTTTAGAATTATGGCTTCCACTTGGCGACGTTGTGACGGGGTATAAGAGGTCTGGGCCGCGATGCGTGCGGCTTCCTCCGTCATGTCCAGCTTGAGGTAAGACAGCGCTAGGCCGAATTTGGCGTCGCGGATAGCATCGCCACTCAGCCCGCTTTGCGATGCGGCTAAGAAATAAGCCATGGCTTCAAGCGGCCGCTCAAGATTATAAGCGCACCAGGCCCGCTCATAGGCGATATCGATCGAGCGCGGGTTGGCAGAATTCGCCAGGCATGCGTGGTTGTTTCCTGCTTTCGCGGCTGCCCGCGTGGCGTTCAGCCGCCGATCTCCGTGCAACGGTAAGCGAGTGCGCTTTGGAGCCGTTGCAGTGGTGACCTGGGTAGCAGGCTTTGGTGTGGTCAGCTTTGCGGGACTGCTCGGCTTGGCTTCGGCGCCAGCCGCTTTGGGGCTTGTCGCTTGGGTGCCGCGCCCCTTGAGCAGGCGCTCTTGCAAGCCCCTGAAGGTTGTCGCTTGGGACGGGAACCTCTGTCTTGCAAGATCGACCAAGCCGATAAGCTGTTGGTTGGTCGTTACTTTCTCGGCTTTCTCAATCGTCGCGATGATGTCTGGCGTATTTGTGCATGTGCCGACGATCTGGCGATAGGCAGCCAGTGCGCCGCGTGCGTTGTCATTGCTGATTTGCAGCTTGGCAAGCTGCCAGATATTATTGATCCTGTTGCAGCTCATCAATACAGGGGACCGAGATGCAATGTTGATCGCCGCCGCGGTATCTTCTGCGCTGATGGCGCGATCAAATTTCGCTTGACTTTCTGCTAGATCAAGTTGGTTCTGCATTTCCGCAGGAACTTTCCACGTCGGATATTTCTCGGAGACTTGCTGGACGAGCTTGCGCGCGCCATCGATATCACCGCGTGAAATGAGCGTATAGATATCGGAAATCTCTGTTGTCGGTTCAATCTGCGAGAGATCTGCCAAATTGGAAGGCGGTGTCCAATTCGGGAATTTTAATTTCAGTTGGCGGGCTTCAGCCTTCACAGCGGCTTCATCATTGTTCTCAATGTAGAAGCGCAATGCACGCAGGTCTTCAGCACTTGGAGCGTTTTGTGCGTCGGCTTGAACATGTAAGAGCAATGCTGCCGCAAAGGTCATAGAGAGAGTCGCGGGCCGAAAAGCGCGAGGGAGATATTTCATATCGGTACACATTCGGGGGCAGAAACGATCTGCGCAATTAGGGTCATAAGATGCAGCGTCGCAGGATAGTAGGGTTGTTCGTCGGTTCGAAAGAACGGAATTTTCGCTCCGAATCGGGAGTGCGAGGCGCATTCTGAAAAAGCGGCAAGCGCCCCGTAGCCAAGACTTGAGCTTGCCTCAAGAACCGCACCGCTCTTTCGGTCCATTACGGTCACGTATTCGCCGTTCTGAAGGTTGCCGCTGGTCTCTGCCTGTAAATAGGCTCTCACTTGATCTGCAACGGCCAAGTGTGCCGCATTGCCCGACCAAATTAGGAACAGCGCAACACGCATTGCCTCGTATCCATTCTTGTCCGACATGTTTACCGCCGGTGTCATGCCGCTCGTGCCAACCTCAATCCAATCCGGCATCAGCCCTTGAGTGGCCAGGTCGGTCATTAAGGCCTCGCCGTCCGAGGCGCATGTGGCGAGAGCGTTGATACCAGTGGCGGCGGCAATTTCGCGCATCGCGCGCGGCATATAATAGGACGGGTTGATGATCTGCGCGTTCTTGCGCGCAAAGCCCTCAGCGGCGGGTGTCAGCAAAAGCCGCCCTGATCCGTCCCTGGCCTCAACAACACAGTTCTTGACCAGACTCTCGGCGATCGCAGTCGCGCGACGTCGCAGGGATAGCATTCCGGTTGCCCGACTGTGGAGGACGAGCGCCCATGCATAGAATAGATCACCATCGGTGGCGTTGTTCCGGTCGGCAACGCTCACCGTTTGATTGGGCAGCCAGCGCCACGCGAGAAGCGCATCGCTGCGGATCGCAAGGTTGGCTTCGGTCCAGCGATAGATCGCGTCAAAGGTTGCGTTGTCGTGAAAAAGTGCGGCCATGAGTAGCCCATAGCCTTGGCTTTCTGAATGGCTAGCCCCTTGCTGCAGCTTGTCGATGACACGGCCCTCAGGGCTCAAAAAGGCAGCTTTCCATGCCGACCAGGCCTCGGCGAGCGGTTGGTTTGGGCCCGCGAGGCTGTTCGGCATCGACTGCGCCACCGCCGAAGTGCTTCCTAGCAGGGGAAAGAGGCCGACACTGGCGACTGTGCGCAAAGCTGCCCTTCTATTCATTTTTTACGTTTCCCTCTGGTTGAGATGACAAATACCAGGGCCAGAACGATTGACAAAACGGTCAGGCCGAACAGCAACAGAACAAAATACAACGGCGACCATGATGCGAAATTCCCCGCTACAGCCCTGAAGTTCCCAAGGCTCAAGGGTTCTTCCAGCACGGGGGGAGCACTTGCGTCCTGCCAATTCTCCCACTTCCCGTCTTCCGTAAGCAGGGAGAATTGTCCGCGTGGCGCGTTGGAGGACAGCCGCGCTCGTGCGATCGCATCGGCGATTTGGGCCGCATCGCTATTCGGAGGCACGATCAGCGAGAGCTTATGCGGACGTTTGGGGTCGGTGAGCACGAGGGCGGCTTTCCCCCGCCGGTTTGCAAGCCACTCCTTGAGAGGTGGATCGCCCGGCTGGGCGAGATCGGAAATTTTTTTGCCGATAGCCTCCAGCGAAAAGAGCAGCTTCGAGGCGTTGAAAAACCCATAATCCGGGTTCTCGATCGACGCTTGGGCTCGTGTGTCAGGCGCACCAAAAAACACGTTTTCAAGGGTGCGCGGTTGTACGCCAAGCTTTCCGAGCGAGACGTTTTGCAGGTTGTCGAGTGCAACGATCTTCAACTGTGCATCGCTGATCGGCGGTATGCCACTGATTGGACGCAAAGACGATGCGAGTGTTGTCGTCAATTTTTCGATGTGCGATTGGAGTGCAGCGGACCCGCTCGCAACAAGCTGGTTGGGACGGAGCGCGGCGACCAGGCTATTCATGCCGATAAATTTCATGCGCGGTGAGGACGGAACCAACAGGGAAGATCCGTCGAGGATCGTCATGAGGGGCGTGTCGCTCTTGGGGCAGGGACGATCTGGCGGGTTACCAGGTGCGATTGTGACAAAGGTCACGTTGTTAACCCCCGATTTGAGTATATTCGCCGGAAACCTGATGTCGAGTGGGGGCTGCACCTTGCCGCCGTTTGTGTCCAAGGGCAGCAATCGAACAGTGACCCCATCAACTTTCACCAGCATCAATGCGCCTTGCGGCAAATCTGCTGCGAAGCCATATGACAGACGCAAGGTGGCCTTGGCAGAGGACAGAATAAGCCAGTCGTTAGGCAGCCGGAATTGCAAAGACTGTTCTGTATACCGATTATACGCGTTGAGATCGGTGAACTGCAGTTCCTTTAGGCTTGTCGCGACGCCCGGCATCAACTTACCGATGTCCGGCACCGGAGCAGATTGTGGTAAAATCTTATCCAATGCGGACAGAACGTCTTTGGCTTTGGGATTCAGCATCAAGACTTCCGCCCCATCAGCGCCGCGTCTGACCTCCAATGGCGTGGGTAGATTGTCGCGCAGGGTTATCCGTGCGATTGGATGTGTAGCTGCGCCGTTGGCGTAGAGCCCTTCCGTAACAAGGGTGATCGCCTGGGTGCCAGCGCTGGCAGCGGAGAGCTTTTCTGACATAGAGCGCATAAACGTTTGGGGCGGCTCGCCGGCCGCGCGCACAGTCACGCGACCGTAGCGTCCCACCTGAGCGGCCAAAGCCATTCTAAAGCCATTGGCATCAGTGGGCAAATTGGTAGATGAAACGATAGCGCCGCTCTGGGCCAGGTCGAACTCAGTCCAGATCTGAAAGCTTGCTTTGGGTCCGCAGAAAATCCGATGCGCCTGTTTGGCCTGCACCGTAATGGTATTGCGGCCTTCAACCAAGAGGTTTGAGGGCACAGAGATGGTCTTGAAGCCTTCGAAAGCAGCCGGGGCGACCGCTGGAAGCGGGGTTCCGTTTACGTTGATCAGGATCCGCGATTGGCTGGATTGCACATTGATGCTGTTACGATAGCGTAATTGAACACCTTCGACCGGCTTGAGCGCCGGAATATCTAGCGTGAGGTGGGCAGTTTGGCGTTCGCCTGTAAGGCGCATGACGTGGTCGGTCACTGCCCTATCGGCTTGGAATGGCAGAAGCAGCAAATGCGAAGGCTGTGCGAGGGATGATGGGCCAGCTTCCGTCTTGCGCGCATATTGGTGCAACGACATCGCTGGCTCGCTCGCGGCATCACCTCGGTCGGCTTGCGCCTTCAAAGTCTCAAGCAGTGGACTCAGGTCTATCAATTGTGGTTGGGAGGTCGAAAGAGCTCCACGCGCACCAGGTATGGTTTGCGCGGGAAGGGCTTCACGAAATGGCCCAATCAAAAGGCCAATGGCCAAAACAGCCAGTTTGATGCCAACGCGATTTCGCTGTTTTCTCATCACAAAACGCTCTCTTTGGCTGCGTTGGCCTCTTCGAGGGCACGTTGACGCTCCTCACGCTCTTGGGCATCGATATCCACACCGAAGGCCAGGAGGTGCGCAGGGGGGCGTTCCGCCACTCCGGTAGCGTCGACGTTATTGCGCCGAGCAAAGGCGCGTCCAAGCTCCAGCAGCAAATTAGGAAAGCCGCGGATGAATAGCGATCCCGCAAAGGCAAATCCCGTGATCACGCCCTTGCCAGTCTCCAATGAGCGTCGAACCCGAAGCCAGTTCTCGCTGTCGCCAAAGATCAGGAAGGCAACGGCTTCTTGAACATTCTGTGGTTGTCCGGCCTCCAGCACCAACCCAAGCATCTGTCCATTGGGTGTGGAGGAGACCGTTCTGATACGTGCCAGAACCGGGGCCTCCAGATGTGGCGAATTCACGAATTTCGGCTGGAAATAGACACGGCTGCCCGCTTGAAGCTTTGGGTTAGCAACGGCTTGCTCCAGCAACAAACGAACACCGGTGGTCGAAGCATCCTTAATAGTAACAGGCGCTTCCAGAGGCACATCGGTTTCCAGGCCTTCGGCCGACCACATTTTTCCGGCAACATTCATGTCCACACGTGGCGAGGCCCGTCGCTGCTGTTTCTCTGAAATGGCGCTGTAAGCGACGGACGCCATAAGGAAATTGAAAACAGCCCATCCGCCCACGACGCTTAGCACGGGTCGGTCGCCGGGGAACAACATCCAGCGTACCACGAGCGCCACGACCCCGGATAGCATGGCTAACCATTGAAAGGTCAATGGCCAGTGAATCGGTGAGATGTAATCCTCGTTCAGCGTCTCATCCTTGGCGGTAACGTTGAACCGTGCCCCGCGCGGTCGCAGCACCGTCCGGAGTACTGCCCGGGCGAGGTAGGGCGCTTGCGCGATCTCGTATATTTCCGAGATGAGTGGCCAGCGAAAACGCTTGTAAATTGCGTTCTGAACCATAAAGGCAATCGCGAGATAACTCAGCATATAGGCCATTACTTCTGGGAAGGTTGCTACAAAAATCTCAACCCCGAAGAACAGGTAGATAAGCGGAACGTAAAGATAAGTGAGCCGCATCAACGGAAACAGCCAGAAGCTCATCGAATTGATGTAGCATAGCCGTTGAGGCAGCCGCAGACCTTTCCGAAATAGCGGGTTCTTAAGCATTAGCATCTGCATCATGCCTGCGGCCCATCGGCCGCGTTGCTGAATGAAAGAAGCAAAAGTTTCGGGCTGCAATCCTGCAATCATGGCTCGGTTGAGGTAAAAACTCTTCCAGCCGGAGGCGTGGATCTCCAGCGCCGTTTCGGCATCTTCCGTGATCGTCTCACCGGCAAAACCGCCAACGCTGTCCAAGGCCGCGCGCCTCAGTACGGCGGCCGAGCCGCAAAAGAAGGCTCCGCCCCAGCGATCCAGTCCGCGGTGGATCTGAGAATAGAACATCTCATTTTCAGGGGGGCAGTTGCGCGGTAGCCGCAGATTGCGCTCAATAGGATCGCTGTTGATGAAAAAGTGGGGTGTCTGGACCAAGAAAAGTTTCGGATCGTCGACGAAATACCCTACGGTACGTGCGAGAAAGTCTCGCGAAGGAACGTGGTCGGCATCGAACACAACGACGAGATCCCCCGACAGCGTTTCCAGCGCTGCACTCATGTTTCCGGCCTTGGCATTTTCGTTGCGTGCCCGGGTGGAGTATTTCACGCCAAGATTGGCACAGAGCGCCTGAAGTTCTGCCCGCCGCTTGCGGGATGCTGCAGCCAGTTGAGGGTCTGAGGAGTTGCAGCGTTGGTCGGTCCCCCCGTCGTCACATAGGACGACCGTGCGTTTCTCGGGCGGGTAGATCATGTTCTTGGCTGCGGCGAGCGTGACGCTCAGCATCTCGACCGGCTCGTTATAGGAGGGCACCAGAATATCGACCGTCGGCAACTTCTCGGGCGACACTTGGGGAGGGAACGGCCGTTCGGTCGGGTCCGCCGAGATGAAGGCGTTCAGGAAAAATACGAGGATTGAATAGGTTTCGACCAACAACAAAAGCAAGGCAACGAAGAAGGATACCGAAACCGAAGGATCGGGCAAAGTTTCGGTGACCCGCCATATCCAGTAGCGCGAGATGATCACCGAGGCCGTAGCCAAGAGTGCGAAGCGCGGGATGATCTTTGTGGCGAACGGCTTGAGGATCGCGACCGTGGCGACCGCAACAATACCCAAGAAGGCCTGACCCGAGACCGAAGTGGGCACACTGATCAGAACGGCGATGGGAACGAGAACAAGACACCACAAAATGAATGTAGGTGCATTTCGCGTGGTGCTTCGGGCGCCAAATAAGCTCATTGTCAAGGTCTGCTTTCGTGATGGATCGGCCGCGTCATTGCAAAGGCGCCGCAAGGGGTGACAATGTCAGATTGCCACCCGACCGCGTGCTTACATCTGCCACCACACCAAGTCGGATTTGAGCATCTTGAATAGGTTTCAACGCTGTTTGGGTGGAGCCATGGACGCAATTGCGCAGCATCACATCCATCGCGTTGGCCCCCTTCGGCAGAACGCGGGCATGGGGCTCTAGGCGACGAAATGCCAAGACACAGCGTGTCTGCCTTCCGGCATCATATTCCTGCCAGAAATAGACGCCGAGGCTGTCGGTGGTGCTGCGAAGGTTTCGTTCGTCGATTTTTTTGAAGGGAGCGGGCACGCCGCCTGCGTGTTCGATGAACTGGTTCAGCTCGAACCGTCCTGTCGTCCGTCCATTCGTAGCGAGCGCCATTAGGAGCAAGAAATTATCTCCCGGCAGTGTCGTAGGGTTTGCCAAACCAATTTTCTGCTCGTATTCCGTGCCCACCTGACGGTGCAACATGATCAACGCATCTTCAGGAGATGCCCAAAGCTGGCTTAGGCGGCCAAGTGCATATTGTGTGGTTGTTTGCACTGCGGAGCCAAGCTGCGAAAACGAGGGGGCGGAGGTGCAGGCTGCAAGAGCCAATACCCCACCTAGCACCGCTCTGCGCAGGAAAATATTCGCAAGAGAAACCGCGTTTCTTGTCGTCACGTCCATCTCTTTCGCTTGTTGTGTTGAACGCCCATAGGTTGAAAGTTGAGGATAGACACATGCATGTAGTATTAGAGTATAGAAATGATTTCTATGTGCATTGAGGTCTTTGTCGATTTTGTTGCTTTTTTGCCTGCTCCGAAACGCATTGCGAAGTCTGCCCGCTGGTAGAGCGTTGCAAGTTATCGCGACTAGAAATTTGATTTGATTTTAGTCAGTCTTTTTAGGAGGTTGAAGGGTGTGTTGGCCTTGGTCTTGGCCCCGAGTTGGTCAGGTGCGTCTGTGACCCTTTCCTTCTCGATGGTTGTGGGCGTGATGTGCAAATCGACGAACTTTCGTCAAGCCTGCTTTGGGCTGAACGTTGCTTAGGCTCCGCTCTTCCCCGTTGGGTTGAGTGAGGCGCCACGTCGATAGGCGGTCGCAGCAAAGGTTTCAGGGGGCATGGGCTTGCCGCTAAGATACCCTTGGATCGTATGGCAGCCTTCGGCCTTCAGCCATCTCAATTGGGCCATGTTCTCGACGCCCTCGGCAACGCAGCGCAATCCAAAGGAGTTGGCTAGCTTCAAGATCGCGCGGACGATGGTCTCCGAATCTTCGGCTCCATCGGCGCGACCAAGCCCCTCGATGAAGCTTTTGTCGATTTTAATCTCTGAGACGATCAGTCGCTGCAGATAGCTGAGCGATGAATAGCCGGTACCGAAATCGTCAATCGAAAGGCGGATGCCTGCTTGTCGAAATTGATCAATATTATGAAACGCATTTTGCGACGACGACACAAGAGAGGTTTCTGTGATCTCGATTATGACGTTCGAGAAAGGTACGCCATGCGTGGATATAAGCTCTAAAAGATGTGGTGCCAAAGTGGGGTTTTCGAAGCTTTGCGGAGAGAGATTCACGCTGGCTTTGACCTCAAACCCGTCTCTCAACCAGCTGCCAAGCTGACGTGCGAACATCCCTAACACATGGAAGTCAATTTCCGAGATTAGCCCCGCGGCGTCCGCGATCGGAATGAATTCGGCGGGGCTAACTCTGCCGAGAGCTGGAGAGTTCCAGCGCAAAAGGGCCTCGGTCCCAACAAGCGCGAAACCATCGGACAGGGAGAATTTTGGTTGGAAGGCCAGTTCAAACTGATCGCTTTGCAGAGCGTGCCGCATCGCTTGCAAAACGGCGCTGCGGCGCGAGAACTGGGCGTCCATTGTCTGGGTGTAGAGGATGTATCGATTGCCGCCCGCAGACTTTGCCGAGTCATTCGCCATTCCCGCCTGCCGGATCAAGGCTTGGGGGGAGGCTTCTGCTGAGTTGTGGGTGGTTACGCCGATACTGGCGGTGATGAAGATCGTGGTGTCGTGCAGGTCGAACGGTTCGGTGATGGCCAAGCAGATTTGGTTCAACAGGTCCTTGGCCTCGTTTTGAGGCTTTCGGAAAAAACATGCAAAGGAGTCGTCTCCAAATCTCGCTATTACCATGTCCTTGCGGGCAATCTTGCGCAGTCGCGCTGCTGTGGCTCGCACGAGGTCGTCGCCGAGATCATATCCAAGGACTGTTTTGATCTGCTTGAAGCGATCAAGGTCGATGATTGCAAAGTAAAGTTCGGAAGGGGCCTGGGAGCTCTCGGTCATTGCCGATGCAAGCAGGCGTTTCATATGGGGGTGATTTGGAAGACCGCTCAGCTTGTCGTATTCTGCGTCGTGAAGCGCCTTGGCTGCAGCGCGGCGTTTGACCTCTTCGGCCTCGTACTGAAGGCTTATATCCGTCATGATGATAAGCATGCGCGCGTTTGACGCTGCCTCGGTGAGCGGGGAGGCATTGATCGACAGGACGCGCTGGGCCTTGCCGGGCATGTTTAGTGCCATAATCATATTTCGGATCTTCGCCCCGCTTTCCATCACTTGCGAGAGTGCTGAATAAGGGGCGGTAGCCGCGTCGTCGCTCAAAGGGGCTAGAGGCCAGTCCCTGGCGGGCGGGAAGGTGCCGCTCGTTTCTGTCTGCAAAAGCCGTCTGGCTTCGTCATTCGCAAAAACGCATTCGCCTGCGCTGTTGCAGGCGATGATTGCAGAGATGCCGGTCTCGGTGATAGCGGCAAGAAAGTCACGCTCAGCTCGCAGCGTGCTTTCAAGTTCGCGGCTTTTGGTGATCACTGTTTCAACAAAGACAAAGCCAGAGAGTTGGCCTGTTGTGTCTTTGAGTGGCTGCATGTTGAACGTCACCCAATAGGGCGTTCCCGCTGCATCGTAATTGATGTTCTCTCCCTCAAACGGCTTGCCTTCAGAGATCGCACGCCTCACATTTCGTACGGTCTCGCGATTGCTCGCCTCGCCTATCAGCAAATCACTCAGATCGAGCCCGCGGATGTTGCGCAGCGCGTAGCCCGTTTGCTCTTCGAATGCGGTGTTGGTCCAGACAATCCGCTGTTCGGTATCGACGATTGTCGTCAAATTCGTGATCATCTCGACGATGCGGCTAAGGTGTTTAGAGGCGTCGGGAGGGGGTATGCGAGAGCCGGCTTCACGCAAGATCACCTGATACCTCGGTCCCTCGTCGCCAGAGTCACGATGTAAGCATGCGACTGAAAGGTCGTATTTGCGGATGCCCTTCGCAGCCTTCAACTCAAATCTGCGGGCTTGGATTGGGCCGTTCGTGTCAACGTCACGTATTGCTTGGCGGATTTCGTGCGTCAACTCGGACGAAAAAACCTCCTCGATCATCATTCTCGCCTCGGCGTTGGCGGGTCCGATATCAATTTCGGGTGCAGCGGCATCCATGCGCATTACGCGCCCCCCGGCGGACAGTTCGCAGAAAATACAGTGCGGGTCTTGCAGTGGTTCCGCATCAACTTGCGTCGGCTCGATATAGGGTATCAATCTGCGGACATGCGCATTTTGATCTTTGCGTCCGCCCAGTTGGCGCATAGTTGTTTGCACCAATTCTCCAACAACACCAAGGAACTGATTTTCTGCTTCAATGTCGATACTGGCCGGGCTGGCGTTCTCTATCCCAATGAGGCCCGTCAACCCGGCTTCGCCGTTCATAGGAATTAGCCAGGTGGTGCCGGCAAGGGGCTCAGGAAAGCGCTCGCCAGCGCGGACACGGGTGCCAAAGCCGTCATTCAGCAAATCACGCCAAGGTGAGATTGCGGCGGCTGGCAATATTGAGGGCGCTGCGTTCCGATCGACCGCGCTCGCAGCAATCCACTGAGCGATCAGGTGCAGGGCCCCGTTTTCTTGCATCTGATAGACATATGCGCGACTGGCCTTGAAAAATTCCGTTGTGCGTCGAAGTGCCGTGTGAATGGATGCTTCGAAATTTTCCGCCGTAGAGCTGAGTGCCAGACGCATCATCGTCGCAAGATAGTCCTGCCGCAGCTGTGGCTCAGTTTCGGAGTGAAGCGGTGTCATATGTCAATCTGATGCGTGTTGAAGGGGCAAACTGGGATCGGCAGGGCATGTTGCGAACGGCGTTTCATCGGTGCCATGAAGGTAGGGCTTTGCGAGAGAGGCCGCCAAGCGGGTTTCAGGAAGCCGGACGAGACAGCAAGCATGGCGTTAGGTCACGGAGGCGCGAACTTTGTGTCTGTTTTTGGTTTTTGGGCCGGTTTTGTCGGGCGTTTGTCCGCGAGGCATGATCTTGCCGTTTTATGTTACTGTTCACCGTTCGTGTCTTCCCTAATAGTGAGGCGCGCAATGTGCATCGCGAGCAGCATCGCGCCGAGGCGGCGTATGGTTGGCTTTGCCCCGATCTGTAAGGTCGGATAGGGGCAAAGCAATTGCCCCGGCACAAGATTGCGCCGCGTAAGTTCGATTGTACCGTGCGGCGCATCTGTATCAATGTCTTATGTTATTATGGCCGTCCGGGCCAATCGTTCGGTTGCGGCCAGCGGATTTGGCTGCGTAAAGTCGTTTGTCGGCCATATCAATCAGGTCAGACAAGGCTGTCCGATCAAGAGGACGTTCGGCGATCCCAGCAGAAAACCTTAACTCCAGACCGTCGAGGCCAAGATTTTCTCCGGCCGCAAAGATGATTTCACGCAGCTCTTCAATGCGGTCTTCGAGCGTTTTGATGTCGAGGTTCGGAGAAAGTACCACGAACTCTTCGCCGCCGATCCGGAAAAGACGGTCTTCGCGTCGGAACGCCCGACGCAAAGCTCCTGAAACCGCAATGAGCGCGCGGTCGCCAGCTGCATGGCCAAAACGGTCATTGATCGATTTAAAGTGATCGATATCGATCACCGTCACCATGATGGGCCCCTTTTCTAAGCTGCACGACGCGACCATTTCGTCGAACTCGTCCGACAGAGCCCGTCGATTAAGTAGTCCTGTTAATGGGTCCGATAGGGCTTCATTCTTAATACGATGATGTTCCATGCGCATATCGCGCAACTTCTCATCATTCACACTCAATTCTTTCTTGAGCGTTTTTGTTGCAATTTTCCGCTCTGTAATATCGAAGAAAACGAAGAGCCAACCGAGAAACCGGTCATCTGATCCAAAGGGTCTGGGAATGTGCGAGGTCTGCACCTCGAATTCGCGTGTCCCGATTAAGACGTCTTCTACGGCACCCGGTTGATATGCTTGCATCAACGTTTCGAGCAATTTTTCAAGGCCTGGGATTTCGCTGGCGGGAATATTGGACGAATCTCGCAACGAAAACAGTTCTGTGGCTGTCGCGTTATGCTCCAAAACACGTCCGTCGCGACCAACGACAAGTACTGCGTTGGGTAGGGTTTCAAAGACCATATCCCGTGCCACTGAAGCGATCTGGAACGTTTGATTGGATAAAATCAGTAGAGAATAAAGCAACAGGATCACCGAAAACATGAACGGTGTCGGATCGATTCCTGCGATAGTCCAGCCGCTGAATACATAGGCAATATTTGCAACTATTGGCACAATCGTCAGAATGAAAATCTGCAAAAAATGGAGCCGGTAGCTTCCATGCGCGCGCGCGGCAGCGCGAAAGAGGATGACGAAGCCGCCCAGAATAAATACGTAAAGCAGAAGTGATGATAGGGCGAAAAAGGGTCCGTGATCATAGTGAAGCGCGGCGCCTCGGACATCTGAAACCGGCGCCGATGCACGGCTGTAAAACAGCCAGTGCCATGGGTTGGTAAAGCACAGAAGCGAAATGAAGCTCGGAACTACAATAAGCAGCGCTTTTTGCCATCGCTCCATTGGGCCGGTTTCGCCCCGCGCATAACGATAGACGAACAAGAACCAAGATACAGGGACTAGGCCAATGGCTGGAAAGGCTAAAGTCCCCCAAGCGGCCTTGCAGAATGGCACAACCGACCATAGTTCCATGATGGCGGCGAACAGCCACCATATCAGCGCGAGATTGGTGATCATGAAAAATCGCTTGCCAAAAAATTCTTGGTTGCGAGCTATCCAGAAATAAAGAAAACAAAATCCAAAAAGTATGGAGAGTGCAAAATATCCTGCAAGCCCATGTGGCTGCAATTCGAAAAACTGATCAAAGCTGGTTAGGGGAGCGATCACGATATTAGTTCCATTTTAAAAGATCTTTGTTCGTGGAGGCGGCGACGATTGGCGAGGGGCTAAATCGTTGAGTGCGAAAAGCGCTGAGTGGGCGTAACGAGCACTTCCGTGGTTCCGGGCGCAAAATATTTCCCGAAACATAGGGCAACGATCTGCCTGACGCAGTGTAACTCTATTTTGCCTCCAAAATGTTCAACTTCTAGATGCTTTCATCCATACCCGGCATTTGCACGCCACGGGGCGGTGCCGTTGATCGGAACATCACTCGTATGCTCAAGTGTGGCGGGCGGATGATGCATCTTTTCCTCTGACGGAAGAGTGGATAGCGCGATTTCGACTGTTTGTCGCTGAAAAAAACATGATCAGCGACGCTCTTGCGTTCGGTTGTAGCGGTGCGACCGTGTCGAGATCATGTTCGACAGACTCAAGAGCTGGTGCTGCGTTGTGATCCTCAGTGATAGAAGCTCGAAGCCTTTCCCGTCTGCTTTCGTCCTCGCTGTAGTCGCCACCTTCTTGTTCTGGAAATTGACGAGTCTGGAGTCTGGCCTCTCAACCTTCCTTGATGGGACATATCCCGCCGCGGCCAGCGCCTTGCAGGCGTGCGAGCCGATATAGCCCGCACCACCCGTTACCAACACATGCTTCATTGCTTACTCGGCAGCCTGCCGCATCGCGGAGAGATCGGAGAGATACTCGCCGAACTCATCCTTCAAATCGGGACGCTGGAGGCCGAAGACCACCGTTGCCTGCAGGAAGCCCGCCTTCGAGCCGCAGTCGTAGCGCTGCCCGTCGAAGCGATAGGCGTAGACCGAGTTGCCGCCATGGATTTCCTGCGCGATCGCGTCGGTAAGCTGGATTTCGCCGCCAGCCCCCGCCTTGCGCGCATCGAGGTTCCACATGATGCGCGGGGTGAGGATGTAGCGCCCGATCACCGCGAGGTTCGAGGGGGCATCCTCGGGCTTGGGCTTCTCGACCATGCCGTTGACGGGCAGGCGCGGACCGTCGCCGGGGCCGACATCCAGAACACCGTAGGAGGCGGTCTTGTCGGCGGGGACTTCCATCGCCGCGACGTAGTTCCCGCCGGTCTCGTTATAGGCTTCCATCATCTGCTGCAGACAGGGTTTGTCGGCGGCAATGACGTCATCGGTCAGGATCACGGCGAAGGCTTCGTCATGCACCATGCGGCGCGCGCACCAGACCGCGTGGCCCAGACCCAGCGGCTGGTTCTGGCGGACATAGGCGATCGCGCCGCTGTCCATATTGGTCTGCTGCAATTCTTCGAGGATCTCGGTCTTGCCCTTCCGCGCCAGCGCGTTTTCGAGCTCGGGGGCTTTGTCGAAATAATCCTCCAGCGCCGATTTGCCGCGCGAGGTGACGAAGATGAACTCCTCGATACCCGCAGCACGCGCCTCGTCGATGGCGTATTGGATAAGCGGGCGGTCCACCAACGTGAGGATCTCTTTCGGGATCGACTTCGTCGCGGGGAGGAAGCGGGTTCCGAGGCCGGCCACCGGGAAGATCGCCTTCGTCACCTTGCTTTTCATTCGTCACCTATCGAGTTGCTGCAAATATATCGTCAAATGTTGGTTCATTGTGTCCCCAAAAACGCAATTCAACAAGGCATGCGTTTTGACCTGCCTGAATAGCTCTGTCTATCATGGACGCCTTCTTCGCTAATTTTGAGGCAAGGAGGCCATGATGACAGCGCCACAAGTCACCTTGTTCGCGATCCTCGGCGCAACCCTCTCGCTGTTCTTATGGGGGAGGCTTCGCCACGATCTGGTAGGCTTGGCCTCGCTGATGGCCTGCGTCTTGACCGGATTGGTTCCGGCCGATGCGGCGTTTGCGGGATTTGGTCATCCTGCCGTGATTACGGTGGCCTGCGTTCTGATACTAAGTCAGGGCTTGCAGAATACCGGGGCGGTGGACTGGCTGGCGCAGGCAATTCTACCTTCCGAGGCAAAGCGTCTGACCAGCATGACGGCGCTCGTCGCTCTTTCGGCTGTTCTTTCTGGCTTCATGAACAACGTCGGAGCGCTCGCGCTTCTAATGCCGATCGCGATCCGGCTCGCAGGGCGGCTGGACCTGACACCTGGGCAGATGCTGATGCCCCTGGCCTTTGGCACGATCCTCGGCGGCATGACCACGCTGGTCGGCACACCGCCTAACCTGATCGTCTCGGGCTTTCGCGCCGAAGCCGGATTGGGGCAGTTCGGTATGTTCGACTATGCCCCCGTGGGTGTGGCGGTCGCCTTCGTCGGCGTGGCTTTCATCGTGCTTCTGGGATGGCGCATCGTGCCTGCGCGCAAACCGATGAGCACGGCAGGTTTCGACACTGGCAGCTATCTGACCGAGGTTCGAGTGCCGGATAAAAGTAAGGCCGTGGGACTGACCCTGCGCAAGTTCGAACGCGGGATTGAAAAAAGCGGCGCGCAGATCATTGGGCTGGTCCGCAACAACGTGCGGATGACGGCGCCAAATGGCGGACGGCGCATACAGGCGGACGACGTTTTGATCCTGGAGGCCGAGGCTCAAGAGCTGGCCGAAGTGTTGTCGGCCTTCGGCATCACGCTTGAAGAGGAGGAGAGCGGCTCGGCGCGAGCGGAACGGAAATCCGGAGAGACAACACCGCAGACTGAAAAGGACGAAGCCGAGACCAATAAGTCCGCCGAGGACACCGATGCAGCGACGAAGCCTTCGGACCGCGACGAGGATATCGTGTTGCGCGAATTCGCGGTGCTGCCGGGCTCCACGATCGTCGGGCTGTCCGCGACAGACCTGCGGCTGCGGACGCGCTACGGCCTCAATCTTCTGGCCGTCTCACGCGAAGGGCGTCCCCCGCGGACGCGGCTGCGCACACTGAAGCTGAAGCCTGGCGATCTGCTGATGATGCAGGGGCCCGCCGAGATCATGGCTGATTTCATGAACGAGACCAGCTGCGCGCCTTTGGGAGAGCGCGAATTGCATCTTCCCAATGCGCGCATGGCAATCATCGCCAGCGCGCTCTTGCTTGGCTCTATCGGAATTGCCACCTTCGGCCTGCTGCCGGCATCCGTGGCCTTTACCTTGGGAGTTCTGGGCTCGATGCTGCTGCGAACCGTGCCGCCCAGGCAGGTCTACACAGCCATCGACTGGCCTGTCATCGTCCTGCTGGGATCGCTGATCCCGGTGGCTGGCGCGATGCAGACCACCGGTGCGGCAGATGTTCTGGCGCGTTTCTTGGTCGAAACTGTTGCGCGCGGGAACGCCATCGCGGCTCTGGCGGCAATCCTGATCACTACGATGTTCCTCTCCGATTTGATGAATAATGCGGCCACGGCAGCAGTTCTCAGTCCAATTGCCCTGGGCATTGCAGCGTCGCTAAAAGTGAACCCCGACAGTTTCCTGATGGCCGTGGCGATCGGCGCGTCTTGTGCTTTCCTCACGCCAATCGGGCATCAGAACAACACACTCATCCTCGGGTCGGGCGGTTTTCGCTTCGGCGACTACTGGAAGCTTGGGCTGCCGCTCGAGGTGATCGTCGTTGCCGTAAGCTTGCCGCTGCTGCTGATCGTTTGGCCGCTCTAGGCTCCAGCGAAGGCACGCCCTGACCGGCAGGCCTCCAGAACATCGCCATCGGCCCGACACTGTCGGCCAGCCGACACACTCAGGCTCACTGCGCCCGGCGGCCTCACTTCTGGCTTTTACACGGGTGACCGCAACAGTGTCTTCGTTGTGTTAACGGGCTATTTACTCTCAACTTGTTAGCGTGCCCACTCGTGCAGTTGCTAGGAGAATGCAATGAAACAACCGACCCAACCTGACACGGCAGAAGCCGTTCTGCTCGACTACGTCGAGCGATATGGCTTAACGGAGAGAGCGCGAAGATACTTCCTCAACCTTGGCCAAGAGGAAGCATCCGATGGATCACGCGCCGAAGCTCGATACCCAAAAGACGATCAACACACTTCCTGAAAGACGGGAGCCTTATTGGAACATTCTCGAGTATTGTCGCCACATTGGCCTCGAGAAAAAACCAGCCAAGCCCCTTCATTGGGTAGCTCGGATCCGTAAGAAGGATGGCCGCTATAAGCAGCAGCGGCTCGGACCCGCAGTTTCGGAAAACTCACAGGGCCTTTCCTACGAAGCGGCGATCACGCTCGCACGCGCCTGGTTCGCCGAGCAGGAACTCCGGGGCATCGCCTCTGCGAGCTTCCCAGTGGGGACCACACAGCATCTGCGATATTCGAAGAGTGACGCTGGCTTCACTGTGGGCGACGCCCTGATCGACTATGTGGAATGGAAGCGCATTGCTGCCACGAAGACGACCTTTGAGACGCTTGTCGCACTGATCAACTTTCATATCCTGCCGCGCCTCGGAACAGTTCAGCTCGATGACCTCACCGGCAACACAATCACCAAGTTCTGTCGTGCCATCCTTGAGACGCCACCCAAGCGGGGAAACCAGGCGCTCGGGACAAAGGTGAAGATTGAAAGCCTCGACCCGGATGCATTGCGGCGCAGGAAAGGAACACTGAACACACTGCTGGGGATCTTGCGAATTGCCATGCAGATGGCATGGGAGAACGGCCACACCGCCTCAGAACGCTCTTGGCGCTGCATCCACCGCGTCCCGAATTTGGAAGTGCCTCGCCAGATCTTCCTTACCCGCGCACAGTGTCGCGAGCTGATCGACGCATGCCGCCCAGATCTTGCGGACTTGGTGCGCGCAGCGCTTTACACGGGCTGTCGCGTGTCTGAGCTTTCAGCGCTTCGCGTGTGCGATGTCGGAAAAGACATCTTTGGCATTTACGTCTCCTCCCCCAAAGGCTGGCGACCACGCTATGTTTATCTCCCGGAGGAAGGGATGCGATTTTTCTTGGCCAAATGCGCCGGGAAAGCAGACGACGACATCGTCTTTCGCACCGGCGGAGGCCAGATCTGGAAAACCTGTCACAAGCATCTCTTCAAAGCAGCTGTCGAGAAGTCCGGGCTGCCGCATGAATTCGTGTTCCACGGGTTGCGGCACACTTATGCCAGTCAGCTTGTGCAAGCCGGTATGCCGCTTGCCATCGTCGCGCGTCAACTCGGCCACGCGAACACGGACACGGTGAGCCGGACCTACGGCCATCTGTCTTGCGAAAGCATCGAGCGTGAACTCGCTCTACGATTTGCCGCGTTAGAAAATCAGCCTCGCGAATATGACGTGCGAATGCGGTCTTTACGGAAATCTTTGCAAGCGCTGCCTCCCGTGATCCCCGCCTCTTCGTGGCCGCGGAGCAACTTCGCACTGTGCCGAGGTGACGAACTTCAGTTTGTCAGCCGCAGAGGAGCCTGAGGCATTCGCGGCCTTAGTGCAGAGGACGTGACCTGCCCTCCGCGGAATTCCTCAACGTAGTGTAGAGTCTGCGCCAACTCTGAAGGAGCAGACGAATGCGAAAATTTCGCCCGCAAGAGTGGGCAGAACTGCGTTCGATTTCAGCAGTTGGGCATCAATCCCGCGTGCTTGCTGCGTCGGGAACCGAATGCGCTGAAAACGCCATGCCGGAATTGCGGTGGCGACCCTCAGACACGCGACTGGCTTTACCCCATTTGGCACACGCGCAGCTTCTCTCTAACGCTGGGCCTCCCTCGCCCCGAAACGAGAGAGAACACCTCTTCGAAATTGTCGCACCATCGGTCGAAGCGCGCCCTCCGTCGCCTCCAAGTATACTGCCAACCCAAAGATGAGAAGTGAGGCGATGAAAGCCGTCTCACGCAGTGCCGCGCTCTCCCAAACATAGGAAATATCCTCAACAAACATCATCGTCGACGCAACGACGAGAACACCAGACATCACTAAATATCCGTAAGGCGAGACGACAAGCATGAACAGCGAGAGCCCGAGAAAACCGCCACAGACACCGATCAGATAGAAGACAAATTCCCGCAAAGAAGATCCATCGGGGGCATAAATGAGCCCCCAGGTGAGTGGAGCGCCCAACATCGAAAAACAAAAAATAACGAAACACGCAGCGGCTATGGTCAACTTTCGCCGCAACGCGAGCGCCAAGAGGGAAAGAGTTACGACGAGAAGAACAGCTTCTAAACCGACCAAGGGCGGGCTTGTAAGACCTAAACCATTCAAGTTTTCACCCTCTAAGTTTCGCTAAAGCAGCGCCGTGCTTGAGACCAACTCACCGCGTGATCAGCACAACGCCCGCGAAAACCACAAAGATCAGCAGAAATCCCCACACGCCGGACCGGTTCAGGAGAGGCGCGCTCCGACCGCAAGCGCCACATCGATTTGCTCCGAAACGCATCCGATGCGAGCAAGACTCGCATTTGAAAATACGCAGAGAGCGGCCTTTGGCTTTTTGAAATTCACTCATTGCTATGCCTAAATAAATCAGTAAGAAAATTTTTAGCAGATCGTCTAAAAGCGATGAAAATTAGAAGCTTTCATCGCCCTGAAAGGCACCGAAGCACGCTGCGATCAGCTCCGATAGATTAATGCAGGCTTCCATTCTAGTTGCAAAATAAATTCTTCCTTTTTAAGTTCAGCAAATTGAGATCACCACCTTGAGTTGAAACACTCCAAGACATCCGACCATTACACACCCAGTGCGTGTATAGCCTTATCGAGAGCTGAGCCTGAGTGTGTGCACGTCGCAAATTGCGAACGGGCTACGCAATTTGATTCGTTTATGACATACTTGCGAAAGTTATGAGCCGCCTCGAAGATACATTGCAGAGCAGCACGCGATATAGAACCCCGGTCTTCCACCTGTAGAAACCGCCTATCGCGCCGCGCAATTCGCCGCAGAAAGCTTTGCAAGGCATTCGGACATTTTACCTCCGGGTGATCCGGATATTTGAGGCATCGTCGCTCTGATCGCTCAACGGCTGCGTCTGCTCGGATCCGGACTCTCTCCGAGGTCGAAGACTTTCCGCGTCTCGCAGATGACCCGAGCAGTTATCGGGCTCACTGACTACACGACTGGCGAGCCTGTCGGCACGCTCAGGCTCATTGCGCCCGGCGGAGCCGCCTGCGGCTTCCACGTGGGCGCCCAGCTCTGAATCGATGAAGACCATCGAGGCTCGGCCCTATCGAAAACACTCGTCGAAACCATGGGAGATCTGCTCGGGGGATCGCCCAGCAAGAACGAGGACGGGTTGGGGTTTTCTACGGCTGGCTATCGGGCGCGCGAACGAGTTCGCGAGAGCATCGAAGCGGCTGTGCGGCACGCTGGATACCCGAGAGAGAATGTCGCTTGCGAAATGCGAGGCACACGGGCCGACAAACATGTTCGTCGGCCTGGCTGGAAAGGCAAAGGCGACCTACACTGGGCGTGGCTTTTTCTTAGTCCGGCGAGGCCCCGTCAGACGCAGACGTCTGTTAGCGCCTGTTGGCCGAGGCGCAAGACGGGTGCGAGGAGCTTTGAGTTGGGCATCAATCTTGATGAATCGAGGTTCGGGAAGGTCACAGGCCTCGAGCGCCTTGAGATCCTCTTCTGTCATCTTCGCTGGCTCCGAAAGGGTGGCTCGCAAGACATAAGCGGCCACCGCCGCTCCGCCGGAGAGCACGGTGAGCACGCCCGCAATGATGTATTCGGCCAGATCAATGACACATCCTTTTCCCGGCACTGTAGCGACGAAACATCAAAAAGATCAAACTCGGAATTGCTCGGGTTGGACCTGCGATATCGGCGAAACGCATCAATGTCATAGCGGATCGATCAGGGTTGGCCCCGCCTCCTTTGCGGAATACTGACGCGCGACGAGCCCTCGAAGCAGCCGTTGTTGCCGGTCAGTCACCAGCGCGCTGTCGCGCATCTCGAATTCGCGAAGTCAGCATCTCCGATCAAGCGAGACAGAGCACGGGCTTTAAGGCTCTAATTAAGTTTCACCGAGGACCACGCATGGAAGATCGTAAGGCTCCGGGGAGGACCGTCTTTCGGACTTGAGGCTGGCGGCGTAGGTCCGGAGCTATGTCCGACCATAGATACAGACCCGAAATTGAGATCCTTTCTGTCACCGATACCGGGCGCCGTCGGCGTTGGACGGATGAAGAGAAGGTGCGCATCGTTGAAGAAAGCTTTGGCGGTAGAGGGCGTGTCGCCGAGACAGCCCGGCGTCATGATATTGGCCGCACCCTGCTGGTGCGCTGGCGTCGCCAATACCGCGAAGGCAGGCTGACGAGCGGCGATGCACGACCGCAGTTCACACCGTTGGCCATCGCCGCTCCTGAAGAAGCGGAGGATCAAGGCGGACCGTTTGCACCGGTTCCGACGCCAGAGACAGCCGAGGTCCTGATGGCAGATATTACCCTCGCGAATGGCCGTCGCCTGTCTGTGGCGGCCACGATTGACCCGATGGTGCTGGCGCGCCTCGTGCAAGCCCTGGATCCGTCATGATCGCGTTCCCGGCGGGGGTGCGCGTCTGGATCGCGGGCGGAGTGACTGACATGCGGCGCGGTATGAACACCTTGGCGTTGACGGTGCAGCAGGGTCTGGGGCGCGATCCCCATGCCGGCGAGATCTTCTGCTTTCGCGGGCGCAAGGGCGAGCTGGTCAAGCTTCTCTGGCACGACGGGGTGGGCATGTCGCTCTATACGAAGCGGCTGGAGGCGGGGAAGTTCATCTGGCCGACCAGTGGAAGCGGCGAGGCGGTGCAGATCTCCGCGGCCCAGCTCGGTTATCTTCTGGAGGGGATCGACTGGCGCAATCCACGCTGGACCCAACGCCCTGCAAAGGCGGGATAAATTGGCCTCATCGACCTTATTTGCATGGGCTTTCCGATGCCGGCATGGTAGGTCTTGGCCATGTCGAACAACGCTTCCGAGATTGCCAGATTGCGCGCCGCGCTCGCGGCCTCCGAGGCCCGTGCCGAGGCCGCCGAGAGCGAGCTGGCGCAGACCCGGGCGGTGGTCTCGACCTCCGAGGCGATGATCAAGCATCTCCGGCTCGAGATCGCCAAGCTCCGACGCGAGCAATACGGCCACAGCTCGGAACGCCGCGCCCGACTGATCGACCAGATGGAATTGCAGCTCGAGGAACTCGAAGCCGCGGCCACCGAAGACGAGATTGCCGCCGAGAAGCTGGCGAAGACCACGATCGTCGCGGGGCTCAAACGTCGCCGCCCGGCGCGCAAGCCTTTCCCGGAGCATCTGCCGCGCGAGCGCGTGGTGATCGCGGCGCCCACGGCCTGTTCCTGCTGCGGCTCGGATCGCATCGTGAAGATGGGGGAAGACGTCACCGAGACGTTGGAGGTGATCCCGCGGCAGTGGAAGGTGATCCAGACCGTCCGCGAGAAGTTCACCTGCCGGACCTGCGAGAAGATCAGCCAACCGCCGGCGCCCTTCCACGCCACGCCGCGCGGATGGGCTGGCCCGAACCTGCTGGCGACGATCCTCTTTGAGAAGTTTGGACAGCATCAGCCGCTCAATCGCCAGGCCGAACGCTATGCCCGGGAAGGCGTCGATCTCAGCCTGTCGACCCTCGCCGACCAGGTTGGCGCCTGCGCCGCCGCGCTGGAGCCGATCCATGCGTTGATCGGTGCCCATGTTCTGGATGGCGACCGCTTGCATGGCGACGATACGACAGTGCCGCTGTTGGCGAAGGGCGGGACAAAAACCGCCCGGCTCTGGACCTATGTCAGGGATGACCGACCCTTCGGCGGCGGGGCTCCACCTGCCGCGCTGTTCCAGTTCTCCCGCGACCGAGGAATGACCAACCCGAACCGGCATCTCGCCGGATGGCAGGGTATCCTGCAAGCCGATGCCTATGGGGGCTACAACGACCTCTACCGCGCCGACCGTGACCCGGGGCCGGTCGAGTCTGCGCTATGCTGGAGCCACGCCCGGCGCAAGTTCTTCGAGCTCGCCGACATCAAGGGGAACGCCCGGAAGGGCAAGCCGGCCCATGATATCTCCCCCGTCGCGCTGGAGGCCGTGGCCCGTATCGACGCGATCTTCGACATCGAGCGCGGAATCAACGGGCTGACGGCTGCAAAACGGCAGGCGGCCAGGCACCAGCTGTCCCGGCCTCTGGTCGAGGAGCTTCATGACTGGCTGCGTGCCGAGCGCGACCGGCTGTCGAAGCACAACCCGGTCGCCAAGGCGATCGACTACATGTTCAAGGCGGAGCGCTGGCCAGCCTTTACCGGGTTCCTCGAGGACGGCAGGATCTGCCTGACGAACAATGCCGCGGAGCGGGCGCTGCGCGGCATCGCCCTTGGCCGCAAGTCCTGGCTCTTCGCTGGCTCCGAGCGCGGCGGGGACCGCGCCGCCTTCATGTATTCCCTGATCGTTACCGCCAAGATGAACGATGTCGACCCTCAGGCCTGGCTCGCCGATGTCCTCGTCCGGTTGCCTGGCACGACCGCCTCCCGGGTGCCGGATCTGTTGCCCTGGAACTGGGCCCGGGCTGAGCAAAGGATAGCCGCATGACCCTGATCGCCCGCCTCCGGATCATCCTGAACGACGTCGACCCGCAGCCGATGCGCCATATCGAGGTGCCGCTGAAGATCAGGCTCGACCGGCTGCATGCGGTCATACAGGCTGCCATGGGCTGGACAGATACCCACCTCTACGAGTTCCGCGCCGGTGATGCCGGTTGGGGCGTGCCCGACCCGGACGGGTTCTACGACGGCCCCATGGACGCGAAGAAGACGACGTTGGAAAAGGTGCTCGAGGACACCGGCGCCAGGACGATCCAGTATATCTATGACTTCGGCGATGACTGGGACCACAGCATCCGTATCGAGCGGGTCTACGAGGCCATCCCCGGCATGATCTACCCACGGCTTCTCAAGGCGACCGGTGCCTGTCCACCCGAGGACGTCGGCGGTGCCTGGGGCTACGAGGAGTTCCTCGAAGCCCTCGCCGATCCCGATCACGAGCAACACGAGGACATGCTCCACTGGTCCGGTGGGGACTTCGACGCCGAAGATGCCGGGATCGACAGCATCCTTGAACGCTTCAACCGGCTTGCCAAGAAATGGGCCCCGCGGGCTCGCAAACCCAAAGCCCCCAAGGGCACGACCTGAGAATTGCTCCCATGTGCGGTCCACGCCGGATGGTTACGGAAGATCTCTACAGAAAACGACAAGAAGAAAAGGCGCGAAGCCGCGCTGAGGATGAAGAACGCCTGGCTAGGGGCGAAGTCAGCTCCAGCGAGCTGCAGCGTCAGAATCTCGCGTTCAAGGATGTCCGAACTGACCGGGTCAGCTTCGTGAAGAGCCGCGAGCCGAAATCCATCAAGTTCCTCAGCCTTTGAGGCTGCTATACCCAGCGATCAGGAACCGGCTCCCAAGCGAGGAATTGGCCCGCAACTGCGCGACGGCTTGCGTGTATGAGAGAAGATCCCTTCTGCGAGATCAATATGCTAAGCGTCCGACGTGATCAGTATCGCTTTCAGGTCGATCCATTCGAAGGATCATCCCCCTCGTCGCCGTCGTCATCCGTCGTTCTTTCGCCAAAATAAGCGTCTCCGGAAAGGGGCTGCGAATTGACCCAACGGATGTCTTCCGCACTCAGGCTTGTCACATCTTTGATATGCCGGCGCTCACGCATCACACTCCAGAAGGCCGCCACAGCGAACACGCCCATGAGGATCATACCGGCTGTCACATTCCAGTCCATACCGCGCTCCTTCCGTCGAACTTAGACCGGATAGGGCTAAATAAGTCAAACTGGCCCGAGATCATTGCTTCACCAGAAGCGCCTCTGAGAAGAAGCGTAGGGATGCCGATGCTTGTCGCAGTTTTCGCCGCAGCGCTGAGGGCAGATCACCTCCCCGTGTCGGCACGTCTGCGACAACCGCGATAGCCGCTCACGAGGAGCGCGCCGTCGCACATCTCCAAAACGCGAAGTCGGCGTCCCCGATCAAACGAGACAAAGCAGGCACTTTCAGGCTATAAGTAGGTTTCACGGAGGACCGCGCATGGAAGATCTTTACAGGAAACGGCAAGAAGAGAAGGCGCGAAGCCGCGCGAAGGATGAGGAGCGCCTGGCGAGAGGCGAGGTCAGTCCCAGCGAGTTGCAGCATCAGAATTTCGCGTTCAAGAAAGTCCGAGCCGACCGGGTCGGCTTCGTGAAGAGCCGCGAGCCAAAATCCATCAAGTTCCTCAGCCTTTGAGGCTGCTATGTCTAGAGATCAGGAACTGGCGAGAGCGAGAACTCAACGCCCAAGGGTCCTCGGCGAGCTGGAGGCACTGCTGCGAGCGGACAATCCAGACCTCAACCTCTTTATCTCGGCCCGCGCCCATTATGGCGAGGCTGGCTTGGCCCATCTACATCTCTATGGGGTCGAGGGCGACCGCGAACGTAAATCCCGGCTGATGAAATTTGCGACAGCCTGGCTTCTGGAACGCGGCATATCGATCGAGCTTCAGGAAGGACACGACGTCTACGACATTCGTCCATGGCGCGAGGCCCAGGGGGGCAGAACTCAAGATATGGGATCTCTGGACGAGCTGGACGAGATCTGAAAGCGCGTGAACCAGGGTCGGCAGAAGAGAAATTGCGGGGGACACTAAGAGGCTTGTGCGCCCCCTCCCCCTCGAAGCTGGGCGACCTTCCAATGCCCCGAATACCCTTTCTTCAAATGGGCCGCGACGATCTGAAAGCCGCTTTGTGGCCAGCTCTTCGGTGTGTCGACGAAGAGCAATTCCGCAATTCCGAATCCGGCCTCCTGGAGATCCCGCAACCGCGCCTTCGTCGTCAGGTTCGTGAGTGGCGCGAGCCAAACGACATTTTCCGAGACCTGCATAGCGTGTCGCGTAAATGTCCTAAGCTCGGACCAGGGAGGATTGGTGACAACCCACTCCACGCGATCGGACCAAGACAGAAAGTCGCGCCCTTCACTGATCTCGCACCAGTGGGGCTCCACGTGATCCGGGAAATGATCGAAGAACGCCCCTTCCCCGCGCGACGGATCGAGGACTCGCCCGGCCATCGCATGCGAAAAATGTTCGATGATCGCCTTGGCGAGGTCAGGCGGGGTCATGACCCGGTCCTGTTCCGCCTCATTCTTAGGCGGCGCCAACCCGCGTCCTTTCGCGAGATCGCTCCGTTCCAGTGGGTTGCGGAGGCGGAGCAGTCGCAAGGCCGCGGCAAGCGTCGCAACCCGTCCGGAGAACTCTGCCTCCAAGGCAATTATCCTCACGCGGCTGCAGCCGATCTTGCGGGCGAGAGCCTGCTGCGAAAACCCGTGCGCACGCCGCCGCTCCGCGAGCACACGTCCCATATGTTCCGCGGGCTCAGTGACACGCCAGCGTAAGCCAAGGATCGGCAAGACGGCCTCGAGCGTGAGGATCGTGCCTGCCCCGGTCTCCAGGGCGCGCACCGTCGGGATGCTGATATTGGCGCGGGAGGCGAGTTCGGCCTGCGTAAGCCCGCGCCCCACGCGTTCGGCTCTCAGGATCTCGAAAAAGGCCATGTGCGAAAATCTTTCCATCGAAAGCTCACAGATAGAAAGAAAAAGCGACACAGTGCAACCGCTAGCGCTAGCGCTAGGCGCTCCCGAAAACGAGCGGCAATGAGCTCCGGCGAAATTTTCTCTACTTCCTAAAAAATCGAGAATCCGTTTTTTTCAGCCTCGGCACTTAGACTGAACGCATCACCAGATCCGCCCCGGATCACCTTACCCGTCCCCGCCGAGCCTCGCTCGCGCGGTCTCAGGAGATGCATGCCATGGCCCAGCGTCCTTTTGCGCCGAATATGCGAAAATCTCATCGTGCAACTGGGTTCACCAAGGCCGACGAAGAGCTTCTCGAGCGGCTCATGAAAGCCCGGCTGCAGGTCGCCGAACTGATGCTGGAAAAACCAATTTATGCCCCGATTTTCGAGAGACTGGAGCGCGAAATCGCGGCCATCGAGGCGCGCCGGATCGAGGACCCTCTGGCGCGCGCAAGGGCGATCCTGCGTGGCCTACCAAGTGACGCGGCCTCCCCGTCCGACGATCAAGACGATATGCCAGAGCCTTGGTAGGTTTGACTGGCTTATCCGTCTTTGAGGCCAAAAGGCTGCAGTGTAGGGCAGCCAAGCCATCATGCAGGAAAGTAAGAAAAAATCCAAAATTCAATCAAAACAAACTTTAACAAAAATCACCTTCATACCTACCTAATTCAACAACAAAGAACCAAGACGCTCAAGAAACAACAAACAGCTCAGAAATCTCAAACAAATTTCGCGAAACCACGCCGCGATGCTGACGACCATGCCCCCACCACCAGCACGCTTCAAATATCCGACCTCGAAAAATCCTGGTCCGCGCTGGCATGCGAGAGCCGCGACCAGCTTCGAGACGACATGTCGAAAGCTTACGCCCCCTATATTGTCGCTCCCAGTAACGCCGTCGCCCCCCCCCCGCCCAACTTGGGGTCAACGGCTATTTTGATCGGTCTCGGCGCATACATCAAAACGACCTCGAGAATATTCCGGTCTTCTGGGTAGCGGGTTTCCTGTTCATCATGGTCGACCCCGCGCGTCGGGTGGCAGAGGCTCTGATGTTTGCGTTTGTTGCCACAAGGATCGCGCACTTCTTGGCTTATGCGACGCACCAAACTCGCGAAATCCGGGCGGTCCTCTACACCATCGGCTCTCTGCTCGTGAGCTACATGGCTCTTCATGTTCTCTGGAATGCGATCGCATAGGAGCGAGCAAAAGGGAGGGGCCTGCGCCTTTCAGCGCAGCTAGGCGCCGGAAGAGCCGTCTCGCTGGTCTAGGCGCATGCGTTCCGTAGCCACAGAGACCAGCGCTATCGTCGAAACCGCGGTTCTTGCAGCATTTGCACGGCGATGCCCGGCCCGTCCTTCGCACATCAAATCTAAACTCACACGCGACGCGCCCTCGGATACACCCTCATCCGAGGCTTTCTACCTCCCGCAGCGCCACCCATGTTCTGCAACGGATATCCGATCGACACGTTCATGATCCGCGTCTTACCGACAAGGAGCTCAGTTCGGTGATGCGTATGCCCGAAGAACCAATCGGCCGGCTGATATTCTAGGATGAGATCCTTCAGATCGCTCGCATAGCACCAGCTGAGTTTCTGGCCAGCCGGCAGCACATCGGCGATCGGCGCGTGATGGGTAACCACCGCGGTTTCCCCATCAAAACGCTCCACCAGCTTTGAGCGCAGCCAAGAGAGATGCTCGCGGTGTCTCGCGATCGTATCAGCCGGCCGAGCTTTCCTGTATCCGGCAGAGGCAACCCGGATGTAGCGGTAATCGTTCATCTTCGCCCGGGCATCAAGATCACGACTCTCGAGAGTTCCTTGTCCCTCCTGGAAGTCCGTCCAGAGCGTGCAGCACAGGTAGCGCTTGTTGCCGAAGATGATCTCCCGCTTCTGAGCGAAGTTTGCCCCAGCGTCGCGCGCGATCTGCTCGAGCCGATCGTCACCGTCCAACGCGTGATGATAGTAGTCGTGGTTGCCAGGAACGATGAATACACGCTCAAGATCGATGCACTGACCGATGATCTCGAGCGCCTGCTTCCATCTCACCTTCGGCTTGTTCGTCAGATCACCTGCGATGATCATCGCATCGAAACCGCGGTTTCCGAAGAGATCGAACGGATTGCGTCCTGCCTCGAGCCACATATCAAGATGCAGATCCGCTGTGATGAGCACGCCGTTTTTCATCTGATGCCTCCATTTGCAACGGCACAAGTTTACCGCGGTAAACTCGGGCCAGAACTACACGCACAACTCCAAGACCGAGGGTTCAAGAGCGCTCAGTTTACCGCGGTAAACTCGGACCAGAGCCACCTACACAATTCCAACGAAGAGGCGTTTAAGCTCACTCAGTTTACCGCGGTAAACTCAAAAACCATACGCAACTACAATAGGTTACGACGGCCGCATTGACGCATTGTGCGCGCCATTCGGCCCATCTGGCGCAGGCTTGGCGGCCTCCCGATCTCGCACATCTCCTCTACGAACACGCGCACGCGTTCCATCTCATCATGCTCCACATCATCCCCGGCCGCACGCTTGAAGAACGCCACGAGGTGCGCAGGCTTACTCACATCGACCCGGAAAACCTGGCACCGGTCGAGAAGCGGAGCTGGAATCTGGTGCTCGTAATTGGCGGTCAGGATCCAGTTCACATGGCTCATATCGATGCGCGTGCGCAAAAATGGACAAGTGAAGTGTTCCGCGCTCGATCTCTCGAGGACCTGTAGAAGCGATGTTGTGAGAGATGTCGCAGACCTGTAACTTGAGTTAATTGCACCGCCAGCCTTGCAAACCTCATCCACAACGATCACCGGATTTGCAACCGCGGTTGCAGTGATCAATTCTACCGGAACACCTGACCTCGCGGAGGCCCAGCCATGTTCAACGCCTGCGATCCTGAACCCGGCCCCGCCTGCGCCAACATCGATGATCTCGCGCGGCGTTCGCGCAAGATCAGCGACCAGCCGCGCGAAATGCGTCTTCCCGCATCCCGGAGCACCGACGAGGATCATCGGATCGAAACGCAGCCCGACGCCTCCAGAGGCGACATGTGCGAGCCCTTGGTTCATGATCGAGGTCGACACCTGGTCGAGCCATGGCGCCTCCGCATGCAAAGAAGCCGCAAGTTCATAGACGGACTCCGCGGTTTCCGGACCCGCAAGTCTGGCCCCATGCGTATAAAGGTGATGCAGCCGTTTGACGGACCTATCGCTGATATTCTTGTCGACCTCGAAGGTGCCATTGAACTTCTGATCGACAAGTCGCTCGACAGCGCGATTGATCCGGCGTCTTCGTTCGCCAGCTTTCCATAGATCTTCGTCCTCAGCAAAGAAGTCGTCGACTTCGACATCATCCGCGTCTGGCGGGAACATGCGTCCGCTTCGGATCGCGAAGTCTCCGTTGACCGCATTTGTAACTGATTGCCTTGAATGGCTGGAAGAGATTGGCTTTTGAAAGAGAACTTGAACGCGCTTTTGCGGCATGGCTATCACCACCGTTTGAGAAATGACCTGACTGAAATCTCGACACCGATATGCACCCGGTTAAGGGCACTGCTCACGATATCGAGCAGGTAATCTCCAACGTGGTGGTTTGGGTGTTCATGGTGAGACGGTATCCCGGGATAGGCGAATGCGTCAAGCGCGCCACATCCGGATAGGTCAAACCTGTCGGGAATGGTCTTTGGATTGCGGACGATATGGGGGGCGTGGAGGTATTTCGCGAATTTCTCAAAGCAAATCACTCCAGCGCTTCTGCGGAAAGTGCGAGCGATCGACGGTCTGGATGAGACGATCCCAGTCGAAGAATGATGCGAAAATACGAGCGGAGGTCCTGCCGGAAAAATTCGGAGACCAATTTCCTTCGCGCGAGAGCCGCTCGGCGGCGAAGTCTTCGTCGCGCGGTGCGTTCGCACGAACATCTGGAAACTCGAAACGCTCCGATGCTGGCATGACGATCCGCGCGAGGATCGGCTCATCTCGGAACTTGAGCGCGTATAAAAAGTGCTCTCGCGCGAGGCAGGTCAGCGCTCACGGACGCCCTCATAAAAGCGCGCCATGAAAGTGGGCTCACCCAACGCGACCTTGCGAAAAAACTCGGCTGTCTCCCGGCTACGGTCGCAAACATCGAAACCGGTCAGCGGCGTATCGACGTGATCGAACTGATCGCCCTCGCGGACGCGCTCGAAGTTCCTGCCCGCGATCTTTTCGAGATCGCCCTGCAAAACACGACCCCCGAAGAGCTCTTCAACAATTTCAGCCGGGCCACACGTCCGCGCGGTGCGAAAAACACCTGACCTCCCTCATGCGACAAACGGATAGCGCTGGCTGGCTCGGGGCAGTGGACTGAGCTGCCACATGCCGTGGGTCGACGATTCATTGCGGCGGCCGACCGGGTAGACCAGAAACTGCAGTATCTGGCCCCCTTGCGAAAACAGAGCAGAGAACCCCGATCTTTGCTCTGGCGATGTGAGAGAAGTCTGCGTGCGAAAATCCATCGAGTGCCTATCCTGATGGCCTCCGTTCGAAGATTGCCCGAGGTCCCGCACTCGGGGAAGCGAGCTCCATGAAGGGTACTCAATCGGAGAAGCCCCGCTGCAGAAAGGCGAAGAGATCCCGCGCCTTCACCCTAGGAGCTCACTCGCCCGAGCTCCGCATCGGCACTCCATTCTCGACGACCAATTTCTATTCCAGTCTAAAGCGCGGTCTGTGCTATCGTCCCTCCTGGGAGGCGACGCGCCATGAGAGATGCAGGGCATGTCGAGGAAATCGGACGGGTGCTGGACGGCAGCCAGACCGGGCGGGACAGTTTCGTTTCGGCCTCTTGGCGGCGTTGTGTCGAGCTATACGGCATGGATCCGACGCGCTCCGACCCTGCCCATATCGTGACCGAGGCAGAGCTGCGCGATCATCGCAAGCAGGCGGAATGGATGATCGCCGCGGCGCGCTCCGGGTTGCAGTCGCTCTTCCGGCAGGTGGCAGGACAGAATTACGTGTTACTGCTGACCGATGCCAAAGGGGTCTGTGTCGATTTCTTCGGCGACGATCTCTTCACCGAAGACCTGCGCAGCGCGGGGCTCTATCTGGGATCGAACTGGTCTGAGGATCTGGCCGGAACCTGCGGTGTCGGAGCTTGCATCGTGACGCAAGAGCCTGTGACCGTGCATCAGGACGACCATTTCGGAAACGCCCATACTGTTTTGTCCTGCACCGCCGCGCCGATCTTCGACAGTCTCGGGCAATTGGCGGCGGTTCTCGACATTTCGCTTTTGCGCTCGCCCACGCCCAAGAGCAGCCAGAACCTCGCGATGAACCTCGTGACCTCTGCGGCACGACGGGTCGAGATGGCCAACCTGATGGCCGAGAGCCCGCGCGACTGGGTGCTGCGCCTGTCCGCCAGCCCTGAGTTCCTCGATGTCGATCCCGAGGCCGCTGTGCGGCTCGATGGCTCCGGTCGCGTGCTGGGCTATACCCGCGCCGCGCGGCGGTTGTTTCCCGAAGGCGCCCCGATCCTCGGGCGCGGGATCGATGAGGTGCTCAGCATCAGCGTCGATGACCTGCCCGACCTGATGCGTGACCGCCCGACCGAGGAGCGGGTGATCGAGATGCGCGATGGCGGGGCGTTGTTTGGCCATGCGATCGCACCGAAATCGCCACGTCGTCCCCATCAGGGAATGAGCCGGGGCGGGCCGCTCGCGGGTCTGACCGGGGGCGATCCGGAGATGAATCGTTTGATCGGACAGGCTGAGCGGCTGGCGCCAGGCACAGTGCCCCTGCTGATCTGTGGTGAGACCGGCACCGGAAAGACAAAACTCGCCCGAGCGATCCACATGACCAGCAAGGCGCAAGGGTTTATCAGCCTCGAATGCGCAGGGCTCGATCCGCAAACGCTGATGCAAAGCTGCGCCGAGGCGATGGGGCCGACGACGCTCCTGCTACGCCGGATCGAAGAGATCGCTCCGGAGACGGCGATCGCGCTCGGCGGGCTCCTTGACCGGCGCCCCGAATTGCGAACACTCGCGACGAGCTGCTTTGAGCCCAGCCAGATCGCGCTGCCCCGCCCGCTATTCCATCGGCTCGCAGGGGGTGTGCTCAACGTGCCGCCACTGCGGATGCGGCGCGATCTCGACTGGCTGATGTCGCGTCATCTGCGCCGTCACGCCGGCGACGCGGTTCGGCTGTCGCCCTCGGCGCGGGCCGAATTGCTGGGACGTAGCTGGCCCGGCAATATCCGCGAGCTCGAACAAGTTCTCGACGTGGCGGCGGCGCTCTGCGTCGGATCGGTGATCGACCTACTCGACCTGCCTGCCCCCCTCGAAGTAACCCCGCAAATCGAGAAGGCTCTGCCCGCACCGAGTGACCCGTGGGACACGCTCGAGGAGGTTTTGGACGCCTGCGAGTGGAACATGGCGCGCGCCGCCCGGCGGCTCGGGGTCAACCGCTCCACCATCCTGCGCCGGATTCGCAAGGCCGGGTTGCGTCCGCCCGAGTGATCTGTTGCGCCCTTGTTGCGCGCGCAACATGCCGCGCCGCAGCAGTCGCTTTTCCTCCCTTTGCACGCGTCGCGACCATGGATCGCTCAGCGATCACGCGCCGATACTCCTCCTAGAGACACGCGCAGAGGAGGAGACGCGATGCTTGATACCACCATCAACACCCAGACCCAGGACATGCTGGACAGCCTCAACGCCGCGCTGGAGAGCGGCGATATCGACCGCGCGGCCGCGCTGTTTGCGACCGACAGCTACTGGCGCGACCTCGTCGCAGTCAGCTGGAACCTGAAAACCGTGGAAGGGCCGGACGGCGTGGCCGACATGCTGAGAAACCAGCTCGAGCACACCCGCCCCGGCAATTTCGAGATCCAGTCGGGCGAGATCCCCGCCGAGGAGGGAGGCGTGATCACCGTCTGGGTCACTTTCGAGACGAAGTCGGGCCGCGGCTGGGGCCTGATGCGCATCCGAGATGGCCGCATCTGGACGCTGCTGACCGCGCTTCAGGAACTCAAAGGCTTTGAGGAAAACCGCGGCACGCGCCGTCCGATGGGCGCTGAACATGGCGCGCGCAAGAACCGGACCTCGTGGAAGGAGCGCCGCGAGGCGGAAGAAGCCGATCTCGGCTATGGCACGCAGCCTTACGTGCTGATCGTTGGCGGCGGACAGGGCGGGATCGCGCTGGGCGCGCGGCTGCGCCAGCTTGGCGTGCCTGCGATCGTGCTGGATAAGCATGACCGGCCGGGCGACCAGTGGCGGAGCCGTTACAAGTCGCTCTGCCTGCATGACCCGATCTGGTATGACCATCTGCCCTACATCAAGTTCCCCGACAACTGGCCCGTTTTCACGCCCAAGGACAAGGTCGGCGACTGGCTCGAGATGTATACCAAGGTGATGGAGATCAATTACTGGACGCGCTCCGAGGTGACGCGCGCCAGCTATGACGAGGCCACCGGCAAGTGGACGGTCGAGGTCAATCGTGACGGAGAGACGGTGACTCTGGAGCCGACGCAGCTTGTGCTCGCGACCGGAATGTCTGGCAAGCCGAACATGCCGCATTTCCCCGGCATGGATGATTTCAAGGGCACGATCCAGCACTCGTCGCAGCATGAGGGGCCCGACCCGTGGGCCGGCAAGAAAGTGGTCGTGATCGGCTCGAACAACTCCGCCCATGACATTTGCGCAGCGCTCTGGGAAGGCGATGCGGATGTGACCATGGTGCAGCGATCCTCCACCCATATCGTGCGCTCGGACTCGCTGATGGAGATCGGGCTCGGCGCGCTCTACTCGGAAGAGGCGCTCGCCAACGGAGTCACAACCGAGAAGGCGGACATGATCTTCGCCTCCCTGCCCTACAAGATCATGCATGAGTTCCAGATCCCGCTTTATGACCAGATGCGCGAGCGCGATGCGGAGTTCTATGCAGGACTGGAAAAGGCGGGCTTTGATCTGGACTGGGGCGATGACGGCTCGGGGCTGTTCATGAAATATCTGCGCCGCGGCTCGGGCTATTACATCGACGTGGGCGCCAGCCAGCTGATCATCGATGGCGAGGTGAAGCTGGCCAAGGGTCAGGTCGATCATTTCGAGGAGGACGCAGTGGTGCTTGCCGATGGCACGCGCTTGCCCACCGATCTGGTGGTCTTCGCAACGGGCTACGGCTCGATGAACGGTTGGGCAGCCGATCTGATCAGCCAAGAGGTCGCCGACAAGGTTGGCAAGGTCTGGGGGCTTGGCTCGGACACGACCAAGGATCCCGGCCCGTGGGAAGGCGAACAGCGCAATATGTGGAAGCCGACCCAGCAGGAGCATCTGTGGTTCATGGGCGGCAACCTGCACCAATCGCGGCATTACTCGCTCTATCTCGCGCTGCAACTGAAAGCGCGGCTGGAGGGGCTGGAGACGCCGGTCTACGGGCTCCAGCGGGTCCACCACCTCTCCTGACCTCATCCCTATCCCGGCCCCCTCACGGGCCGGGAGAACTTTTCCCATTGAACGGAGACATTCCATGAAAGCTGCACGTTGGCACGGCGTGAAAGACATTCGCGTCGAGGAAATCGACACCCCTACCCCCGGTCCCGGAGAGGTCGCGATCAAGGTCGCATGGACCGGGATCTGCGGGTCCGATCTGCACGAATATTTGGCGGGCCCGATCTTCGTCCCGGTTGAGCAGGATCATCCGCTCAGCCATGATAAGGCGCCGATCACCATGGGGCACGAATATTGCGGGACCGTGGCGGAGCTGGGAGAAGGCGTCACGGGACTTAACATCGGCGACCGTGTCGCGATCGAGCCGATCTTCGCCTGCGGCACCTGCGCCGCCTGCCTTGAGGGCAAATACAACCTCTGCGACAGCCTCGGTTTTGTCGGGCTCTCCGGGGGGCATGGCGGTTTCGCAGCGACCTCGGTTGTGCCCGCACGGATGGTTCACAAGATGCCCGACGCGCTATCGATGGAACAGGGCGCGTTGGTCGAGCCCGCCGCCGTCGCGCTGCATGCGGTGCGCATGTCGAAGATCAAGGCCGGGGACACGGCTGCTGTCTTCGGCGCGGGGCCGATCGGGCTTTTGGTCGTCGAGGCACTGCGCGTCGCGGGCGCGGCCCAGATCCATGTCGTAGAACCCTCAGTTGAACGCCGCGAAAAAGCGCTCGAACTCGGCGCCACCAGCGCCATCGACCCGACGGCGGAAGACCCCGTCGCGAAAATTCGTGACGCCACCGGCGGTGTTCATGTCGCTTTCGAAGTGACCGGCGTGCCGCGCGTTCTGCCGCAATGCATCGACAGCACCCGCCACGAAGGTCAGACGCTGATCGTCTCGATCTGGGAGGGGGACGCTTCCTTCCAACCCAATACGGCCGTTCTGAAAGAGCGCCAACTGCAGGGCACCATCGCTTACCGCAATGTATATCCGGCGGTGATGGAGCTGATGGTGCAGGGCTATTTCAGCGCCGACAAGCTGGTGACCAAGCGGATCAAGATCGACGAAATCGTGGAGCAAGGTTTCGAGGCGCTCGTCGCGGAGAAATCCCAGGTGAAGATCTTGGTGGAAGCGCCAGAGTGAAACCTTACCGCTCGATCTGCGCTGCGCGCGCCGCATACTAAAACTGCGCGCAACAGATCGGTGAGTCTCCCTCGCAAGACACCGACATCTCTTCAAAGCAGCTCTGGTCACATAGAGCGGCGCCCCGGCGCTCGACGGATAGAGCGCCGGGGTGGGGTATCAACCGATCTGCGCGGCAGCGGGACCGAAGAACTCATAGTGGATGCGAGCGTCTGGAACGTTTGCAGCCTTCAGGCCGGAAACCATCTCCTGCATGAATCCCGTCGGGCCACAGATGAAATAGTCCGCCCTGGCCGGATCGCTGATCTGCACGAGCCAGTTCGGATCGACGCGGCCGGTATGAACCCCGTTTGCGACATCACTCTTTTCCGGCACCTCGTAGAAGACGTGGCTCTCATGCGCCTTCGCGCGGGAGGTCGCGGCAAGCGCATGGGACTGGCCGTTCCGCGTCGCGTGGACATAGACCATCCGCAGATCGCCGCCGCCGTAGCTCTCCAGCATCGAGATCATCGGAGTGAGGCCAACGCCGCCTGACAGCAGAACCACCTCTCGCTTGTCTGCGGGATCGAGGAAGAACTCGCCAGCGGGCGCGGCCACGTCTAACTCGGCGCCGACCTCGACCACATCATGCAGCCAGTTGGAAATCCGCCCGCCGGGCTCGCGCTTGACGGTGATGCGGTAGGACTGACCATCCGGCGCCGAGGAGATCGAGTAGTTGCGCCGATATTCCTCGCCTTCCGCAGGAGCAAAGCGGAAGCTCAGATACTGACCGGGGCGATGCTTGAGAACAGGCAACCCATCCACGGGATAGAGCGTGAAGGACGCGATCTCGGAGGTTTCGCTGTCCTTCGCACCAACCTTGAAGCGCCGCCACCCGCGCCAGCCGCCGTCCTTTTCTTCCGCACCGGCGTAGATCTCTTCCTCCCGCGCGATGAGCGTATTGGCAAGGAACCAGTAGGCCTCCCCCCAGGCATTCAGGATCTCGGGGGTCGCGGCCTCGCCCAACACCTCGGCGACAGCGCCCAGCAGCGCTTCGCCGACATGGGGGTAATGCTCGGGGAGGATCTGCAAACCGACATGTTTCTGTGCAATCCGTTCCAGCGCATCGGCCAAGACCCCGGGATTCCGGATATGGGTCGCATAGGCCACCAGCGCCCCCGCGAGCGCTTTGTGCTGCGGCGAGTTGCCATGCTGATGCGACATGTTGAACAGCGCCCGAATTTCGGGAGCAGCGAGCAGCCTGCGATACATGACCGGCACGATCTGATCGACGTGCTCGGCGACGACGGGTGCAGTGGCTTCGATGATCGCGAGTGTGTTTTCCGAGAGCGGCTTGGCCATCATTGTCTCCTAGGTTATAAAACATGCCGATGATCCGCATCTATTCTCCCGCGAATTAAGATGCCAATCACAGGTATGTTTTTCCTGTGCGACATTCTGTCCGGCCTCGTGATACGAGACGGGTCGCTTGGGAGCCCGATCAGGAGAGATGTGCGAATGCGCTTGAACGACACCACGGACCTCGCCTTGCGCGTCATGATCTATGCGGCGTCGATGAAAGACCGCCGTTTCACGATCGATCATCTCGTCGAGGCCTATCATGCGCCCCGAAGCACGGTCATGAAGGTTGTCAACGCGTTGACCCGAGGCGAATTTCTGACTGCACAACGCGGTCGGTCCGGCGGCTTGGGGCTTGCACGTGCCGCCCAAGAGATCGGCGTCGGAACAATTGTGCGCCACATGGAGACGGATTTCGATCTGGTCGAATGTATGCGCAGCGGCGGCGATTGCACGATCACAGCGTCCTGCCGTTTGATTTCCCCCTTGGCGGAAGCCCGCGCGGCTTTCTTGGCAACGCTGGACAACTACACGATTGCGGATATCGCGATCTCGCCGCGCGATTTCGGGCTGGCGATCTCGTAAGGCCGATACACCGAGCTGCTTTTGGGGTTGGCACGGCACTTATCTCGATGGGTCAAAGAGCCTTCAACCCGATGTGGAAGAAGGGAAGCGCGCGCCCTATCGCTGAGCTGCTCTCTGATCGTTGAACAGAATCTGGCACAATATAACCTACTCGTTGCACCTTCTGATCGGGTTGGTTGAGGTCGCCTCTCTGCCCATACACTAGCGGCGGTGGCTCACCGCCAACCGGGCTCCCGCGCAGATGAATGAAACCTCAGTTGTGAGTCACCACGAAAAAAGCGCGAACATCTTTCCTTTCTTCCTAAAGAGGATAGGGTCGTCACATTAACGTGTAAAAGACGGATCCCATCCGGGCATGCATTGGGGCAACGACAAGACAGGTTCAGTATTTCTGGAACGATGTGTGGCAATCGACCTCGAGGTCGACCCATCGACGGCTCGCATATTTTCCCTTGCAGCGGCCAGCGCCGTCATCGGCAGCGAGGCACTCGTCCTCGGGCCCCGCGTTGAGGCAGGGTTGCCCAGGCTCGAGGAATTCTGCGCCGACTTCGACCACGTGATCGGACATAATATCCTGCGCCACGACCTGCCCCATTTGATGGCGGCATCGCCTCGCTTCGCGCGTCTCACCCAAGCTCCAATAGACACGCTTTGGCTTAACCCGCTCGCTTTCCCACGTAATCCCTACCACCACCTGGTGAAGCATTATCAGGACGGACGCTTGCAGAGCGGGCATGTGAATGACCCCGAGTGCGATGCGAGGCTCGTCTTTGAAGTCTTGGGCAATCAAATCGGCGCCTTCGCGGAGATCGGGCGGCAATCCCCCGATGCCTTGGTCGCTTACCACTATCTCTGTAGCCGGATGCCCCGCAGCGAAGGGTTCGATCGGCTTTTCACGGCAATCCGAGGCGCGCCGACGCCCGGTTTGGCAGAGGCCCGCAACGCGATCGAACGCCTGCTTGAGGCGTCATCCTGCGCTGCGCAGCGGACACAAGTTCTGAAGGGTCTCGACGATAGCTCGCTCAGCTGGCCCCTGGCTTATGCACTGTCCTGGATCTCGGTTGCGGGCGGTGACTCCGTGATGCCCCCTTGGGTCCGCGCGCAGTTCCGCGACGCCGCGCGGATCGTTCGCACCTTGCGCGACACGAGATGCGACGACACTGCCTGCCAATATTGCGCGGCTCACAACGACCCCAAGCAAGCGCTGAGCCGCTGGTTCGGCTTCGAAAGCTTTCGTCCGGAGCCTGTCGATGAATTCGGGCGCCCCCTTCAGGAACGCATCGTCGAGACTGCGATGCGACGCGAAAGCCTTCTCGGGATCCTTCCGACCGGCACGGGAAAATCCATCTGCTATCAGATCCCTGCCCTTTCGCGCTTCGACAAGACCGGGGCGCTGACCGTTGTCATTTCCCCTCTGGTCGCGCTCATGGCGGATCAGGTCCAGGGCCTTGCACGAGCCGGAATTTCCACTGCGGTCACCATAAACGGCCTGCTTTCGCTTCCGGAACGGCAAGACGCCTTGGACAAGGTGCGCCTTGGCGAGGCTGCGATCTTGCTGATCTCGCCTGAGCAATTGCGCAGCACCTCGGTCCGCTCGGTGCTCGCCCAGCGCGAAGTCGGCCTCTGGGTTCTCGACGAGGCACATTGCGTCTCGAAATGGGGGCATGATTTCAGGCCGGACTATCGCTATGTGAGCCGTTTCATCAAGGAAAGCTCGGGCGAAGACGTAGCCCCCGTTCTCTGTCTGACCGCCACGGCGAAACCCGATGTCGTTCGGGACATCCGTGAACATTTCAGCACGCGTCTCGGGTGCGAGCTCACGCTGCTGGACGGTGGCGCATCACGGACGAACCTGAGCTTCAGCGTGTTGCCAACTCAGAGGCAGACGAAGCTGGCCGATATCCTTACTGCGCTCGAAGAAGATTTACCGGCAAGCGGGGTTTCAGGGGCTGTTGTCTATTGTGCCACTCGAAACTCCACCGAACGTGTGGCGGAATTTCTTCGACAGCAGGGGCTTGCGGCGGAGCGCTATCATGCGGGGCTTACCGCCGATGAGAAGCGCGAAATCCAGGAAGCGTTCCGAGTGGGTGAGTTGCGTGTGATCGCCGCCACCAACGCCTTCGGAATGGGCATCGACAAACCCGACATCCGGCTCGTCGTGCATGGGGATGTGCCGGGTTCTCTGGAGAATTACCTGCAAGAAGCCGGGCGTGCGGGACGAGATCGGGATCCTGCGAAATGTATTCTCCTATTCAATTCGGAAGATGTCGACCGGCAGTTCAATCTGAGCGCTCGCTCTCGCCTCGCCCGTCACGAGATCGGAGCAATCCTGAAGGCAGTCCGAAGGCTCGATGTTCGATCGGGCAAAAAGGGTGAAGTCATCGCCACCCCAGGCGAAATCGTCCACGAGGAAAAGGACCGGGATTTCCAGCGAGACAGCGCCACCGAAGACACCCGCGTGAAGACAGCTGTGGCTTGGCTCGAAGAGGCGACACTTCTCCGGCGGGAAGAAAACCGCGTTCAGGTCTTCCCTGCTTCGCTTCTCGTGCGAAGCGTCGATCAGGTCCGCAAAATCCTCGATGCCGCGGAGATAACCGGAAATCGCAAGAAGCAACTTCTCGGCATCGTTCAGCACATCATCAACGCGCCAGCGGATGAGGGTATCTCGACCGACCAACTGAGCGGCGCAAGCGGCCTCACCGGGCCGGCATTGCGAAAGGCGATGACTGATCTAGAGGCGCTCGGGATCGCCAATAACGATACCAACATCGCGATCCATATACATATTGGCGGCGCAACGTCTTCACGCGCACGCTTCGAGTCTGCAGCGAGGTTGGAGCGCGACCTGATCGCGCAGATGCGCGAGGACGCACCCGATGCCGATAATGGCGAAGCATCCGCATTCAATCTTGCCGCGACGAGCCAGGCACTGCGGGAGAAGGGCCACGGCACGGTCCGTCCGGATGTCGTTGAAAGCCTCCTGCGCGGGATGGCACAGGACGGGCGCGACATGGAAGGCGGGCGGGGCAACCTGCATTTGCGCAAAGCCTCGCGTTCGAGTCTGTTCGTGCGGCTGCAACGCTCATGGTCCGTGATCGAAAAGACTGCAGAACTTCGACGGCTTGGTGCGGAACGGCTCCTTGAGCATCTCGTCGGCCGGGTCCAGAAAGGGCTACGCGGAAAAGATATCGCCGTCGAGACCACCTTGGGAGCGCTACTTGGCGCCATCACCGGCGATGCGATGCTGCGCAGCTCCGTCAACGATCCGAACAAGCTGATGGATCGCGCCTTGCTCTGGTTGCACGAGCAGCAGGTTGTGGCTTTGGGCAAAGGGCTATCCGTCTTCCGTCCCGCCATAACCCTGCATCTCAATCCGAAGGGCGGTCAATTCACGACGCAGCACTTCGCCCCTCTGGAGGATCATTACACCGAACAGACCATCCAGACGCATGTGATGGCTGCCTATGGCGAGAAAGGTCTCAATAGCATCAATGATGCAGAACGGTTGGCGGCCGATTACTTCGTGCTCGATCGCGACGCGTTCATGCGCCGCTGGATGCCGGGGCGCGGGACCGAATTTCGGCGGCAAGCCACGGGCGAGGTCTGGAAGCAGATCGTTGAAGACTTGGGCAACAGCACGCAGGAAAAAATCGTTCAGGACGCACGCGAGCAGACAAATGTCTTGGTCCTTGCCGGGCCAGGCTCGGGCAAGACCCGCGTGCTCGTTCACCGCATCGCCTATCTGGTGAAAATCAAGCGCGAGGATCCAAGCGGCATTCTCGTTCTTGCCTATAACCGGCACGCCGCAGCGGAAATCCGGGAACGTCTTCGTCGTCTTATCGGCGACGATGCGCGTTTCGTGACCGTCTCCACCATTCATGCGCTCGCAATGCGGCTCGTCGGCGCAAGCTTTGCCGGCCGCGCCAGTGCGGAGGGCCAAGACTTCGACACGCTCCTGATGGATGCGGTGCGCTTGCTTCGCGGTGACGGTCTGGACAAGGTCGAAGCTGAGGCGCTGCGCGACACTCTCATTCAAGGCTACCGCTGGATACTCGTCGATGAGTATCAGGATGTCGGCCCGGAAGAATATGCCCTGATCTCAGCCGTGGCCGGGCGGAGCTTAGAAGATCCGGATCTGCGGATCAGCCTTTTTGCCGTCGGCGATGACGACCAGAACATCTATTCCTTCGCAGGTGCGTCCATCCGCCATATCAGACAATTCGAGCAGGACTACAGCGCCAAGCCATTCTTCCTGACCGAGAACTATCGCTCGAGCCATCATATCATCACCGCCGCGAATGCCGTGATCGAGGCGGCCTCCGAGCGAATGAAACTGGGTCACGACATCACGGTCGACAAAGACCGGGCCAAAGCCCCACCCGGCGGCGTTATGGAGAGTCTGGATCCTGTGGCACAGGGGCGTGTACAGATCCTGAGTTGCCCGTCAGGAAATGACGCACAGGCGATGGCGGCGCTAGAGGAAATGGTGCGCCTGTCGCAATTGATCCCGGACTGGACGTGGTCGCGGGCCGCAATCATCTCGCGAGACTGGCGCAAACTCGCGCCAGTGCGCGACTTTGCGGAAGCGCTCGGCATTCCGGTCGAGTTCGCGAACGAAAAACTGCCCGGGCTGTGGCGCATGCGCGAGATGCAGAGCTTCATAGAGGCGCTTCGCGCGGACCATGGGCGCGTCGTCTCGCTGGGCGATCTCACCGAAATTCTCAATGCGATCCCGTCCTCGCGCTGGACCGATCGCATCGGCGAGGGTCTTGGCCTGCTCGCGCGAGAAGTGGATGGTCGAAACCTACCGGCACCGGATGTGATCGAATGGTTCGCCGAATGGTCACGCGAGGCCTGGGGCGAACAACGCGGTCTCAAGCTCCTGACAGCGCATCGGGCCAAGGGGCTCGAATTCGACGATGTTGTCATTCTCGATGGTGGTTGGGAACGCCCCTCGCGCAACGAAGATCAGGATGCGCCGCGTCGACTGTTCTACGTCGCCATGACGCGGGCGCGCCGCAACCTGATCGTCATGAGCAACGACAATCACGAATATCTGCCCGCCCAGTCGACCTCTATCGTGAGCCGGACGGCAAATCCGGATTTGACAGCTTTCCCGGGCCCGCGGCGCCACTATCAGTCGGCAGAGATGCGGATGGTCGATCTATCTTTCGCGGGCCGACAACGCACAGGTCACCCCGCCCTGCGTGCAATCCTCGAAGCGAATGTTGGAAACGCGATCTCCCTGACGCAGGATAATGATCGCTGGTATCTAAAGGATGCTCAGGGCCGCAGCCTCGGTCGAATGTCGAAGAGTTTTGTTCCGCCGCCGAATACCCGTTTTGCCCGAGGCGAAATCGCCGCAATTCTACGCTGGCGGAAGGAAAACGGTGACGAGGCCTTTCACCATATGCTGAAGCGCGATGCTTGGGAGGTGGTGATACCGGAACTGGTGTTTGAGGCGGATTAATTCACCGCAACGGCTATACTTTCCCTCAGTAGACAGGGAGGCCATGCAGCCGAGAAGCTATTTTCGGACGCTCTCTCGCCGGAGCCAAAGTCCGGAAATTTTGACTTTTCCGGACTTTCCTTGTGGAATTGAAACCCTCAATGGAGGTCGCCATGGGCGCACATGAGATCGTCGGTATGCTCGGGTTCATCGCTTTTGGCGCGGCGGCGATCATTCCTGTCTTGATTGAACGCGCTCGCGACTACAAGCGTCTGGCCGCTGAATTTGGCGCCCTCACCGAGGAAGAAGCGCAATGGCTCATAAGCCAGCCGATCTCCGACGATGTCTACTTCGAAGACGGTGGCTACGGCGCCAGCCCGGAAGATGAAAAGCACACTGAGTGATTGCGCGCCTCACATCTCGGACGAGAGAACCTCGCGCTAGGCGGTCGGCGTTTTCAAGACTGCCGCCCCCTTCATGCGAGCAGGCGGTTTCGCAGCCTGAAGGTGCTCGACCAACGACATCGCGTCGCCTGAATGTATAGTGTCGAGCATGCAAAAGACGGGAGCGCCCCTGCTCGACTAACGTCATGGAGCAGCTTTGAGGGTGCTCGGATCACGACATCCCGTGCAGTCAGTCGAGCACCCCACACTCCCCGCAAGGCATTGAATTATATCGAATCGAGATAATGTCCCATGCCGCAAAACGAGCCCCCCTCTTTGGTAGTTACGTGGCTATGATCGCCCCCGGCTGCGCGATCACCTTGAGCGCGCAGCCGGGGACGCGAGAAAGACAGTAATCACGGCTTGCTCTGGAGTGCATCTGGGCCGAAATTCGCAGAAGCTTTTGCTTAGCGCCTCTGGCGATTGCTCCAACCTGTCTCGTTCGGCGTCAACACCAATCAGCGCAGGTCGCGGCTGGATTAATGTTTCATGGGAAGTCAAAATGTGTCGCGAAGACCTGAAAGTCGCTCTTAGGCGAAGATATTTGAGGACGACCCACACCACACGTTCGCACCATTTCAGAAAGTCGCACTCCAAGTTATCCGGAAAATGTGTGGAGGACGCGGCCTCACCGCACGACGGATCGAGAACTCGACCGACCATCGATGAGCGCCTTGTCGAAGTCAGACGGAATCCTGAAGCAGTCCTGGTCCGCGCCGTTCTGCGGCGGGACTGGATACCTAGCCCGCCGTCTCTTCGGTCTCTGCGTTTTCGGCAGCCCAGTTGGCTGCGTCCTCCACCGCGACCGCGGAAGCCGTGGGCACAAGGTTCAAATAGGCATCGGTCTCTGATGCCGGGAGCGCCTCGGTTTGGCTCATGCGATAGAGTGCGTAGAACACGATAGCCGAGAAAGTGCCGCCGAGTACGATCCAAAAGAAGAACGGGCCGAAAGCATCCATGGCAACACCTACCGCTATCGGTCCGATAATAGCCCCCAGGCCAAAAGTGAACACCAGACCGCCCGAGGTCGCTGGCATGTCCTCGGCGGGCACGTTGTCGTTGGTATAAGCTAGAAGTAGCGCATATAGCGGCGTGGTCGTACCACCGGCAAAGAAGGCCGCGCCCATGATCGGAACCAGTGGGTCGGAAAAGAGCCAGGCAGGCGGGCTCTGTGCGATCCAACCCATCCCGCAGGCCACCATGCCAAGAAACGCCGTGCCGCAGATCACCTTGCGTCGGTCCAGCCGGTCAGACAGCCAGCCGATGGGCACCTGCATCAGCATTGCGCCACCGAAGAGCATCGCCACGAAGAGTGCGATCTGGTTGGCACTCAGGCCGATCTCGCTACCGAAAACCGCCCCCATCCCTGACTGGCTCGCATAGATGCTCCCCAACAGGAAAATGCCGATGGTGCCCAGCGGAGAGGCGGCGAAGAGCTCCTTGAGACCGCCGGGTTTGGCCACCTCAACAGGGGGCACAGGCTGAATCGAGAGCAAGATCGGCGCAAAGGAGATAGACACTAGGATCGATGCCCCGATAAAAAGTGCCGCATTGGCCGCGTCGCCGAGCGTAAGTAGGCCCTGTGCCGCGATAATGCCCATCGTTTGGGCAAGCATATAAGCAGAGAGCATCTTGCCGCGGTTTTCGTTCGTGGTGGCATTGTTGAGCCAGCTTTCGGCAACAACATAGATGCCCGACATGCAAAAACCGATGAGGATACGCAGAGCGGTCCATGACCAAGGCTCTGCCCATAATGTGAATGCGATCAGGGCCGCGGACATGAAGCTGCCCAGCGCCGCGAAGACGCGCACATGGCCAACCCGTTGGATCAGGACAGGAGTGAAACGCGCGCCAGACAGGAAACCGAGAAAGTAGCCTGAGGTCACGATAGATAGCTCCGCCGAGGAGAACCCTTCAATCCCGCCGCGCAGCCCCATCAGGGTAAAATGCATCCCGTTACCGAGCATGATAAGCACGATGCCTAAGAGTAGCGCCCAGACGGAGGCCAACATTCTTGTCATCTGAAGCCTCCGTGCTGCTGTAGGTAGCCTACATATTTATCAAGCTTGAAATAGGTCATCGCTGCAAGAGGAATGCCGCAACGCGGAGGATGTCCCAACTTGGCACAACATGCACATGTTTATCCAAGCGTCGGAACCACCGAGAAAATGTTGACATGATCACAGATTGAAAACGGTCAGCTCGCCTCTCCGGTTGGCAACCAAACTCATCCGCACGCAACGCCTTACGACTCCTAACCTGTGATCAGAGGATGCTCTGCCCGGTCGCGGCCCAGTCCGCCGTGAAAGTCTCGAGCCCCTTGTCGGTCAGCGGATGCTTGACGAGTGCCCCGATCAATCCGGGCGGTAGGGTGCCGGCATCCGCTCCCGCTAACAAAGCTCCGGTGACGTGATTTGCAGACCGCAAGGATGCCGCCAGTATTTGCGTGTCCAGCGTAGAATAGGTGTCGAACACCTGCCGGATATCCCGGAGCAGTTGGGTGCCGTCGAGATTGATATCGTCGAGGCGACCGACGAAGGGCGAGACATAGGTTGCGCCGGCTTTCGCCGCAAGGAGCGCCTGATTTACCGAAAAGCACAGCGTTACATTGGTCTCGCGGCCCTCTTCTCGAAGGGTGCGGCAAGCCCGGAGCCCCGCCATAGTAAGCGGCAACTTGATACAGACGTTGGATGCGATCTTCCCGAGCACCGCCGCCTCGCGCATCATCGTCTCGTAATCGGTGCCCGCGACTTCGGCGGAGACCGGGCCATCGACCATCGCGGCGATCTCGGCGATCGCTTCGAGAATATGTGCGCCGCTCTTGGCGATCAGGCTCGGATTAGTCGTCACCCCGTCGATCAGATGCGCCTCCGCAAGCGCGCGGATCGCCTCGATATCGGCGGTGTCAGCGAAAATCTTCATGTCGTTTTCCTTTCGTCGTCAACTCGGCTCACCGGTGCAATGACCGGTAAGGGTGAGGTCGGCCTCAACGCTCTGCTCGAGCACACGGCGCGCGTTTTCGAGGTCGTTCCGGCAGGCCCGGGCAAGCGCGTCCTCGGGGGACAGCCCATGCTCGATCCACCGCGAGACGAGCCGGGCCTTGAGCACCTCCATGGGCAGCGCGAGCATCACGGTCGCGTCGAACAACCGCGCGAGCCCGGCCCAGTCACCGGCGCCAAACAGCAGGTAGTTCCCCTCGACGATCACGATCCGCCGGTCCGGGGGCAGCACGCCCGCCTCCGGAAGGGTTCGGTCCTGCGCGCGGCTGAACAGCGGGTAGCGGATCTCGGTCCGGTCATCGCGCAACCGGCGCACCAATGCCCTGAAGCCCACCACATCGAAGGTCGCGGGCGCCCCTTTCACCGTGCGCAAGTTCCGCCTGTCGAGCTCTTCGTTGTCCAGATGGAACCCGTCCATCGGCACCAGAGCCGCCGCGTCCGTCGCGCGGCCGCGGGCGTTCAGGGCCACGGTCACGGCTTCAGCCATCGTCGATTTCCCCGAACCGGGCGGTCCCGCGATGGCAATCAAAACTCGCCCGTGATCACGGGGCTGCCTGTCGACCAGATCGAGAATGGCCTCCAGCTGTGCCTTGGTCGCGCCCATCGCTTAGGCTGCCTCGTTCACGTCATCGGGCTGCTTCGCGCCGGTCATGTAGGCAACCGCATCCGACATAGAATGGTTCTTCGGATCGATCACGCAAAGCCGCTTGCCCAACCGGTGGACGTGGACCCGATCCGCCACCTCGAAGACGTGCGGCATGTTGTGCGAGATCAGGATGATCGGCAGACCTTTTGCCTTGAGATCGAGGATCAGGTTGAGCACCTGACGGCTCTCTTTCACGCCGAGCGCCGCCGTCGGCTCGTCCATGATGATCACCTTCGACCCGAAAGCCGCCGCACGGGCCACCGCCACGCCCTGACGCTGACCACCCGACAGCGTCTCGACCGCCTGATCAATGTCCTGAATGGTCGCCAGCCCCAGATCGTTGAGCTTCTCTCGGGCGAAGGCGCGCATCGCGGGTTTGTCGAGCATCCGCAGCCATTTGCCCATCGGACCGGCGCGGCGCAACTCGCGCCCGACGAACATGTTGTCGACGATCGACAGCGCGGGAGAGAGCGCCAGCGTCTGGTAGACCGTCGCGATCCCGGCATCCTGCGCCTCGAGCGGGCTCTTGAAGGAGATCGATTTGCCTTCGAGCTTGATCTCGCCCTCGTCGGCCGTAACGGCCCCGGAAATCGCCTTGATGAGCGAGGATTTTCCGGCCCCGTTATCGCCGATCACGGCAAGGATTTCGCCCGGGTAGAGATCGAAGTCGCATTCGTCGAGGGCGGTGACGCGGCCATAGCGTTTGACCAGACCGCGTGCGGTGAGAATGGGTTCTTGCGTCATGCCGAAACCTTTCTGATCCATTGGTCGATAGCGACCGCGATGATGATGAGCCAGCCGATGGCGAAGACCTGCCAGAGCACGTCCACATTCGCGAGCCGCAGCCCCGACTGGAACACGCCCACGATCAGCGCCCCGAACAATGCGCCGAGGATCGAGCCGCGCCCGCCGAAGAGCGAGATGCCCCCGATCACCACGGCGGTGATGGAATGCAGGTTCGCCTCGTAGAAGGCCTGCGGCGAGATCGAGCCCACGCGGCCGATCGATGCCCAGGCCGCAATCGCGCAGACGAGCCCGGCCAGACCGTAGACCGACAGCAGCGTGCGGTCGGTGCGGATGCCCGCCAGTTCCGCCGCGTCCTTGTCGTCGCCCACGGCATAGACGTGGCGGCCCCAGGCGGTCTTGTTCAGCAGATACCAGAGCACGAGGAACACCACGACCATCAGGACCGACCCATAGGTCAGTCGCGCATTGCCGACGGTGATCGTGTTGCCGAAGAACTTCAGAAGGGGCGCGAACTTGTCGATATCCTGCGAGCGGATCGACTGCGCGCCCGAAAGCCACAGGTTCAGCGCGTAGAAGATCGACCAGGTGCCAAGCGTGGTGATGAAGGGCGGCAGTTTCACCTTGGTGACGAGGAAGCCGTTCAGTAAACCGGCGCCGGTGCCGCCTGCGAAGGAGATCAGCAGCGCGATCGGTGCGGGCACGCCCATATAGACGGCAAGGTTGCCGGCGATCACCGACATCAGCACCATGATCGCCGCCACCGACAGATCGATGCCTGCAGTCAGGATGATCAGCGATTGCGCCGCAGCCAGCATCCCGATGATCGAGACCTGCTGCATGATCAGGGTCAGGTTGAAGGCGGAGAAGAACTTGCCCCCTGCGACCAGGCCGAAAACGGCGACGGACAACAGCAGCACGATCACCGGCACCATCGTCGGATTGCCGTGCAGCCCGTGCTGGATCGTGCCGAGAAGCCCGCGCTTCTTAGTCTTGAAGGCCGCGACAGTCTTGTCGCTTTGGTCGAGGCCGTGCTCGAAGGACTGGCCGCGAGGCGGAACGGTCTGGGTCATGTCCGTCATCCTCTATGTGCAATGTGGAGTGAAGGGCCGTCACCCGGCCCAATGGAAAGGGCCACCGCGCGGGCGGCCCCTTCCGATCTTTCAGGCGGGGATCAGCCCCAGCACTGCTTCAGGCCTTCTTCCGACGAGATCGAGTCGACGCCGTCGACCGGCTGGTCGGTGATCAGCGTCACGCCGGTGTTGTAGAAGTCGAGACCTTCGGAGTTCTGCGGCTTGGTGCCGTCCTTGGCGAAGGCCGCGATCGCTTCGATACCCATCGAGGCCATCTTCAGCGGGAACTGCATCGAGGTCGCGCCGATGATGCCTTCCTTGACGTTCTGCACGCCCGGGCAGCCGCCATCGACCGAAACGATGATCGCCTGATCCTGCATGCCGACCGATTTCAGCGCCTCATAGGCACCGGCCGCCGCGGGCTCGTTGATCGTGTAGACGACATTGATGCCCGGATCTTTCTGGAGAAGGTTCTCCATCGCGGTGCGGCCACCCTGCTCGTTGCCGTTGGTCACGTCATGGCCGACGATACGCGGATCGTCTTCGTCGCCGATCTTCTTCGGATCTTTGATGTCGATGCCGAAGCCCTTCATGAAGCCCTGATCGCGCAGGTAATCGACCGAGACCTGGCTCGGGTTGAGGTCGAGGAAGCCGATCTTCGCATCCGCGGCCTTGTCGCCCATTTTCGCCTTGGCCCATTGGCCGATCAGTTCGCCTGCCTTGAAGTTGTCGGTGGCGAAGGTCGCATCGGCGGTGTCGGCGGGCTCGAACGGGGTGTCGAGCGCGATCACCAGCGCACCGGCGTCACGCGCCTTCGTGACCGCAGGCGCAAGCGCGCGGCTGTCGGACGGGGTGATCAGGATACCCTTGGCGCCTGCCGCGATGCAGCTTTCGACCGCCGCGACCTGGCTTTCCACGTCGCCGTCGAGCTTGCCCGCATAGGTGTTGAGCGTGATGCCCATCTCTTTCGCCTTGGCCGTCGCACCCTCTTTCATCTTCACGAAGAAGGGGTTGGTGTCGGTCTTGGTGATCAGGCAGGCGGTGGTTTCCGCCCAAGCGCCCGTCGCCATCAGGCCAAGCGCGGTTGCACCGAGAATTGCGGTTTTCTTCATCATGTCAGGTCTCCTCCCTTTCTGAGATGCATCCGGTGCATCCATTCAAACTTCATGGAAAAGTGTCTTCGCGTCCGATCGCGATGCGCGTCGCACCCGCTTTGACGGTGCCGCCGCGCTGCCGACGGAGCCTCCCTCCCCAGAAGCCACCAAGAGCTAGCGCTCTGAGCTTTCTCCTGTCAATAAAAACTTTCGGATGAATTTTTAATTAGTTCAAATTCTCAATGTTGCTTGCGCCCCTCCGGGCCTCCGCGTAGCATCCGATCATCCACGAACCACGCATGAACCCGATGCGTGACCTTCCCGGTCCGGTGAGAGATGACGACAGCACGCCCCGAAAAAACCCTGAATGCCGTTCCGCTCATGGGCACCAACCAGCTCACGGTAAGAGACCTTAACGAGCGCCTCGTGCTGCACTTGATCCGCCGCCACGGCACGCTTACGAAGGCCGAGGCGACCCGCGCGACCGGCCTTTCCGCCAACGCGGTCTCGGAGATCTTCAAGGCACTTGAGCAAGACGACCTGTTGCTGCGCGGTGACCCGGTCCGGGGCCGCGTGGGCCAGCCCTCCGTGCCGATGCGCCTCAACCCCGAAGCGAAACACTACCTCGGCCTGAAGATCGGCCGACGGAGCTTCGACATGGTCGTGATCGACTTTACCGGCGCCGTCATGGCCCGCCGCTCGGCGCGCCACGATTACCCGACCCGGACCGCGCTCCTCTCGTTCATCAAGGACAATCTCCGCCCGCTGCTACGCTCGGCGAAACTGAAGCGCGAAGACGTGGCTGCCAGCGGCATCGCGATCCCCTCCGAGCTCTGGCATTGGGCCGAAGATTTCGACGCGCCGGCTGAAGAGCTCGAGAGATGGCGGAGCTTCGACGCGCAAGTCGAGCTGGACTCCCTTCTTCCCGGGCCGATCTCCGTCGAGAATGACGGCACCGCGGCCTGTCGCGGCGAGCTGGTTTTCGGGCCGCCCAACGACAAGCAGGACTACATCTATTTCTTCATCGGCACCTTCATCGGGGGCGGCGTCGTCCTCAATGGCAGCGTCTTTTCCGGGCGGTCGGGAAACTCCGGAGGCTTCGGGCCGCTGCGGATTCCCGATGAACCCGGCGGGCATCGGCTGATCGACCACGCCTCGCTCTCCGTGCTCGAGCGCCTCCTGGCGGATCAGCAAAGCGACCCCGGATTGGTCCATGATGACCGTGCCGACTGGTCGTCCATCGAGCCGGCGCTCTCGCTCTGGATCACGCGCGCCGCCAGAAGCCTCGCCCATGCGATCGTCTCCGCACAGGCGGTGATCGATTTCGAGGCGGTCATCATCGACGGCGCGCTTCCCCAAAATATCCGCGACAGGATAGTGACGGAGGTCGACCGGCATTTCTCTCACCTCGATCTTCAAGGGGTCTATCACCCCGAAATCCGTGCCGGGCATTTCGGCTCGATCATTCGCGCCGTAGGTGCCGCCGCTCACTCGATCTCCACCGACTTCATGATTGACCAGAACACCCTGCTTCGGAAAGCACCGCCCGATCAATTCTCAAGATAGGTATTCACTGCCAGTGATCGACCAACCCGATGACGGCGTGGCTCCCCTCCCCTTCCGGCGCGGACGGATTACTCACCCCATCGAGTTGGTCACGCGTCGCAACGCGCACATTCCTTGAGGTGTGCCGCGGCATGCTGTGCAGCGATTTCTGTAAGGCACTCATTGCTTAAGGGTAAGGTTGCGCAAGCCGCGCCCAGGGACCATATCCCTCCGGCCAATAAGAGGGGGACTGCATGACCTTGCGCGACCGGATCGCGATGACGCTCGACACGTCGACTTTTAGAAACACGATCACGGGCGTGATCCTGTTCAACGCATTGCTTCTTGGACTGGAGACATCGGAGCGCGCGATGACCTTGGCTGGCGATCTGATCCGGCTGCTCGATATGCTATGCCTGTCGGTCTTCGTGATCGAGATCGGGCTGAAGCTCGTTGTGCATCGGCTAGCTTTCTTCCGCTCCGGCTGGAACCTGTTCGATTTCACCATCGTCGGTGTATCGCTTCTGCCCGGCGCGCAGGTCTTCAGCGTGCTGCGGGCACTGCGCGTACTGAGGCTCTTGCGCATCATTTCGGTCGCGCCACGCCTGCGCCGCGTGGTCGAGGGGCTGATCAGCGCCTTGCCGGGCATGGGCAGCGTGTTCCTATTGATGGGCATCATCTTCTACATCGCGAGCGTGATGGCGACGAAGTTGTTCGGCGCGAGTTTCCCGCAGTGGTTCGGCTCGCTGGGACAATCAGCCTATTCGCTGTTCCAGATCATGACGCTCGAGAGCTGGTCGATGGGCATTGTGCGCCCAGTGATGGAAACCCACCCTCTGGCCTGGGCCTTCTTCGTGCCCTTCATCATGGTCACGACCTTCGCAGTGGTGAACCTTCTGGTGGGCCTGATCGTGAATTCGATGCAGGACGCCCATTCCGAAGAGGAGACCACGCGCACCGATGCGTATCGCGACGAGGTTCTCCTGCGGCTCGACGCGATCGAGCGACGGATCGGCGATGTTCGGAGAGGCGACCAAACGGGCGAGTGAGGCGGGGAGCCGGGGCGCGTATGAGGCAACCTCGACCGGACTTTGAAGGCGTGAGTTACCATGGGGGAGCCCACTATCGATCATAGTCCGCCCTATCTGATTGCGAGGCTCTGCGGACATACCTCTCTGGCTGCAAAGGCGCGCAGATCCTCGTAGAATTCGACGAACGCCATTACAAACGGAGCAATTGGACCACGACCATGTTCAGTAGAAAAAAAGAAAGCGTCAGACACAAATCCGTCATCTTCCCGTCGCCCTCTCGCCACCTTCTCGCGCAAGGGTTGAGTGGATGTCGCTTCAAATTAAGGAACGACATTTTCTCCAAATAGCTATCTTGGAGCCGAAAATGCATATTTCTTCGTCTGTTTCTTACTTGATATCTCTGCTTTGTCCGAGATGTGATCCCATTTTTTCAGCCCGCCTTGAGGCCCTCAAGGCCATCCAGGCTTTTCCACCCCACCGCTATCGACGGCGTGAACCACCCACACCCTTTCAAGCACATCGTCAAATGACCTGACGCAGTGAGCCCCTCAATCTGTCAGGTGGATAGCGGGAGCAGCCGGGCAATTGCCCGGCTGCTTCGCGTTAATATGTAAATAGATGGAGTGGTTGGGCGGCGTTCGTGCCGGCCTTGAACCGGTGGCGACTCGGCCCTCGCCATCACGCCAACGCAATCCATTGCGATTGATGAAGATAATCCCGCTCAACACCCGCCCGTCATCGACCCGTGGCCTTCCGTGCGGCTTCGGAAAGCAGGGCTCAAGACGTGCCATCTGTGTGTTGCTCAACCAGAAGAGATCAGACATGTCACCGATCCGTTTTACGAGCCGTGAATTACGCAGCGCGGCGAAAATCAATGCATCCTGACCCTAAGATCGACCAGGCATTTGAAATATAAAATCTCCGCCGCCATTAATAAAACGACGCCACTCATCGAAAATCCCACATTCAGCGCGCACAAGAATACTTTTCTTATATAACATGCACACATTAATTAGGAAAAAATAAAAAATAAAACTCAAAAACCCACAAAACAGCATCGCAAACCCAAAATCGCCGACCATCCTAATCACATCACACTTTTGCGATCACGCCAGGAGGGCGCCAATTCAACTTGCACCCACAACAACAACAAGATAGCCACAATCTTACATTATCTAAAAGCACGTTTTAAATATTCCAAAACATTCCTTATGACTACCATCCACGAGATAAGGCAAGCTGTATTTGACGTCTCATCCAGCGGAGAGATCGTCAACTACGATCGAGCTGGAAGCGAATTCCTCAAGCAACACTTCAACATCATAAATATTGATGGCCTGACGATTTCGACAATCACACAGAACCGAAAAATCCTCGAAGCCATAACAAATGCCACCACCCGAAAGGCACCAACGGCAACCATTATAAATACGCCACGGGAAGAATTCCGAGAGCTACGGCAGATAAACGTCATCCCGCTGGTCGAGAATACCGCCAGAGTTATTCTTTTTCTAGAAACAAAAAAAGATTCACTGTGCAAGCCTCACTCACGCAAGCTTACGAACCGCGAACACCAAGTATTAGATCTCGTCGCCAACGGGAAACGTCGCGGTCAGATAGCTTTCCATCTGTCAGTCTCCCTGCCAACTGTTGACCATCATCTGTCAAACATTCGCAAGAAACTCGAGGCACGCACGACGAGTGAAGCCCTTGCAACCGCAGTCAAACTCGAACTCGTTCACCACTGACTAGGCGTTTAGAACTTTGCGATGAGATTAATCCCGCAATCGACCGAGCGATAGCTGTAGAGCGCGACGTTTGAATGGCTTTGATGCATGGTGCATTCCACTTTAGGGATGCCATTCAGGACCTTCATCGACAAAAACCTGGCCGAAAGTGTCACAGATAGACCTCGATCCCGCCGCGCGTATCCAAGCAAGGGAAAGGTGTGGTCAAACCCGCGCCAATCGCCTGTGACCTCAATCCCGCCGACAAGAGACTTCGTGATCAACTTTGTAATCCCGGCGTGAGCGGATACTCGTTTGAAACGCTGATATTCCAACCGAGGCAGAGACCGCTCAAGATTCACTCCATAGCTTATAGACATGCGATCGCCGAGCGGTCGCGAGATCGTCATGCCGACCACATAATCTGGGCCGCTCAAGTTTGGCTTTTCTAGATAACTGCGGTATTCGCCACGCATATATATGCCTAGGCGTTTTCGACTGGATAATATCCAATGCTTGTCGAAAGAGAGTCCCTTCGTCGCGACATCCGAAGTAATCTCATTCGGCTTGCCATCATAGACACGTCGGCGTGCAAAGGCCTCGAGCCCCCAAGGAGCCGGAGCTTCGAGCGCCTCAAAGCGCGCCGATACCATCGGCGCAATCGATCGCAACGACCCTCTTCGATACCAGCCTCCACGCGCGCCAGTGCGGAAACGAAATCGGTAGCCGGGGTGAGGATGGATTATAAGGTCCCCATAGAGTCCAAATCCGATTCCGACACCGGTCTTCTGCGACCCGCCGTCGCTGATCAGGAATGTCCCCGCGTTCGTGACGAAATACCTGCTCGACGAGGAATGCCCGAGATTGGAGGTCGGCAACACGCCAAAGTTTGCGGAAATCCGAAACGGGTGCGTCCGGTCGAGGCGCTGCAAAGCGGCGGCATAGGCAGACATATGCTTGCGATCATGCTCGATCGCGTATCGCAGAAACCTATCGCTGCGCCTCACGGAACCGAGGCGCGCGAAGGTGCCATCAAGCGCCTGTTGCGCAGGCGCGTAATTGGGTCGGCGCGCGATCACCTCTCCTAGCACGAGCACCGATTGCGGGATCCGCCCCTGAGCGGCGAGATCCTCACCGAGCTTTGTCCAGTCGGCGAGACTGCGCACCGTCGCCCCCTCCGCCGCGACCCCGAATAGCACATAGGCAAGCACGAGTCCCAGGAATCGAATACTCGAGGCAATAGTCATTCTTCGCTCCGAACGGCAAACCGGGGACCCGTCAGGCCCCCGGTCGATGTCAGTTTTCGGTGTTTACTCGGAAGCTTGGAACGCACCTTCATTCAACTGAGAAGTGCCAGTCGCGTCTGTCAATGTGCCTTGCATCGTCCCATGCGCGAGCAGTTTGCCGGAATTATCGTAAACGGTGCCCGTCATGTTGAGATCGACGTTGCCGGTCTCCGATCCAGTCGACAGTGTCCCGGTTGCCTGCGCGTCGATTTGGTTGGTATTCACGACATTACCTTTGATATCGAGCGAGCCTGAGAGGTCACCGACATAGGTTTTCTGCGTCTCGTTATACTGGCCGAGATCGGTTGCCTTCCCCGTCACAGTCGCGGCATCGAAATCAACATCCATTGCCAACTTACCTGCCGCGAGAATCGTATCGGTGTTATTTGGATCGTTCGGGAGCACAACCCCCATCACACCTGTCATCGATGCGGTGCCGGTCGGGTCTGCTGCCGGCTTAAGCGAGCCCTTGTCGATTTGGTTTTGCGTAGCGTCGTAGCCCTGCACTGCGTTCATCATGTCTGGCACAGACAAGGCCCCAGACGTATCGCCAACGCCCCCACCAGTCACACCCGAAACGCCCCCACCAGTCACACCCGAAACCGCGTCAGTCGAAGTCCCCATGCATGCAGATAAAAGAAAACACCCAGCCATCGCTGCTGCCGGAAATACAATGCGCATAATGCACCCCTTATTTTTTTTGTCCCTACGCCCCCCAGTCCGATCCCGGGCAGGTCCCGGGCAATTGATGAAACGCGAGCGAAGCACGCAACTTATGGCTTTTCATAGCTATGGGACCTTATAAGTTGACACGCATTGCCGAAGGTGCGGCGCGCGCCGTCATGACATGCGCGGCTGAAACCGCCCACTGCGCCGACACTCTCTCCCCAGCCTTGTCGTCAATGAAACAAGCCCGGAGCGCGGACCTGAACAGTCGGCGGAGCGTCGGCAACGCATTGAAATGAGAGAGCTTTGAACTCTGACGAACGTGCTCGAACTCAACACCTGCACAGGGCTCACGCCCGGATCGCCCATCAATTTCGCGTGATGTCCCCGGGATGACGTTAAGTAAGAGACGCCGACGCGTGGATCGCTTCAAACGCTCCCGCCTTTCGACAACAGCCCCCATTCTCGTCAAGCCGCGCAATCGAGCTGCGAAGTCAGGACGAGCCGATCGCTCCGATCTTCTACCCCAAGGGCAAATAATGGAAGAGAGGGCGAACCGAGCGCACGCCCGAAATGAGACGTCGATCTGATACGAATGCAAAGGTAGCGCCAAGATGCTCGATTAACAGCATGAGGGGTTCGGTTCGCGACATGGCATGTCGTTGGTCGAGCGCCCCAACCCTGCCGCAAGTCATTTCCGACCGGGCCACGGGACTACTGGATGAAAGACCCGTGGCAGGTCACTGCCCATGCTCACCACCGATAGGAGCACCGCAGAGCATCGAAGCGTCAAGAATGGCGACCCGCGAAGACCGAGCGAACGATGATGTGGAAGCGCGTCGACACTTTCTTTCGCGCTCGCCGACGGCCTTTCGACGACAGAACACCTCATCTCGGCTCAAGCTCCACCCGACACGATGATCTTCCGGATATTTGCAATCTTCATGGACGTTCATGGTCGAAACTCGCTGCATTGAATCCCGACCGACTGCACCGGGCTTATAACCGATTGGCGATCTTGGTCTGAGAAAATCAGCAGAGTCTTTCGGGATAGCGGTCTCTCTTGGGGCCTCTCTTCATTTGGGCAATCGGCATCGGACACCCCATCCCGGCTCGTCCGTTTCCTCAGCGTGCGAAGGCCGCGAGGCACCGACCCCGAGGTCCCTGGACAGCGCACCGTGCGCCCATGCTTGAAAAGCCGACGCACGGGTCCCACCATAAGGAGACCCGGGGAAGACCTCGCCCGACTACAAGGTCTGCACGCTGGACCCCTGACCTGTAAACGAAGACATTCTATGCGCAGCACCCCAGACCGTATCCGCCAAGCCGTGAGCTTCGAACTCATTGGCCTCCTCATCGTCACACCGCTCTTCGCCTGGGCCTTCGATCATCCCATGGAGGAAATGGGCGTGCTGGTCGTTCTCGGGGCGACTGCGGCCACCGTCTGGAACTATCTATTCAACCTGGCCTTCGATCACATCCTGCTCTGGCGCCGTGGCGATGTCCGCAAGACAATGCCGCTTCGGATCTCTCACGCGGTGCTTTTCGAGGTGACGCTGCTTACCCTGCTCCTGCCGATTTTCGCATGGTGGCTCGACGCCTCTCTGCTGACCATTCTCATGATGGAACTGTCCTTTGCAGGCTTCTACCTCGTCTACGCCTTCGTTTTCACTTGGGGATACGATACGATCTTTCCGCCTCAGAAACGCGAACGGATGGCATAAATATGGAAGATGATGCTACCGGAGGAGCCCCCGCCTGCTTTGCCCATCTTCTGGTCGATGGGCATCTGGTCGATCCCGAGACTGCACGCGACGTGGCGCGGTTCAGGTGGGCGGAGCGCGCTCGGCTTGTGGCCGCGCGGGCCTTGTCAACAGAAGACCGAGAACGCGTGACCGCGCGCTTGATTGACGGTCTCGAGAGGATCGTGCCCCTCGATCCTGCCACCACTGTGGCGGTCTATTGGCCGGTCCGGGGCGAACCGGATCTGCGGCTCTGGATGCGCAAGGCACACGACGCCGGGGCCGAAGTTCTATTGCCCGTCGTCATCGCGCGAGATGCGCCGCTCGAATTCCATACGTGGTCCCCGGAATGCCGGATGGTGCGCGGCGTCTGGAACGTTCCCGTGCCAGCCGCAGGCGAGCCTCGCACGCCCGACATCGTGATCGTCCCACTTGTTGGTTTCGATACGACCCTGCACCGCCTCGGAAACGGGGGTGGCTATTACGACCGCACGCTCGCCCGTTTTGAGAAAAAGCCGCGGGTGGTTGGCATCGGCTTTTCGAACTGCGGCTTGCCGACCATCTACCCGATGTCCTGGGATGTGCCGATGGACGAGATCCTTCTGTCGGATGGCACGCATATGACGAGATAGCGCAGAGACGAGCTGAGCCGTGGCGCATCGCCGCCTCTAACGGCAGGGCTCCGCGCCGAACCTCTTCGACCGTAACCGGCGCGTCGGATGCCGCGTTCGATTTCGCGACACAGGCCACCCGCCTTGCGAGCAAGCATCGACAGCTTTCGTCAGATCAGACATTGCATTGATGCCCAACGGGCAATCGGTATGACCGCATGTGTTGGACGTGCTGATGATGGTTGAGGTGATCGGTCTTTCTATTGCGGCTCTTACCACGGCGGGCGTGATCCTGCGTCCCTTCGGCTGAGCCGACTGGATCTTTGCCGTGAGCGGCGCCGCAGCGGTGGTTCTTCTGGGGGCACCACCACACTCCGACGCCCCGCATGCCATCGAAGGCCGAGAGGTCTACTTCTTTCTGGTCGGCACGATGCTTCTCGCAGAAGTCGCGGGCCGCGAGGACCTTTTCGAGCATCTTTCCGCCCGCGCGGTGCGGGCGGCGGCGGGGTCTGCGCGGCGCCTGTTTTTCATCCTCTATCTGGTCGGCGCAGGCGTGACGGTTTTCCTGTCGAACGATACTACGGTCGTCGTGCTGACGCCTGCCGTCCTCGCGGTGACGCGCCATGCGCGCGTGCCGCCCCTGCCCTATCTCTTCACCTGCGCCATCGTCGCAAATGCGGCGAGTTTCGTCCTGCCGATCTCGAACCCTGCCAATCTCGTGCTCTACCATGGTGTCCTCCCGCACCTCGGCGATTGGCTCGCGCGGCTCGCTTTGCCTGCTCTCGTTGCGATCGTCGTCAGCTATCTCTCTCTTCGCTAGGCGACGCGCCATGATCTGGGCACAGAGCCCGGGACGCCCGATGTCCCCGCGCTTTCGCGGGGTGGCTGGGTCGCGGCGGCCGGGCTGAGCCTTTCGGCGGTGGCGCTGGTCACGGTCTCATCTCTGGGCGGCAGGCTGGGACTTGCGACGCTCAGTGCCGGAGCCGTCGTGGCGCTGGTGGTAGCGTTGACCACCCGGCGGTCTCCCTTGCCCCTCTTACGGCACCTGACATGGGGCGTGCTGCCGCTCGTCGCCGGGTTTTTTCGTGCTGGTCGCCATGCTGGACCGCATTGGGTTCCTTTCGCCCCTCGACCAATGGCTTGGGCAGATCTCCGCAGCCTCGCCGCGCGGGTGGCAGCGGGGGCAAGCGGCATCGCGAGCAACCACGCCAACAACCTGCCTGTCGGACTGGCTGCCGCCGCGGCCGCGACAGCAGGAGACCTCGGGGATCTCATGCGCGACTGCCTCTTGATTGGCGTGGATCTTGGACCGAACCTCCCGGTGACTGGGTCGCTCGCAAACACTCCTCTGGCTCGCGACCCTTCGCCGGTCCGGCCTTCACGTCTCCGCAGCCCCGTTCCTGGGCGTCGGGCTCAGGGTCATGCCGCCCGCGCTGATCCTGGCACTTCTGATCCGCCTGCGCCTCCCGGGACAAGGGGCTTGAAGAAACTAGGTGCCATGTGGCGAGGCCAGCGGGCATGGCCCGCTGAACACGCGCCCAAAATAGATAAATATTAAATCCGCCAGGGAACCGCAGATGTGCGATAGCGTTGATCTAGGTCTTCTGACCACAAGTTGGTCTATCGCAATCGCGTATTGTCCCTGTGTCCTGGCAAAGCGCACCTTCTCCTCAGGCACCAAGGTAATATGATGCGCAACGATGCGACCAAAGTTCTCGTCGTCGAGGACGAGGCCATCATAAGGATGGATCTCGTTCTTGGGCTCGAAGAACTCGGCTATTATGTGCTTGAGGCGAGCTCCGCTGATGCTGCACTCAGCCTACTAGACGCGTGGCAGGAAATTGACCTGCTAATTACCGATATCGACATGCCCGGCAAAATGAACGGAGCGGGGCTCGCGCATGAGGTGCGGCGCAGGTTTCCCGCATGCCAGATCATCATCATGTCGGGGCATTCAGCGCCCGAAACGCTAGACCTCCCCAAGCGCAGTGCTTTTATGCCAAAACCGATCAGCCCTGGCGAACTCGCAGCGACCTTCACCTGACGAAAAGCTCTGAATATCCGCGATTGCGCCTAAGACGGCATCCTCAGCGTGAAGGTCGTGCCGGCTGACGCGGCGTCCGGTTCCCGGATTAGAATTCTGACAGCCGAATGACCTATCCGCTAAGAAAGCGAAGCGGCAGGAGTTTCCTCCCGCCGCTTTGCCTCCCGACGAGTCGTGTGGCGCGCGTCATTAAGTTTTTGCGAAACCTCACATCGCTCAGCCCTCTTGCCAGGAATTCCGGTCCCGAATTTCAGACAAACTATTCCTGAATACCGCCCGGTAGGGCGCTGCGCTCGTCCGGTATCTTTTCTTCGGACAAACTCCGGAAGAAGTGATGCCAAGCAAGAGCAGCATGGCCCTTGGAATGCGCGAGGTCCTTCGTCTGGGACGTCTTGCCCGCAGGCATTTTTTCGACAGCCATATTTCGGCCCTCCCTTTAATCCCCGAGAGATACTCGGAAAATTCCTGTGGATGACCGAAATATCCGGTCAGCGTCGCGGCTTTTTCTCGCGCGGGGACGGTGCCGCAGCACTTTCGTCCGAATTCCGTTCCAAACGCGCCGCGCGCAAACTCGCGGTCAGCTCCGCTCTTTTCTCGGCGTCATCGTCACGGATGAGGCGCACTGCGGCATCCGTCTTGTCCTGAGCCGTCGCGGCTTTCCGAGGCAGATCACGGAAAAAGCCGTCCACGTTGTAATTGCGGGGCATATGCCCTCCTTGGTCGCGAAATCCGGCCCACCGGGCCGGATATGGAACCTTTGAGTTCAGCCGAGCGCCAGATTGCAGGCGGACTCACGCCCGTCGCGTCCGGTTTCGATCTCGTAGATGACGGCCTGTCCGTCATCGAGCTGCGAGAGGCCCGCGCGCTCGAGGGCCGAAATGTGGACAAAAATGTCACGTCCACCCGTCTTCGCTTCGATAAAGCCGAAGCCTTTGGTTTGGTTGAACCACTTCACGGTGCCATTGGCCATCGTGATGTCTCCTCAAATATTGCGGTCCGCGGAATGCGACAGCCCGGCTCAGTCAATTCAATAAGGCAGACTGAAGCCAAGTAGGGAGACAGGTTGCAGAAGGGAATAACGTAGCCTGTTTATTCTACGCCAATTTGGCTCATTTAGCAAAGGAAATGCGCGGCGCTCCATCGCGTTGTCCGGCCTCCCCTGACGACAGCCGATTAATATCGAGCACAATCAATCTGTTGTGCGAAAACGCGGGCGCGCGCTGCAATTTCCTCGCAATAGTGGCGCAGATCGCTTATCTGTGAACTCGCATATCTTAATTCTCGGACCCTGTTCCTTCCGGCTCAGCGACGATCTTGAGCTTTGTCGGGCCGCGCGTTTTCGAAGGCGGCATAAGGAAAAGGAGCCTCACCCGGCCCATAGCGCCGTTCGAGCAGACGAGTCGCTCACAAAACGTGCCGTGCGGGTTCTGGCCGATTGCACATATTCCACCCCTTGCGCGTTCGCCGCGAGCTTCGCACATCGAAAGTGCCCGATAGTGAGCCGCGCGCGTTGACGCTGACGGGGCACTATCCGAACGCAAAGACATCTCGCGCGCAATACCGCGCGTCGACCCAATTCACCGCATGGCGCAGGCCTCGCCCGCACCGTGCCTCCGTGATCGCGCGACCAGTCAAACTGGTCCCCTCACGAATTCTTGGAAAGATACGAACCTTGATCGAAATTTACTGGGGCAAGCCCATCTCTCTTGTCGTGTCGCCTGAGGGCGACGTCAAAAACTTCAGCACCATCGAGCAGGTGCATCACTGGCTTCGCAAGAAGTGGCCCGTCGCCGACACCGCGCAAGACCATGCGATCGGGCGTGTCGAGGCCGCCATGGACTGCCTCGGTTCCGTGGGAGATGCGCGCAGCGCCTTCCTTGGCGCCGCCTGCACCGCAGGTTTCGTGCCATTTGAACCAGCGGCTCGTGCCCTTGCGGCCTGACCGGTTAGACCCCGCGGCAGCCCGTCCGCAGCGGAGCCCTCCGGGCGAAGCGCGAAGGCTACAGGCTCTGCGATCGAAACTTTTCGACGGCCTGTTTGTCTCACCGCAAGCTGACCCCACCGATCGTGCAAGATGCGGACAATGTCTGGCGCAAGGGCATGGGCGCCTCCTTCTTGATGATCCCGCCCTGGCTTCCGGCCGCCGAAGCGAGCGCGCAGGTCGAGGCCTTTCTCGATATCGAGAAAGGCCGTCCGCCCTCAGCCTCGAACGCGCACCTGAGCTAAGAGACGCATTTCTCATCTCATTCCTCGGTTGCATCTTGTATCGCCGCCCGCCAGCCCCATCTATAAGAGGCTTAGTTATTCCGACCGCACCCTGTCTCCTTCATCGGCCTCAGTTTGCTTTTCGATCTGACCGGCCGACCTGTCGCATCCTGCGGGCAGATTTTCAAACAAGGAGACAACACGATGGCCAATGGCACCGTGAAATGGTTCAACCCCGGCAAAGGCTTCGGCTTCATCCAACCCGAGAACGGTCGTAAGGACGTATTCCTGCACATCAGCGCGCTCGAACGAGCGGGCCTTTCCCAGGTCGACGACGGTCAGAAAGTGACCTTCGAGATCGAGACCGGCCGCGATGGCCGGGAATCCGCCAAGGATCTCGAACTCGCCTGATAAAATCGTTCGCGGTCCGGTGTCTTCCGGTCCGCGAACGCACCCATGTTGCGAGAGTCTTCTCTGCTCGAATACCTTTGCGCAGTCCAGGTTCGAAACATCTGTAGAACCACCCATCCGGCATTGCGGATCAGGATGTGCGGGCGGGTTCAAAATTCACCTGTCTACGCGGAGAACGATCATGGGCTATTCCCCTCAAAAGAAACAACTCGACCTCAAGGATTTCCTGAGCCAGCCCGCCAAGAAAGGCTTTCGGAAAGGCGTCGGTTTTCGTCGTGCGCCAACAAATCCGACCCCAGTCAAAGCCGGCGCAAAACAGGCTGTGACGAAATAAAAAGCTGCGCCGAGTTAATTGATTTCCCCGCTCCCCGAGTGAACCTGCCTGATGGCCGCCCCCCGAGAGACGGGGCTGATCAGTCGGCGTTCAGTGCAAGCCGTTTTCCTGAAGGCCTATTGAGACGTCTTGATCCTTGTTTTGGGCCACGAAACCCTCATGGGTGATGGCCTCCTCGCTGGCCAAGTTCGCCAAAGATTCGGTGCACTACGACTCTTCTCCAGCTTTGGTGATGACCGTTACGCGACATCGTTTCTCTCGCACCGCGCTACCGGCCTTCGGATTGCACTGATAAAAGTGAGACAGGTTGACTGACGCATCCGCCATAGCGGATGTTTGGCTTTCTATCGGGCATTCGAAGCGATGGTAAAAACTGGTGGCCGAACAGGCATATAACGCCGCAAGCCGCTCCGAGCGATTGGCCCGCCGCCTGCATCCAGCAAGATGGGGCGCACACTCGCAAAAGAACAACACAGCTTGAAGTGTCTTGCGGTAGTCGTCGAGAACTCGGCCATGCCAGGTCGGCGTGTGGGATGCAGCGAGCCGCCGCTTGGCCCCAAATCAGTCAGCACAGTCAATCGTGACATTTCCACATTGACGTGGATCACGGACTTAAGCTCCCTTCTCATGGCATCCAACGACAAGTGAACCCACTTTCGCACGCGTTTTGCCTTACCAAGCATTGCTCGCCGAACAGGATATCTGGATGCCCAATGATCCATACGAAACCCTTGGCCTGACCAAGACTGCGACGGCTGACGAAATCAAGAAGGCGTATCGCAAACTGGTGCGGACAAGCCATCCGGATCTGCACCCGGATGACGCGGGGGCCGAAGCGCGGTTCAAGGCGATCTCGGCCGCCTATGAGATCTTGAAAGATCCCGATACGCGTGCGCGCTATGACGCGGGAGAAATCGACAGTCTCGGCGCAGAACGTCCGCGGCGACAGTATTACCGTGATTTCTCGGGGGCCTCCGATAACACCTACCAGCACGGGCGCGGGTTTGGACCAGATGTTGATCCGGCAGATATCTTCGCGGACATATTGCGCAATCGCGGGCGGCCTGGCGCTGGCGACTTCGGCGACCGTGGGTTTTCCGCGCGCGGCGCCGACGCGCGGTATTCGCTCACCGTGCCATTTCTGGATGCAGCGCGGGGGGCGGAAACCCAGATAACGCTACCCGATGGACAAAGCCTGACCGTCAAGATCCCACAGGGCACCGAAGACGGCCAGACACTTCGGTTACGCGGCAAAGGTGCGCCTGGATATGGAGATGCCCCCGCGGGAGACGCGCTGATTACCGTTCTCGTGGGGTCCCACCCGGTGTTCGACCGCGAGGGGGATGACATCCTTGTAACGCTCCCGATCACCATCGAAGAGGCTATTCTCGGTGGCAAGGTCACCACACCGACCATTGACGGCCCAGTTGGGCTCACCATCCCAGCGGGCGCAAATTCGGGCCAGGTCTTACGTTTACGGGGACGTGGCATCGCCAACGCAAAGCGCAAAACCAAGGGCGATCAGCGGGTTGAGCTGAAGATCGTTACACCGCCCGACATTGACGAGGCCCTGCGTGATTTCCTCACCGAGTGGCGCAAGACACATAGCTTCGATCCGCGTGTCGACTTGATGAAAAGGGCCAGCGCATGACGGACAGTTTTTCCGAAGAGGACGTGATCTCCAACGTCACCCGGCTCACACGAAGTCAGCTTTTGAGCTATGTCGAAGGCGAGCTCGTCCGACCGGAAAAGAGTGACACCGGCTATGTTTTCCGCCGCGTCGACATCGCGCGATTGGAGTTATTGTGCGATCTTTCCCATGATCTTGACCTCGACGAAACGGCGCTGGCTATCGTGATCTCGCTCCTTGACCAGCTGCATGCTGCGCGACAGGATCTCGTTACGATTGCCCGCGCGCTAGACAGCCTGCCACCGGAACTTCAGACGCGTGTCCTGGCAGCAATGAAACGGCCATGAACACAATGCGCCTCTCCCCCTTTGGAGAAAAGACTAACCTCAAAACGAGGACATTTCAGGGGAACAGGTCACCTGCCTTGTAGTAGTATGGCGGCTCGTTTCATTAACTGCCTCGAAGTGCGGACACTACAGGGAGATTAGAAATGGAAGACCCAATTCAGCTCGGCCAAGGCGTATTCGTGACTGGCGCAGAAAAAACGATCTTCCGATTTGAAGGACGCGCACGGGATGGCTTCGTCACTATTAGCGGACCAGGCGGATTCACGTGCGATGTGCCGGAAGATTGTATTCAAGCTGTCAAAAAGCGCAGCCGGAAGGAATTCGGAAATATCGACTTCCATCGCGACTGACCGCCTGGAATTGAGCCACTGGAACACTCTGAGAATGTCGGCTCCAACACGCTTTGCGCAGCCGCACGAGCGATTGAACCCACAAAACGCGCATCATCTGATTAACGCCTTCACAGGTCGTCGAAACCTACCTCCTCCGCCACGGACACGGCGGCCCGCCCGCTTTGAACGGAGACCTCAACAGAGAGATCGTAGAGCGCGTTGCCATATCCTGAAAAGCTGCCCGAAATCGGTGAGACCTGATGGATGCCTCGACCGACCGCGACCGGTATCAGGTTCTGCGACCCGACGCTGCGATTTGTCGGATCGAATGCGATCCATCCGGCACCGGGGACGAATATCTCGACCCATGCGTGGGTCGCCCCTGAGCCAGCCGACCCCACAAGGTTCATTTCGGGATTGAAGAGATATCCCGAGACGATGCGGGCTCCGAAGCCGAGATGGCGGACGGCCTCGGCAAGCAGGACCGCGAAGTCGCGGCACGATCCCCAGCCTCGGTCGAGGGTTTCGGTCGGCGACTGGGTGCCCTCGTCGTCCCGGCTCTGGTAGGCAATCTGCGTGAACACACCGGTGCTGATGTCCTTCAACAGAGACAATGTGTCGGTCGGGCGCGCCATGACGAAGCCCTCGACCCAGCGGGAAAGGCTGCCTTTGGGGTCTTGGTATTGCGGGGTGGTCAGCGCCCCCAAGTCCGTCCAGTCGTCCGCGGCGTAGAGAAAAGGATACTGGGCTGCCGAGGAAGCGATAGCAAAGACCGGCCAGGCCGACGCGGTCAGCTCCACGGACGCGCGGCTTTCGATTGCCAGATGATCAGTCTGACCGTCGAACACGGCGGTGGCGATCGCGTTGCCGGCCACATCATGCGCCCACGTTATGTGCGCCGTCGGCGTAATGGAAAGTGCGTGCGAGAGCAGCCGCAATTCGCGCGTCTCACGCGGGCGCAGCATCAACCTGTGCGGCCCGAGAGAGACGTCTCCCCGGTATCGGTAGGTCGTGGTGTGAACGATGTCGAGACAGGCCAAATGGCGCTCCAATAAGGTCCGAAAAAAGTGGCGCCCGCGCCTATGCCCTTGCCGGTCAGCGGTGTCGCGATGGAGCCGGCCTGACCGCCAGGCGCTTCGCTAAGCCTCTCATTTCTCGCGGTCCTGACGGATACCGCGCTATGTTTCAAGCTTGCGAGGGCTCGCGTGTTTCCGGCCTCGTCGGCATCCCTTCGTTTTCTGCCGCCCGAATGGACGCTTCGTAGCGCCGTCTTTCGGGGGCCGTCAGGGGCTCCAGTCCGGGTAGATCGGGATCAGGCGACCGGAATACCGAGTAGAGATGGCGCAGATGCGCCTCCGAGACACCATCAGCCTTCATGACGAGGCGCACCATCGGATCCGAAAGCATCTCTTCCACGAAAAAGTCCGACAGGGCGCGGCCCGTAAGCCTGTCCTTGGCACGCGCGTGATCGAGATCGGCCAGAGAAACCGTCAGCGTCCTCGCAAGCCCTGGATGCGAGGCCTTGGGATGCAGCTTCACCAGAACGGACGCTTTCCAGGTTTCGGGGTCCTTCCGATCCGGAGGAGAGACCAGCTCCGTCTCGATCTCATACTCTCCCGCCGGGAGTGTCTCGGTAAATCCCGGAAGGCTGAACGGGCGGGAAAAAACCGCAATGGTCTTGCGTGTAAACTCTTCCACCGGCGCAATCCTCTCACATGATGAGCGAATGGCTCGCGCCCCTTGTCAGGAGCGGGGCGCGGGCCTGTTCAGGTCTCACGAAGTCTTGGATTTCGCGGGCGCGTCCTCACTGGCGGCTTTGGGCTCGCTCTTCTCTGCAGGGGGCTTGGCGGTCTTCTCGGGCGTTGGCTTCAGCGCCGCAGCGGCCCGAGTGGTCAGGTCCTTGAAGGACATGTCATCGATCCTTTTATCGCCCGACGTCAACTCTTGGTCCATGTCGGACCGGGATGCTTGTCGTCGGTCTGATCTATATGGGGACGAGGGACCTACTTTACGACGGTCAGGCGCCGATGAATCTGAGATCAGGTGCAATTTCCGGTCCAGCCCCCGAACTCCTTAAGCGCATCCCGATCCGATGTCCGGGACATTCGCACGGGCCAGTCAATGGCGAAAGACCCGTGGCAGGTCATCGCGAGAACAACCGGCAGATAGCTGTGTCGGGAACACCGGTGCAAATCACGTGACACCCCGTGGAGCGCAAATGAGCTTCATGCAACTTCTCTGCAATGGCCTGGCTTGCGCAGGGCGGAGCGCCTGGCGATAGTTCGAAAGGAAAATTCAGGACAAGTAGGGATGCGCATGCAAACACTCCGACCTCATGGCCTCGAGTGTGTCACATGGAATGTCCATCGGGGACGCGGGCAGGACAACCGCGTCGATCCGGAACGCATTGTCGACGTGCTTGCATCGGAAGTCTGCGCGCACGGCCCGGAGGTTCTCGCCTTGCAGGAGGCTGATGAGGAAACACCTCCACACGCAGGACTTCTCGATCTCAAAAGGATCGAAGCCGAGACCGGGCTTCGATCCATCCATAGCAACGCGGCGCTGCGCTGGGGGCCGCAGAGCGATGGGTTTCTGGGCGCCATCCTATTTCTCCATCCCGATTTCGAGATCACCGCCACCCATGTCCTCGACCTGCCCGGCCATTGCCATCGCGGCGCGGTGGTGGTGGACACACGAAAGAATGGCAAGGCGCTGAGAATCCTGACCACCCATCTTTCGCTGGGGCAGATGCTGCGCGCCGCGCAAATGCGCACGATCGGGCAGTTCCTGTTTCGGCGCCCGGAGATGCCGACGATCGTGCTGGGAGATCTGAACGAGTGGCGGCCCTGGGGTGGTCTGGCATTCTCGAAAAAGCTCGTCGGGCTGCGCCTGTCGGGCCCGGTGCGCAGAACCTTCCCCGCCACCCGCCCCCTATTGCCGCTCGATCGGATCCTGAGCGACCAGCCCGCTGCCGTGCGCGAAGCGCGGGTTCTCGACGGGCCGGGTATTCGCGTGGCCTCGGATCACCGGCCGCTGGCGGCGCAGGTGCTACTGGCCTGAACGGCGCGGCCACATCCGGCGTAGAAGCCCGTCGCGCAGCCAGAGCGTATGATAGAAGGCTGCGCCGATATGCAGCGCGATCAGGGCAATCAGGCCAAGCCGCGCATAGGCATGAATCGCCTTCGCGGCCGTTTCGAGCCCTTTCTCCTTTGCCACGAGGCGCGGCAGGCCCAGAGCGTCGAGCCCTTCGATCGGATAACCGCCCGCGCGCACGCGCGTGTAGCCCGAAACCACCATCACGAAGACCAGAAGATAGAGAAGCGCATGTGTCACATGGGCGACGCGTGCCTGCCAGTGCGGCGTGGTCGCGGGCAGCGGCGGCGGAGGATGAGCGATCCGATACCCAAGCCGGATCAGCATCAGCGCACCGATGATTACGCCCGCGTTTTTGTGAAAGAGGTAAAGCAGATCCCGGACCGAAGGCGCCAGCCCTTCGGCGATCATCACCTGCCCCGCAGCGATCAACCCGAGGACAAGCACCGCCACGCTCCAGTGCAGCCAGCGGGCCGGGGCCGAATATGCCGCATTCTCCTCATGTCGAGTCTTGCGCATGCTTGCCCCCCAGATTCTCCGAATTATTCGGCTATTCGCTTGCCATAATGAACCATATCATGCGCCATTGCGTTTCTTTAACTATTGTCACGCCGGGGTTGTCTTCATGATCCAGTCGCCTCTCGCGCCACAACAGTTTCAGCGCCTTCTGGCTGCGGCACGCGCGGACCGTCCGTCGGGGGCGGCGTTGCGTATGGCATCGCTGGGGCTGCCGCTGGGACTGGTGGCGGCGTCGATCATCGCGCCCTGGGGGGGCGCCCTTGCCTTCCTGAGCTTCAGCGCCGTCGCCTTCGGAACGATCGCAATTTCACTCGCCTTCTGGCGCTCCTACCCACATGGCCGGCTGGGCCTGTGCAACGTGGTTACGCTTTCGCGCGCCGCCCTGATCGTAACCTTGCTCGCCCCGCTTCTCGCGCGCGATCCGACCACGGAAATCCTTGCCTGGTCGATCACGGCGATCGCGACACTGGCCTTCGCGATGGACGGGCTCGATGGCTGGCTGGCGCGCCGCACTGCGCTGGTGTCGCGCATTGGCGCACGCTTCGACATGGAAACCGATGCGGCGCTTGGCTTCGTGCTGTCGGTCCTTGTCTTTGCCTCGGGCACGGTCGGGGCCTGGGTCCTGCTGCTAGGTTCGATGCGCTATATCTACATTGCGCTGGCGCAGGCCCTTCCCTGGCTGAATGCCCCGCTGCCCGAGAGCTTCCGGCGCAAGACGATCTGCGTGGTCCAGATCGCAGCACTCATCGTGCTGACAATCCCCGGCGTTGATGGCCTGCCCGCGCAGATCATCGCCGCCGCCGCCACGCTCGCGCTCGCCTGGTCTTTCGCGACCGATATCCTCTGGCTCTCCCGGGCCCGCGCTTGATGAGCGCAGGGCGTAAAATCGCGGGGCTGCTGCTCGCGGCTTGGGTATTTCAGATCGCTCTGGTGCTGCCGGACTACCCGGATGGCCTCGTGCTCAAGACATTTCTGCGCGTCCCACTCGAGCTGCCAGCGATCTTGCTGAGCCTCGCCGTTCTGTCTAGGGGATGGCGCGCGACCAACGCCATCCGAGCCCTGCTTGCGGTCGCGCTGGTGGTGATGGTGCTTCTGAAAATCGCCGATATCGGCAGCTTCATCGCCTTTTCCCGACCGTTCAATCTCGCGGTCGACAGTTTCGTTTTCGATGCTGGACCGAGGCTTGCCGCACGCACGATCGGCCTGCCGCTGACCCTGCTGGCCGGGATCGGCTTGATTGTCGGACTTGGTGCCCTGATCACCGCGCTCTGGTGGGCAAGCGGACAATGGACGGGGCTCGTGCGCGGGGTCGGATGGCGTGCGGGCGCAAGCCTTGGCGCGGCGCTTTGCATTGCTGCCGTAGCACTTCAGGTTTCCGGAACAGCACTCAAGCGTTGGCCCTGGCGCGCCGATACGACCCGGATCGCGGGGTATCACCTCACCCGCTATGTCGAGACCACGCGGAGCCTGCGGCTGTTTTATGCGGCAGCCCAAACCGACCCTTACGCGGGCGCAACCGATCTCTTCACGCGGCTTCAGGGCCGTGATGTACTGATCGTCTTCATCGAGAGCTACGGGCGCGCGAGCTTCGACAACCCGCTCTATGCACCGACGCATCTGGGCACGCTCAAGGCCGCCGAGCCGCGCCTGAGACAGGCCGGCTTGGCGATGCGGTCGGGTTGGCTGACCTCGCCCACGGCGGGCGGGCAGAGCTGGCTTGCGCATTCCACGCTGGAATCAGGGCTGACGATTTCCGATCAGACGCGTTATCGGGCCTTGCTCGCGAGCCCCCGCAAGGCCCTGTTCGATCTTGCCGCGGCCTCGGGACTGCGGACGATTGCGGTAATGCCAGGCATTACGATGGACTGGCCCGAGGGGCCAAAACAGGGGTTCCAGACCATCCTCGCCGCAGCCGATCTCGGCTATCGCGGCGATCCGTTCAACTTCGTGACGATGCCCGATCAGTTCACCCTTGCCGCCTTTGACCGGCTCGTGCCGCGCAGTCGGCCCGACGATCCGCTGCTTGCACAGATCGTGCTGCTGTCCTCGCATGCACCCTGGGTCCCGGTGCCGCATCTCGTGCCTTGGAACACGGTCGGCAACGGCACGATTTTCAATGAGATGGCCAATTCCGGCGATCCGCCCAAAATCGTCTGGCGTGATCGCGACCGGGTGCGCGACCAGTATCGCAAAGCCATCGACTATTCGCTGCAATCCATTCTGGCCTTTGCCGAACGGCAAACACGCCACCCCCCGCTGATGATCGTTCTCGGCGACCACCAACCCGCCTCTTTCGTAGCCCAGAGCGAGAGCCGGGACGTGCCGGTTCACCTGATCGGCCCGCCCGATCTGGTCGCCCTGTTTGACGGTTGGAACTGGACCGAAGGGCTCGTGCCCGATGCGCAGACCCCGGTCTGGCCGATGCGCGATTTCCGCGATCGCTTCATCAAGACGCTCAGCGCAGAACCGTCGGAGGCAAGCGGATGACGCGTCTGGCTCTCAAGTTGATCACGGTCGCGACCGTTCTGGCGGTCACGCTCTATTTCGTCGATCCGACCATCGTATTGTCGCATCTTCGCATGGCGGATTGGCGCTGGCTCGCCCTTGCGGGGATCGCGGTCAATCTGCAGACGGTGCTCTCGGCGCTGCGCTGGCAGGTCACCGCGCGCGCGCTTGGGCAGCGGATTGAGACGGGCGAGGCGATCGGGGAGTATTACCTCGCGCAGCTGGTGAACCAGACCCTGCCCGGCGGGGTGCTTGGGGATGCGGGCCGGGCGATGCGGGCGCGCCGCTCGGCCAATCTCTTGCGTTCCAGCCAGGCCGTCGTGATCGAACGGCTGGCGGGGCAGATCGCACTGGCCGCGGTGGTTCTGGTTGCACTGCTGCTGACGGGACGATTGGTGTGGGCGCTCGAGCTTTTGGGGGCCGCGCTGACGCTGTGGCTTCTCGCGCGCAGCTGGGACCGTTTGGCGCGGCTTCTCGCGCCGCTGCGTCGTGCGCTTCTGGGGCGCGAGGTGCGGGCACGCCAGATCGCGCTCGGGCTGTCGATCGTGACCTGCAATCTTCTGGCCTTCGCCTTCGCCGCGCGTGCGATCGGCACGCAGCTTTCGCCGAGCGCGATCGTGACGCTCGTGCCGCTTATCCTGAGCGCGATGGTGATCCCGCTCAGTATCGCCGGATGGGGCTGGCGCGAGGGGGCAGCTGCGGCGCTGTTCCCGCTGGCGGGCGCAACGCCCGAGGCGGGGCTTGCAGCCGCGACCGCCTTCGGCGCGACCCTGATCGCCTCGGCGCTGCCCGGTCTCGGCTGGGTGCTGCTGCGTCGCGACGCGGCCGCCGCAACTACGTCAAAAGCAAAATGAAGCCCGCGCAGGACGCGCTAAGTTGAACAGCAAGGATAGCGAGGAATTTTTCATGAAACGAAACGCTCTTACCCGCCGCGGATTTCTGGCGACCGGCGCCGGCGGCGTTCTCGCCACGAGTTTAGGGCTGCACCCGGTGCTCGCCGCAGGCACCGTTAACCTGCAGCTGTCCTGGCTGCATTCGGTGCAGTTCGGCGGCAGCTATATCGCGAAGTCGAAGGGCTACTGGTCCGATCAGGGTCTCGACGTGAGCCTCACGCCGGGCGGGCCGAACGCGCCGGTCGAGCCGCCGGTCGTCTCGGGCACCGCGCTCGTCGGCATCTCGGCGGCCGATTATACCGCCGCTGCGGTCGCTCAGGGCGCGCCCTTCAAGATCATCGCCGTCGCGATGCAGAAGAACCCCTTCGCCATCGCCTCGCTGCCGGCGAACCCGGTGAGAGAACCGAAGGATCTAGAGGGCAAGAAGATCGGCATGGCGCTGGCCAATACGCCTGTGCTCAAGGCGCTCTGCACGCTCAACGACGTGAATTTCGACGCGATCGAAGTGGTACCGACGCAATATGACGCGGCGCCTCTGGTGGCTGGTCAGGTCGATTGCCTGCTGTGCTGGGCCACCGATCTGCCCGTCGCGATGACGATGAAGGGGCTCGATCCGGTGACGATGCTGATGGCCGATTTCGGCTATGCGGTGCAATCGCAGACCTATATCGCAACCGAGGACAGCCTCGCCAATCGCCGCAAGGAACTGGTCGAATTGCTGCGCGGCGAGATCCGGGGCTGGGCCGATTATCACAAGGACACCGATGCCGCGGCCGAACTGACGGTCAAGATGTTCCCCGATGCGGGGCTCGATCTGGAGACGCAGAAACTGCAAGCGAAACGTCAGGTGCCGCTGATGTTCTCGGACGTCACCGATGAACACGGTTTCGGCTGGTTCACCGATGAGAGCATCGCGGAAAACGTCAAGACGCTCGCGCTGCTGGACAAGCCGGTGATGGCGGATCTGTGGGATCGCTCGATCCTCGAAGAGATCCATGCCAGCTGAGCGCGCGCCCGACACAGCGCCGGGCATCACCTGCTCGGGGCTTTCGCGAAGCTTCGGAACGGGTGCGGCACGGATCGACGCGCTGGCCCTAATCGACCTGCATCTCGAAGGCGGCCGGACGACCGCCTTCGTCGGCCCGTCGGGCTGCGGGAAATCGACCCTGCTGCGGCTGATCGCGGGGCTTGACCCGCCAAGCGCGGGCCGTGTGCGCATCGGCGTCGAGACGCCGCTGGAAATGCGCCGCCGCGCCGGGCTGTCGGTCGCGTTTCAGGATGCGGCCCTGCTGCCATGGCGATCGGTGCGCGGCAATATCGCGCTTGCACGCAAGCTCGCGCGGATGGCGCCGGACCCTGCGAAGGTCGATGATCTGATCGCGACCGTGGGGCTTGCAGGCTTCGAGGATCGCCGCCCTGCGGATCTCTCGGGCGGGATGCGCCAGCGCGCGGCGATCGCACGTTGCCTCGCGACCGATCCGCAGCTGCTGCTCCTCGACGAGCCCTTCGGCGCGGTGGACGAGCTGACGCGCGCACGGCTCAATCAAGAATTGCCGGCGCTGTGGCAGGCGCGCGGGGTGACGGCGGTGATGATCACGCATTCGATCTCGGAGGCGGTGCGCATCGCCGATCGGGTCGTCGTGCTCTCGCCCCGCCCGGCGCGGGTGGTGGCCGATATCACCGTGCCGCTACCGCATCCGCGCGAGAAGGGTCCGGCGCTGGATGCACTGATCGAGGAGGTCGGCGCTGCGCTCGCCCGCCACGCGCCCGCGCCTCCCCCGGCCCGGATAGCCTCATGAGCGCGCCCGCATGATCCTCTCCCCCGCCCGATGGCGCAGGCCCCGGACCGACTGGCTGCGTAGCATCGCGACCGCGCTGGTGGCGCTGATCGCGTGGGAGGCTCTGGCCCGCGCGCTCGCGGGCACCTATCTGATTGCCGGACCGCTGGAGATCGCCTCATACCTTTCCGATCACGCCGGACTGATCCTGCGCGCGACCGGCTGGACCGCGCTCGCGGCGGCGGGCGGTTACGTGATAGGCAACCTCACCGCGATCGCGCTGGCGGCAGTGGCAATCCTGATCCCCGGGGCGGCGCGGCTGATTTCCTCGCTCGCGCTGATTGTCTTTTGCCTACCGCTGGTCGCGACCGGACCCATCCTGCGTGTTCTCTGGGGGCCGGGACTGGGGCCACAGGTGACGTTGGCCGCGCTCGCGGTCTATTACACGACGTTCCTGCCGCTGCTGGTGGGGCTGCGGGCGGCCCCGCCGAACTGGTTCGACCTCGTGCGCAGCTATGGGCGCGGCGGTTGGACCGCGCTTGTCGAGGTGCGCGCGATGGCCGCGCTACCTTACCTTATCGCCGGCCTCCAGATCGCCGCCCCCGCCGCGTTCCTGGGCGCGCTGGTGGGAGAGTTCACCGGGGCCGAACGCGGCATGGGCGTGCTGACGATCCGCGCGATGCGCAGCCTCGATGTGGCGGGCACCTGGTCGCTGGCAACCATAGCCGCCGCGGTGTCAATGCTGGCCCATGCCGGAATCGGATGGCTCTGGCGCAGGCTCGACGACGCGCCGCCGCCGCTGATCCTCGCGAGCCTGCCCGATGCCCGCACGGACCGCCGCTGGGCGACCCGGCTGAACCTGATCCTCGTCGTGCTGGTGGTGATTGCCCTCTGGTGGCTGTCGATGGAGTTCGCCGGGCTGAACCGGTTCTTCGCCAAGCGGCCCGACGACATCTGGGCCTTTCTCGTCACCGCAAGCGGCGCCGCCGATCACCGCACGACCCTCTTTGCAGCCCTCGGACAGACGCTGAGCCTTGCCCTGCCCGGCTATGCCCTGGGCCTCGCGCTCGGGCTGGGCCTCGCCATCGCGCTCCTGATGCTTCCTGCGCTGGCGCGAGCGATCATGCCGCTCGCGGTGGCCCTGCGCGCGATCCCCATCGTCATCACCGCCCCGCTCGTCGTGGTTGCGATGGGGCGCGGCGCGACAGGCACGATCACCATCACCGCCGTGATGACCTTCTTTCCAACTTTCATCGCCTGCTATCAGGGCCTCAAACGCACACCCGCCGCGCTGATCGACCTCTTTGAGAGCTATGCCGCGACCCGGTGGGAACGGCTGACGCTGGTGCAGTTTCCCGCGATGCTGCCCGCATTCTTCTCCGCCGCACGGATGGCGGTGCCAGCGGCAATTCTGGCGACGACCACAGCGGAATGGCTAGCCACGGGACACGGGATCGGTGGGCTGATGGCACTAACCGCCTCCACCTCGGATTACGGAATGCTATGGAGTTCTGTCGTTCTGCTGGCTCTCGTCGCAGTCGCGGCCTATGCCGCCATTGAACGGATCGAGCGCGCTGTTCTGCGCCGCTACGGAGCCGAGCAACTGGTCCGCTGATATTGTCGAGGGAGTTCACATGACACGAGCCGCCTTCGCCATCCCGGGCGACATCACGCAACTGACCGGGGGGCATCTACGAGCGCAAACTGCTTGAGGCGCTGCGCGCGGCAGGCCGCGACGTCGCCCATATCGAACTGCCCCCCAGCTTCCCCGGCGCGTCGGCGCAAGAGACCGCAACGGCGCGCGCCCAGCTGACCGCCATTCCCGCCGACCGGCCGGTGATCCTCGATGGGCTGGTCTTCGGCTCGATCGAGACGGAGGTGCTCGATGCGATGGCGGCGCCCGTGGTCGCGATGCAGCATCACCCGCTGGGGCTCGAGACCGGCGTGCCCGCGCCGCGCGCGCGACATCTGCTGGCCCGTGAGGCCGAGAACCTCAAGCGCGCCGCGCATGTCGTCGTGCCCAGCCCTCATACCAGCGCGATCCTGCAGGCTGAGTTCGGCGTCGCGCCCGAGCGGATCTCGATCGCCCTGCCCGGCTTCGACCGGCCCGCCCATTGCGACATCGCTAAATCCGCCCCCCCTGATCCTCTCGGTCGGATTGCTGGCCGCGCGAAAGGGGCATGACGTTCTGATCGACGCGCTGGCGCGGATCACCGATCTCGACCGGCAGGCGCAGATCGTGGGAAGCGCGCATGCTCCTGAGGTCGCGCGCGCACTCGCCAAACAGATCGAAAGGCTTGGGCTGGGCGGTAAGGTTCTCCTGATGGGACGGGTGGAACGGGAGGAGCTTGACGCATCCTATCATACCGCGACCCTTTTCGCCTTGGCGACGCGATGTTGCATGGTTTGCCGATCGTGTCCTGCCGCACCGGCGCGGTCCCCGATACTGTGCCAAAGAAAGCAGGACTATTGGTGCCAGTCGATGCGCCTGTGGCTTTCGCAAACGCCTTGAGAGGCCTCTTGCGCGATTCCGAATTGCGCGTCGAAATGGCGGCCGCGTCCCGTGCAGCTGGCGCCCGGCTTCCAGACTGGAGCACCGCGGCAGATATCATGGGGGCAGCGCTCGATCGTGTGAATTCAGCCCTCGATTGAGACGATGGCGCGGTTTGCGCGGCATGCCATGCATCTCTCGCGGTGATGCAGAAACAAGCAGTTGCCCCCAAACTGTCTGGTCACACGGGGCCTTGGTATATGGTTCTCGCACTTCCGCCGGACCTGACTGGACCCATTTTATCATCTAAGGGCTCGCGTCTTTTCGAGAAGCGCTGATCGCTCCTGATCGCGATGCCAAATCTCGGGCGGCGAAGATCTTACGCCGTAGCTCCCTTGTCGCGACAACTTTGTCAGGGTCGGCGCATTTCGCCTCGTCGCCTTGGCGTTGGAAAGCATGGACATCGACACCTTGCGAATCCACGATGACGAGGCTCTTCCGCCACATCCCCGCGAGCGTCCAGCGTCGAAACTGGCGATAGACGCTGGATCATTTGCCGAACTCCTGAGAGACCGAGCGCTCGAGGAACGCCCATTCTTCATCCGAAATCACACCGCGTTCCGAATTGGCCTCCATCGTTAATCCCATGTCTTGAAAAACGCTCGACATATCTTGTGAAGTTGTTTCGCGCCCTCAATCCTCGATGACGAGACTAAGGACTGAACCAGCGGCTGGGTGAGGAAATTTCGTTCACGTCACTGGTTTTCTTTGTTTGCGAATTCAAGGGGACCTTTCGATTATCTTCGCTTCGGCTCCGCGCCGCCGTGATGTCAGCGCCTCAGTTCAGTGAGGATCACGGACTGGCGGAGAGGCGCCGAGACCTGCGACATGTGCAGGCCTGAGTTGTGCTCACTTTCTCAGCTCATCTTGGACTTCAAGCGTCATCCTATTTTGCTGAACGCGCAGCTCAACTTTACGGCTCACGCGCCGGGATACCCCCCTCCGCGAGCCGTCCGCGCAGCCGCGCCGAAACCTCGACAGTGGTTCCATCAGTCGGAAACTCGACCGTCGCGCTGGGATGTGGGTGGCCGTCCACGATGACCTCGACAGGACCGCCGCCTAGGCCCACCGGATCTTCGACCTTGAGCGCTATCGTGCCGGCTGCCCCGCGGATGCGAGCGCGGTAACCGCCCCAACCCTTTGGCAAGCAAGGAGCGATTCGCAAAGCGCCCCCAACAAGTTCCAGCCCGAGGATCGCCTCGACGCCCAGCCGCCAGGACCAGGCGGCGGCACCGGTATACCAGGTCCAGCCCGCGCGCCCCTCGAATGGTGCCGCGCCCCCGACATCGGCAGGCATCACATAAGGCTCTGCGCGGTAGCGCTCGGCATCTTCCCGAGAGGCGCTGCGACGAATCGGATTGATCAGGTCGAATATACGGAAGGCTTCCTCGCCGTTCCCGATCTTTGCCTGTGCCATGCCGAGCCAGGTAGCGGCGTGGGTATATTGGCCGCCGTTCTCGCGCACGCCGGGTGGATAGGCCCGGATGTAGCCCGGATCGCGGGGCGTGCGGTCGAAGGGTGGCGTGAGGAGACGCACGAGGCGCAACTCTCGATCGACCAACCATTCCGACGCTGCTTTCATCGCCTGCAGGCTACGATCTCTCTCGAGCCCGCCGGCCAGAACCGACCAAGATTGGGCAATGCTGTCGATGCGGCACTCGTCGCAGTCCTGCGAACCCCAGGGTCGACCGTCATCGTCAAAGGCGCGCATATACCATGCGCCATCCCAGGCCGCATTGTCGACCGCCCGTTTCAATTCTCGTGCGCGGCGTTGCCAATGCTCAATCTGGTCGTCGCGCCCGCCCCACCGGGCCAAGTCGGCGAAACCTTCCGCGCAATGGGAGGCAAACCAAGCCAGCCAAACGCTTTCTCCCCTTCCGTGATTGCCGACACGATCCATCCCGTCGTTCCAATCCCCAGCCCCGATCAGTGGCAGGCCGTGCTGCCCCGAGGTGACACCACGGGTCAGTGCCCGACGGCAATGTTCGAACAGAGGCGAGGCCTGTGCGCTGCACGGGAAGGCCGCGTATCTATCGTCTTCGTCCTCAGCGAGCGTTGGCGCCACAAGAAACGGAACCTCTTCGTCGAGAATGCTGATATCTCCGGTGGAGCGCACGTAGCGATGGGTGGCGTAGACCAGCCACAGCATGTCATCCGAGCAGCGCGTCCGCACGCCGCGGCCTTCCGGCGGATGCCACCAGTGCAGCACATCGCCCTCCTCGAACTGATGTCCGGCGCAGTCGAGAATATGGGCGCGAACGCGAGCGGGTTCCGAGAAGAGGAAGGCCATCATGTCCTGCAATTGATCGCGAAAGCCGATGCCACCGCCAGCCTGGTTGAACCCGGCGCGTGCCATAATACGGGAGGAGAGCGCCTGATAAGGTAGCCAACGGTTCACCATCAGGTCAAAGGCGGGATCGGGCGTCTCGACCGTCACCGCCCCTAACCGCTGGTGCCACGCCGCGAGAGTGGCCTCCAAGGCCTGGGCTGCACGCCCGACATCGGCCCATTCGATCGCGAGCGCCTCCGCATCCTCGATATTCGCGCCATCCCCGAGCACGAAAACTACCTCCTCGCTGGCCCCTGGAGCGAGATCGAGATGGACCTGATATGCCGCGCAGGCATCGCGAATTGCATCGCATTTACCTCCGAGCGACCAACGTCGCAGCCCTTCGGGATGTTTGACATCGTTATCCGCGCCGTAGAACGCAGCCCGATCGCAGGTCAGGCTATGCGCTGGATGGCTGGCGGTGAGAAACGCGACACGCGCCGCGAATTCCGGTTGCCAGCCGTTTCGGGCGATCAGCGCCCGGCTGGCCGCGTGATATGCACAGGTCACATGTGGCCGCGAGGCACTGGGCAACCCGCCGAGTTGCCATTCGGCGATATAGGTTGCGGTGATGCGGCGCGGACGGTCGGTGGTGTTGCGCAGCCGCAGGTAGGCGAGTTTTACTGATGCTTCGGGAGGCACGAAAACGGTGAGTTTCTGTTCGAGCCCTTGGCTTGTCCGTGTCCATTCGGTGCTACCGGTGCGGTGAACTGCTTCGCAAGGAGCTTCGTCCCCCGCGGGCAATGGCGTCGGTGTCCAGACTTTCGCTGTTTCCTCGTCTCGCAGATAAAGGGCCTCGCCCTGAGCATCAGTTACCGGATCGTTCGACCATGGCGTCAGTCGGTGCTCTCCGGCATTGAGGCTCCAGGTAAACCCGAGGCCTGCCTCCGAGACGATGGTGCCAAAGTGGTCATTCGCGAGCACGTTGCACCAGGGGGTCGGCGGAACGCGGCTGGCATCAAGGTGAATGACATAGGCGTCGCCATCCTTTGAGAATCCTCCGTAACCATTTTCGAAGCGCAGCCCCTGCGCTGGGGCTCGCGGTGGTTGGATCTCTCTCTCTGGTTGGCCATCAGGCGTGAAACGAGGCGACTTGTCGCGCAGTTCCTCCATCGATTGTAGCGCCTCTGTCAGCGTCTCGGCCGCTCCGTCGAGCACCACCCGCGCCAATTCCTCGAGTGCGCGGCGCTGGGTCTCGGCAATGCGGTCGGCGCTATGCAGATGCACGCCTCCGTCACCACCTAGCCCCTCTGCCAGACCCGCATCGCGCAGCGCGTCGCGTAATCGTGCATTGATCGGCTCCTCATAGCTGGATGCCCCTGTGCTCAGGATCACCAAATCTGTCCTCAACCCATGCCGATGCCACCATCGATGCGCACGCACCGCCGCGGGTAAAAGCGCCGCGTGGTCGGCATCAGCCACCCGCACGAGCACGATCGGCAGATCGCCTGACAGCCCCAGCCCCCAGAGGTCGTGCTGACCGGGCAGGAAACCGGTCAGAGACTCGGCACGCTTGACCGGCGGTCGGACGAGTTCTGCGGCAACCGCTTGAGCTGCGCGCAGCTCTGCACCGGACGCCCCGAGCTGATCCGCCTCGATCGCAATGCTGCGCTTGGCGTCCTCAAATGCCCAATCGAGCGTCTCGCCGCCGGAATAGCGGCTGGCAATTTCGATCGCGGTTTCACGCGAACCAGCGGCGACGGTCATGAATGCCAGTTGCACCCGTGCGCCCGGTGCGAGCCGAACCTTAGCCCGCAGCGCCGACGCTGGGTCGAGCGTCCAACCCGCGGTCGCCTCCGGTGGGCGCTGCAGCCAGTCCAGTGGTTCGCTACTACCATAGCGACCAAGGATCGCACGGCGGTCGCTGTCGAAGCCGCCGAACTGCACCGCGTTAGACCCGCCTAGCAGGCGTTGGAGCATGACTGGCGGTCGGTCGGAGGGGCGGCGCGGGCGCCGGGTAAAGAGCAATGCATCGAGCCCGACCAGCGGCTCGCTCTGCACGAATAGCTTGCTGAAAGCAGGGTGCCGCTCGTGGGAGGCGAATGAGGCCAGGGCGACCTCGGCATAACTCGACACCTCGATCTCGCGCGTGGCCTGACTCTCATTGACCAAGGTGACTCGGCGAAGCTCGACATCGTCTGCTTGGACGGTAACGATTTCCTGCGTCGCGGCGATCTCGTTCTTATGCAGGTGGAAGCTTGCTCGGTCAGGATAAAAGGTGATATCCACCGCTTGGTTGGATCTTCGGCGGAAATCCCAAATCGTGCCGTTCTCGGCATCACGCAGGAACAGTCCAGCCCGGGCTGCGTGGCCGAGGTCGCCCGGCCAGAGCGTTAAAGATTGCCCCTGCCACCACAGTGCGCTGTCTCCACCATCGCTGATCCAGGACGACAGGCGACCGTTGCCGATGACATGGAGCTGCGGCGCCCCGATATCGGGCGCTGGCCAGCCATCCAGAGGGGGCACGGCCCGGCGCTCGAGCTCAGGCAGGGGCGGCGGGCCGGCCTTGGGGAGCGGCTCGGGGACGTATTCCCATGGCACCCTCTCCTGCAGCAGCATTTCCATCGCCGCAACCCGCGGATCGCGGTTAAAGCGCCGCACGAGCCTGTCGCCTGTGAGTGCATTGTCGATGGCCGACAGCAGCATTCCCTGATGATGGGCCATGAAGGTCTGCACCGGGGTGAAACGCGCGCCGGGGCTGCGCTCAGTGGTGAAGTCAGCCGCGTCGTAGAAGCCGTATCGCCCTTGCATTCCCATGGCATCCAGCCGGCGCAGGTTGGCAACCGCGGTTGCCGGCGCCACGGCAAGCGCCAGCGCGCTGGCATAGGGCGAAACCACGTAGTCTTCATCGAGCCCGCGCTTGAGACCCAGCCCGGGGACGCCGAAGGCGCGATACTGGTAGCGATGCGAAGCGTCGCGCGTGGCGAAGGCGGCTTCCGACACCCCCCAGGGCAGACCCAACCTTTCGCCGTAGCGCTTCTGCACCGCGACCGCCGCCGCCTCGCTTTGCCCCAGGAGCCGCCCCGGACCGCTGCGCAATAGCAGCGCGGGCATGAGATATTCGAACATTGAGCCGTTCCAGGACAGCACGGTCAGGTCGCGGCCCGGATGCGCCAGTGGTCGTCCAAGGTGGAACCAGTGCTCGACGGGGACATCTCCCTTGGCGATCGCAAAGTAGCTTGCCAGCCGCGCCTCAGAAGCCAGCAGGTCATAGCGGTGCTGGTCCATCTGGTCCTGGCTCAGATTGTAGCCAATGAAGAACGTTCGGGTCTCGCGGTCGTAGAGCAGACCGAATTCCATCGCCAGAGCTAAGCGATGGGCATGCTCGGCGCTGACCGTGAGGCTGTCGCGAAGGGCGCTTCGCGCAGCCAGCCCTTGCGTGAACGCAGCGCGAAGGGTGTCGTGCCAAGGATCGGCCTCCCCGTCTCCAATCAGACCCCGTGCGGTCTCAATTGCGGTCTCAGTGTCCTCGAGGCGAAGATCGGGCGGCAGGACCTCGGCAAGCTGAGCGGCGAGTGCCTCCTGCCCAGGTGGCGGCGCGGCGACAAGGGGCGTCCACGGGCAAAGCGTCTCTAGATCTCGAATGAAGCTGATCACATGGTGGATGCTGCGTTCGAGCCAGAGATGGATCTCTCGGGAATCTGTCGCCGGCGCGGCTTCGATCGCGGCCGGAAGCTCCGCTGAGAGCGCGGGCAGCCCCGTGTCCCGCATTGCGTCGGCGCTCGCGGCCCAGTCCTCCGGCCGGTTGCGAACCCGCGCCGCTTCGGCGATCAGGTCGTCGAGACGAGCGAGCAGCGGGGCGGACGGTTGCGACGGCATCGCCGCGAGGGCATCGCGCAGCAGTCCGAAACTGTCCGCAAGACCGTCCCACGAAACAGATGACACCGGCGGACCTTGGGCCGCCTCCCGGCACCCCTCCGCGAGCGTCACCAAGGCCACCGCAAGGTTGCCGCTGTCGACGGTGGAGACATAGCGCGGCTCCAACGGTTCGAGGGTGCGGGTATCGAACCAGTTCAGGATATGACCGTGGTAGCGCTCGAGCCGCTCAAGCGTGGCCAGCACATTAGCCGCTCGCGCGACGAGGGCGGGCAACCCGGAATGACCAAGGTCAAACGCAGAGAGCGCTGAAAGTAGCAACATGCCGACATTGGTGGGTGAAGAGCGGTGAGCTATCTCTTCATGCGGCTCGGTTTGATAATTGTCGGGCGGTAGCCAGTTGTCCTCAGGCCCTGCATAGGTCTCGAAATACAACCAGGTGCGACGCGCGAGGTGGCGCAGGAAACGCTGGTCGTCACAACTCAGAGCTTCTTCAGGGCGACGCAGAGGGCGGGCGATCAGCTGCGCGATCTCGGGAGAGATCAGCCATAGGAGCAGAAGCGGCGCTGCACCGGGCAACGCTTCCGGGGCAAAAGCCGTCAGCGTGGCCGCCATAGCCACGGCCAATATCGGTGCGCCAGCCATCTCCTCCCAGGCACGCCTGCGATCCGCGCTGTCCGCGGTGGCGACATGGGCAGAGGATGTCCATTCGAGCATCCGCCTGCGCGAGACCATCATTCTCCACAGCGCACGACAAATTGCGTCGAGCGAGACGAATGCTTCATGAGCCATGAAAACGACGGCAAGGGTCCAGCGCCGGGCGTGATCGAGGAACTGGCGCGTCCGCTCGCGCACTACGCCGCGTCTGCGCCCGTGGATAAAGCCCGCAATGGCGTCTGTTATCAGGTAGACTCCCGGAGCGACTACGGTGAGCACAGACCACACAAACGCATCCGACGGCACGAGAAGCCAGCCGATCAGAGCGAGTAGCACCAAAACCGGCGGGATCAGGCTGCGGCGCAGGTTGTCGATGATTTTCCAGCGGTCGAGAGGCGAAAGCGGATTCTTGAATTGCTTTTCGCCGCGCCCGGGCACAGTGCGCTGGAGCCAGGGCAACAATTGCCAGTCGCCGCGTATCCAGCGGTGCCAGCGGCGGGTAAATTCGGGATAGTTGCCCGGGAAATTCTCATAGAAAACGATGTCTGACGCGAGCGCGGCCCGCCCGTGCAGGCCTTCGAACAGGTCATGGCTGAGTATCGCATTCTCCGGCACCCGCCCGCGCAGGCTCTGGCTGAATGCTGCGGCGTCATAGGCCCCCTTTCCCGTGAAAACGCCCTCGCCAAAAAGGTCCTGGTAGACGTCCGACACCGCCCGACTATAGATGTCGATCGCCGTGTCGCCAGTATAGAGCCGGGCGAAAAGCGAGGCCGACCCCGCCTCTGGCGAAATCTCGATCCGCGGCTGGATGAAGGTATAGCCCGAGATCACGCGCTCGCCTGTCGGATCGAACTCCACTCGGTTGAGTGGATGGGCAAGCGTGCCGATCAACCGGTGGATCGTGCCCGGCGGGGCGATGGTGTCTGCATCCAGCGTGACCACGAAGCGCACGATACCAAGGGCGTCGGTATTGCCCTCGGTCAGGGGAAAGGCCGACACTGCATCGCCGTGAAGGAATGCATTGAATTCTTCGAGCTTGCCGCGCTTGCGCTCCCATCCCATCCACACGCCTTCTGCCGGGTTCCAGCGCCGCCGCCGGTGCATCAGAGCGAAGGGGTGACCGGGGCTGTATCGGCCGTTCAGCTTCCGGATGCCCTCGGTGAGAGCGTCTTCTACGCCCGCATCTGATGACAGGGTTTCGCTGGCGGCGTCTGCCAGGTCGCTCAGGATCACGTAGTGCAGGCGCGGGTCGGGGTTGGTAAGCCAGTGCCGCTCGAGTTGGGAGATGAGCCTCGAAACCTCGTCATGCGCGGCGATGATCACCGGCAGGACGACGGCCGTCTCGCAACCTTTCGGCAGGCCGTCACGGAAGTCGAGCTTGGGTAGCGTCCGGGGCGGGATCGTCTGAGTTACAAGCCAATTGACAACAGTGACGGCGATGATCGAGGCCGGCATGAGCGACAGGAGCGCGGTCACGATCGACGCAGTGACCGACGCGTTGTTCACAGCAAGCAATACCAGCGGCACGGTCATCGCCACCGCTCCCACCGCTATCAACGCGACGGCATAGGAGGCGCCCGCATGAGCCAGGACCCAGCGTCGCCACGCCGCCGCGGCATGTGCGCGAAAGCCCACCTGACGCTCCAATTGGTGGCGCCCGTCGCCGACAAGCCACCAGCCCACATGGTTGGCGCGGGGCGCCCCGGCATGGGCGGTAGCCACCGAGATCGCCTCATCGGCGACCCGTGTTTCGGACCAGTCGGAGCCCTCGGAAAGCTCCTCCACCGCCTTGCGATAGCTGTCGCGCGTGTCGAAATCCATCGCGTCGTAGATACCTGCCGGATCCTTCCGTAGGATCGCCTCGACCCGGCTCGTCGCCTCGAAGACCTCCTCCCACGGCACGCGCGAGATGGCCGAAAGCGCCATGATGGCACGCGAGACCGCCTCGGTCGGGTCGTGGGCCTCTCCGTAAGCGGCTCCGGGCGTCGCTCTGAAAGGAGGGTCGATCTCTTCGATCAATTCAGAGAAAGCCACGACGATGGTCTCGAGGCATGCCAGCCGCAACATCGCCGGAAAGGCCCAGAGTTCCGCGATCGTCAGGGCCGTGCCGCGTTGAAAGGCGGTCAGGAACCTCTCTGCGGCCCCGAAATTTACCTGCATATGCGCAGCTTCGAGGAATCCATGCGCGGCCAGAAAGATCCGCGGCAGACCGCGGCACTCGGGCGTAGCGAGGCTGGGCAGGCGGCGATAGAAATCGGGCGGCATGTCTGCCTGAACCTGACGAATGGCGCGGCGAACGTGATACTCGTTGTCGAGCAACCATTCGGCGGCCTTGGTCGCTGCCGGAGGCGGATGAAACGAACTGCGCTGTGCCCTGACAAGCCATTTCGGGATCGCATTAAGCTCTTCCCAGACCGGTGCGGGGCGCGGAGCGCCCGTGCAGATCTCGAGGTGGTGGCTCAAGCTCTCGGCTGCGTGATCGAGCAGTTCCTCCGGCCCGGCGCCAGCTGTCCGATCTGGCGCCTCGGTCACACCGGCGCCCTAACCATACGTGATCGCCATGGCGCGGCCTGCGCCGAAGGCCTCGATCCGGCTTCGGGGCGGCGCACCAGAAGCACGGGAACAGTGGCCGCCGAGATCAGGTATTCCGCCGTGCTGCCGATCGGCAGGTCAGGATGCGCCCCCTGCCCGCGCGCACTGAGCACCACCAGGCTGGCGGCTTCCTCGTTCACGGCTCGGGCGAGCGCCCGACGCGGGTCTTCACCACTGAGCAGGCGCACGCGCGTGCGCAACGCGTCGGCGGGCAACAGTGCCCGGATTCTGTCGAGATAGGCTTGGGCCACGCGTTCGTTGCGGTGGCGCAGATCGGCGCGCAAGGCCTCGTCATGGGCGTCGGGCGGACTGTTTCCGGTAAGGCTTATGTCCGGCACCGCGTGCAACAGGACCAATTCGGCGCTCCGGCTCTGGGCGACACGCAGGGCAATCGGCAACACCGCCTCCGCCCAGGTCGAGCTGTCGAGCGGCACCAGAACACGCTCCCCGGACTTCTGTCGCGTCACGTCATTCGCGGGGGTCTCGGGGACGATCAAGACAGAGCCTGCGGCGTGCTCGGCGACCTGACGCACCGTGCTGCCGAGACCCCATTCGGTCCAGCGGTCGCGTCCACCGACGCCCAGCACCGTCAGATCCACTCCGGTTTCATGCGCCTTGCGGCAGATGCAGTCCGCAGTGGCTCCGCTCATCACCTCCGTGTGGATATCGGGAAGGGTGCAGATTTCGCCGACAAGCCGACCAAGTTCGGCCTCTTCCTCTCGGCGACCGAGGTTCCAATCGACTGGATCGACCGGACGTCGCATAGCTTGCGTGCCAGTCTCCATCACCCGAAGCACCGTCAACTCGGCTCCCATGACTTCGGCAATGGCCGCAGCCTCCGCCAGAACCCGACGCGACTGCGGCGAATGATCGAGACAGGCCATCACGTGACGAAAATACAAAGAAGAACCTCTGGGGCGGCCCATCGCACCCAACAAGTCGCGCGCCGAATTTGGATGCAATTCTCGCATCGAAACCTCCTTGGCGAGATATTTTATGTTAAGGCAACCCCTTACTGGCCTGCGACTTCTTTTCTACCAGATACGGGATGCAGAAACATTGATACAACGCAACGAGGTGGAAGGGGCTGAAGCGCGTGATCTGTCACTCGAATAAACTCTCGTGTCTTCGATCATCCGTCTCCAGTGGCGCTCGGAGGCGTGAATGTCGCGCTGCGAACACTATTTCGATCCGGCGCGCATCGAGTTCGCCAAGCATCGGATGGAAGCGGCGATGTACGGGCCCAATCCTCGCCTGAGGCACGGGCAATGTAGTGAAGCCCCCTCGTCTCAACGGAGTTGCCCGATAAAGTAATCTCCCACATGATGACTGCCGAGTTTCCTGCAGATCAGATTGCACCTGACGCCGCTCCCCGACGCGAGAAGGAGCCACATGCCGTCCCCACCCTATCCGCCCCCGACAAGCGCGGCAAATCTTCACCCAGTCGACACCCGGCTTCTGGCGGAAGAGCAGCATATCATCTCGAGGCTCCATGCACTGCCCCCGAGTGAGGCCCTTCAGGCGGTCTCAGCCAGGGCGGAAGGACTTAGCAGCGAGGAAGCCGCGCATCGCCGGGTCGCGCACGGTCCCAACCGGCTTCCCGAACCGCCCCGACGAAGCCCGCTGTTGCGCTTCCTGGCGCACTTCCACAACGTGCTGATCTATGTGCTGCTCGCCTCCGCCGCGGTGACGGGGGCTCTTCAGCATTGGCTGGACACGGGCGTGATCCTCGCCGTGGTAATCGTCAACACGTTGATCGGCTATGTCCAAGAAGGCCGCGCCGAGCAAGCGATGGCCGCGATCCGGGGTATGCTGGCGCCGCGCTCGGCGGTGCTCCGCGACGGGCGCCGACAAAACCTTGACGCGGCCGATCTGGTGCCCGGCGACATCGTGCTGATCGAGGCAGGTGATCGGGTGCCAGCCGATCTGCGGCTGATCGCGGCCCGGGGGCTGAAGGCAGAGGAGGCGATCCTGACCGGCGAATCCGTGCCGGTCGACAAGGGCACGGCATCGGTCGCGGAGGAAGCGCCGCTGGGCGACCGGAATTCGATGCTCTTCTCGGGCACGCTGGTCGCCGCCGGGGCGGGCCGCGGCGTCGTCGTGGCGACAGGCGCACAGACTCAGATCGGCCGGATCAGCGGCATGCTGAACCAGGTCGATACGCTGACGACGCCGCTCGTCGCACAGATGGACCGCTTCGCCCGCTGGCTGACGGTCTTCATCCTTATGGTGGCGGTGACGCTACTGACCTACGGCTACTTCGTCGGACACCTGCCCTTTTCCGACCTGTTCATGGCCGTCGTCGGGCTCTCGGTAGCTGCGATCCCCGAGGGATTGCCAGCGGTGTTGACGATCACCCTCGCTGTCGGGGTGCAGGCGATGGCCCGACGCAACGCCATCGTCCGCCGCCTGCCGGCGATCGAGACGCTGGGCGCGGTGTCGGTGATTTGCTCGGACAAGACCGGAACACTGACGCGCAACGAAATGACGGTCGCCTCCCTGGCCGCGACCGGGCACATCTATTCCGTGATGGGCAGCGGATACGCGCCCGAAGGCGCGGTGCGCTGGCGCGATGCCGATATCGACCCGGACGACCACGCGGTGCTGATGGAATTCGCCCGCGCCGCGGCCCTTTGCAACGATGCGCTGCTGCACAGTCATGCCGAAGGCTGGCGTGTCGAGGGCGACCCGATGGAGGGCGCGCTCATGGCGCTCGCAGGCAAGGTCACTCGAGATGGGCCCGAACCCTTCCGCGAATGGACCCGTGCCGATGCAATCCCCTTCGATGCCGCGCATCGCTACATGGCCACGCTGCACCGCGACCGCGAAGGCCGCGCCTTCATCCACGTCAAGGGCGCGCCCGAGGCGGTGCTGGCGCTCTGTGACGACCAGCGCAGCGCCGACGGCAGCACGGAACCGCTGGACGTCGATCACTGGCACGCAGCGATCGAGGAGCTCGCTGCCGAGGGCCAGCGGGTAATCGCGGTCGCCACACGCGCGGTGTCTGCGGGCCACACCGAGTTGATGTCGGCTGACCTTGAGGGTCAGCTGACCCTCGTCGGATTGATCGGCCTGATCGATCCCCCGCGGGCCGAGGCCATCGACGCGGTCGCCGACTGCCATGCCGCGGGAATCCAAGTGAAGATGATCACCGGAGACCATGCCGCCACGGCGCGCGCCATCGCCGGAAGAATCGGGCTGAAGAACGCCGAGCGCGTGCTCACCGGAGCGGATATCGAGGCGATGGACGACGCCGAATTGGCCGACGCGGCCGTGAAGACAGACATCTTCGCGCGCACCTCTCCGGCCCACAAATTACGGCTCGTCACCGCCCTGCAATCGCGCGGGCTGACCGTCGCCATGACCGGAGACGGGGTCAATGACGCACCGGCGCTCAAGCGCGCCGATGCCGGGATCGCCATGGGTCGGAAGGGCAGCGAGGCGGCCAAGGAGGCCGCCGAATTCGTGCTCGCCGATGACAATTTCGCGTCTATCGCCGCCGCAGTGCGCGAGGGCCGGACGGTTTATGACAACATCAAAAAGGTCATCAGCTGGACACTACCCACCAATGCTGGCGAGGCAATGACGATCATCGCGGCGCTCTTCGCCGGCATGACATTGCCGATCTCGGCGGTGCAGATCCTCTGGGTAAACCTGATTACCGCCGTGACGCTGGGCGTCGCGCTCGCCTTCGAGCCGTCCGAGCCCGGCACCATGCGTCGCCCGCCTCGCCCGCGCGCCGCGCCTCTGCTTGCGGGTCAGCTGATCTGGCACATCGTGCTCGTCTCGGCGCTGTTTCTGATGGCGGTCTTCGGGGTTTATTTCCACGCCATCGACCGGGGTTATCCACCCGTCCTCGCGCAGACGATGGCAATGAACACGTTGGTCGTGCTCGAGATTTTTCATCTCTTCTTCATCCGTAACATCCACGGCACCTCACTCACCTGGGCGGCTGCGCGGGGAACGCCGATCATCTGGGTCTGCGTGCTGACCGTCGTAGCCGCTCAGCTCGCGATCACCTACGCCCCCCCTTTGCAGAAGGTGTTCGGAACACAAGCGGTGCCGTTCCCCGAAGGCGTATTGATCATCCTGATCGGCGTCGTTTTCTTCGTTTTGATAGAGATCGAGAAGCAGATGCGGCTCGCACTTCGAAGCCTCACGCCCTGATAAGAACCGATTTCAGGAAGATCAAAAGGGCGGACCTCTTCGCATTGTTGCGCTAACTCCGGCTCTCGAAAGAACCCTAAATCCCGGTCAAAGCCTGCGCACGGAATTTCCGCCTGCGACGATTGCGCGGATCAGCTCTGCCGTGGCCAGGTGCGCCTCCCCTGCGAGAGATACGGCAGCCGCGTGTTCATGACTTGTGGCCGCATCTTCGAGCACGCCGACGACCTCGGCCTCCGACAGCAAACCGCGATCGTTCATCGCCAAGAGCAACGCCTCGCAGATCGACAGCGCAGCGATCCCTGCATATTCCGATTTCGAGGACATTGGTTTCGGCCTTTCCTTGTGGAATTTGGGTCGCCACCGGCTGGTAATGGTGCCAACATGCAATATGACAGAAATTCCTTTCGGCTGGACTGATCGAAAGCAGCTTAAGCTTGCGATACCAGGTCTGTGCTGACCGGGACCAATGGAAAGCAAGCCACGGATGGAAAACACACCACTCGCGCGTAAGCTTTCGGCATTCGTCACCCTAACGGATCAGGAACGCACGGCTCTGAAGCTCTTATTTCGCCACCGCCGCTCGTTCGCGGCGGGACGCGATCTGGTTCATCAGGGCCAATCCGAACACGCCACCTATATTCTCTCGAAAGGATGGGTCTCCTCCTACAAGATCCAGCCCGATGGCGGGCGACAGATCGTCGACTTTCAGGTCCCCGGTGACTTCCTGGGCCTGCGCAGCATACTTTTGCGCACCTCCGATCACAGCTTCGAGCCAGTGGTCGAGATCGAGGCGGCAGAAGTGCGGCTGGATGAGTTGCTCGATGTTTTTAAGACCACACCGCGGCTTGCGACCGCCATACTTTGGGCGGCCTCTCGCGACGAGGCGATGGTCGTCGAGCATCTTGTGGGGATTGGCCGTCGCAGCGCGGATAAACGCGTCGCACATTTTCTTCTCGAGCTTGGCGCACGGCTCTCCTTTGTCGGCTTCGCAGACAAGCGCGGCTTCGATTGTCCGCTCACGCAGTATCATCTGGCCGATGCCCTGGGGCTCAGCGCGATACACGTCAACAGAGCGCTGCGCCAGCTGCGCGAGGTTGGGCTGGTCACCTTTCGCTCCGGCCGCGTTTCCTTCCACGATTACAACCGGCTGATCACCGAGGCAGAGTTCGATCCCTCCTACATGGATCAGGACGGCCCTTTGCTGACTTGATTGCGCTCGGCACGCTGATCCATGTCAGGACCGATCCTTGTGATTGCGATTATGTTGACGGGAAGTTCTCAGCGGAGGTCATCAAGACTGACCTGAAAAAACAATTATTTAGGCGAGGTCTACATGCTGCTTGATAGTCAACTCACCTGCGCACCAACATCGACCTGTCTCCAGTTCGTGGAGGATGGAATTGGATTTTTCGGGGAGATTGACGCGTGCGCGGCGAAAGCCTTGGCAATGCGAACACACGTCGCCCGCTTCCCGTCGGGCACGACCATCTTTGCCCAGGGCGAACCCGCGATCTGGATCGGCATTCTCTGTTCGGGAGCCGTGAAAGTCGTCAACCAGACTGAAGACGGTGAAATGCACATCCTGAGCCTGCTCTCTACCGGCGACATCGTTGGTGATATCGGTGCTACCGAGAACAGACTGGCCTGGGAAGCTGCAACGGATGTTACCCTGTGCTGGATGACGCGTTCGAGTTTTGAAACGCTGCTGTCCGAGCACGAAGCGTTGCAGAAAGGCTATCTCGCCGCGACCATCCGTCAGCTCGAGAAGGAGCGCCTCTGGATGTCGTCCCTGCGCGGCAAGGGAACAACTCAACGTATTGCGGCCTTATTGTTCGCTCAGCTGCCGCCCCAGTCCGGCACGACCGAGACACATTTGCCGATATCGCTCAAGCGGCGCGACATCGCCTCTCTGCTGGATATGTCCTCCGAGACGCTTTGCAGGGCTCTCAACAAGATCAGGGGGATTGGGGCAATCCGCATGCCGACGCCCGCTCTGATCGTCGTGCAGCAGCCTGGCACTTTGCTAGCGATCGCAAAAGGCGTGGAGCCGCCGCTCCCCAACGGCATGATGAACTACGGCATGAGGAACCGACCGAAACTCAACGACTCGTTTCCGATAACGGCCCATACGCCAAGGCGCATGAAGTCAGTCATGATCAAGGCCATCGAAGATGAAATCGGCTTTCTGCTGCCAATCGGGAGGCCATGAGCAGACGCTGCGACCGCGCATCTGCGCTCGAAACCACCTTGCTGACAGCGTGTTATACGAGGACCCAGTGGTCAATCCGCCGAGATTCATCTGAGGCGTCGGCGCAACGGGTGCTCGCCGCATGCAAGGCCCTGAAATCGGGATAGCTGAAAGTGAATGCTCCCCGTTCTCTGCTCACACATCGTGTTCCGAGAAAAGGGAGTTCGTTCGGTCAGCGCGAGCGTCAGGATCTGGTCGTCGCGGGGAAGGTGTCCGGTTCCAAACCATCGTCCTCGCGGATACCGGCAGCTCAGTTTCTCTGTGAGATGAGCTGATGGGATGAACTGCCTTCAGATCGCTCGATCAACGAGGATGAGCGATCACAGCGTCCTGCCGTTTGATTTCTCCCTTGGCGGAAGCCCGGGCGGCTTTCTTGGCGACGCTCGACAACTACACGATTGCCGATATCGCGATCTCGCCGCGCGATTTTGGGCTGGCAGCATCATAAGGCTAACGAACAGGTAGTTTTGACGTCGTGCCAGCCTCGTTTCGGAAAAAACACCCCGCTTGGAGCTTTCGCCGTGCGCGCAAGTCCACCGACACCGCCTGATCCAGCCGATAAAGGCTTGGCCCTCACGGGCCAAGGCAGCCAGTCAACCGCCAGCTATCTGGGGAGCGCGGCTGACTGGCCGCCGCCTCATGGCGCGCGTCGCGCCCAAACCCCGAAGCGGCCGGTTTTTGCGCCGCCCAATGGCAGGATTTTACTCCGCCGTTGCCACCGATAACGCTGAGCGGAGTGTTGTCGCCTGAAAACATATTGAGCACAGCGACCAGCAAACCCGCGATCGCAAGTGGAAAGATGGTAAAAAATTGGAAATCCTCGAAGACATGGGCCGCCCAAATTGATCAGCAAGCGCTTGGAGCGAATCAAAAAAGCTGCCGATCGCCCTCTTGCCTTCCGTGACGGCCTCCACTGCCCAACGTCTCACCCGCGACGCTACTTCAGGGCCCCGCGCGAACCCCGGACTTGTCAGAGCCATCCGGGTGCGCGCCCGGATATGCGGCGGAAAATCTCGATCGAGGGCAACAGGCCCGTCGCGCAAACCGAGAGACACCAGCTCAATCTCAAATCGGCGCTATTCGCGGCACTTTCCTGGCCACCTTGGCGAAGCTGCAAGGCAGCATGAATATTGGAGACGAGTGTCCTGTGCGGACCGACAGCGGTCAGACCCGGCTTGAACGAAACACCGCTTGGCACTCCGAGACTGAGTGTTGCGCGCGCTGCAACCAGTCAAGCGCGCGCAACGGTGTCGATGGCCTGCCGCCACATTGGATGAGACCGAAGGCGGCCCTGTTACATCTTCGGCATAATCACGGTGTCGATGACATGGATCACACCGTTGCTGGCCTCGATATCGGCCTGTGTGACATTGGCATCGTCGACCATGACTGCGGGTTCGGTCTTGATCGTCACCTGCGAGCCCTGGACGGTCTCAGCCATCATCCCGTCGGTCAAATCTCCCGACATCACCTTGCCCGGCACGACGTGATAAGTGAGGATCGCGGTGAGCTTATCCTTGTTCTCCGGTTTGAGCAGGTCATCGACGGTGCCTTCGGGAAGTTTGGCGAAGGCCTCGTCCGTCGGGGCGAAGACGGTGAAAGGACCATCGCCTTTGAGCGTATCGACGAGGCCCGCCGCCTGAACGGCGGCGACCAACGTACCGAAGCTGCCTGCGCCGACGGCGGTATCGACGATATCCATCTTGCCGTGATCATCTGCGTAAATCGGCGTCGAAACGAAGGCAGTGCCTACGATGACCGCCGCCATGAAAGTTCTTCTCAGCATACTCATACTCCCTGATTGGGCCCCGTTTTGGCCATGAGAGGGATACGCCATTTAAGCGGATTCGGATCACGAGGGCCTCTTGAATTTGCACGCGATCGCGAGATCGCGAGATCAGGTGGACCCGCACATGTTCAGAATTGTCAGCCGGTCCGCGCTCAGTGGAAGCCGTTTTCCTGAATGTCTATCAAGAACTTCGCAATCCTTTCTTTGAGCTCTGACGAATGTGTTCGAACTCAACACCTGCACAGGGCTCACGCCCGGAGCGCCCATCAAATACGCGTGATATCTCTGGGGTGACGTTAAGCAAGAGACGCCGACGCTTACCTTGCGTCAGCTCACCACATCACAACCCAGAGTTATTTTTATATTTACTTCAGCACCTTGCATGCATATTATGTCTGAGCGATCCGGTTAGTGTTCTCTCTTCGGAAGGATTGAAATGTCCTTCCGAAAGGAGGATCGGCAACGATAGCACGCCGAACAGTTCGAAGATCTCTCAACTGGGAGATCAGCGGGCCGCAAGGTGCAAGACCGGATCGCACTCCCCCCCTGAGAACGACGACCAGTTCTATGCCCATCAGCCGTTGCGCGGCGCCGTGGATCAACGCGCGCAGAAAATTCGTGTCATCGCTCCCGACGATCAAGCCCGGAAGGTCGATCATGATCTCAGTCATCGTGCCCTCCTTCGTTTTCATCGGTCGTTGAACAAACCTAAACTGCGAAGAAGCACGGTGGCCGTCAGCCCAGCCGCGCGCTGCGCTACGTCAGAGGCTTCGCGCGCGGCCCCTTCCACCATCTAGAGAAGCGTTACCGTCTATCACCGACACCATGAAGCGCGTGCTTGGAGAGAACGTCCCAAGATTTCGCCCGGGAGACCGGACCTGAGACGCCTGCGAGCGCTTGGCGGCGGCAGAAGTGACGAGATTCGAAAGAAAAGCGCTCAAAGTGAAGGAAATCGACACGAGGTGACGGTTCTCTACGCGGATGATCTTGCAGATTTGGTGAAAAAAATCTAACTAAACATTATCAAAGTGATTATTTTCGTGGCGCGGTGATGAATTTCTACGGACGCAAGCTCCCTGGCCCAGGCCAGGTTGCAGGATATGGCTGGCTGATCAGCGAGCTCGACCTGCGCACGCCCATGCCGCGCCGCCTGGCTCTCGTCTCCGATCACCACGAACGCCGGTCCGAGCCGGAATGGGAGATATTTCGATCGGAGCAATGGCCGGGTGAGGCCGTCTTTGATCACCTGACCTTTGCCATCAAGAACGAAGGCATCGATCTTCGGATCATGCATGAGGTCACAAGGGTTGCAGACCCTTCCGAGATTTCCCGAGCCTTGATGGGAGCGACCGGCCTCGTCGCGCGTCGACTTTGGTTCTTTTGGGAATGGCTGACAGGCGAGATGCTGGACCTGCCTGACCTTGGGAAAGTGAAGTATCAACCCGCGCTCGATCCAGACATCTATTTCGCTATCGATCCAGGGATTCGATCGGCCCGCCACAAGATTATCGATAACTTGCCCGGCACCCCGGCCTTTTGTCCTCTCGTGCAGAGGTCCCAGAAGCTCGAGCGGCTGATCGCGCTGCAACTGCCAACTCTGGCAAGGGAGATCACAGGAAAGGCGCCGCAGCATATCGTGTCGCGCGCCGCGGCTTTCCTGTTGCTTGACGATTCCAAGGCTTCCTTTGCGATCGAGCAGGAGAAACCAGGCCCCCAGCGAGCAGCCCGCTGGGCACGTGCAATCGGCGAGGCGGGAAGCCATCCGCTATCGCAGGGCGAGCTTGAGCGCCTGCAACAGATTGTCTTGCGAGATGCACGCTTCGTGACGATGGGGGTTCGCAAGGAGGGTGGCTTCATTGGTAGCCACAGCCGCGACGGAAGGGTCCCGGAGCCGGTGCATATCAGCGCCCGCCATGAAGATCTGGCTGACCTCCTCGAGGGAATCGCACTCTATGAAACGCGGGCTCTCGAGGGCGGTTTTGACCCGATGGTGGTCGCGGCCGCGGTGGCGTTCGGTTTTGTCTACATCCACCCCTTCGAGGATGGGAACGGTCGTCTCCATCGGTATCTGCTGCACCATGTTTTGGCCCGTGGCGGGTTCAACCCGACGGGCCTGGTCTTCCCGATCAGCGTCGTGGTCCACCGGCGTATCGAGGAATACAGCGTTGTTCTAAAGTCCGTCTCGGAGCCTATGATGGAGTTCATCGAGTGGAAGCCCACGGCCCGGGGGAATGTGGAAGTCCTGTCGGATACAGCGGCGCTTTACCGCTTCTTCGACAGCACCATGCATGCCGAGTTCGTCGCCGATTGTGTCAGGGAAACGGTCGAGCAGGACCTACCCAGGGAAATTGACTACATTGAGCGCTATGATCGGTTCAAATCCAGTGTCGACGCGTTACTGGACATGCCCGCCCCAATGGTGGATTTACTGCGAGGTTTTCTGGAACAAGGCAACGGCACGCTATCCAGACGTGCCTTGCGCAAGGAGTTCTCGACGCTGACGGAAGAGGAAGTCACCGTGATCGAGGCGGCCTACGCGGCAGCCTGGCCTCCCGACTGAACTCCTCCAGGCCTACCCCATTCCCGGCCCATTAACCTCCTCATCGCACGACTGCTGCAGGCCGCCGACCCCGACCTCCCCGGCACGCACCAAGAGATCCAGCACACCACGGATCATCCGGTCTTCGTCGCTCTCGCCAAGCTCCGCGAGGCAGAGCGGCATATACTTCATCACGATGACGCCTTCCGAGATATCAGCACGGCCGTCGGTGAGCGCGGCAGTGACCTCGCCAACGGCGGCCTGCGTTTCCACGCGCGTTGGTGGTCGCAATTGAACGAGATGAACGGCCCCGCCTGGAGGCCCTGCCATTATCGAAGCGTATGCTCAAATCCGCTAATCGATCCCCTGATGTCATAGGAGACCCTTCAACTTTTCTTCGGGCTCGCCAGCTTATCTTCAGGGGAACTGTCAGCGACTTTTGGCTCTGACGATCAATAGATCTTCATGCACGAACGAGATCCGCTCCGAGAAATCGGATCGGGCGGGAGAGCTTTCGAAAAACCAGTGTCAGCTGAAGCGAGTCTCTATTCGGCCGTGTGGGGAGCTCTCAAATGCGACTGCCGCGCAACGAAAGGACAGGCCATGCGTTCGACCCGCGGAAGCAGGGTCGATTTCGCCCGCAGCTGCCGGGCGCACCAGCGCCCCATCTCGCCATGCGGAAGAAGCACGGTGGAGAGCGCGGGCGAGAGGTGCTGCGCGATCTCCTGGTCGTCGTAGCCGACCACGGCGATATCCGCTCCGACGCGCACGCCATGTTCCTTCAGCGCTTCGTAACACCCGAGTGCGGTCAGGTCGTTGGCGCAGAAAATCGCTTCGGGGGGCGCATCGAGGGAGAGCAGCGCGCGGCTTTCGCGGTAGCCGCCGCTCGGCATGAAATTCCCCTGTCGGATCAACTCGGGTTCAGGCTCCAGGCCGCTTTCGCGCATCGCGCGGATGAAACCCTCCTGACGCTGCTCGGACGCTTCCATCCAGGCTTCGCCCGCGATGAACGCGATCCGTCGATAGCCCTCGCTAATCAGCGCCCTCGTTGCGGCGTGGCCGCCGCGCCGCTCCGCAGGCACCACCGCGCGGAACAGGCCCTCCTTGTCATGGCAATTGAGCAGCACCGCGCGATGCTTGCGGAGCGCGACATGGGGTGACACCTCGCGCGTGAGGATCGAGGCATAGACCACCCCATCGAGCCCGTCGCGCTGCCATTTCTGCAAAACTTGCTGTTCGTAGCCCGAATCCCCCCCTGTCATCGCGATCTCCACGAGCGCGCCGTCGGACCAGGCCTGTTCCTGGAACGCCTCGATGGAGATCGACGCGAAGGGGCTCGTTGCGATTTCGTCGATCATGAAACCGTAAGTCGCGGGACGACTGCGCGACGGCGGGCGCCCGGCTGAACGGTATCGGTAATCCAGCGCCTCGGCGGCCTTGAGAACCCGATCCCGGGTCTCCTTGCCGATCCGCATGTCCTCCTGCCCGTTCAGCACGAACGATACCGTCGATTGCGACACCCCGGCTGCGAGGGCCACGTCCTTCATCGTCACTTTCGCTTTTTTTTGCTTTTTCTTTTCAGGTTCTTGCATCGCGAAAATCCGGGATCCGAGGAAATTTCATTGACAGGTGGCGGTCTCTATCTGACATTGCTAATATTATTAGCACAAGAGCTAATGCGAGCTTTGGGAGGAGGCGCATGGCACGGCAAACGACCGGGAAACGCAAAAGGACGCTCTCGCAGCAGCAGGCGGCATGGGCGCTTCTGGCCCCATTTCTCGCCACCTATTGCGCCTTTCTCGTCTACCCTTTCTTCAAAGGCGTCTGGATCAGCCTGCACGACTGGAATCTTCTCGCAGTGGCAATGAACCCCGCGGCAGCGAAATGGGTCGGGCTGCACAATTACGTTCACATGCTCTGGGGACGAAACATCACCTGGGGGCCACTGTCGCACCCCCTCGTCCAGCTTCTCGCGCTCGCCGTTCTGGCTGGCGCGTTCGGACTTCACCGGGCGGGCCGTTTGAGTGGCCGCAGCGCGATCCCGATCGCGATCGCGGCTCTACTCATCTTTCTCCTCCTCGGCTTCACGCCCGGTGAAGGCGGTCGCTGGTTCGATCGCAGGTTCTGGCCGACCGTCGGCAACACGGTGCTGTTCGTGACGCTCGCAGCCCCGGGCACCACCATTGCGGCGCTTTTGCTGGCAGCCGCGCTCAATCGCGAGACCCGGATGATGGCCGTGTTCCGCACGTTGTTCTTCCTGAGCCAGGTCCTCTCGGTGACGGTCGTCACCCTGATCTGGCAGATCATGTTCTCGCCCACACAGGGGCTGATCGACAACGTGATCCGGGTGTTCGGCGGCTCTCCGGTCAGCTGGCTCACCGATCCGCATTTCGCGATGCTGGCGATCGTGGTCACGACGATCTGGTGGTCGCTGGGCATCGCCATGATCCTGTTCCTCGCCGGGATCCAGGACATCAACCGCGAAATCTACGAGGCGGCGGCACTCGACAATGCGCGGGGATGGAAATCGTTCTGGTTCATCACCCTGCCGAACCTCAAACGAACCATCACGCTCGTCGTCGTCTTGCAGATCATCCTGCATTTCCAGGTCTTCGGGCAGTCGCACCTGATGACGCAAGGCGGCCCGGATGACCGCACCCAAGTGCTTGTGCGCTACATCTACCAGTCGGCTTTCCGCGACAGCGAGATCGGGCGCGCCTCGGCCATGGCGGTCTTCCTCTTCGCGATCATGAGCGTCTTCGCCGTGATCCAGTTCCTCATCGGTCGGGAGAAAAGCGAATGACGTCGAAACGTAGCTATTACTGGCTCTGCATAGCGCTCGCCATTCCCGCCTTTATCTGGCTCGTGCCGACGCTCTGGATGGTATCGCTCTCGTTCCAGCCGAACGAGGTTCTGGCGCGAACCACCGCTTCGACCTGGCTGGGTATGATCCCGATCCCTTTCACGTGGGACAATTACGCAAAGCTCTTTTCCTTCGGGGATACGCCGCGCTGGTTTTTCAACTCGATCGTCGTTGCAGGTGGCATGACCCTCGCGGTGCTCGCCGTCTCGACGACCGCAGGCTATGCGCTCGCCCGGCTCGAATTTCGCTTCAAGACCGCAATCACCATCTTCATTCTGCTCGGCCTGATGGTGCCGGAACAGGCGATCTTTATTCCGCTCTACACGATGTTGGCCAAGTTCGGCTGGCACAACAGCTATGGCGCGCTGATCCTGCCGCGCGTGGCTGTGCCGATCGGCGTCTTCCTGATGATGCAGTTCTTCAAGGCCGCGCCGAAGGATATCGAGGACGCCGCGCGCATCGACGGGGTGGGACCGTTCCAGATCTTCTGGTTCGTGATGCTGCCCCTCGCGCGTCCCGCAATGATGACGCTTGCGATCCTTACGTTCCTCTACGCGTGGAACGACTATCTCTGGCCGCTGGTTTCGGCGAGCCACAAGGAAATGTTCACCATCACGCTGGGCCTTGCGAGCCTGCAATCGAACTTCGCGCAATCGGAAGGGCTGGGCCGCGTCATGGCCTCGGGCGTGATCGCCTCGCTTCCGGTCGTCGTCCTTTTCCTGATCTTCCAGCGCTATGTCGTGCAAGCGATGACCGTAGGCGGAAGCAAGGGATAACCGGGGCGCAATTGCCCCATTCATACGGGAGGAAACCATGAAACATCTTGCTCTGGGCCTGGCGCTTGCGGCGGGACTGGCAAGCCCGGCCGCGGCCGAGCCTGTCACCGTCAATCTCGCGCGGTTCTTCGGTGCTTGTGAGAATGCCGGAACCGACACCAAGACCAGCGTCGGCGAAGCCTGCATCATCCAGTCGATCATCAACGCGGCCAGCAAGGAGATTCCCGATGTAACGGTGAAGACCCTGCCGACCGATTGGGGGAATTACTATGACCACGTAAAGGCGATGTTCGCGGCGGGCAATCCACCCGATATCTTCGTCATTCATCGTTCCTCGATTCCCGAATTCGCCTCGCTGGGCGCCCTGGCCGATATTGGACCGGACCTCAAAGCCGCGGGCATCGACACGTCGGACTGGACCGAAGGCGCGAAGAAGGCCGTGACCTACGACGGCAAGATCGTCGCCGTGCCGATGGATTTCCACGCCAACCTCTGGCACGTGAACATGGACATCATGAAGAAGGCAGGCCTCGTGAAGGACGGCAAGCCGATCCTTCCTCACAGCCCCGAGGAACTGCTCGCCCAAGCCAAGAAGGTGAAGGAGGCGACCGGCAAGGACTATCTCGCCGCCGATTTCTCGCAATTCCCGATCGGCGTGCGGCTGGTCCTGTCTCTGATCTGGCAACAGGGCTCTAACATCTTCGACGGCGACACCGCGACAATCGACACGCCCGAGGCCCTCAACGCGGTCAAGGCGATCACCCAGCTCTTCGATGGCGGCTATGCCAACCCCAAGCTGAACTATGCCGACAGCCAGCAGGAATTCCTAAACGGCAACGCGGCGGTGCTCGTCAATGGCACTTGGGTCGTCAACGAATATACCAAGCAGGCAGAGAACCCCGACACAGGCCTCAAGGACTACTACGTATCTGACTTCCCGCAACTTTTCGGCCAGCCCGCGACCTGGGCGGACAACCACACCTGGGCGATCCCCTCGACGCTGAAGGATCAGCACCCGGAGAAATACAAGGCCGCACTGAAGGTCGCAGCCTTCATCTACAATCACGACGCGGATTGGGCGCGCACGGGCCACATGGCGGTGCGCAAGTCGGTGCTCGAGAGCAAGGCCTATCGCGATCTGCCGCACCGTGCCGAATACGTGGGCACCGAGAAGATCGCGCACGATACGCCGGCCTCGCCGGAATACAGCAAGATCCAGGACGCGCTGAACCGCAACCTGCAATCGATTTGGCTGACCGGAAAGGACCCGAAGAAGGCCCTCGCCGAAGCGCAGAACGAGGTGCAGGACATCCTCGACCAGTAACCGAACTGCGCTCGCAGTCACCCCCGGAGGCGTTCGATCCGCACGCCTCCGGACCTCCCAGCCCCATGAGGACAAGATGAAAGACGACAGGCTTGAGCAGGCAGACCGGTGGAGCGCTGAACGCGCCTGGACATGGCGCCGCGAGATCGGATGGCTTTGTGGCTTCAACTACCTGCCGAGCGTCGCGGTCAACTTCGTCGAGTTCTGGCGCGGCGCGGATTTCGCCCCCGAGGTCATCGAACGCGAACTGGGCTGGGCGCGCGAGATCGGGTTCAACGTCGTGCGCGTCAACCTGCCCTTCGTCGTCTGGCAGGCCGAGGGGACCGCGCTGCTCGACCGGGTGGACCGCTTCCTCACCATCGCGGCCTCTCACCGTCTTGGCGTCATCCTCTGCCCATTCGATGATTGCGAATTTTCTGGCAAGCCGGCAACGCCCGGGCCGCAGCCCGACCCCGTGCCCGGCATCCATAACAGTCGCGCCGTAGGCAGCCCCGGCAGAGCGATCGTTGAGGATCCGTCCCGCCGGCCCGAGCTTGAAACCTATCTGAGGGCGATCGTCATGCGGTTTCGCGCAGACTCCCGCGTCATCTTGTGGGACCTCTATAACGAACCGGGAAACCGGATGATTTTCCGCTCCGGTCGCTATGAGAGCTACCCCGAAAGGCTTGAGGAAGCGAGCCTGTCTCTGATGTGTGACTGCTTTGCTTGGGCACGGGAGTGCGCCCCCAGCCAGCCGCTCACCGTGGCCGCATGGTCGGTGCCTGGAGATGGCACGCCCTACACGACGGAAATCGACCGAACCGCGCTCGCACTCTCCGATGTCGTGACCTTCCACGCCTATGTGCCGCGCGCAAGAATGGAGGCGACGATCGCGGCGCTCAGCGCGCTGAAGCGGCCCTTGATCTGCACCGAATGGATGGCACGCAGCCTCGACAGCACGATCGCCGAGCAGATTCCGCTGTTTCGCGAAACCGGCGTCGGCGCGTTGCAATGGGGCTTCGTGCGCGGCCGCAGTCAAACCTGGCTGCCTTGGCCCGACGGCGTGTCCGGCACGGCCAAGATCGGCGCGGACGGCGCGTGGTTCCACGACCTCGTGGACGAGACTGGTCAGCCCTACTCGTCGGCAGAAGTTTTGGAGATCAAAGCCGCGACCCGGCGTTAAACTCGCGGAGAACCTGTCCTGCGGGATCATGGTAGAAGGACGCTCCGCAAATCCGGCATTCGCGTCGCCAGGATCGAAAGTCCGGTAGGGCCGAACGATGTGTCAGCACCACGAAACACTGAGCCGCGCACCATCGCGCTATCGCTTGGCTCTCCTGCGTCAGTCAGCTTTCGCCGCCTCAGGCTCGCGCGCCTTCTCCAGCAGCTCCGCTACCACCGGGTTCGGAAACCGGCGCTGCAGGGTCACGGCGTAGAAATCCTCGCCAATATCGAGATCGAAGGGCGCGGTCACCAGCAAGCCCTCGCGAAGCTCGTCGGCCAGAACCACCGCGGGTGTAATTGCAAGGCCTGCATCCTCCCGGGCCAGAAGGCGGATCATGGCCATGTCGTCGACTTCCGCCGCCACTTGCGGGCGCAGCCCGAGTCGCGTGATCAGACTGTCGAACCCGGTCCGGATCGAACTGTCGGTGGGCAGGATCACAGGCTCCTCGCGCAGCATCTCCTCAAGCGTGGCGTGCCGCAGCCGGTGCGGCGTGCCATGCAAGAGAACCTTCTGTTCTGCGACGCGATGCGCGATGAAGCTCGAGAACACGTCACGGGCGGGCGGCTCGGTCGTCAGAACCACGTCGAGCGCCATCGCCTGCAGCGCCTCGAACAGCACGTTCGCGCTGCCTGAGCGAAGCACGATCTCGACATCCTGACGCCCGATGATCGGTGCGAGAAACCCGATCTGGAAGTTCCGCGAAAGCGTCGAGAGCGCCCCGATGCGCACCGCTTGACGCCCCGCCGAAGCTTGCCGCAACGTGGCTTCAAGTTCTTCGCCCGCCTCGAAAATCCGCTCCGAATAGTCGAGCGTGATATGACCCACCTCAGTCAAAACCAATTGGCGACCGCGGCGCTCGAACAGCTGGTGCCCGATCCGCGCCTCTAATGTGCGGATCTGCGTCGAGAGCGCCGATTGCGAAACGTTCAAACGATCCGCCGTGCGCGTCAGGTTTCCGTCCTTCGCGACCTCGTGGAAATAGCGCAGATGATGATAGTTCAGCTCCGACATCGTTCCATTAAACAGAACGATATGAGGCAAACAATGAATTTTTATTCAAGATGAACCACCGCTACCTCTCCCCGGAACGGAATGGAGGTTGCCATGTCTTATCTTCTACTGCTGCCCTCGGCGCTTTTGATCGCGGTCGGGACAAATCTGCTTCTTCGACCTGCGACACGGGCCGGGGCGCGCCTGCGTGGGCCGGAACTGGCCGCGGTGCTGGGGCTGCTCGCTACACTCATCGCGGCGGTGACGCTTGCGCTGTCAGGGCCTCAGACGAGCCCGCTCCTTGGCGCGGCGGGCATCGGGCTGTCGGCGCGCAGCGATATCATCAGCATCTCGCTGGCGCTGACGGTCGGCTTCGTCGGCTGGGTGACGCTGCGCTTCTCGCGGGTCGCCCTCGATGGCGAGGCGCGGCAAAGCTGGTTCATGGGCTGGATGAGCCTGACACTCGCCTGCGTTCTGGCTCTGGTGGTGGCGGGCAACCTGTTCCAACTGATGGTCGCCTGGGTCGCAGTCGGCTCGGGCCTGCAGCGACTCCTGCTCTTCTACCCCAAGCGTCCCGGCGCGCAGCGGGCGGCACGCAAGAAATCCCTTAGCGGGCTGATCGCAAGCGGCGCGCTTCTGATCGCGGTGAGCCTGCTCGCGTATGGTTTCGGCACCACCGACATCGCGCGTATCGCCGAGGCCGTGCGCGCCGGAAACGGGCCGTCCTCGCTCTGGATCGTGGCCGGGCTTCTGGCCGTCGCTGCGGTGTTCAAATCCGCGCTGATTCCGACCCATGGCTGGCTGACCGAGGTGATGGAGGCCCCGACCCCGGTCTCGGCACTGATGCATGCGGGCGTGGTCAATGCCGGAGGCTTCCTGCTGATCCGCTTCGCGGACGTGATGCTCGCAGCGCCCGGGGTCCTGGCGGCGCTGGCGCTGATCGGCGGGCTCAGCGCACTCATCGCGGCAGCGGTGGCGACGACGCAATCGGCGGTGAAGACCTCGCTTGCCTGGTCCACCTGTGCGCAGATGAGCTTCATGGTGCTGCAATGCGGGCTGGCGCTATTCCCGCTGGCGCTGCTGCATATCGTGGCGCATTCGCTCTACAAGGCGCATGCCTTCCTGTCCTCCGGCAGCGCGGTCGCCGCAGTGGCGCAGCAGCGCCGGCCCGGCCCTGTCGCTGTGCCGGGCGCCGGGGCGGTGCTGCGTGCTTTCGCGCTCTCGCTTGCGATCTATGGAGGGGCGCTCGCGCTCTCCGGGCTCTGGCACGAGCCGCCACAGGCGATCGCGCTCGGTGCCATCCTCGTCTTCGGTGTGGCCTACCTGATCGCGCAGGGGCTGGCGGAGGCCGCACCCTGGCCTCTGTTCTGGCGCACGACGCTGATGTCTCTGGGCGCGACCCTTGGCTATTTCGCGCTGCATTGGGGGGCGAATGCGCTCTCGGCGGGCACCCTGCCGCCGCCGCCCGTCGCCGATCCGCTGATCTGGCTCGTGATGCTCCTGACCGTCGTGGGCTTCGGTCTCGCAGCCTGGGCGCAGGCGACCTTCACGCTCTGGGGCAGCCATCCGGCTGCGGCGGGGCTGCGGGTCCATCTGATGAACGGTCTCTATCTCAACGCGCTCTCCGATCGGTTGATCGGGCAGACGCCCCTCAAGAAAGGTTAAGGCAATGAGTTTCCACAGCTATCAGTTTCCCGGCGCCACACTGCAACTCTTTGCCGCCGCCGAAGATGCGTTGGCACAGATCCCGCCCGCCTTCGGTCTGGAGGCGACGGTCGCGGTAAACCCCTACCTCGGTCAGGCCGGAGAGAGCCGCCTTCAGGCCGCGAGCCGGCTGGCGCGGGTGGCGGGCGCGCGGATCACCGCCCCGCGCGAGGTGATCGCCGCGTGGCTCGAGGCCGGGCGCGTGACGGAGCAGGACATCGCCGCCGCCGCTTTCGAGGCCGGGCTCGATCCCGATCAGGTGCAAAAGGCGCTTCATGCCCCTTCGCCCGCCTTTTGCCCCGATCCAACGCTGGCCGATCTGGCGGCGCGGAAAACCGGGCAGGATTGGCCCGCTCTGATCGCGGACCGGGTCGGTCTGTGGGCTGGCGGGCATTTCGACAAGGGGCAAGCGCTCTGGCCCGCACCGGGCGGATCGGCCTTCAAAGCGTGGCGGGCTTTCGCGCTACGCGACCTGACGCCGGGCTTACACGGACTGCGCGGCTTCTGCGCCTTCGTAGCGAGCCTGCCCACGGATCCACGTGCAGCCTTCGCGGAACTGACAGGACGGCTTGATCTGAGCGCGGAGGCCGCGCCGCTCTATCTGCACCGGCTCGCGATGAGCCTTGGCGGTTGGGCACAATATGTGCGCGGGCTCGGCTGGGCCGATGGGCTGAAGGGCGAACGCAACGCGCTGGGGTTCGAGATGTTAGTGATCCGGCTCGCTTGGGAGGTGGCGCTGCTCGACTGCTTCGCCGACCAACTCGCCATGCCCTGGACGCAGGCGCTGAAAGCTCATGCCGCGCCGCTGGAGCCGAGCCTCGATCTACGCATCGATCTGGCCCTGCAGGAGGCTGCCGATCAGGCCGAGGAGCGGGCGCTGGCCGAAAAGCTCGCCACCTCGGGAGGCAGGGCCGGCGCGCCGCCGCCGGACATTCAGGCGATCTTCTGTATCGATGTGCGCTCCGAACCGTTCCGGCGGGCGCTGGAATCCGCTGATCCCGGGGTGCAGACGCGTGGCTTCGCGGGGTTCTTCGGCCTGCCGATCGCGCATCTCGGGCTCGCCTCGGATCAGCGCGAGGCGCGGGCGCCGGTGCTGCTGGAGGCGGCGCTCAACTCGCAGGTCGCGGTGGGCGGCAAGGCCGATCAGGCGGAACGGATCACCCGGCGCGCGACCCGCGCCTGGGGCCGGTTCAAACTGGCCGCGGTTTCGTCCTTCGCCTTCGTGGAGGCGGCCGGACCACTCTATCTGGGCAAGCTATTCGGGTCGGCGATGGCGCAGGACGACGCCCCGTCCCCTGAACCCGTGCCCGCACTCGACCTGCCCTCGGACGAGCGGATCGCACTCGCGGGCCGGGTGTTGCGGGCAATGTCGCTTACCTCCGATTTCGCGCCAGTGGTGCTGATCGCGGGGCATGGGGCGCATGTCACAAACGCGCCGCATGCAAGCGCCCTGCAATGCGGGGCTTGCGGTGGTCATGCGGGCGATGTGAACGCGCGGCTTCTGGCTGAGCTGCTCAATGATCCGGTGGTGCGCAAGGGGCTGTCGCGGAACGGTATCGCGATCCCACCTGAGACGCGCTTCCTCGCGGGGCTGCATGACACGGTCAGCGACGCGCTGCACCTGTTCGACGAAGGGCTCGGCGCGGTGCCGCAGGCGCATCTGGTGCGGCTGCAGGCGGCGCTCGCGAAGGCGGGCGAAATCGCGCGGACGGCACGGGCGCAGGCCCTGCCCCGCGCGGCTTTCGAGGCTGATTTGCCTCGGCGCGGCAAGGACTGGTCCGAGCTGCGGCCGGAATGGGGTCTGGCCGGATGCCGCGCCTTCATCGTGGCACCGAGGGCGCGCAGTCTGGGCTGTGATCTTGGCGGGCGAGCCTTCCTGCACGATTACCATTGGCGGCAGGATGACGGCTTCGCGACGCTGGAACTGATCCTGACCGCCCCTGCGGTAGTCACCAGCTGGATCGCGCTGCAATATCATGGCTCAGCCACCGCGCCCGAGGTCTTCGGGGCAGGCAACAAGCTGCTGCACAACGTTGTCGGCGGTATCGGCGTGTTCGAGGGCAATGGCGGCGATCTGCGGGTCGGTCTGCCGATGCAGTCCCTGCATGACGGGGAACAGTTGCGCCACGATCCTCTGCGGCTCTCGGTCGTCGTCGCGGCCCCGAAGGAGGCGATCTCCGGCGTGCTGGAGCGGCATCCGCAACTTAAAACCCTGTTCGACAATGGCTGGCTGTCGCTGCAGGCGATGGATGACGCGGGCCGGATCTGCGCGCGCTATGAACAAGGCGCGTGGATCGCGAGAGATCAGCCGCCCGCGATCCGCGCCGCCTGAGCGCACAGGTTGACGGATCGAAGCGCGGCCCTGTCCCCTCGTTGCGGCGCAAGGGGCGGAGCCGCGCGATCGTCGGTCTGCGAGGGGCCGACCAGTCCGCATTCAGTAAAAGCCGATTTCCTTAACGTCGACGGAGGCCTCATAATCCTTGCCATAGGCAACGACGCCGATGGATTTGAGGTCTTTCGCGCGAGGCTCGGCGCGCAGCATTCCGCCCGATGGCGTGAAAGCTGTGAAGGGTAGTTGAACCTCCGTCCAGCGTGCAGTCGCGTGAAAACGAGCCTGATAATATTGCCAGGGCAACAGCATCGTGCGGCTGCGCAGATGGACAAAGTAATCCTCGTCATTGCCGCGCATGACGATCCGCACGCCGCGCGCGCCCTCTGGTGGCGCATCGAGTTTCATCTGCATCTGGATGAAACCACCGCGGTTCTCAGTGCTGACCTTGCCGCTGAGGCGGGCGAAATGCGTGGCGCCCTCGCGCTCGAAGCTGACCTGCCCCGTCGAGACGCCGCCCATCACCGTATCGGTGAAGACACGCCAGCGGGTCTCTGGGTGGTTCGAAAAGGTCTCTGGGGGCATTTCTGGGGGCATCGGTTCACCTTGGGCAGAGATCGTCGCGCCAACGAGCATTGCGATCGTGAGCAGGAATTTGAGGGGCACGGGTATCCTCCAGCCTCAGGTTGCGGGGTCAAGAATATCACGCGGCAATCGCAGCACGAGGGCGATCGCCGCCAGTTTCAGCGCGCAGGGCACGAGCGCATAGCTGACATTGAGCGCATCGAGTGCCGCCCGGCTGTTCTCGCCATCGGGCTGGTAGCCGAAATACTGAAGCAGCGGCAGCACGGTCCCGGCGGCGATCGCCAGCGTCGCCTTGGCGCTGAAGTTCCAGATCCCGAAGGCCTGCCCCGCCTGAAGCCCCGCACGCGACAGGGCGGCGGCAAAGAGCGCCGAGAGGATCACCATATCCGCGCCAAGCGCGATGCCCGAGCCGATGCAGATCGCCGCGAAGGACAACGCGGCGCCCGGCGGCAGGCTGAACGCGCCGATGAAACTCACGATCGCGAGGATCATCGCGGCCAGAAGCACCCGGCGGGCGCCGACACGTCGGGCGAGACGTCCCCAGACAGGCGCGCTTGCGCCCGCGGCGATGAAGAAAAGGATGAGGAAGGGCCCGGCGAGATCAGGCAGGCCAAGACGGTCTCCCACGAAGAACAGAAAAAGCGTCGATGTCACCGCCACCGGCAGGCTGTTGACGAAGGCCAGCAGCAGGAGCCAGCCTGCGCCGGACCCGATCAGCCCTCGCCAGTTCAGTCGCATCGACGCCACTTGCGTCTTGCACCACAGCGGCCGTGCCAACACCGTCGCGATTAGAGCCAGACCCGCGATGAGCCAGCCGAACGCCACATAACCATCTTCTTGCGCGGAGACATTCGCAAGCAGCGTCGGCGCAATCGCCCCGAGAGTCACACCGATCAGAACACCCGTTTCGCGCCAACCCGCAAGGCTCAGCTGCGCCCGGGGCTGCCCCGTGCCCGCGAAGGCAGCGCTCTGGCCGTAGATCAGGATCGTCCCAAGGCTATAGCCCGTAAACGCCACGACCAGCCCCCCGGTCAGCCAGAGCGCAGGATGTCCCTCCAGTGGCAGCGAAAACACCGCCACGCAGCCCGCCGCGAGCAGCCCCATCGCAAGGACTGCGAACCCAGCTCGAAAACGCGCCCAACGGTCTGTCACATATCCCAACAGCGGATCCTGCAGGAAATCCACGATCCGGATCAGCAGCAGGATCGCTCCGACTTGACCAAGCGACAGATCAAGTCGCGTGGCCGCGAAACTCGGCAGGTGGATATAAATCGGGATACTCGCCGTGGCGAGCGCCATCGCGAGAAAGCCCACGCGCCAGTAGTCTCTGGGTCGCTCCACCGGGGACGCGCTCATCGGGCGCGTCGTCCTGTGAGCCTGACGAAGAGCCAGACGACGCCGGGGCGCAGTTTCAGAAAGACGCGATAGGTCAGTTCGAGGAGGGCCTTGACGAACGGCCACCGTGCGATGCGCGCCAGACCACGCCAGCGCGGAAGATGGGACCAAAGTTCGACGAAAGCGGCAGCCCCCGAGACGAGATGCCCATCCCCCTTGCGGACGTGGAAACGTGCCAGCGCATCGGCCCGGCTCAGCCCGTCAGGCAGGGTCGCGCTCGGCTCGGAGAGATCGACGAACGCGAGCGCCTCCGCGCCCGGCGTCTCCCTATAGAGACCGATCTCCGCGCGACACAACGGACACCCTCCGTCATAGTAAACGGTCGCCTTGGAGGTTTTGTGCATCGCGGCATGGCGCACGCTATCACCCATCTTCAGTTTGGTTGATGAGTGTTACGCGGTTTGACGATACGAGGATCTTTTCCCGGAGGAAGCTTCTCCCAAATACCCCGGCGAGAGCGTGGACTGTCCTGATGCCAGCTGAGCTCGTCTTCACGCTTGCTGTCCTATTTCCGCTCCCAGTGGTCCTTTCGAGCGCCCTCCACTTATCCTCTGCGCCCGCGGTCCGGTAGGGCATAGCGAACAAGGATACGATTGTCTGCAAGCCATCTGAGAAACGCGGGGCTATTCACGTCGCATGCCCCGTTTGAAACCGAGACAGATCGCGCGCGTCATCCCGGCCCGCAAATGCGGGTCGGTGATGTTGCCTAAGTCGCGCGGGCTAAAGACAAACCCGTCCCAGATCAGCACAAAAGGCATATCAGCATTTAGCAGCCACCTTAGCCGAGCGCTAGAATGTTGCGAAGAAGCGCCCCTTTCCAGCCACCGACATGCGCACGTCAATTCGCTCCAACTCATTGGTGTCCGTCACCAGCCATCATGCCGCGCCTAATGGGCAACCATAACGTGCCTGACGACCGAGTAATCCTCTAAGGCGTAGGAAGACATATCCTTGCCATATCCCGATTGTTTCATGCCTCCGTGCGGCATCTCATTGGTCAGCATGAAATGGGTATTAACCCAAGTACAACCATATTGCAGCCTCGCGGCAACCTGCATTCCCTTGGACACGTCCTTGGTCCACACCGACGAGGCGAGGCCATAATCGCTGTCATTGGCCCATTTGATCGCATCGTCGGGATCGTCGAACCGCGTGACGGAGACCACGGGGCCAAAGACCTCGCGCCGCACGATCTCATCGGTCTGAAGAGCGCCCGCAACCACCGTAGGCTTGTAGTAGAATCCCCGCCCCTCGGGTCGTTCGCCCCCAGTGGTGATCTCGATATGATTGGCTTCGCGCGCGCGCGCCACGAAACTCGCAACCCGGTCGCTCTGGCGCTGCGAAATGAGCGGCCCGATCTCGTTAAGGCTGTCATCCTCGTGACCATAAGAGATCTGTGCGACCGCATCCGTCAAACCAGCGACAAACTTGTCGTAGACCTCGCCCTGCACATAGACGCGGCAGGCGGCGGTGCAGTCTTGGCCCGCATTGTAGAAACTGAAGGCGCGCAGCCCTTCAATGGTGGCCTCGAGATCAGCATCGTTGAACACGATAACTGGGGCCTTGCCGCCCAGTTCAAGATGCGTGCGCTTGATCGTCTTGTTGGCGGCTTCCAAAATCTTACGCCCCGTCGCGATATCGCCAGTAACCGAAATCATCGCCACTTTCGGATGGTTAATCAGCGCAGAGCCCACCGTTTCGCCGCGACCTAGAATGATGTTCACAACGCCTTCGGGCAACACCTCGGCAAAGATATTTGCCATGGCCAACGCGGTCAGCGGGGTCTGCTCGGACGGTTTGAACACCACCGTATTCCCCGCCCCAATCGCAGGCGCGATCTTCCAAGCCATCATCATCAGCGGATAGTTCCAGGGCGCGATCGAGGCGACGATGCCGATCGGATCGCGGCGGACCATCGACGTATGTCCTTCAAGATATTCCCCTGCCACCGGCCCGGTCATGCAACGCACCGCGCCCGCGAAAAACCGGAAGCAATCCACGATGGCGGGAAGTTCATCCCCCAGCGCGAGCTGGCCGGGTTTACCGCAATTGAGCGCCTCAAGCACCGCAAGTTTTTCCGCCTCCGCCTCGATCCGGTCAGCGATCTTAAGCAGATAGCCCGAACGTTCGGCAGGCGTGGTGCGCGACCAAGCTGTGAAAGCCTTCTCAGCGGCGTCCACCGCCTCTTCGACCTGCGCAAGAGAAGCTTCGGGCAGCGTGGTGATGATCTCACCGGTGCGCGGGTTGAGGATGCTCTCCTCAGTCTCGGTGCCGGAAACGAGCTTTGCGCCGATCAGCATTTGCGTGTCCATGGGGATCTCCCTGTTTTTATTTGTCTGAACCGGCGGTGTGTTCGCCGTCTTTTGTGAGGTAATAGGCCGCGAGGATTGGAAGGACCGTCACAAGGACCACCGCCATCGCGACCACATTGGTCACAGGGCGCTGGCGTGGGCGGACGAGCTCTTCGAGCATCCAGATCGGCAGAGTGGTTTGGTTGCCAGCGGTGAAAGTGGTGACGATGACCTCATCGAAACTGAGGGCAAAGGCCAGCATCCCACCCGCCAGCAAGGCGGTTGCGATATTGGGCAGGATCACGAGGCGGAAGGTCTGCACCCCGTCCGCGCCCAGATCCATGGCGGCATCGATCAGCGCCCCCGACGTGCGCCGAAACCGCGCCACCGCATTGTTATAGACAATCACGATACAAAAAGTCGCGTGGCCCAAAACGATGGTCCAAGTGCTGAACGGAATATCCAGCAAAGAGAAGGCCGAGCGCAGGGAAATCCCGGTGATGATTCCCGGCAAAGCGATGGGCAGGATCACCAGAAGCGAAATTGTTTCGCGGCCAAAAAACTTGGAGCGCGCCACAGCAGCGGCTGTCAACGTGCCCAAGATCAGCGCCAGACTGGTCGAGATCGCCGCAACTTTCACCGAAAGGGCCATGGCCTCCCAGACATCCTTGCGCCCCAAGGTGACACCGATCCATTTCAGCGTGTAACCGGGCGGCGGCCATTGAAAGCTCTTCTCCTCAGTCGAGAAGGCGTAGAGGAAAATCAGCGCGATGGGGGCGAGCAGGAAAACGAGCCCACCGAATGCGGCCAGCTTGAGACCCAGAGGAGATCGGTTGTCAGAGTGCATCGAATGCTCCCATCTTGCGTGCGCCCCACAGGTAGATGCCCATGATCACGATCGGCACCACGGTGAAGGCGGCGGCAAGCGGGATGTTCCCAGCCGTGCCCTGCTGGGTATAGACCGCCTGCCCGATGAAGAGGCGCGAATTGCCCACGATCTGGGGCACGATGTAGTCGCCCAGAGTCAGCGAAAAGGTGAAAATCGAGCCAGCCACCACTCCCGGAAGCGCGAGAGGCAGCAACACCATGCGAAAGTTCTGCCTTGGCGTTGCGCCAAGATCGGAAGCGGCCTCGGTGAGATCTTTGGAGACCCGCTCCAAAGCCGCCTGCACGGGAATGATCATGTAGGGCAACCAGATATAGAGAAATACGAGGAAGGTGCCGATATAGCTGACCGACAAGGAATTTCCGCCGATCACGGGCAACGATAAAACCCCCTCCAGCAGCCATGTCAGATGCAGCTTGGCAAAAATCCAGTTCAGGATGCCTTCCTTGGCAAGCACGAGCTTCCAAGCGTAAACCTTGACCAGATAGCTCGACCAGAGCGGCAACATGACGCCCACGTAAAACAGCGCCTTCCATTTGCCCTTCGCATAGCGAGCAGCAAAATAGGCGATAGGAAAGGCCAGGATCGCCGCGGCGATCGTAACCGATGCGGCCATCGCCACGGTGCGCAGGATGATGTCGAGATTGTAGGGCCGCAGCAGCTCGCCATAGGTTTTCAGCGTAAACTCATGGACCACGACGCCCGAAAATTCGTCGATGGAGAAGAAGCTCTGGATCAGCAGTGCGATGAGCGCGCCGATATAGACGATCCCCAGCCACAGCGTGATCGGCAACACCAGAAGAAAGACGAACATGCGAGGGTGGCGGATGATCCAGTCCACCGCACGCGCCAGCGGCCCGGAGCGCGGGGCGAAAAGCGCAGCATTTGAGCTTAGATCGCTCATGCTTCCCGCTCCATCAGATGCACCCGCGCAGGGTCCCAGGAAATCCGCGCCGCCTCGCCCACATCAGGGGTATCTTCGCGCGCCGGGATCAGAGCGGTCAGGCTTTGCCCCGCAAGAATGAGCGAAAGCTTGGTCACCCGGCCGTGAAAGAACCGACCCGTGACCGTCGCCTCTCGCCCGGCAGGATCAAGCACCACATCCTCGGGGCGCAGCGAGGCCCATTGGCCCACATCCCCGACTCCCGCCAGATCGGCGGGAAGCACGTTGGAGGAGCCGACAAAATCGGCCACGAAACGCGTATTGGGGCAGCGGTAGATTTCTTCGGAGGTGCCGATCTGCTGGATTTTCCCCTCAGCGAAGACGGCAACACGATCGGCCATCGACAGCGCCTCGTCCTGATCGTGGGTGACGAACACAAAGGTAAGACCCAGCGCGAGTTGCAACTTGCGCAGCTCTTCCTGCATCTGCTCGCGCAACTTTAGATCAAGCGCCCCCAAAGGCTCGTCCAGTAACACCACGCGCGGCTTGTTGATCAACGCGCGCGCCAGCGCGACACGCTGGCGTTGCCCGCCAGACAACTCCCCAGCGCGGCGATCACCATAGCCGCTCAGTTCGACAAGTTCCAAAGCCTCTTCGGCAGCGCGGGAACGCTCAGCCTTTCCCACGCCCTTCACCCGCAACCCGAAAGCCACGTTCTCGCGCACATTCATATGCGGAAACAATGCGTAGTTCTGAAATACAGTATTCACGTTGCGCAGATAGGGCGGCACGCCCTCGGCACGTTCACCAAAAATCGCAATATGCCCGGCGGTCGGTTGTTCGAACCCCGCGATAAGACGCAGGCAGGTCGTCTTACCCGAACCGGATGGGCCGAGCATGGCGAAGAATTCTCCATCACGGATCGAAAGGTCGACCTCGTCCACGGCTTTTACGGATCCGAAATGGCGCGAAACGCCTTGGAAGGTCACGGCATCAGTCATCTTTGGTCTTTCTGGGAGAATGCGCCCGGACCCGAAAAGGGGTCGGCTCCGGGCGGTCTGGAGCGATTAGCGGCCGCCAATCACACCGATGTAGTCGGACACCCAGCGGTAGTAGGGCACGCAATTGTCTTGGCCGTCACAGTTCGACACCGGAGTTTGCCAGAACTTGATCTTGTCGAAATCGTCGAGACCGTTCTCGGAACAGCCCGCAGCGGTTTGCATCCCCGATCCGTCGGTGCAAGCCTCGGGCACGGAGGGCACTGCACCAAACCACACCGAGAGATCGGATTGCAGGTTCGAATTCAGCGAATGCTCCATGAACATATAGGCGCAATTCGGGTGTGCGGCCTCAGAATGGAGCATCAGCGTATCGGCCCAGCCCGTTGCGCCCTCTTGCGGAATCACAGACGCGATCGGCAGGCCGTCGGCCTTGAGCAGGTTGACCATGAACGGCCAGGAGGAGGAGGCCACCATACCTTCGTTCTTGAAATCGTCGATCTGGATGAAAGCGTCATGCCAATAGCGCGACACCAGCGTGCGTTGCGTGCGTAGAAGATCGAGCGCGGCGGCATATTGGTCTTCGTTAAGCTCATAAGGGCTGGTGATGCCAAGCTCGGGCTTGTGGGCCATCAAATACATCGCGGCATCCGCGATGTAGATCGGCCCGTCATATGCCTGCACGCGCCCCTTGTTGCTTTCGCCATCCGGGAGGGTCATCTCCTCGAACACGACGTTCCAGCTTTTGGGCGCCTCGCCGAACACCTCGGTGTTATACATCAGCACGTTCGGCCCCCACATGAAGGGCGTGCCGTAATGGGTGCCTTTGACGGTGTGCCACGGGGCGTCCTTCAGGCGATCATCGACGCGCGACCAGCTTGGGATCAGATCGATATTGACCGGCTGCACGCGACCACCTGCAATCAGGCGCAACGAAGCATCGCCCGAAGCAGTCACTAGATCGAAGCCCCCTTCGTTCATCAATGCGACCATTTCGTCCGAGGTGTTGGCGGTTTTGATTTCGACCTTGCAGCTCGTCGCCTCTTCAAACTTGGTGACCCAGTCGAAGGCCGGATCGGTCTCGCCGCGCTCGATGTAACCCGGCCATGCGACGATGGAGACGCTGCCTTCCCCTGCGCCCACTTCACTCAGCATATCGGCGGCCTGCAGCGGAAGCGTTGTGGCAGCCGTGAGTGCAAGGCCTGATACGCAGGCTTTGAAAAACTGTTTCATGATGACTTTCCCTGTTGCAACGAGAGTTGGAACTCTCTTGCACACCAGCCTGTGAAACTCCGTGAGCTTTCACAAATTCAATTCTCAGGTTTTAGCTATCGAAAAAACAGATACCTTGGAATCATCGCGTATTTTTATGGACTTGCGCCGCAAGAACAAATTCACGCGCCACACGCGAAAGAGGGGCACCTTTTCTCCAAACGACTCCAACCTGCACAACTGGAAGGCTTCCCGACACATCTCTGGACACGATGCGGTCCCCTTCGAGAGACCAGCGGCGATAGACCATTTCCGGCAAGAGCGCGATTCCCGCGCCCGTCGCGACCAGCGAGCGCACGGCCTCCACAGAGCGGGTTCGAAAAGCCACACGCGGGCGCGCCCCAAACGCCGACAGCAGCTTGCGCGTCGCTTCCTCGACCTCGTCGATCCTCAACATGATCATCGGCTCGCCCGTGAGATCCTCAATCGAGACGGAGGTCCGCGTCGTCAGCTCGTGCCCGTTGGGCAGCCAGAGCTGGTAGGGAGAGGTATCGATGATCTCGCTCTGTAGCGCCATGCGGTCGCGCATGTTGCTAGTCACCATCACCGCCACGTCCAACTCTCCGCCGACTAGGAGATGCTCGAGGTAATCGCCCGAGTCTTCCGATGCCGTCACCTCGACTTGCGGATTGGCACGCCGGAACCGGGCAAGAATATCCGATAGCACATAGCCCGCCACGAGCGACGTCACCCCTACATGCAGGGTCCCGGTCAGGTCGTCGCTCTCCTGCGTCAAGGCATGTCGGGCATCGGCGACCCTCGCGAGAATGCCCGTGGCATGGCGCAGAAACTGATGTCCTTTATGTGTAATCTCTAGCCCGCGTGCATGACGAGTGAACAACTGCACGCCGAGATCAGCCTCCAACTCACGGATCGCTTCGGTCACCGCGGATTGTGAGATCGCAAGCGTTTGCGCGGCGCCCGACACGGTGCCGGCCTCGGCGACCGCGATAAAGTAGCGAAGCTGTTTGAGTGAAAATGCCATCTCATGTTCTTAGCGTGTCAATAGCAGCGACGTCTATCGCGCACGGAATTTCTTGATAGACCGCACAACTCTGAATTGGCGCACCAGTTTTGTCGTGAAACCGTCAGCGTCAGAGATGGCATTCTCTGCGAGAGCTGGAGCCTAGATGACAAGACGTGTCAATGCGCGTTCAAAATTGTGACTAGCTTGCTCGCGACAACGGTAATGACAACCATGTGTGATTTTCTGGCATCTCGCGATCGGTCAGCGACGTTTTGATAACCGGGCTATATTGGCTAGCAACCAGAGCAACCTGAGTGTCCGGAGCCACCATCACAGCATGACATAGGCGTCAAAACTGTGCCCTTCGTGGCAGCGAAGGTTCGTCCGCAGCCAAGGCGCGCAGCTTGGCAGCAACTGTTCAGGCCGCCTGCCCTTTTTCCGCTGGCCGTCGCTGCCCAGATCACTGCATTCCCGGTCCGTCAAACTCCTCATCGCGCGCCGGCTGCAGCGCACCAACCCCGGCCTCACCAGCCCGCACCAAGAGATCCAGCACAGCACGGATCATCCAGTCCTCCGCAGTGTCACCGAGCGCCTTGAGGGAGGCAGGCATATCCTCCATCACGATGTCGCCACCCGAGATTTCGGCACGGCCGTCGGAAAGCGCCGCGATGACATCGCGCAGGGCGGCCTGCTTTTGCGCAAAATCCAGGGCTCTTCGGTCGAGCTCCGCGAACGCCCCCTGCATCTGTGCCGCAATCGCTTTGCGCGCGGCATGTTGCTTCGTCGATAGCCGCGCTTTTCGCGGCCCGTCGCGCAAGAGCCCGCAGTGCTCTCCGACCGCCCGGTGGTAATCGTCCTGGAACTGACGCATGGCCGCACGGTAGGCGACCATTTCCGGAACCTCACCCCGCAGTTTTCGAGCCGCCTTCAGATGGGTGCGGTTCTCTTCCTTCCACTCCGCAAGCGTCTGGGCATTCTCAGCGTGCGCCTTTCGTGAAGCCGAGCGCCACGCCTCGAGACGCGTGGCATTATGCACCTTGTTGCGCGCGATGGTCTCCGGTCGTTTGCCAAGAGCCCGTTTGCGCGGCCTCGGCGGAAGAGGCTTGGGGATGGGGCGCGGGAGAGAGCAAATGGCCGAAGGGGTCTCGCAGGAGGCGCGAACCTCCGCGGCTGCGCGCTTGCCCGCATGCAGCTTGTTCGCATCGAGTTTCGGGTCTTCGACATTGATCGCAAGGATGTGGAGGTGGACATGGGTCTCATCGAGATGCAGCACTGCTGCCCACTCAATTCCCTTGGGCATGCGCCTTTCGAAATGCGTGAGCACCCGTTCCGCCCAGCTGAGGATTTGCGGACGATAGCACTTCTCATCACGCCTGAAGGCCTCCACCGAAAGGGGGTGCGAGTGAATTTCCGTGTAGAGCGTCGCTGCATCCCGGCGCAGCCGACGCTGATAGCTCGTGCCTTTCGCACTTTTCACGGTCTCACGGATCTTCTGCACCTTCTCGGTCCAGAGCACCTCGAGCTTCTTGAGCGTCGTCGTGCCGTCAAGCTTGATCGGCGCTTTCGGCTCGGCGACATGGCCCGAATAGCGTGGCACCCGCATCGCCTCGCCAAAGACCTGCTCGGCCGTGTTCACCTGCTCGGGCGCTTCCTTCACCTTGCGTGGGGCCGCCGAATAGCATTCGATATGGACAAACTGATAGCTCATGGATCACCTCTTTCCTTTGCTGGCTCTCGCTCGAGGATAAGAGGGCGACCTGAAAAAACGGGCAGGAGACCGGTGCGCAAAACGGCGCCGGGAAAACTAGCTATATGACAGACTATAGCTAGGTTTTTCGAACGGCGGGATTGCGGGCCGGGGCGACAGTGCCGACAAGGGCGCCATGGATACGCTTGTCTTCGTCGCCTCCAAGCTCATAGCTCTCCTGCTACGCGCAGAAACCTGGGAAGCGCTTTTACTCACAGGCGCGCTGATCGCGCTCGTGAGCGGGCGCCTGCGCGCGGCACGCAGGATGCTTTCCGTAGCGCTGGCGAGCCTCCTCGCTCTGGGGATATTTCCCCTTGGCGATCTCCTCATCGCGCCCCTGGAGCGGACCTATCCGGCCAACCCGCGGCTCACCCATGTCGATGGGATCATCGTCCTGGGCGGTGCCGAAGACGGTGCCGGCACGGCTCGCCACCACCAGGTCCAACTCAACGCCGCCGCCGAGCGCGTCACCACCGGGCTCGGCCTGGCGCATCGCTTTCCGGATGCCAGGATCCTGCTCTCTGGCGGCAGCGGCGCCCTGCACGATCTGGCACGAGAGAGCATGCCGGGCGCCGACGTCATGGCCGCGGCGTTTCGCGAAACGGGTATTCCACAGCCCCGGCTTCTTCTCGAGAGCCGCTCGCGCAACACCACCGAGAATGCACGTTTCAGCTACAACCTCGCCCAGCCCAGACCAGAGGAGACTTGGCTCCTTGTCACCAGCGCGTTCCACATGAGACGCGCGATGGCGAGCTTTGAGCGCGCCGGATGGGACGGGCTCATCCCCTACCCTGTCGATTATCGCGCAGAGGGGTTTCTCGATGGCATCGGCTGGAATCTCGCGGGCCATCTCGACACGCTGGATCTTGCGATCAAGGAATGGGTCGGGATCTGGGCTTATGCGGCGAGCGGGAGATAGCTTCTCCGGGTGATGACGAAAACATGGCCCGGTTTCCTCCCACACTGGGAGCGCCTATAGGAGGGTCGAACAGATTTTTCCCGGGCCGCCGTTTTCATGAAGATACCGGAACGCGCTTGCGAGGCGTGCCGAACGGGTCGATCGCCCGATCTTACGGGAGACGACCGGTCAGTTTGAGAACTTGTTTAGGACGTTCATTTTGCGATCTGTCGGGTCACAGACACAGGCTGGGGCTTCCGCTAGGAAAAGCTACGCAAATCGCTGAATTGAACCGAGATCACCTCGCCGGGATAATCCGAGGGTTTCGGCAGGTCCGCAATCAACGTCGTCGGCCCTCTTCCAGCCTGCGCCACAGCCTGTCCGTCTGGACCCGCGATGATAGACTTGCCACCAAAGACAATTTCGCGATCCGGTCCCGTATAATTCGCATAGACAACGGTGACTGCATTCTCGCTCGCGCGTGCCCGCACGAGCAGATCGGGGACGTGATCATAGCCAACCGGATTCGCTGTCGGCACGAGGATTAGGTCGGCCTTGGATCGAGCGAGAGCCCTGGCATGTTCGGGAAACTCGATATCATAGCAAATCAGCAGACCGGTCCGCGTGCCCTCCAGATCGAACACGGGCGGTGGCTCCGCGCCGAACGCAAAGCTCGCACGCTCCATCTCGCCAAAAAGCTGGATCTTGCGATAATGTCCGACCCGCGCGCCGCTCTTGTCGAACACGGATGCCGCGTTGAACACCTCATCGCCCAACCGTTCGGCCCAGCCATAGCAGATCGCGCATCCGTATTTCCGTGCCATGTCGCCCATCGCGGCGCACCACTCTCCCCCGAGTGGCTGCGCCTGCGCACGATGGTCCTCGGGCCGGTTGTAGCCGGGCAGGATCAGCTCGGGCAGCACGATCAGATCGGCGCCGAGCGACGCCACGCCGTTCACCCATGTCTCGATGATCGGCAGTATCTGCGCCGGGTCAGAAGAAAGCGGCTGCGGCTGGACGAGCGCGATTTTCATGTTTGTCTCCATTCTCGACAGACAAGGTATCGCTTGCGCCGCAGCCCGGCAATCAGCGTGCGGCGCGCAAGATTTGCTCCACACCTTCCGGATCCAAGGGTGTCGGATTTCCTCCAGCGCACGGATCACGCAAGGCATCGGCGATCAGATCGGGAAAATCACTGTCATTCACCTTTACGCCCATCTCGCTCAGCGTCGAGGGCATGTCGATGCGCGCCTGCAACGCCTCGAGCCAGGCAAGAACCGCCGCGCCGGGATCGTCGCCCTCGAGCCGCAATTCATGCGCGAGCGTCGCCATCTGTTCTCTCACGGCAGGCAGGTTGAAGCGGAGCACATGGGGCATCAGCACCGCATTGAGCATTCCGTGATGCGCATCGTAACGCGCGCCCAACGGATGCGCCAAGGCATGAACCGCACCGAGCCCCTTTTGCAAGGCCGTGCAGGCCATCGCGGAGGCGACGATCATGTTCGAGCGCGCCTCCAGATTTTCGGGCTCCCAATAGGCCGTCGCGAGAGCCCCGTCGATCATCTTCAGCGCCGTCAGCGCCAAGCCATCGGCCATCGGGTGCCAGCCCGGCGCGCAGAGCGCTTCCAGCGCATGCGAGAGCGCATCCATACCGGTTGCGGCCGTCAGAGTGGGCGGCAAGCCAACGGTCAGCTCGGGATCGAGGATCACCAGTTCCGGCAGCATCTCGGGGTGGAAGATGATGACCTTGCGATGGGTCTCGGTATCGGTGATCACCGACGATCTGCCGAATTCGGAGCCCGTCCCCGCGGTCGTCGGAATGGCGATGACCGGCACCATGCCCTCGGTCTGGACGCGCCGGAAGTTGTCGCCGACATCCTCGAAATCCATCAGGGGACGCGACTGCCCCGCCATCATCGCAACCGCCTTGGCAGCATCCATCGCGGACCCTCCGCCAAGCGCTATGACGCAATCATGGCCGCCCGCGTGCAAGACCTCCCGTCCCGCCATGACATTTTCCACAGTGGGGTTCGGCTGCACATCGTGGAAGAAGCCGGGCTCCATGCCTGCGGCTTTCAGGACCTCCAGCGCCTGCATCGCGATCGAAGACGTGGCGAGGCCCCTGTCGGTAATCAGCAGCGGCGCTGTCGCGCCGATCTCCGCGAGGCCTGCCGGAAGATCGGACAGGCGCCCGGCTCCGAACCAGACTTGCGTCGGGAAACTCCAGCGAGTCCGAAGGCTCGCAAAATCGAATTCACTCATTGGAAGGTCCTGTCGAAGTGATCAGCTCTCGGCAATCGCGCTCAGGCGACGACGGGCTGCGCGTTTGCGCAACCTGTCGACGGCGAAGATCAATACCAAGGCGGGGATGAAAGTCAGCGTGGCGAGGGCCGGGTAGATCGGGGACGAACCCACGGCGATCCCCGAGAAGACGAAGGTCGGGAGCGTGCGCGTCGAGCCCGAGAGGCTGTAGGTAATGTAGAAATTCCCCCACGATAGCAGGAAGGCGAAGATCGCGGCCGAGAAGATTCCCGGCCAGATCAGCGGAAGCGTGATCTCCCGCAGGATCTGCCAGCGGGTTGCCCCCGCATCCTCGGCGGCATAGTCGAGCGTATTGTCGTAGCCCTGCATCTGCACCGAGATGATCACGATACAGAACGGCGTGATGTAGATGACATGTCCGATCACCGCAGACCAAAGCCCGGGCGACATGTTCAGCCAGCCGGCCAGCACCGAGAACCACAAGAGCATCACGACGCCCAGCAGAAGCTGCGGGAATAAAAGCGGCGCGAAGGTCAGGATGCGGAAACCCCATTGGAAGCGAAACTTGTAGCGGCTCCAGGCGAAGGCGCCCCCGATGCCGAGAAGCGTCGCGAAAACCGTCGCGAGCACCGCGAGAAGCGCCGAGTTGCCAAGCGCGGACCAGAAGTCGCGATCCGCCAGCAACTCGCCATACCAGCGGGTCGAGAATTCGGGGATCGGCCAGGACAGGAAGCGGCTCTTGGTGAAGGAGAACAGAACCAGCGTGGCGATCGGAATGTAGAAGAAAATCAGCGCGGCAAACACGGAGCCATAGAGCAGGACATCCGCAATTCGCTTTTCCATGCGATCAGTCATTTACCACCCTCCGCGCCTGCCAGAGCGCGACCGCTCCGAACACCGTCAAAGCCGCTGCCCCGATCACGATCAGCACGAGCGTCAGCGCCGCCCCCAAGGGCCAGTTCACGCGGGTCTCGAAGCTCTGGCGGATCAGTTCCGCCGCAAGCGGAGAGGTCCCGCCCCCCATCACCTTCGGCTCGAGAAACACACCGAGGCTGAGAACGAACACCAGAACCGCCCCCGCCCAGATGCCGGGCTTGGCAAGCGGCAGAGTCACCTCGATGAAGGCGCGCAACCGGGACGCACCCGCGTCACGTGCCGCGAGCACCAGATCCCCATCTATCCGCGCCATGGAGAGCGCGATGGTGAAGATCGTGTAGGGCAGCAGGTTGTAGACCATGCCGATCATCGTCGCGTTCGGCGTGAAGAGCACGTTCACCGCGGCCGGGGGGAACCCGATCGCCTCGAGCGTGCCGTTCAGCACGCCGGAGCGGTCGAGAAACAGCACCCAACCGAAGGTCTTCAAAACCGCATCGGTGAGAAAGGCAAAGACCATCAACAGGGTGATATGGTCGGACCAGCGCGACAGGCGATGCAGCATGCCATAGGCGATCGGGATCGCGAGGATGGTGCAAAGCACAGTGCAGACCAGCGCCATCATCAAGGTCCGCCACATGATCGTCCAGTAGTGGACCTGGCTGAACACGTCGGTCCAGACCTTCAGATCCCAAGTCCAGACGAGCCGATAGTATTGCGTGCCCTGAAAGCTCAGGAGCGCCGTCATGATCAGCGGGATCACGAAGAACAGTCCCATCAGCAGCAAGAGCGGCAAAGTCGACAGGCGCAGCGCGCCGTCTCGCCAGGATTTCTGTATCTCGGCCATCGCTTACGCCTCCACGGCGAACAGGTCGCCCAGCGCGAGACCGAGCCTCACCGGGTCGCCCTGCTTCGCCGGCAAGGTGGAGGTGCCGGGGATATCCATCACGATCTCGGTTCCGGCCGCCGCGATCCGATACTGGATCGAGGCTCCCCGGATGAAGAACTCGTTCACCGTCCCAGAAATGGAGCAGTCAGCGCTTTCGCCCGGCGCAAGCAGGCGCAGCATTTCGGGACGGATCATCAGCGCCGCATCAGCCCCCGCCGCAACACCGGGCGCGACCTGATCGGTGGCGATGATCGGGTTTGCGCAGTCAAGAACGTCGCAGGCGAACCGGAATGCATCGCCCTCCCGCGTGACCTTGGCGGGCAGGAGATTGGTATCCCCGATGAACCCGGCCACGAAAGCATTCGCGGGACGGTAATAAATCTCGGACGGCTCGCCCAGTTGCACGATCTTCCCCGCGCGCATCACGCAAATCCGGTCGGCGAGCATCATCGCCTCTTCGAGGTCATGCGTGACGTGGACGAAGCTCGTCCCGACATGGCGATGCAGGTGCTTGAGCTCAGCCTGCAGGGATTTCTTGAGCTTCGCATCGAGCGCGCTCATCGGCTCGTCCAAGAGCAGCACCGGCGGCTGCGACACCATCGACCGCGCGAGCGCCACGCGCTGTTGTTCCCCGCCCGAGAGCTCGTGCGGGTATCGGTTGAGGTAGCTTTCCTTGAGATGCATCAGCTCCAGCATCCGGCGCACCGCCGCGTCGATCTCGGGCTTCGGGCGTTTGGCCAGATGCAGCGGAAAGCCGATATTCTGCGCGACGGTCTTGTGCGGGAAAAGCGCGAGCTTCTGGAACACCATCCGCGTCGGTCGAGCCGAGGCGGGAATCTCCGTCATATCCGCCCCGTCGATCACGAGACTGCCTGCCGACAGGTCCTCGAAACCGGCCAGGATCTTGAGCAGCGTGGTCTTGCCGCAGCCCGAAGGCCCGACGAGCGCCAGAAACTCCCCATTGGCGACTTCCAATGAGATATCGGTCAGCGCGCGATAGGTGCCGTAGTATTTATCGATTCCGGTGGCTTTGATGATGGGAGAAACCAAGGGGGACTTCCTGTCTCAGAAAGGGAGCAAGGGCGGCGAAACCGCCCTTGCAAATCGGGAGATCAACGCGCGGCGGCCAGTTCCTGAGACCAGATTTCGAGCATCTGGTCGATATTCGGCGCCACGTTGTGGAAGTGGGACTTGTCCCAGGCCTCCCACATGTAATCCATCTGCAGCACGTCCTTCTGCTCGTCGGTGAACAGAGCTTCGGCTTCCTGCGAGGGCACGAGGTTGCAGGTCGCTTCCGTCCAGGCGAGTTTGACGGCCACTTCCGGCGAGGTCAGGTTGCGCAGCAGCGCCTTGGCCTTGGCGTCGTCGACGGGGTCTTTCACGATCCCGCCCGCTTCCATCCAGATGATGCCCTGGTTCAAGCCGTCTTTCGGCTCGGGCACGATCGACATGATCTCTTTCTGGCCATCCTTGCGCAGCGCCGAGGTGCAGTAGGTGCCGCCCCCGATCAAGGTTCTGAACGAGCCATCCATCAGGCCTTTCTGCGCGACCGACAGGTCTCCGACGATCGCCCGCGTGTTCTTGAAGAGCGCGCGCAGCACGAGGCGGATCTCGTTGAGCTCGGCGTCGTCGAGCTCCTTGTAGGGATCGATCCCGGCATAGAGCGCCATCGGCATGATCGGCCAGTCGCCCCAGTCGAGCACACAGATCTTGTCCTTGTAGGCCGGATCGAAACAAGGCGCGTAGCTGCTCCAGTTCTCCAGCTTGTCATACTTGGTGTTGACGGTCGGCCCGACCCAGCCCCAGCGCGTCGGCAGGCCCGTGGTCTTCCCGTCGAAATCCAGCGGCGCGAAGGGCGCGCGGAACTGGGGGTAGAAGCTCTCGTAGACATCGGCGAACTCGGCATCGTCGAGGAATTCCCCGATATCGGCCGGCCCCATGCGCTGCACCCACGGGCTGTCGGTGGCCACGACGTCGAAATCGCGCCATGCGCCGGCTGCGAGCTTGGCGAAACCGCCGGGGCTGTCGGTGATGAGGTCGATCGAGATCGAAACGTCGTTCGCCTCCTCGAAGGGCTTGATGATGTCGGGGCTGTCATAGCCCTCCCAGCACATGAACTTCATGGAGGTGGCGGCATGAGCCTTTCGCGGCATCAGCCCTGCCCCCGCGAGCCCCGCCGCGCCCATGCCTTGCAGGAAGGTTCGGCGATTGGGCGAAAACATCGGTATTCCCTTGGACTTTGTCATCTCTCTTTACTCCCGGTTGGTTGGATCAAGGCCAGCTTTCTTTTCTTGTTTCAGACGACCTCTAGGTATCTTTCCCGTTCCCACGTGCTCACATGGCGAAGGAAAGTTGCGTATTCGTGGCGGCGCGCGCGCACGAAACTGTCGATGAACACGTCGCCGAAAATCTCTCGGGCGACCTGGCTTTCGTTCAGCCGTTCTGCGGCCATGCCAAGATCGCTCGGGAAGCGGGTTTCGGGCGACGGTTCCAGAAGATACTGGTCCCCCGAGGCAGGCGGGCCGGGATTGAGCTCGTTCTCGATCCCCCACAACCCGGCTCCGAGGCACATGGCCAAGGCCAGATGCGGGTTCGTATCGGCTGACGGCACACGGAATTCCACGCGGGTCGCATCGGGGCTGTCATTCATCACCCGGGCCGCGACCGTGCGGTTCTGGATCGCCCAGGAGGCCGCCGTGGGCGCCCACATTCCCGGAACCATCCGGCGATAGGCATTCACTGTCTGGCTGCACAGCGCGAGCATCTCCGGCATCAAGGCGACCAGCCCGGCGATGAAGTGTCGGGCGGTCTTGCTCAGCCCGTCCGCATCGCCCGGATCGACAAAGGCGGGGCTGTTGTCGGTCAAGTTGCGCAGCGAGACATGCAGGTGTCCGGACTGCCCCGAGAGGTTTTCATTCAGCTTCGACATGAAGCAGGCGGTGAGCCCGTGGCGCCGGAAATAGGTCTTCGCGAAGTTCTTGAACAAAGCGGCATCGTCGGCGGCTTTCACACCGGGCGCATGTGTCAGCGGCACTTCGAGACAGCCGGGGCCAAGTTCCGTATGCAGCGCGTCGAGACCGATTCCGAGGCTCTCCATCATCGCCACGAGCCCATCCAGCAGACCGTGCTCATTCGCCAGCGTCTCGAGCGAGTAGGTCTTATTGCCGAGCGCATAGTGCTTGGGCTCAGCAAACCCGCCGTCGCGCAGGCTTGCCGCGTCCTCGTCGAGAACATTGAACTCGAACTCAAAAGCCGAATGGACCGAGAACCCCATGTCGCGCGCTTTCTCGAGTTGGCGGATCAACTGATTTCGTCCCGACCGCTCTCCGAAGGGCATCGCGTAATCGGCGATGCAGATCGCCTGATCCCCCTCAAAGGGCCAGGCGCGCACCGTCTCAGGGAAAAGCTGCGCCGGAACATCGGTATAGTCGCCGCTCCCATAGGTTTCCTCGGCGCTATCCCAATTGTAGAGCACATCGCAGAACGGGTAGCCGCCCTTGGCCAGCTTCTCCGCCTTGGCGCGCGCGACCCGTTTGACCCGGAACATCCCGTCCTGATCAAAAATCCCGATATGCACATATTGCGCGCCGATCCGATCGAGCATTTCGTGCATATCGACATGATGGGGGGTATCAGCTTGCATTCCGCAGCATTCCATTTTTTCCTAATCCGGTTCAGCTTAGAGCCTTGGCTGAGCCTACCAATACCCCCCGAGGGGTATGCCGCGACGCCCGCAAGGGGCGCTGCGGATCAAAGCGAGACCGGGAACGATGTCAGGATGGAATGAGCGCATCGCGGATGCGATCACTGCGATGGGAACCGAAGAGTTCGCCCGAACGCTCGACCGGGCGACGGAGACGCTGTTTCCCTACAAGATTTGCATGGTCTTTGCCTATGAGGGCAACGCGACGCCGCAATCGCTCTACCACAACCTGCCGCCGGATGCGGCGCGGATCGTGATCTGGGATTACTGCACCGGCCCGTATCTGCTCGACCCGTTCTACGCCGAGACCGAACGGCGGCGCTCGGGGATGGCCGGTCTCAGGCAGATGGCCCCAGACAAGTTCTTCCAGTCGGAATATTACGCCAAGCATTACAGCCGCACCGGCATTCGCGACGAGATCGGTATCTTCGCGGCAATCGGGCCGAAGCGGGTCGCAGTGATCAGCTTTGCCCGGGAACGTGGCCAGCCAGTCTTCAGTGCGCGCGAGCGGGCGCGTCTCGCCGAGGTGGGCCCCGTCATCGAAGCCCTGATGCGCAGCCATTGGGGCGTCACGGCAGCGCGCGAGGCACGCGACGATGCGGCAGAGACCGCCCTGCCCCCTCTACAGGTCCTGCTCGACCGCATTGCCGGAGGGGTGCTGACTCCGCGCGAGACCGAGGTGATCGCGATGGTGCTGCGTGGCTATTCGACGACCGCGATCGGGGCAAACCTCGAGATCAGCGACGAGACGGTGAAAGTCCATCGCAAGAACGCCTACCGGAAGCTGTCGATCTCGTCTCAAGCGCAGCTCTTCTCGCTCTTCCTGAAGGCGCTGGACGAAAGCTCTGCGCCACTTCGCGAGACGCATGTGGCGTCGCTCCGGAAGCGAGGATAGCCCGGGCTTTTCGCAACTGCTTGCCGGGTTAGGGATTGGTCGGTTTCGTCCGCCCCGCTAAGCGCCTATAGACAAACGTAGCGCATTTTCCCGGGCCGTCATTTTCATGAAGATCACCGTTATCACCGCCGTCTACAATTCTGAAGCCACCGTCGGCGAGGCTATCGAGAGCGTCGGACGACAAACCCATCCCGATCTTGAGCACCTTATCATCGAGGGGAAATCGAAGGACGGTTCGCTCGCCGCGATCGAACGCGCCGCCCATGACCGGATGACCCTCGTCAGCGAGCCCGACAAGGGGATCTATGATGCGCTCAACAAGGGCGTGACGAAGGCGTCCGGTGACATCGTCGGCTTCGTCCACAGCGACGACTTTCTCGCCCATGAAAACGTGCTTTCCCGCGTCGCTGCCGCATTCGAGGACCCGCAGGTCGAAGCGGTCTTCTCCAATCTCGATTATGTCTCGCAAGCCGATACGACAAAGGTGGTGCGACACTGGGCAACGGGCCTCTATAGCCCAGCGAAACTCAGACGCGGCTGGATGCCGGCCCACCCCACCCTCTATCTCCGGTGCTCGGTCTACGAGCGCCTCGGCGGCTTCGATACCAGCTTTCGGATCGCCGCCGATTACGACTTCATCCTGCGCTATTTCTCGCAAGCGACCGGTCGCTCGGTCTATATCCCCGAAGTGCTCTACAAGATGCGTTTGGGCGGCGTGAGCAATCGCAACCTCGCCCGGATCCGCGAGAAGATGGGCGAGGATTGGCGCGCGATCCGCGGCAACCTGCGGGCACGACGAGCTGCCCTCCAGACAAACCGGGCGCCTTTCCTCGTTCGACGCCTAAGTCTCCCGCCATGCTTCACCGGCCGATCTCCGCTGCTTCCAAGCAGCTTACGATCACACGCCCGTGACTTCCCTTGTCGGATGACTGGATTTGCATAAACACCCTTTTAGCGGGTGCAGCAGTCTGTTACCGCTCAACTTTGAACGATGTCGGATTTTCGACCCCAAACTGCGAACACCCCTCCCCTCAGGCTGCCCCGAGTCAGCGCTGATGCGGTAGCCTGCCAGAATGGCGCCTCCTAATGGCAGGCCAGCGCAGCAAGATCCAGGAAGATGTTCGCTTTCGTATCCTGCGTCTGCTCGAGGAAAACCCGGAACTGTCGCAGCGCGACCTCGCCCGCGAGGTGGGCATCAGCACCGGGAGCGTGAACTACTTGCTCAAGGCGCTCACCGAGAAAGGCTTCGTGAAGCTCGGGAACTTCAAGGCGGCAGAAGACAAGCGACGCTACGCCTACCTGCTGACGCCGAAAGGCGTGGCGGAGAAGGCGGCGATTACGCAGCGGTTTTTGGCAAGGAAGATGGCGGAGTTTGAGGCGTTGAAGGCGGAGATTGAGGCGCTTCGAGCGGACATTGACAGCGGTGTCTCTGGCAGTTGTGCGAATGGGCAATAATGGCCCTTAGAGGCTATCAGGTGCTTTGCCGTCTAAGAGAGGGCAGTCTCAGGCAATTCGCCTTGCGTCGTCTCAGGCAGAGCTCCGCCTCCAGCCTTCAGCTCTCCGGCCTTGCGAAAGAGCCCTCCGACCCCATCAACCGTTGACCGGGCAGAGCCGATAAAGAGCGGGCCCGCCGTTTCGGGTTCTCATATCCAAAACCAGGAGGCGTTAAAAAGTGACTAAGGCTAAAACATCTGCTTCAACCACCTTGAACCATGGAACGCGCTTACCGCCGACAGGCGCGAGCGAGGTCCGGCTGTGAGCCTCCCAGTCCGACCAACTGTCTCCTTCGAGATGATAGACAAGGCGTTTCTCAAGGCATCACGTGAGTGGCTCTTGGACCCGACTTTCAGAGAGCTAATAATGGCTCAGCCGGTCGATAAAGCAGCACAAGAAGCATGGTTTGCATCACTTGCCGAGAGAAGCGACTATTTGATCTGGGGCCTCAAGACCTCCGAGTGGATCGGAGCCTGTGGCATCAAGAACATCGACTTCGACAACCGTTCGGCTGAGTACTGGGGCTACATCTACCCAGCCCACCTTCGTGGCGCAGGGATCGGCTGGCAGGTGCTCCACTTCATAGTCAGCAAAGCCCGCAGCTTCGGAATCGATAAGTTGTGGTTGCGCGTAAGCAAAAACAATCAGTCTGCAATTTTGACCTACGAACGTTGGGGCTTTTCCAGAGTTTGCAGCGAGGGGCACGATATCATCAGGATGGAGTTATTTCTGTGAATGGCGTCCGTATCATTTCCTATGAGGCGGAGCATGAAGCGGCTTGGAACGCCTTTGTCGCGCAATCTCGCAACGGCACTTTCCTGCATTCCCGCACTTTTATGGACTATCACGCCGATCGTTTCGAGGATCGGTCTGCTATTGCCGTCTCGGGAGATGAAATTGTTGGGCTGTTCGCCGCTCATGCGGCGGGTCAGAAAATCGCAAGCCACAACGGCATGACTTTCGGGGGCCTCGTCTATGGCATGGACCATCGAGCCTCGCTCGTTTGCGACGTGCTCGGAGCCCTCATTGAGCACTACGGATCACTGGGGTTCAGCAAGATGACGTATAAACCAGTTCCTCATATATTCCACAAATACCCTTCAGAAGAAGATCTCTATGCGATCTTCCGGCAAAGCGGAAAGTTAATCCGTCGCGACCTTTCAGCAGTCATACCACCTAACGGCCCAGCCAAGATCAGCACATTGCGTAAACGGGGCAACAAAAAGGCTCTGAAAAACAACGTAGCTATTCGCGAGGGTGACTTTTACGGATTGTTTCACAAGCTGTTGGAGCAGACGCTCAAAAAGCACGGTGCCGATCCGGTTCATTCTCTAAGCGACTTCGACATTTTGAAGCAAAGGGTTCCAGACCGGATCAAGCTGATTGGTGCTTTTGAGGGCGATGAGCTCGTGGCCGGGACCTGGCTGTTCCTCTTTGGCCACGTTATTCACACGCAGTACTTGGCTAGCTCGCAAAGAGGGCAGGAAATCGGCGCGCTAGATATGGTGATTTTCCGCGTGCTTGAGTTGGCCAAAGACCAGAATCTTCATGTAAGTTTCGGAGCCTCGACCGAAAGCGGTGGGGCGGTATTGAACGAAGGGCTAATGGCGCAGAAAGAGGGCTTTGGTGCCCGCGCAATGGTCCTAGACCAATACGAAATCGCGATATGAGGTTGAGATGAACCCCTCCAGAATAAAGGCACCGCGCGGCTCGGTCCGCATGATCGATCTGCCACAAATCCACGACCCCCGCGGCGACTTGACCTTTGTCGAGGGTGGCAACCATATCCCCTTTGACATCCGCCGGGTCTATTACCTCTATAACGTGCCCGTAGATTCCGACCGCGGAGGCCATGCCCACAGGAAACTCGAGCAGATCGTCTTCGCCCTGTCCGGCAGTTTCCGGATAAAGATCGACGATGGCGAGACTAAATCGGAATACTGGCTCCGCGATCCCCGCAAGGGTCTCTACATCAGCCGCATGATCTGGCGAGAAATCGACAGCTTCAGCCAAGGCGCAGTTTGCATGGTACTGGCCTCGCGATCCTATGAGGAGACGGATTACTACCGCAACTATGACGACTTCCTCGCGGCCATCTAGGGACAGCCGAGCATGACCATCCCCTTCCTCGACCTGAGCGCCGCCTACCACGAGCTGAAAACCGAGATCGACACCGCCGTAAACCGAGTGCTTGAAAGCGGCTGGTATGTCCTTGGCCCCGAGGTCGAAATATTCGAAACCGAATGGGCAGCCTTTTGCGAGGCGGACCATGCTGTCGGCCTTGGCAATGGCCTAGACGCGCTCGTCCTGGCGCTGCGTGCGCTGGAGGTGCTGCCGGGCGACGAGGTGATCGTGCCGTCGAACACCTATATCGCCACCTGGCTTGCTGTCAGCGCAGTAGGCGCAACGCCGGTACCGGTCGAGCCCGACCCGGCAACCCAAAACATCGACCCGGGGCGCATCGCGGCCGCGATCACCTCCCGCACCAAGGCATTGCTGCCCGTTCACCTATATGGGCAACCGGCCGACCTCGATCCGATCCTCGAACTTGCTCGCGACAAGGAAATCGCCGTGATCGAGGACGCAGCCCAGGCCCATGGCGCGCGCTACAAGGGACGCCGGATCGGCGCCCATGGCGACGTAGTGTGCTGGAGTTTTTACCCCGGCAAGAATCTCGGTGGGTTTGGTGACGGGGGGGCGGTGACGACCAACCGCGCCGACCTGGCCGATCGCATCCGGATGCTACGCAACTACGGCAGCCGCGAAAAATACGTCAACGAGGTCAAGGGCGTGAACTCGCGCCTCGATCCGATCCAGGCAGCGGTGCTGCGCGCGAAGCTACCCCATCTTGACAGCTGGACCGAACGCCGCCGCGAGATCGCCGCCGCCTATGGCCAAGGACTGGCGGACAGCGGCCTGATCTTGCCCCAGGAGCCCAACTGGGCGGAGCCGGTCTGGCACCTTTATGTAGTTCGCTCGCCCGCGCGTGGTGCCTTGCAGGCGCGCCTGAAGACGGCCGGGGTGGGCACCTTGATCCACTATCCCGTCCCGCCGCATATGCAGGACGCCTATGCCGAGTTGGGGATCCCCGCCGAAAGCCTGCCGCTTGCGCGGCAATTGGCAGGCGAAGTGTTGAGCCTGCCGATTGGGCCGCAGCTGAGGCTGGACGAGGCGCACAAGGTCATCCAGGCAGTTTTCAAAATAACTGAATGAGTAGCACAAACTCCTACCGCACAATCCTGCGCTCCTCGTCGATCATAGCCGGGGCGCAGGTCGTCAACATCCTGGTCGGGCTGATCCGGATGAAGATCATCGCTGTACTTATCGGGCCCGCAGGCGTCGGCCTCCTCGGGCTCTATGCCAATCTGCTTCAGACGGCGACCATGATCGCGGGGCTCGGCCTAGACAACGTCGGCACAAGACAGATCGCCACCGCTCATGCGGAAGGCAGTGTAAATGCCGCTGGACGTAGACGACGGATCATGTTTTGGGGCGCCGCGCTTCTGGCAGCGTTGGGGGCGCTAATCTTCTGGCTTTCCAGCGGGCTGATTGCCCAAGTTGTGCTTGGCGATTCAGAAAGAGCACACTATTTAGCTTGGCTGTCTATCGGAGTCGCGCTCAATGTTGGCGCGGTCTCTCAGAGCGCCCTGCTCACCGGCATGCGGCGGATCGGAGATCTTGGACGCATCAGCATTCTGGCGGGCGTTCTCGGCACTGTCGCCAACCTTGCCATTGTCTGGGTCTGGGGGATGCACGGGCTGATCGCGATAGTCCTGGTCACGCCGGTGGCCACCTTCCTTTTGGGCCATATCTTCGTGTCTCGCCTTGGTCCGGCTAAGGGCGAGCGACCGACACTGAAAGAGATGGCGCGCGAGTGGGGCCAAATGGCGCGCCTCGGTTTCGCTTTCATGATCAGTGGCTTGGTCGCGACCATCGGCATACTCATGATGCGAACATTGGTGCAGCGCGAGCTGGGCCCTGACGCACTGGGGCAATTCCAGGCAGCTTGGGCAATCGGGATGACCTATCTCGGCTTTGTCCTCGGCGCGATGGGCACCGACTATTTTCCGCGCCTAGCCACAGTCATAAACGATCCCAAAACCGCAACGCGGCTGGTGAACGAGCAAACAGAGGTTGCTCTTCTGCTCGCCGCACCCATCCTGCTAACAATGCTTGGCTTCTTGCCTTGGCTAATCAAATTGCTTTACACGCAGGACTTCGCCCCGGCTGTCGAGGTGTTGCGATGGCAGTTGTTGGGGGACATCCTGAAGGTGATGAGCTGGCCGTTAGGCTTCGTCATCATTGCAGCGGGGGCGGGCAAAACATTTGTTGCGACAGAAGCGATCGGGATGGCGGTTCTCCTGCTCGCCGCCTTCGTCGGATTGCCAATCACTGGCATTACATCGACGGGGATTGCATTTCTGGCAATGTATACGGTCTACCTTCCTCTTGTATACTGGCTGGCCTACCGCCTCATCCGGTTTCGCTTCAATCGCGCCGTACAGCGGCAAGCTCTCACCCTAATTATAGCGGCACTTGCCGTGGACATCACTGGCCGATGGAACGCACCGCTCGGGGCCTCGCTTGGTCTCGTTAGCGCGATCGCGATGGGCCTTTGGGCGCTGGTGCGGCTTGCCGACATGACGGGCGCGACAGGCAAGCTTGGCCGGATTGCAAGCCTGGGAAGGCGACTGAGGGCATGGATGAATCGAAGGACAGCAGAATGACTGGCACCCAGCAAGATCGCCCACTCGTCACCTTCGCGCTATTCGCTTTCAATCAGGAGAAGTACATCCACGCAGCCGTCGAAGGGGCCTTGGCGCAAACCTACGAGCCGCTGGAGATCATCCTTTCCGACGATTGCTCAACGGACCGGACCTTTGAGATCATGCAGGAGATGGTAGCGAACTATGACGGGCCTCATCGGCTGGTCTTGCGCCGGAACTCGCCGAACCTCGGTTTGATTGAACATGTGAACCTAGTGTTCGGCATCGCGTCGGCCGAGTACATCGTTGCCGCCGCCGGCGATGACGTCTCCGTGCCCCATCGCGTGGAGAAGCTATTCTCCTGCTTCGAAGAAATGCCTTTGCTTATCCACTCCGACTGCGCCTGCATGGATGAGCGCGGCCGGTCCTTACCGTATGGGAAACCCAAGACGGACATAGAGGATAGAAACCTTCTGGACATTTGCCGCTCCAGAGCTCTCTACCTCGGCGCGACAGGCGCTTGGCACAAAGACCTCGTGAGGATGTTCGGACCGATAACGCAACTGGATACCTATGAAGACCTCGTGCTGGGATACAGGGCAGCATTAGCAGGTCGCGTAGCATATGTGGACGAAGCACTGGTGCGCTACCGGGTCGGCACCGGAACCACCTCAGAAGAACCCGAGCAACATCTCCGCAGAGCCAAGGCGATACAAGTTCGCAAAGCGGCTCTTGGATCGCTTAGGCAGAGGAAGAGTGATACCCTCAAGCATGCACCAGACAGGCATGATCTTTTGCGATTGATCGAGCGTCAGATATGCGTTGAGAGTGCCGTCATTCAATTCCGAACCGACATGAAATCCTTTATCCTTCATTATTCATATAGATGGCCGGTCGTTTCTTACTTGGCGAGAGCGGCCACGGGCAGGATGATGAGGGCTGTTTCTCTCTCGCAGCGATAGGAAATTTCTATCACCCGCACGACTACATGTTTTCCTCCGAGACAAATGTTCGAAGAAACGGCTGGACGGGTGCGTCTGCTAGCCTCCACGCGCCCTCTTCACCAATGCAAAATCTGCGCTGCGTAAGAATGGGAAAAGAAAACTTTTTCATCGCAAGGCCATATTTGAGCGCCTTGAACAAGCGATGCGCACGCGTGCGTCGTAATTTCACGCCCCTACAGAAAGGGATAAGGCAACATGATTAGTGTCGTCGGCGGCTCCGGTTTTATTGGCACCCGCTTCTGTCAACTTCTATCTGAGCGAGGCATTGCCTTCGAGATCATCGATCTCAAGTACAGCCGCCGCTTTCCCGACCGGACCAAGATCGCCGACATTCGCGATATCGCCTCTGTGCGGGCCGAATTGAGTGGCGATGTGATCGTCCATCTTGCTGCTGTCCATCGCGACGACGTACGCGATCCTGTGCTTTACGCGCAGACCAATATCGAAGGGACACGCAACCTATGCCAGGTCGCCACCGAGACCGGGGTCGACAAGATTGTCTTCACGAGCAGCGTTGCCGTCTACGGTTTCGCCGAACCGGGCACCGGTGAAACAGGGAAGATCAATCCGTTCAATGAATACGGGCGCACCAAATTCGAGGCCGAAGAGGTGCTACGAGACTGGCAGGTTGCCGGTCAAGGACAGCGGTCCCTCATCATTGTGCGCCCGACCGTGGTCTTCGGTGAAGGCAATCGCGGCAATGTTTTCAACCTACTGAACCAGATCGCCTCGGGCCGCTTCTTGATGGTGGGATCGGGAGCCAACCGCAAGTCCATGGCCTATGTGGGCAATATCGCGGCCTTCCTCCAGCATTCCTTGACAGTCGACTGCCACTATGGCGTTTTCAACTATGTCGACGATCCGGATTTCGACATGAACACGCTGGTGACCGAAGTGCGCGGGACCCTTACCGGCGCCAAGAGTGTAGGCCCTCGTCTGCCATACGCGGTAGGTCTGGCAATGGGGCATGCCGCTGACCTCGTGGCGCGGCTAACTAAGCGCAACCTACCGCTGAGCGCGATCAGGGTGAAGAAATTTTGCGGGACAACCAGCTTTGCCTCGGCTAAGGGGGCACTAGATGGTTTTGTTCCTCCTTACACCCTGAGAGATGGGCTGACACGCACGTTGGAGGCTGAATTCCTCTCGCCCGATCCAGATAGTGAAGTCTTCTTCACCGAGTAACCCGGAAACGCGGACCGTACCCCTTGCCCCTTCGCCCAGAGCCGTTGATTTCACCGCCCCAAAGAGTGCCATCATCAGGTCCATGAGCAACGAATTCCATCTGTCTGAAATGCGAAAATCATACCCAAATGCAATAACCGCATCCGTAGCGCCTGTGCGCCGATGTTTCTGCATCTCTTTCTACGAAGGTTCACTCGACTTGCTGAAATATGTCGACGATGACTTTTTCATCTATTTCAAAGGGGAGATGAACCGCACCGCCCACGATGATTTTGCAGATGAGCGTAAGGCTTGGATCCCGAATACCGGCTACAATTTGCATGCCTACCTAGACTTCATAGTACGCAACTACGAGGATCTGCCTGACATCGTGGTGTTCTGTAAAAACAGCACTTATCCCAGACACGTTTCGGAAGCGATCTTTGCTCGACTGAGCCAACGAAATGTCTACACCCCCATCGTCGACCCGGAAAGCTGGGAGGGCATGCGCTTCCCGGTTGCGGTGCGATCAAGCGCAGGGGATTACCTCGAGATCAACGACAGTTGGTACGCCCGCGATCGGCGGGGACGCTATTTCGACGATTTTACAAGCTTTTTCAACTTCATCTTCGCGGAGGCAGCGTACCCGACCTACGTGCGCTTCGGCCCTGGCGGCAACGTGGTAGTACCGCGCAACAACATCCTGCTGCGCAGTCGGGCTTTTTACCAGAACCTGCTGAGCTTCATCGACTATGAGCCCTTGGCCCTAGAGTCATTTTTTGTCGAGCGGTCGCTCGATGCGATTTTCTGCGCCCCATTCGAGGAAAGCGCAGAAATGCGCCAAGTACTCGACAACGAAGCCTTGGCGCAACTCGCTGCTCGCCCCCGTCGTCCCCTGCCCGGGCACAAGCCCTGGCGACGTGCGCTGACCAAACTTCACTATACGGCCGCACGCCTGAGCAATGCTGCTTTTGGAATGCCCCGTGGCTAAGGCGACGAAGAAAACGGAAAGAGACGCGATGACGACAACAAATCCCGACCCTTGTTCTCGTCCTACCGGCGAGAATCGTCAGGTGCTCGATGTCTTTCTGTTCTTCAATGAGCTCGACCTGCTGGAATTGCGACTCCACTGCCTGAACGATGTCGTCGATAAGTTCATTCTGACCGAATGCACGGAGACCTTTTCGGGCAAGGCCAAGCCGATGTACTTCGCCGAAAACCGCGAGCGCTTCCGGACGTTCGAAGACAAAATCGTCTACAATCCGGTCGGCCCTGACGAGCTCGCCCTGCTCCGCGGTCCCGAGTGGCGGTCGTGGGTCACGGATCTCGACCGCAGTCTCAAGCACAAGCACTCGGGCCGACCGGCGCGCGAATTGCACCGCTCGTTGCTGCGTGAGATCAGCCATCGCGACGCTGCCGTGCTTGGCCTCAGCCGGCAGGCCCGGCCCGGAGATCTGGTCCTGCTGAGCGATGTCGACGAAATCCCCGCCCCCGAGACAGTGCGGGCCGTCGCAGCCAAGAGCTTAACGCAGCCGTCTTATTTCGAGATGAAATGGTTCCTCTACTGGATCAACAATCGGATCCAGCAGCCTTGGTATGGCACGGTCGCCCTCGACTACGCCATGCTCGAGGGCCAATCTCTGGACATGCTGCGCTATGCCGCCAGCGACCCGAGTGGCATTCCGGGGCCAGTCATCGGCGATGGCGGCTGGCATTTCAGCTATCTTGGCGGCGAAAAGGCGATTTCGGCCAAGCTGTCCGCGCTGCCCTATCAGGGATTGCGGGCCGAATTCGCCCTCCTGCTCAACCGGCTGCGGCGGAGCGGCTGGCAGTCGGTTCTGGACCGCAATTCCGACCTGCTATTGCAGGATCGCAACTTGTGCCTGGAGCCGCTCGATGACAGCTATCCGGCGGCGCTGCACGAATTGCCGGGTTTCATCGATACCTATGCACGCCGAACCGCATGACCCGAGAACATGAGCCGAACAAGAAATGAGTCAGCGCCAATGATCCAGACAAGGTTTCTTTCCGGACAGGGCCTCGGAAACCAGCTGTGGACCTATGCGGCAGCGCGCGGGATCGCCGAACATCTTGGCCGTCCCCATGTCGTGACAGGCCGCGACGTCTTCAAGGGAGCGGAGTTTCTCGACATCGATTTCGGCGAAGACCCGGAACCGGACGCCCCGGTGGCCCGCTTCAACGAAGCCCTGTTCTACGATCCTGAGCTGAAATACTTCTCATCCAGCTACGACATCCGCACCGAGCATCTGCCGCCGCGCGTCCAGCTCGACGGCCTATTCCAGAGCGAACGTTACTTCCATGGTCGGGAGATGGAACTGAAGAACTGGATCCGTCCCAACGCGAGCGTGCTGTCGGCTGCCGAACGCTACCGCGATGTCGGCGTTCTGAATTTGCGCGGGGGCGAGTATAAGCGACACAAAGCGCTAATCCTTCCGCGAAGCTATTGGGACATGGCCGTGGACTTGCTCCGCCGCAAGGTGGGCGCAACCGAGATACTCGTGGTCACCGACGATCCAAGCTACGCACGCGCCTTCCTGCCCGAATTCCCAGTGCTAGAGGGGGGCGTGGCAGAGTGTTACGCGGCATTGATGGGAGCCAAGGCGCTTGCCGTCTCAAATTCCAGCTTCTCCTATTTCCCGATCAAAACCCGCGGCGACCGGCCCTTCGTCATCGCTCCCGAGCACTGGGCGCGCTATGGGCACCCGGCGCGACGCTGGGCAATGCCCGCCAATCTCTATCGCGACTGGCACTGGCTGAGTCCGACGGGAGAACTGCGGAGCCACAAGGAGTGCCGCGACGCTGCTGAGGCCGACGCGAACTGGTACGAGGCCGAATTCAGCGTTCGCATACCGCCCTCAATGGGTATCGGCCTGCCCCGAATTCGCTTCATTCCGGCGGGGCTAAAACGGCCGATCAAACGTGCCGCAGCGCGCCTCTTTCCCACGCGGATCGGTTAGGATGACCCGCACCGCAAGCCTTTTGCGTCGTCATCCTACCGCAGCGCGGAGGCCAGGGACGATTGCGCAACTTGATCACCGGACCGTAGGCTATGATGCTGCGCGTCGGCAGCATGGCTTTCTCACGCTTCTCAAGCGCCTTCTGGCCTTGATCATTTTTACGATCGCTCTGTCCTCGCTCCAGCACGAGAACCTTCCTGACTACCTAGCTTATCAGAGGATGTTCGACACAACTTACCCGTTTGGCAGTAAATACTACGGTTTCTACTTAACCGCCTCGCTGACCAAAGCCGCAGGGTTGGGATATCTCGGTTTCAGGAACCTAGTGCTATTTCTTGGGATCCTTCTCGCCTACTTGCTCGTCCGCGCTCGTCGCCCCCAGCAAACAGCAGGCAAGACGTCATGGCGGTCCGCCCGAAGAAATGGCTTCATGCTGCTGCTGTTGATCTTTGCTTTCATACTGGAATTCTATTTAATCCGGCTGCGCGCGGGCCTTTCAATCTTCTTCTTTGCGATAGTGATCCTGACCTGGACACGCAAACTGAGAGGGGCGGGCAGACTTGTAGCCCTTCGGCTAACACAATTGACCTGCCTGTTCTTTAGTGCAGTCATTCACTTAGAGACTTTTGTCTCCCTGGCACTATTCCTTCTGGTCCCGGTCATCTGGACCTCTCGGTTTTCGACCACATTTCGCTCAAACGGCAAAGTGTTCTTCGTGATTTCTAGCCTACTTTGGGCCGCTCTCTTTTCTTTGGTGACAAAGGATGCGGCAGAAATCCGTGGAGCGCATCTCAATTCGCAACTCAACTTTGTACGTTTCTTGGCAATTTCGCCTGCCCCAATACTTCTCTGGTTGCCGATTTGGACCTTTTTCCGACGTTCGGCTCCCAACGCGAATATCAGGAGCCGAAAGTGGCGTCATGAGTACTTTCCTTACATGTTTGCCCTCAATTATGTAGCTGCTGCATCGATGCTGGCGCTGTTCTACCTATCAGGCCATATCGTCACCAGCGGCGAGGCAATCGTCCGTATCATGACGCTTTCGTCTCTTGGGGCAATCTTCTCGATCTCGTATTGGGGCGTATCGACCCGCAACAGCGTGGCGCTCTACATCACAGTCTGCAATGCACTGTTCTTCGTGAACACAATCGCAAGTACGGTTTTCCATTGGCACACCGCCTGAAAACGGAAGGCATCTGCATGCCAGGGCTTGCCGCGTGACCGACGCGCCGCTTCTCAGCGTCCTCATCCCCGCCTATGAGTATTCCGAGGGTGTGGAGCGTATCCTGCAGGCGCTGGAACCGTTGTCGCCGGATGTCGAGTTGTTGATCTTCGACGATTCCCCAGCCCCAGACATGGCCGGTCTGATAGAGGAGCATGCAAGCCGATGGCCGGGCATGCGATACCATCACAATCCGTCCGCACTGGGCGGGCCGCTGGGGGCGGGCAACAACTGGAATGCGCTGCTCGACGCAGCGCGCGGCCGTTACTGCCTGCTCATGCATCATGACGAGATGCCGCTGGGGCCGGAGTTCTGCAGCCGGCTTCGGACTGCCCTGATGGATAGAACCGCGCCGGATGTTTTGCTGCTCGATGTCGTCCTGCTCGACGGTGCATTGCGGCCGCTGCGCCGCCACGTTCCGGCCTGGCTGCGTTGGAGCGTGGTGCGATACGCTCCGGGCTACCTGTTCCGGCGCAATGTCATCGGGCCGACCGCCTCGCTGGTGGTCCGACGCGAGTATTTTCCGCGTTTCGACCCGTCGCTGCGCTGGCTGATCGATGTCGAGCTCTACGTTCGGCTTTGCAGAGCCAGACTGAAATGGCAGAGGCTGGCTGGCTTGGAAGTCGGTTCGGTACAACGAAGCGACGGCACGATCACGGCGTCTCTGAGCAGCGAGCTTCATCATATCGACGCTGCTGAACGCGTGGCGCTCCGGCCCCGCTTCCCCCGCGACCGGCTCTGGCTCGGCGCCCCGGTCGGCGGCGCCCTGCGCGCGGTCGAGCAGGTCCTATGGCTCTCGCTGCGCATCGTGGAGCGCGCCTGGACGCGCCTGGTTCGATTGAAACCGAGGAGTTCCCGATGATCCTTGCCAATCTGATTGGTGGCCTAGGCAACCAAATGTTCCAATATGCCTGCGCCACCGCGCTGGCGCGCGAGACCGGGCAAGAGCTACGCTTCTGCGTCGACGGTTTCTCGGCCTATGCGGCCGACCGCGCCTTGGCCCTGGAAAGCGTCTTCGGCATCGCGCTGCCACGGGCGACGCAAGCCGATCTTGCCGGCGTCATCGGCGGCTGGCGCAGCGGCACCACCATGCGGCGGCTGCTGGCCCGTCCCGCCGCCGCGCCGCTGCGGGGTTGCAAATTCGTTGCCGAGAAGGGCTTTTCCCACCGCCCGGACCTCCGCGCGCGGCTGGGCGATGGCGGCTACCTGCACGGCTATTGGCAAAGCGAGCGCTACTTCAATGCCCATGCCGCGGCAATTCGCGATGCCTTCCGGTTCTCCGTTCCGCTCGAGCCGGAGAACCAAGCCCTTGCCGCACGCATCGCCGCCGGCCCGGCCATCGGCCTGCATGTGCGCCGCGGCGACTATCTCAACAATGCCAAGGTTCTGGCGCTGCACGGGCTATGCAACCCCGGATATTACCGCGAGGCAATCGCCCGACTCCAGGCCCAGCACCCCGAAGCGAAGCTGTTCGCCTTTTCCGACGATCCCGACTGGGTGGAGCAACAGATATTGAATAACCTGCCGGACAGCGAATGCGTTCGCCACAACGGCGGACAGCAAAGCTATCGGGACATGCAGATGATGGCCCTGTGCGATCACCAGATCATTGCCAACAGCTCCTTCAGCTGGTGGGCCGCATGGCTAAATCCGAAACCGCACAAGCGGATCATCGCGCCCAGACAGTGGTTTGCTGATCCGTCACTGGATGCGTCGAATATCGTGCCGCAGGAATGGGAGCGCCTCTGATATGAATGATATGAAATCGGGACCGACCGCCGCCCATGGCTTGCCCAAGGGATTCGAGGGTGGTTTCACGGTTCTCATGGCTGTCTACGGGGGCGATGACCCGGAGCGGTTCACCCGCGCCCTCGAAAGCGTATTCGCCAACAGTCTTCCGCCCGATCAGATGCTCTTGGTCGTGGACGGACCGGTCCCGGACGCGCTCGAAACGCAAATCGACAAGCTGCAGGCCACGGAGCTCTGCGTCCGGGTGCATCGCCTGCCCGAGAACCGGGGCCTGGCCATGGCTTTGAATGCTGGCTTGGCACTGGTCGAAACCGAATGGGTAGTGCGGGCTGATTCAGATGACATTAATCGTCCTGATCGCTTTGCCAAGCAGGCCGCCGCCATCAACGCAACGTCATCTCCGATCGACCTGCTCGGCGGGGCAATACAAGAGATCGACTTCGACGACGCGCCGATGGCAGTCCGGCGCACGACCGAGGGGCCCGAGAACATTCGCAAATTTGCCCGCAAACGCAATCCGTTCAACCATATGACCGTCGCCTATCGCACCGCGCCTACGCGTGAAGTAGGGGGCTATCCTAATATCCATCTCAAGGAAGATTATGCACTGTGGGCGAGCTTGCTGAAAGCCGGAGCGCGAGTGGAGAACCTCCCCGAGATTTTAGTGGACGCAACAACTGGGCACGATATGTATCGCCGCCGGGGCGGGACACGATATGCTTTGGCCGAGTTTCAACTCCAGCAGCACCTAGTCCGTTGCGGCTTAAAATCTTGGCCGTATGCAATTGTCCACGGTCTAGCTCGCTCAATTATCTTCCTTTTGCCAGCGCCCGCTAGAGCGCAGTTCTATCGTTTAGTCCTGCGAGGCTGATGCGACACAGTATTCTTGGCAAATGCCCCAAAATCCCAACGAAGTAGCGAGCCATGTTTATTAGCCCCACGCCAATCCGAGACTTGAATGTGATCACTCCCAAGCGATTCGGCGATCACCGTGGATTTTTCTCCGAGAGCTATTCGGCGAAGCGATTTGCCGAGGCCGGGATCGATATCGGCTTCGTGCAGGACAACCATTCGGTCTCCGAGGCTGTCGGCACCGTGCGCGGGTTGCATTTTCAAGCCCCGCCCCATGCGCAGGCGAAGCTCGTGCGCTGTGGGCGTGGGCGGCTCTGGGATGTCGCCGTCGATATCCGCAAGGGCAGCCCGACCTACGGCCAGTGGTTCGGCACCGAGCTGAGCTTCGAGACCGGCAAGCAGCTTCTGATCCCTGCAGGCTTCGCACATGGGTTCGTCACGCTCGAGCCGGGGACCGAGATCGTCTACAAATGTTCGGATTACTACGCGCCCGAATGCGAAGGCGCGATCCGCTGGGACGATCCGGATCTGGGCATCGACTGGCCGCTTTCCGCAGGAATAGAGCCTGTTTTGTCCGGAAAGGATGCCGAAGCACCCCTGTTTGCCGCGCTCAATAGCCCCTTCACCTGGGAGGGCGCAGCATGAAGATCCTCGTCACCGGCGGTGCCGGGTTCATCGGCTCCGCAGTCGTCCGTCTCGCCGTCTCGCGCGGCCATGAGGTCGTCAACCTCGACGCGCTGACCTATGCCGCCTGCCTCGAGAATGTCGCGCCCGTCGCCAACAGCCCGCTCTACGCCTTCGAGCAGGCCGATATCCGCGATCCTGAGGCGCTGACGGCGATCTTCGCGCGCCACAAGCCTGACGCGGTGATGCATCTCGCGGCCGAAAGCCATGTCGACCGCTCGATCGACGGTCCGGGAGCCTTCATCGAGACGAACGTGATGGGCACCTACAACATGCTGCAGGCGGCGCGTGCCTACTGGGAGGGTGAAGGTCGCCCCGAGAGCTTCCGCTTCCATCACATCTCGACCGACGAGGTCTATGGCACGCTTGGCCCCACGGGCCAGTTCACCGAAGAGACGCCCTATGCGCCGAACAGTCCCTATTCCGCCTCGAAAGCGGGCTCGGACCATCTCGTGCGCGCCTGGCATGAGACCTATGGGCTGCCGGTCGTGCTCACGAACTGCTCGAACAATTACGGCCCCTACCACTTCCCGGAAAAGCTGATCCCGGTCGTGATCCTGAACGCGCTCGCGGGAAAGCCGCTGCCGATCTATGGCGACGGGTCCAACGTGCGCGATTGGCTCTATGTCGAGGATCACGCTGACGCGCTGCTTCTGGTGCTGGAGAAGGGTGCCTTGGGCCGAAGCTACAATATCGGCGGTGAGAACGAGCGGTCGAACCTCGAGTTGGTCCAGACGATCTGCACCATTCTCGACAAGCTGCGTCCGGGCGAGACGCCTTACGCCGATCTGATCACTTTCGTCACCGACCGCCCCGGCCACGATGCGCGCTACGCGATCGACCCGACCCGCATCCGCGAGGAGCTGGGCTGGCGTCCGAGCGTGACGGTCGAGGAAGGGCTCGAGCGCACGGTGCGCTGGTATCTCGAGAACGAGGATTGGTGGCGCCCGCTGCTGGAGCGGCACGGTGTCGGCGAAAGGCTGGGCAAGGCATGATCCTCGTCTTCGGACAGACCGGCCAAGTCGCGCTGGAGTTACAGCGCCTCGTGCCCGATGCGGTGTTTTTGGGCCGGAATAGGGTCGATTTGCGTGATCCCGGTGCCGCTGCACAGGCGATCCGGGAGGCCAAGCCCGAGGCCGTGATCAACGCCGCCGCCTATACGGCTGTCGACAAGGCCGAAGAAGAAGAGGCGCTCGCGCAGGCGGTCAATGGCGACGCGCCCGCGGCGATGGCCGAAGCCTGCCGCGACCTCGGCATTCCCTTCGTTCACATCTCCACCGATTACGTCTTCGACGGTTCGGGCCAGACGCCGTTCAAGCCGACCGATCCGACTGCACCGCTGGGTGCCTATGGCCGGACCAAGCTCGCCGGAGAACAGGCGATCCGGGCGACGGGTGGCACCTTCGCCATCCTGCGCACCAGCTGGGTCTTCTCGGCACATGGCGGGAATTTCGTGAAGACGATGCTGCGCCTGTCCGAGAGCCGCGATCACCTGACGATCGTCGCCGACCAGATCGGTGGACCGACACCGGCCAAGGCCATCGCCGAGGCTTGCCTGACCATCGCAAAGGAACTGCAGCGCACGCCCGAAAAAAGCGGCGTTTACCATTTCTCAGGCTCTCCCGATGTAAGCTGGGCAGGCTTCGCGCGGGAGATATTCGCGCGGGCCGGGCGCGGCGTGACGGTGGAGGACATTCCCAGCGCCGACTATCCGACGCCTGCGAAACGGCCGCTCAACTCGCGGCTCGACTGCAGCGATCTGGCCGTGTTCGGCCTGAACAGACCCGATTGGAGATCGGGATTGAATGAAGTGTTAATTGAATTGGGAGCGGTATGACTAATCGCAAAGGCATTATTCTGGCGGGCGGCTCGGGCACGCGGCTCTATCCGATCACGATGGGCGTTTCGAAGCAGCTTCTGCCGGTCTATGACAAGCCGATGATCTACTACCCGCTGACGACGCTGATGCTGGCAGGCATCCGCGAGATCGCGGTGATCACGACGCCGCATGATCAGGAGCAGTTCATCCGCACCCTCGGCGATGGCAGCCAATGGGGGCTGAGCCTGACCTATATAACGCAGCCCTCGCCCGACGGTCTGGCGCAGGCCTATCTGCTGGCCGAGGAGTTCCTCGCCGGCAGCCCTTCGGCGATGGTTCTGGGCGACAACATCTTCTTCGGCGCGGGGCTCGGCGAGATCCTCAAAGCGGCGAATGCGACGGAGCGCGGCGGCACCGTCTTCGGCTATCGCGTGCGCGATCCGGAGCGGTATGGCGTGGTGGATTTCGACGAGAGCGGCACCGTGCGTTCGATTATCGAGAAGCCCGAAGTGCCGCCGTCGCAATTCGCGGTGACGGGGCTCTACTTCCTCGACGAAACCGCGCCCGAACGTGCCAAGACGATCACACCTTCGGCGCGTGGCGAGTTGGAGATCACGACACTTCTCGAAACCTACCTGCATGACGGCGCGCTCTCGGTCACCCAGATGGGCCGCGGCTTTGCTTGGCTCGACACCGGAACGCATGGCAGCCTGCTCGATGCGGGGAATTTCGTGCGCACGCTGGAGGAGCGGCAAGGCCTGCAAAGCGGTTCGCCCGACGAGATCGCCTTCGAGAAGGGATGGATCTGCAGTCAGGAACTGGCCGACCGTGCGAAGAAATTCGGCAAGAACGCTTACGGAAGGTATCTATGCGAAATTGCGGAACCGTGATTGACACGGACAATCTACCAAGGCAGCGGCAAGCTCAATATTGCAGCTTGCCTCTTTTTTCTGCGCTTTCTTTATTGCGGCGCACCTAAATCTCAGTCGTAATTGTACAATCACCGCCTCATGCGAGCGACATTTCGGCCGTAAACCCGCGTCAGCACTCATCCCCGAAAGCAAGTTCAGCCACCATCGCCTAAAGGCACTGCCACCGGCGGGCAAGGACGGTAGCAATGCTCGCACCACCTCTTCCGGCAAACGATTTAGACCTAAAACTTCGAGCCTATTCTAAATCTTGTTATGACATCATTTTCCCCGAAAAAAAATTCATCGGTTCCTGTAGGCGCGGCACTCGGTTGGCGACTTTCACTGTCGACACCAGTTTTTTCGGGAAAAGACCTACTGGTTTTTTTTAATCAAGCACTCTTAGTGGCTAAATCAATTCGTTCGCCGACAACGCCCTTTAGTCCGAACAAAACAACCCAAAGGAAGGTTTATGAAAAAAGCCCTCATCACAGGCATCACCGGTCAAGATGGCTCCTACCTTGCAGAACTCTTGTTGGGAAAGGGTTACGAGGTCCACGGCATTAAGCGCCGCGCCTCGCTCTTCAACACCCAGCGGATCGACCATATTTACGAGGATCCGCACAGCAACCACGCCCAGATGAAACTACATTACGGTGATCTGTCGGACACGTCGAACCTAACGCGTCTGATCCGCGATATCGAGCCGGACGAGGTCTACAATCTCGGCGCACAGAGCCACGTCGCGGTCTCGTTTGAGGCTCCGGAATACACCGCCGATGTCGACGCCATTGGCACATTGCGGCTCTTGGAAGCGATCCGGTTTCTGGGGCTCGAGAAGACAACCCGCTTTTATCAGGCATCGACCTCCGAACTCTACGGTCTCGTCCAGGAAACCCCGCAAAAGGAAACCACCCCTTTCCACCCGCGCTCGCCTTATGGGGTGGCCAAGCTTTACGCCTACTGGATCGCGGTGAACTACCGTGAGGCCTATGGGATGTATGCCTGTAACGGGATCCTGTTCAATCACGAGAGCCCGCGGCGCGGCGAAACCTTTGTGACGCGCAAGATCACGCGCGGCTTGTCGAACATTGCTTTGGGCTTGGAGCCGTGCCTCTACATGGGCAACATCGATAGCTTGCGCGACTGGGGCCACGCCAAGGACTACGTTCGCATGCAGTGGATGATGCTCCAGCAGGACGCGCCGGAAGATTTCGTGATCGCCACCGGCAAGCAGTATTCCGTGCGCGAGTTCATCACCTGGACGGCGCGCGAGCTCGGGATCGAGCTGGAATTCTCGGGCTCCGGCACCGAGGAGATCGCGACCGTTGCATCTGTCAAAGGCGACAAGGCACCCGCGCTGAAGGTCGGCGACGTCGTGATGCGGATCGACCCGCGCTATTTCCGTCCCGCCGAGGTGGACACGCTGCTGGGTGACCCGACCAAAGCCAAGGAAAAGCTCGGTTGGGTGCCCGAGATCACCGCGCAGGAAATGTGTGCCGAGATGGTCGCAGAGGACCACAAGGCCGCGCGGCGTTACGCGCTCCTCAAGGAACACGGGCTGGACCTGCCGGTCTCGCTCGAAGGCTGAGGCGATCCGATGACCAAGATTTATATTGCAGGCCATCGCGGCATGGTGGGCGGCGCGATCCTGCGCCAGTTGGAGACGTGCAAGACCAAGGGCGAGACGCTGGAGCTGATCACCCGCACGCATTCTGAACTCGATCTGACCGATCAGGCGGCGGTGCGCGACTTCATGCAGACCGAGCGCCCCGACGTGGTGATCCTCGCAGCCGCGAAAGTCGGCGGAATCCATGCCAACAACACTTATCCGGCGGAATTCATCTACGAAAACCTGATGATCGAGGCCAACGTGATCCATCAAGCCTTCGCCGCCGGGGTCACGAAGCTCCTGCAGCTCGGCTCGTCCTGCATCTACCCGAAAGCCGCCCCGCAGCCGATGGCGGAGGATGCACTGCTGACCGGGCCCTTGGAGCCTACGAACGAGCCCTATGCGATCGCGAAGATCGCCGGGATCAAGCTTTGCGAGAGCTACAACCGCCAACATGGCGTGGACTACCGCTCGGTCATGCCGACGAATCTCTACGGGCCGGGCGACAACTTCCATCCCCAGAACAGTCATGTGCTGCCCGCGCTGATCCGGCGCTTCCACGAGGCGGCGTGCGACGGGTTAGAGGAGGTCACGATCTGGGGCACCGGCACGCCGCGGCGTGAGTTCCTGCATGTCGATGACATGGCCGAGGCCTCGCTCTTCGTGCTCGACCTTCCCAAGGCGGAGTATGACACGAATACCGATCCGATGCTGAGCCATATCAACGTGGGCTCGGGGAGCGACATCTCGATCCTGAAGCTGGCGCAGATGGTCGCGAAGGTGACCGGTTTTGAGGGCCGGATCACTACCGACCCGTCGAAGCCGGATGGAACGATGCGCAAGCTGATGGATGTCAGCCGCCTGAAAGCGATGGGCTGGCAGGCGCGTATCGACCTCGAAGACGGGATCGCCGAGACCTATCGCTGGTTCATCGATAATGCCGACACCGCCAGGACGTGAGAGAGAGATCATGAGCAAGACGATCCACCCCGTCCTCCTCTGTGGCGGCTCGGGCACGCGGCTCTGGCCGCTCTCGCGAAAGAGCTACCCCAAGCAGTTCGTCAACCTGATGGGCGAGGAGAGCCTGTTCCAGGCTTCGGCCAAACGGCTCGCGGGCGACGGCTTCGCCGCGCCTTCGGTAATCACCGGCGCGGATTTCCGCTTCGTGGTGATCGAACAACTGGCCGCGCTCGAAATCGCCCCCGCCGATATCCTGATCGAGCCGTCCGCCCGAAACACCGCCGCGGCTATCTGCGCGGGCGCTCTCGTCCTCGAGGCCCGCGAACCCGGCGCACTGATGCTGATAGCGCCCTCCGATCACGTCATCCCAGATCCTGCGCGCTTCCGCGCGGCGGTCGAGACGGCCGCCCCGGCGGCCGAGGCCGGACAGCTGGTCACCTTCGGCATCCGTCCCGATCGACCCGAGACCGGCTACGGCTGGTTGGAGTTGAGCGAAGCCCCGGACGCGGAATTCTCCGCGACCCCGCAGCCGCTGAAATCCTTCGTCGAGAAGCCCAATCTGGCGGAAGCCGAGGCGCTGCTCGAGAACGGTATGCATCTCTGGAATGCGGGCCTCTTCCTTTTCTCGACCTCGGCGATCCTTGAGGCCTTCGCACGACACGCCCCCGAGACGCTCGCGCAGGCCAAAGCTGCCGTCGAAGCAGCGGAGCGTGACCTAGCGTTCACCCGGCTCGCGCCCGAGCCTTGGGCGCAGCTCGAAGACATCTCGATCGACTACGCGGTGATGGAACGCGCCGACAACCTGACCGTCGTGCCCTATGGCGGCGCATGGTCGGATCTCGGCGACTGGCAGGCTGTCTGGCGTGAGCAGAACCCCGACGAGCATGGCATCGTCGCGACCGGCCCCGCCACCGCAATCGACTGTCGCGACACGCTTCTGCATTCAACCGATAACGCTCAGGAACTGGTCGGGATCGGGCTTGAAGATATCATTGCGGTCGCCATGCCCGATGCTGTCCTCGTCGCCCATAAGGACCGTGCGCAGGACGTGAAGAAAGCCGTCGCCGAACTCAAAGCCAAGGGCGCCACCCAGGCCGAGACCCTGCCCCGCGACTTCCGCCCCTGGGGGTGGTATGAAAGCCTCGTCATCGGCAAACGCTTCCAGGTGAAGCGGATCCACGTCCATCCCGGCGCAGCACTGAGCCTGCAAAGCCACCACCACCGCGCCGAACACTGGATCGTCGTCGAGGGCACCGCGAAAGTGACGATCGACGACGAGGTGAAGCTCGTGAGCGAAAACCAGTCCGTCTACATCCCGCTTGGTGCCGTCCACCGGATGGAAAACCCCGGCAAGGTGCCGCTGACACTGATCGAAGTGCAAACCGGCAGCTATCTCGGCGAGGATGACATCATCCGCTACGATGATGTCTATGCGCGCGGGCAAGGCGCGAAAGGGTAAGAGCGCGGCTTTTCTCTAAAGAAAAACAGCGCAAATCTCAAAGCCCTTAACGGAAACGAAGAGCCGCGACTATTTTGGTCGCGGCTCTTTGTGTTGGGAAATCTTTTCATCGGGATGCCATCGAAGCAAAGAATTCCTGACATCCACTTTTTCTGAGGACGAGTAGAACACGATTGCGGAACAGGCCCCGCAGCGTGCTCAGAATGCGATCGGATCGAGGAGCCCTGCGATCACCGCAAGTCGCCCCCCTTCCCCATAGCGCTCGCGCCCCAACGCATGCCCCATCACGTCCCGCCGGATTCGCTCATCGATCCCAGCAGCAAGCATCCGATCCTCAAACGCGTGCCGCAAGCTGTAGAGAGAATGCCGCTCGCTCTCCAGGAGGTCTGCATCCCGCAGGTAGCTGTTCACCGTGGCGCTCAGCGTCGTGGAGCTCTCGCGATAGCGCGAAAACCCGTCCGGAAACGCCCGCATCGCATCGAGCGACACCCCGTGCAGCGGCATGACGCGTTCCGCATTCTGCGTCTTCAGAACCCGACCGATCGGCTGCAGGAGTAAATGCGGGATCGGATCCTCGAGCCGGATCTCCTCGGGCCGTAGCGCTGCGATTTCGCTCGGACGCAGCCCCGTATTCACCATCACCAGCAGGATCGCTCGCGCCTGCGGCTCCAGCCCATCGAGCGCACCGACGGCCAGCAAGCGGCCCCGCACCCAGTCGTCCGAGAAAGACGGCCGCCGCGCGGCCTTCCCCTGTCGAAAACCGAGATCATCAAGCGGCAGCTCGAGCCCGAGCCGCTTGTCTCGGTTCACGCGCTTTAGCACCGCACCGAGATGCGTCAGATCCTTGTTCGCCGAATTCGCTGTGAGCCCTTCGGATGCCATCCGCTCTGCCCACCAATCGCGGAAATCTAGGAAATCGTCGATCGTGAGATCGGCAAGCGGCTTGTCACCGACAACCGCGATGAAATTCTGCACCGCCTTGATATGCGGGTAACGCCAGCGCCGAACCTGATCCGCGCTCTTGCCCAAGATTTTGTCACGCGCGAGCCCCCAGAACAACTCGAGCGCCCGCGATACGGTGATCAACGGAAGCTCCGCCCCACCAAGAAGGGAATCCGCCCCGAGCGGATCACGCATCTCGTCACTGGCAACCAGATCGATACGCGCGAGTAGCTCTTGCACAGGCAGACGCGCCACCTTGCGCGCATCGAGAAATCGGTAGCCGCGCGCCTTCGCAAACCGCTTGGCCGCAGCAAACCGCGCCTCCGCATCTTCCGTGTCGCCATCGAGCATCGCCTCCCAGACCTCGACCTGCTCGGCCCAAAGCACCGGGGCCTTCTGTCGCGCCACCGTCTCTGACCCCGTCCGAAGGCTGATCACCACCTCGCGGCGCGGATCGACAGAGGCATATCCCTTGGGAACCCGCCGACGCAGATGCCAGACGTCGCCACGCTTGGTGATATTCATCGCACATCTCCGGTAAAGAGCCTTGTGTATAGCCATGTGTAGCACGAAAGCCTCGCATACGGAAGTAAATTCGAGGCAAGTATTTGTTTTATTTCATCATTTTTTATAACCAACTTAAGGACAGGCGCAAATATGTCGGAGAGGAATTCCGCCAAAAAGCCCCGAGAAGGGAACATGAGATCACGCCGCGCCTACGTCAGACGCGCCGGGCGTGATCGATCACCTGAGCAAGCACACCAGCGGCCATTTCCTGCGCGGACCGGGCATGTGCGACATATCCGAAGGGTTCGACAAGCCGCGCAATTCCCGCGTCCTCCACCCCGGCGGCACTCAAGGCCGCTTCGCGCAATTGACGCGCCCGAAGGCTTCCCTGCGCCCCGATATAGAAAGCGCGAGTCTCCAAGGCATGCGTCAAAAGTGCGGTTTCGCGCTCATGGTCGTGGAAGAAAAGCGTGACGGCCGTGCGATAATCGACATGGGCCGTATCGGGCCAGGTCTTGCCGGGAAACGCGCATGCGCCTGCAATGCCATCGCGCGTCTCCTCGGCTCCGGCATATAGCGTGACCGGCAATCCCGCAGCCTGCGCAAGCGCGGAAAAGCCCCGAGGCTCGGGACCGTCGCCAAAGACCAGAACCCGCACTTTGGGGCGCAAGGTCATCGTCAGACCGCCGCGCGTCGCGCCGTTTTCGATCTGGCCATCCGGCAGCACCGTCAGCGTCGCATTTTCACGCGCGACCAGACGGCGATGCACCACGTCCAGAACCTCACGATCCGGGGCTGGCAGCAAGGTTACTTCCAGCCCTCCCCCACAAGGCAGTTGAATATCCATGAAAGGCGACCCGCGCCCGTAACGCAGCACCGTCGGAGCGCCGGTTTTCAACGCCTCCACCGCGTGAAGCGCGACATCCTCGTCGATACATCCCGACGACAAATTGCCGAACCGCCGCCCGGCACCATCGACTGCCATGCCAGAGCCGAGCGGGCGATATGACGGCCCCTCGACATGGCTGATGAAACACAGACACATTGGCCCCGGCCCCAAGAACCGAGCCAAGGGCCATTCGGTCTCGCATAGAACTGTCGTTGACTGATCCATGCCATTTACCCTCTTAGAAAGGTGTCCGTTTCTCTGCATATCTCGAACTCGGATCGGCGTCCCAAAGTCGCCCCGCCTCCTTGCGACGAAGCTCATCCAATTCCGTTACATGCGGCCAACGCGACACGCCGCGACGTCTTCGGACGGTTTCGCTTCGCAGGTTCAAATCTCGCGCTCTCTCCCGGACCTACGCGCCGCGCTTTGACCCGAGAGAGAGGAGTAGATCGATCACAGCGCCTGGGATCTCTTAACCGATAATCAGCACTGGAAAGGAGGCCACGAGGATCAGCACACCCAGCATCACGCCGACATAGGGCAGCGCACCGGCAAAGATGGATTCCAGGGAGACGCTCCGGTCTCCAAGCGTCGAATGCACCGTGAAGATCGAAATCCCGAAGGGCGGTGTGAGCAACCCGACCTCGACCGCAATCACCGTGATGATGCCGAACTGGATCAAGTCGTAACCAAGGTGCTGCGCGATCGGAGCTGCGATAGGAACCACGATCAGCAGGATCGAACTGCTATCCAGGATCATACCGAGAAGCAGCACCAGCAGCACATAGACGATCAGGAACCCGACCGGGCCAAAGCCGCTGCCGCTCACAAAGGCGCCGATAGCGGCCGGGATACCTGCGACGGCAAGCATCTGGCTGTAGAAGCCAGCGGCCACCAGCAGCGCGAGGATGCCGACCGAGATGGTGCCAGTCTGGCTCAGCACCGCCCAGCAACCGCGCAGGTTCAGGCTACGCCGGAAGATCGCAATGATCAGCGCCGCGAAGGCTCCGACGCCCCCGGCTTCCGTCGGGGTGAAGAACCCGGAATAAAGACCGCCGAGAACGAAGGTCACCAGCACGATGATCGGGACGATCTTGCGCAGGAGTTCTCCCGTCGACAGGTCATCATAGGTCTGCGCCTCGGGGTCGGTCTCTTGGGCTTTGGGGGCGGCAAAGACGATGCCGGGCGCGAATTTCGCAGCCAACAGGATCCACAGCACGAAGCCCGTCGCCAACAGCGCACCAGGCACCAGCCCCGCGATGAACATCCGGCCGATGGATTGCTCGGCCAACACGCCATAGATGATCAGAAGCAGGCTCGGTGGGATGAGCATCCCGAGAACCGAACTGCCCGCGACGGTGCCCGCGGAAAACGAGGGCGAATAACCGTGGCGCGTCATCTCAGGCACGGCGACCTTGGTGAAGACCGCCGCCGAAGCGATGGAAACGCCGGTCACGGCGGCAAAGACGGTGTTGGCCGCCACGGTGGCGATGCCAAGGCCGCCAAGCAGACGGCGCAGCAGCGCCTCGGCGACGTCAAACGTATCCTTGCCCACATTCGAGATGCTGACGAGGTGCCCCATCAGAACAAAGAGCGGGATCGTCGCGAAGAGATAGTTGGCAACGCCATTGTAAGCGGCGATGGACATGAGCCGCATGGAAAGGTCGAAATTGCCGCGAAGGATCCAGACCCCGGCAAAGGCCACGACCAGGAGCGCCACGGCGATGCGCATCCCCAAGAGCACGAGCGCGAAGAGCACGCCAATGAGGATCAGTCCTATGGTGATGCTGCTCATGTCAGAAGTGCTCCTCAGTCGGGCGGTTCAGCAGGGTCTCGACGGCCGAAAAGATGCAGGCGAAACTGGTGACAGAGGCCCCCAGTACCACCAACAGGTGGAAGGGGAAGGTCGGCAGCGTCCAGACGCCGCGCACCCCGAAAAACTCGGAGCTGACCCAGGCGTCATGCGTATCGGGCCAAGCGGCCAGCGCCACCAGTCCGAAGATGACCGCCCCGGCAAATGTAAACAGGCTGTCCAGTAGCCGCACCGACCGGGGCGACAGGCGCTGGAGCCCACGCATCAGGAAATCCGACCGGATCAGGGTGCCGTTCAGCGCGGCAGCTGGCAGCAGCAGGAAGACGATGGCCACGACCGAGCGGGCCGCGATCTCGGCGACGCCGATGATCGGCGCGGCCAGAAAATTGCGACCGACCACGTCGGCGACGATCAGCAGCATGATGGCAAAAATCCACAGCACGCCCACCGCCGCCATCGCGTTCAGGGCAAGCTGGAGCCCGCGCCGAAGCGCGGGCAGGCTGGTAGCCAGGAGACTGGCGCGTTGCATAGAGGCTCCCTCAGTTGCGCGCGGGATCGAAGCCATGGCTTCAGATCCCGGCGGTCCAGTCGCGGGCAGGTTTGATGCCACGCGCTTCCAGTTCGCCAAAATACGCTTTGGCCACCGTTGCCGCCGCCGCACCATTGGCCTCAAGCCAGGGCTTCGCGACGTCGGGGAGCGTCTCGGCCCAGCGTTCGCGCTCTGCGGGAGCCATTTCGGTGATCTGCAGCCCAGCGCCCTTCATCTCGGTGATCGCCTCGGTCGTGCGTTTCGTGATGTAGTCGCCATGCGCACGCGAGGTGATACGTCCCGCCTCTTTCAGCGCGGCCTGCACGGGCTCGGGCAGCCGGTCGTAGAAGCCCTTGTTCACCGCGATCCCGCCGAAATACATCGAGCCGAAGCCGACCCGGGTCAGATGCGGCGCAACCTCGTAGACCCGTGTGGGCTGGATGCCGCTGGCGAAGGAGAGCGTGCCCTCGGAAACGCCGGTCTGGATATCGGTGTAATAGGTGGTCAGCGCGCCATCCACCGGCGTGCAACCGGTCTCCGCCAGCCAGTTGGCCGAGGTGCCCGGCGCGTTGAGGCGGCGGTTCCGGATGTCATCGACCGAGGTGATGGGGAATTTGGCGTAGACGTCGTAGCTGTCGGTTACCAGCGAGGACAGATGCACCATATTCTGGTCGGTCCACCCTGCGCGCAGCTCCGGCAGCTCGTCGGTCAGCTTGTCGAAGATGTCGATGGTGACGTTATGATCGACATTCGCGAAGGGGGTGAAATAGGTCACGTTCTGCAGCGGCATCGCCGAGCCTTCCCAGACCGTCCCCACCATGCCCACATCGACGATGCCGTCGCGCACCGCCGTGCGGGTATCCTTGAACTTGTAGAGCGTGCCGCCGTAATTCTCGTTCCAGCTCACGGAATACTCGCCGCCCGCATCCGCCAGCAGCTTTTCGAGCGCCGGTTGCAGTGCGTTCTGCATGGCGTAGACCCAGATATTGTTGGTCGGGTGGCTCGACCCGATCTGAATCGAGATGTTCTGAGCCGCGATGCTGCGGGTGTTCAGAAAGGGCAGCGCCAAGGCTGCCGAGGACATGGCCACAAAGGCCCTGCGTGTGGTTGTCATTGGTATCCTCCTCCCAAGGATGGTTCTTGTTATACGCGCTTTTTTCGTGTCTGGCCTGACCTCGCTGCGCGCCAGCGGATCAGGTCGGCCCAGCCTCCTCCGGTTGGGCCAACGCATCGGAAAAGTTCGTGAAAAAGGCGTCGGTCAGCTTCTGCGCCGTAGCGCCGATCAGCCGATTGCCGAGAGAGGCGAGCTTTCCGCCCACCGCGATATCGGCATCATAGCAAAGCCGCGTGCCGTCCGCCTCGGGCACCAGCGTCACCTGTGCCGCCCCCTTGGCGAACCCCGCGACCCCGCCCGAGCCTTTGCCGGACAACGTGCAGGATTGACCGGGCACGATATCGCTCAGCGTGACCGCGCCCTTGAAGCGGGCCGAAACCGGGCCGATCTTGAGCTTCACCACGGCGGTGAATTCGGTTTCGCTCAGCTGTTCGAGGCTTTCGCAACCGGGAATGGCTTCGGCCAGCACGTCACGGTCGAAGAGTGCCGCCCAGACGGTCTGGGGGTCGGCGCTCAGGAGCTGCTCTCCTTCAAGCTTCATGGATCGGTCCTTTGCTTTCGGGCCGCGTCGAGCGCATCAAGGATGCGCAGCGGCGTCATGGGTGTCTGGGTGAGCCGTGCGCCAAAGGGGCGCAGCGCGTCATTCACCGCGTTCATCGCGGCGGCGCCGGCAGCGGCGGTTCCCGCTTCGCCCACGCCCTTGGCGCCAAGGATCGTGTCCTCGGTCGGCGTTTCGATATGGGCGATTTCGATATCGGGCATCTCGCAGGCCATGGGCACGAGATAATCGGCGAGCGACCCGTTGGTGAGCTGGCCGTCAGTGTCGTATTGGCATTCCTCGAAGAAGGCGGGGCCAAGCCCCTGCACCACGCCGCCGCGGATCTGTTCGTCGACCAGAAGCGGATTGATGATGCGACCACAATCCTCGACGACCCAATGTTTCAGGATCCGCACGATGCCGGTTTCCACATCGACCTCGACCAGACTGCCCTGGATGCCGTTGGTGAAATCGAACGGGTAGCCGGAGGGCGCGAAATGATGCGCGACGGTGAGCGAATGATCGACCCCGTCGGGCAGCGTGTCGGGGCGGTAGGTGGCGACGCGGCCAATCTCTTCGAGCGTGATGCGCGCCTCGCCCGTGGCGACATCGACAACCGCGCCATCTTCGAGCCGCAGTGTCGCCGGATCGGCCTGCAGTAGCGCGCCCGCCAAGGTCAAAATCCGTTCGCGCAGCTTGCGTCCGGCGCGCAGCGCCGTCTCGCCGCCGATGCCCGCGCCCCGGCAGGCCCAGGTGGCGCCGCCGCTTGGCGTGGTCGCGGTGTCGCCCGTGGTGACGCTCACCCGTTCGGGCGAAACACCCAGCTGATCGGCGACCACCTGCGCGATGATCGTCTCGGTGCCCTGCCCCTGCTCGGTGACCGAGATGGCGCAATGGATGTCGCCAGAGGGCGTCATCCGCACCACTGCGCCGTCCTGGGCCGAGATCCGCGCCCCGCCGACGCCGTAGAACGCCGCGCCGGGATTAGTGATCTCGACAAAGGAGGCGATGCCGAACCCGCGATAGATGCCCTGTTCGCGCAGTCGAGCCTGATCGGCACGTAGCGCGTCGGGGTCCATCATCTCGCGCAGCTTGGCCAGACTGGCCTGATGCGAGAGCTTCTCGAACTGATAGCCGGTGGCCGACACATGCGGATAAGCATCGTCGGCAATCAGGTTGCGGGCACGGATCTCGAACGGATCGAGGCCCGTGACCTCCGCCGCCCGTTCGACCAGCGCCTCGGTCACCGCACAGGCGATGGGATGCCCCACCGCGCGATACTGGCTCGTTTGCACCTTGTTCTGAAAGGCGACCTGCAGCCGTCCGCGATAATCGGGCATGTTGTAGGGAGCGCCCATGAGGCGGATCACCTGATTGCCCTCGGCAGCGCTGGTGCGCGGATAGGCCGAGACCGCACCGACCGGCGCCAGATCATCGACGTCCATCGCGAGGATCTTGCCCTCCGCGTCCAGCGCCATGCGGCCTTTCACGATATGATCGCGAGCATGGATGTCGGAAAGAAAGCTTTCCAGCCGGTCGGCCACGTAGCGCACCGGGCGCTCGAGGATCATGCTCGCCGCGACGGCGCCCATCTCTTCGTTATAGACATGCAGCTTCATGCCGAACGAGCCGCCCACATCGGGTGCGATGACGCGGACCTTGCCCTCGGGCAGACCGAAGTGGCGCGCATAGACGTCCTGGAACTGATAGGGTGTCTGCGTCCCGTGATGCACGGTGAGCGCGCCACTCGACGGGTCGAAATCGGCGATCACCGCGCGCGGCTCGAGCGTGACGGCGGTGTGGCGGCCAAAAGTGAAGCTGGCCTCGACCACATGCGCGGCATCGGCGAAGGCCTCGTTCACCGCTGGCGTTTCCAACAGCGCCTCGTAACACAGATTGTTTCGCGCAGCACTGTTCGCCAAGGGCGCGCCGTCCTGCAAGGCCGCAGCGCCATCGGTCACCGGCTCGGAATCCTCGATATCCACCATCACCAAGTCGGCGGCATCCTCGGCCTCGGCCCGGCTCTTGGCGATGATCATCGCCACCGGCTGGCCGGTCCACAGCACTTCCTCCTCGGCGAGGATGTTCATCGGCGGGCTCTGCATGCCTGCGAAATGCGCGAGCGTGCCGACCCACGGCTTGCAGCGCGCGTTCAGCTCGGCGGCGGTCAGGATCCGCACCACGCCGGGGGATTGTTCGGCTTCGCTCGTGTCGATCTCGACGAGCCGACCCTTTGCCATCGGGCTGCGGACAAAGACAGCGTGCAGCATGCGCGGCAAGGTGAGGTCGCTGACAAAGTGCCCCCGACCCGAGAGGTGGCGACGCGCATTCTCGCGGCGCTGCGACTGGCCGATATGCATGGTCATTTCGCCGCCTCCGTCCGGGCCGCGCGGTCGCGGGCGGTGGTGTCGATGGCGTCCACGATGGCCTCGTAGCCTGTGCAGCGGCAGTAATTGCCCGACAGCGCGTCGCGGATTTCGTCTCGGGTCGGTGCCGGGTTCGCCTCCAGCAACGCCTGCGCGCTCATCAGCATTCCATTCGTGCAAAAACCGCATTGCAGCGCGTTGCGGTCGTGGAAACGCGCCTGAAGATCGGCCGCAGCCCCGGTCTCGTTGAGCCCCTCGATCGTCTCGATCGTGCTCCCCTCCGCCTGCACCGCCAGCACGAGGCAGGCATGCACCGGAACGCCGTCCATGAGCACCAGACAGGCCCCGCAGGCACCCATTTCGCAGCCCAGATGCGTGCCCGTCAGGCCCAGATCCTCGCGCAGGAAATCGGCGAGACTGGTGCGGGGGAGAACGGCTTCCTGAACCTGTTCACCATTCACGGTCGTGCTCAACATAACCTTCATTGAACAGCCTCCATCCGGGTCAGCACCCGTCCCAGGAGGACGCGCGCGAGTTGCAGGCGACGCTCTGCCGGGAAACCGGGATCGTCGGGTGGGTCGAGATCGGTGGCCAGGGCGGCCTGAGCGCGGGCAATGGAGTCCGTTGAAAGCGGCGCGCCTTTCAGCGCGTCTTGCGCTGCGGTGGCGCGCATCGGGGTGACACCCACCGAAAACAGCGTCACCGACGCATCGGAAACCACGCCATCGGACAGATCGGCCTGTGCGGCAACGCCCACCATGGCGTAATCGCCCCGGCGACGCGCGATCTCGTCGAAGCCGAACATCCGTCCTTCGGGAGGGAGCGGCACGTGAATGGCGGTCAGCACTTCGCCGGGGATGAGGGCGGTTTCGTAGAGGTCGAGGAAAAAATCGTCGGCGGCGATCATGCGCTGGCCTTCGGGGCCCATGACCTCGAGCTCCGCCCGCATCGCCAGCACAGCAGCCGGGAATTCCGATGCCGGATCGGCGAGCGCCAGATTGCCACCGATCGTGCCACGATTGCGAATTGCCGGGTGCGCGACATGGGGTGCAGCGCGGGAAAGCAGCGGCGCATGGCGCGCGATCAACGGATTGGCCAGAACTTCCGCATGACGGGTCATCGCACCGATGCGCAGCGCATCGCCCTGTAGCTCGACACCGTGCAGTTCGGCAATTTGCGAGATATCGATCAGCCGCGACGGCGCCTGCAGACGCAGCGCCATCGAGGGCACGACACTGTGCCCGCCCGACAGGTAGACCGCGTCGCCGCCCGCGTCGGAATGCAGCGCCCATGCCTCAGCAAGACTGCGCGCACGCAGAAATTCGAACGATGGTAGTTTCACTTATCCTCCTCTGGCCCGCAGCTCTCCCCAGCTACAAAGTGACCAATTGGTAACTTCTATAATGCAGGACAATCGGGACCGGTCAAGAAAAAATGACCAGTTGGTTACTACAATAGTTTGCATTAGGCTCGGGATAAGAGAAGAGAGACAGGCATGACCTCGGAGAAAAAGACCGAAAATCAACGGCCGCGCCGCAAGAACATGCGCGGGGAGGAACGCGAAAAACTGATCGTCACCGAGGCGGTCCGGTTCTTCGCCGAATCGGGATTTGAGGGCCAGACACGCGAACTGGCCAAGCGTATGGGCGTGTCCCACGCGGTCATCTACCGGCATTTCGAAAGCAAGGACGCACTGATCGAACGCGTCTACGAGCATGTTTTTCTCGAGCGCTGGAACCCGGACTGGGAACAGCTGGTGCTCGAAGGCGGCCGCTCTCTTCAGGATCGCCTTACGCAATTCTACATCGAATACTCTGAACGGGTGTTCGACTATGACTGGGTTCGCATTTTCGTGTCGTCCGGGCTGAAGTCCTACGGGCTGACCGAACGCTACCTCGATATCATTCGAACGAAGATCATCGAACCGGCTGCGATGGAATTGCGCGCTTCCCGGCAAGACGCCGAAGACCGCGCTGCGCCAGACACCGACGAGGTCGAACTCCTCTGGGGGCTACACGGAGCGGTGTTCTACATCGCCATTCGAAAATTCGTCTACAACATGCCCTTGGAAATCGACGTCGAAGCAACTGTGCGCGCCACCGTGACGAATTTCTTCGAGGGCGCGCTTCAAGACACTTCACCGCACTGACCTGCCCCAGCGCTGCGTCGTTCAGATCGGGAGCCTGCGGGTTTGGCTTTGATGTTCAGGGGCTTGCGGCGGCGTTTTGTATCTGGGCGACGAATGCGGCTTGAGCGCGTTGGAATTGCGCGCCTTGTCGGAGCGGAGCAGCTACGACAAAGGGATAGCACCACAACTTGCCTTCCCCGGCACCCGTCGATAGCTTCAGGCCAATCCAAACAAGCGGGGGAGGCGGACCATGGCGCTTTGCAGCGATGCGGCGATGGTGCTGTTCTATGACATCGACGGTGACACCGCCGACCACGACCACTGGCACAGCCATGAGCACCTGCATGAGCGCCTCTCGGTTCCTGGGTTCCTGCGGGCGACGCGCTGGATCGCGACCGAGAGCGGGCCACGCTACATGGTCACCTATGAAGTCAGCGGGACCGACGTGGCGACGTCGCAGGGCTACCTCGACCGCCTGAACAACCCCACATCCTGGACTGGTGCGATCATGCCGAGATTTCGCGGCATGATGCGCGGTTTCTGCACGATTCCGGCGAGCGAGGGCTACGGTCTGGGCGGTTTCGCCACCGCCTTCCGCTTTCAACCCGGCCCCGGAAATGAAGACGCTGCGGCTTCCTGGATCGCACAGGAGGTGCTGCGGGAGATCGCCTATCGCCCGGGTATCGCCAGCGTTCAGCTGCTTCGTCCGACTGCACCGCCGCCGATGACGCGCGAGCAAGCACTGCGCGGCGCCGATGCTCCGATGCCGTGGCTACTCATCGCCACCGGCTATGACGCTGCGCTGCTGGGTCAGGCGGTGGAGCGCGGTTTCGATCCGGCTTCGGAAGCCGCTGCCGGGCTGATCGGCGACGTCGTCGCGACGCATTATGTGCTGAATCACACCGCGACTGCCGACGAGGTCGCGCGCACGCCCAAGCCGCAGTTTCCGCGTTAAGTTATTCCAGTCTGCGGCGGGGGAAGTTCACCGGCGCAGAACCGTTTGAAGCCACGCTATGAATAGAGCGAAGCCAGACCAACACGTAATTCAATTTTGAGGATTTTAGTGGTGCCCGGAGGCGGACTCGAACCACCGACACGCGAATTTTCAATCCGCTGCTCTACCAACTGAGCTATCCGGGCACTGCGACCTTTCGGTCTTGGTGGAGCGGTTACTAGACGAGGGCGCGGGGGGTGTCCAGAGGGATTTCGCAGAAATTTACGGGAACTTGCGAAACGTCTCAGTGCGGCTTGCCGGGGGGCGTATCATCGCCTGCGGGACCGGTCGGCGCGCGCTCTTCTTCCTCGGCGATATCGCCGGGAATGACGTAGGATCCGTTCAGCCAGCGCGCCAGATCGACATCGGCGCAACGCTTCGAACAGAAGGGGCGATATTTCGGGTCGGCAACCTTGCCGCAGATCGGACAGCTCATTTCGCCTCCCTGTTCTGGCCCCGCAGAAGGCGCACGAGCGGGACGCGGTCGCGCTTGCGTTGCATCTCGAAATTACCCAGCGGCGTCCAGCCTGCGAGCGACGTCTCGGGCTCGCCTTTGACGGCGCGGCGCAGCTGCTGCTCGAGCGCCTGACGGTCGCGTTTGGGCATCGGGGCGAAATCGATCACGACCTGCCCTCCAAGGCCGCGCAGGCGCAGCTGACGGGGCAATTCGCGAGCCGCGGCGATATTCGCTTTGAGCGCCGCGGCGGGTGTCGTGTCGTTGCCGGTATTGACGTCGACCGCGATCAGGGCGCGAGTCGGCTCGATCATCAGATGCGCCCCGCCCGGCAGATCGACCCGCGGGTGCAGAAGCGCTTCGATCGCGTCGGTAACGCCGTGATCGTCGAACCCGCCTTCGATTACCTCGTCCGGCACCGGTTCGGCCCAGTCGCGCCAAGCTTCTTCATGCGGATCGGGCGCGTCGACGAGAAGCTCCGGCCCGCCCTCAACGTCGTTGGTCACGGCCTCGGCCAGTTCGCGCATCGCCGCGACATCCTCAGCCACCTCTTCGAGCGGCACATGGGCCGCGGCGGAGCGCAGGATCACGCCCATATCCGAGCCTTCCATCACCGCCTCGGCTGCTGCCTGCAAATCGGCGCGCAGTTCCTCTTCATGGATCCGGCGCGAGACGTTGATGCCGGGCGCGCCGGGGGTGACGATGGCGTAGCGCGATTTGAACAGCGCGCGCAGCGTCACGGGCAGCGCCTTGCCGGGCTCGGTGCCGCCAGAGACCATGCAGATCACGGTCTGGCCGGGGGCAAGCCCCTTTACCTCTTTCAAGAAGCCACGTCCGCCTTCGGGCAGATCGACGAAGACGCCGCCCTGCCCTTTCATCTGGCGACCGATCGTGCCGCGCAGAATCGCGCCGGGGGCGAAGCTGATCTCCTCCGAGGTGTCGATAATCAGGTCTTCCAGTTGCCCGTCGACCATCAGCGCCGCCGCTTCGCGACCGGCGATCTCGTCCAGCAGAACCACGCGCCCCTGCATTACACTTCCCCTCGAATGCCCGCGCTCGCGAGCAGCGTTGCGGTTTCTGCGAGCGGCAGGCCCACGACTGCGGTGAAAGATCCTTGAATCCACGGGACGAAAACTCCGCCGCGTCCCTGGATCGCGTAGCCGCCCGCCTTGCCGTGCCATTCGCCCGAGGCGAGATAGCCGTTCACGTCCTCGTCGCTGAGCGGCTTGAACTTCACCACCGTATCGACAAGCCGTTCGCGCAGGCGCTGCGCCGTGCGCACCGCCACAGCGGTAAACACATGGTGCCGACGCCCGGAGAGCAGCCAGAGAAACTCCGCCGCTTCTTTCTCGTCTTCGGGTTTGCCCAAGATACGGCGCCCGCAGGTCACCGTGGTATCGGCGCTCAGCAGCACCTCGTCATCGGCCACATCGAGCGCCATCGCTTTCTCGCGGGCCATGCGGGCGACATAGTCGCGCGCGGCCTCGCCCTTGAACGGCGTCTCGTCGATATCGGCGGGGCGCACGTCAAAAGGCTCCAGCCCGAGCTGGGCCAGAAGCTCTCGCCGTCGCGGGCTCGCCGAGCCGAGGATCAGCTTCACTTGAAGCGGTAGTTGATACGACCCTTCGTGAGGTCGTAGGTGTTCATTTCCACCTGAACCTTGTCGCCTGCCAGAACACGGATGCGGTTCTTACGCATCTTGCCTGCCATATGCGCGATGATCTCATGGCCGTTTTCCAGCTCGACCCGAAACGTCGCGTTAGGCAGGAGTTCCTTCACGACACCGGGAAATTCGAGCATTTCTTCCTTGGCCATGGTCACTCCATAAATGGTTACCCGCGTCATCTGCGGGCGAGCGTTTAAATGCGCTCGTAAGCCGCGAAATTCAAGGGCAATGTCAAGGCTGGGCGGGGTTTTCCGAGGCGATCCGGATTATTTGGGCCGCTTCGGACTGCTCGGACCAATGTTTGAAGGGCAAAACGGTTCCTGCGGTGCGGCTTTGCGCGACGCGATCCAAGTCCACCGTCGCGAAGGTCCAGCCGGGTGAGTCGGGCGCCCCTTCGGCCACGATCCCGCTTTCCGGCCAGAGCCCGTCGGGTGGCGCGAAGATCGCAGCCGTGCCGCGGTTCTCGTCCACAGCCGGACACCAGAGCGCGTCGCCCACGGTGGGCGCCTGCACGGTCACGCATTGGTTTTCCAGCGCGCGCGCCATCGCGCCGATCCGCACCCGATTATAGCCCGCGAACGTGTCGGTGCAGGAGGGCACGAGGATGATCTCCGCCCCCGCCTCGGCCAGCGCGCGCGCCAGCAGGGGGAATTCGCTGTCGTAGCAGATCGTGACGCCGATCTTGCCGAGCGCGGTGTCGAAGAGCACCAGCCCCTCGCCTGCATCGACATGCCAGATCTCGCGCTCGAACCGCGTCATGATCACCTTGTCCTGATGCCCGATCAGCCCGCCGGGGCCGAACAGGCTCGCTCGGTTGACGCGCTTGGTGCCGTCGATGACGGGTCCGGAGGGGGCGAGAATATGCAAGCCATGCTCCGCCGCGAGGTCGGCGAACAGCGCTTCCATGTCCGCCCGCAGCCCGGCCACATGGACCAGCGCGGCTTCCAGATCGCCCGCGACCTCTGCGCCGCCGAGGCTCGCCAGTTCCATTGCGCCATATTCGGGAAAGACCAGAAGCTGCGCGCCCTGCCCTGCGGCCTCGGCCACCCAAGCCGCGACCTTCGCCGCATAGCCCGCCCAATCCTCGAACCAGTCGAGCGGATAGGCCGCCGCCGCGATCGTCACCTCGCGGCTCACAGCGTGCGCCCCCAGAATTGCAGCGCCTTCTCGGTCTGGCTCTTCTCACCCAGATCGGTCCATTTGAACCGAGCGATCACGCCCTCCATCGGCGCATAGCCGCGCTTGCGCCAGAACCCGTCGAGCGGGCGATACGCGGCAGGTTTGAGCCGATGATCGTCGGGCCGGATCACCGAGCAGAAGACCGAATGGCTGCGCCCCAACTCGCGCGCATGGGCCTCGCGGTGGTCGAAGAAGGCGTGACCCAGCCCCTGCCCGCGATAGTCGGGCAGAAGGACCGACTCGGCACAGTAGAACACGTCTTCCAGTTTCAGCCCGGTGCTTGCGAACGGTGCGGCGAAATCACCGGCGTGATCTTCAAGCGGCGTGCCCGTCGCGGCGCCCACCAGCGTCGCCCCGTCGAAGGCACCGACGACCACGGCGGCCTCGCTCTCCCGATAGCTCTGGATATAGCGCCGCTCATAGTCGAGCGATCCATCGTAGATGTAGGGCCAGTCCCGAAACACCGCGATCCGCAGCCGCGCCACGTCGTCGAGCGCCGCATCCAGCGCCTCTCCGGTCAGCCGCCGCACCTCCATCATGAGACCTGCGCGATCCAGTCGGCGAGGTTGTAATAGGTGACGACGCGCGTGATCTTGCCCTCGTCGAGCGTGAAGAACGCCGCTTTCATGGACCTGATCTTTTCTGATCAGGTCCATTTTCCTGCTTCATCGTGGCCGGTTTCACGACAGGATCAGTCCCGCCGCCAGAGCCTTCCACTCCACAAGCTGACACCGGACGGACCTTGAGGTCCTCGCTACCGGCCAGATTCTTGAGGTTGATCGCCGCATTGATGTCGCGATCGTGCTGCGCGCCGCAATTGGCGCAGGTCCATGAGCGGACCGAGAGCGGAAGAAGTTCCGCTTTGGTGTGACATGCCGAACAGATCTTGCTGGACGCAAAGAACCTGCCGGCGGCAACAAGAATGCCACCAAGGCGCGCGAGCTTGTAGCTCAGCTGCCGACGGAACTCGAAAAACCCCATATCGGAAATGGCGCGGGAAAGATGCCGGTTCGCCATCATGCCGCGAACATTGAGGTCTTCGATGACCACTGTGCTGGCTTCACGCGACAGCTTGTTAGTGAGCTTGTGCAACCCATCGTGGCGGATGTTGCGGATGCGTGCATGGAGCTTTGCAATCCGGGCACGAGACCGTGCCCGATTTTTCCCGCCCTTTTGTTTTCGCGCATGAGATCTCTGCAGTCGTGCGAGCCGCTTCAGGTTGCGACCCAAGGATTTTGAACCGGAGAACTTGCGGCCGTCGCTCAAGGTGGCCAGATCCGTAACGCCGAGATCGACGCCGATGACCGCCCCTTCGGGGCGAGGTGTAAAGCTGTGATCGATCTCAACCGCAATCGCCGCGAACCACCGGCCCGCCTCCCGCGAGATGGTGACGGATTTCAAGGTTGGATTCATGTCGGAACCAAAGCGCAGGGCCTCCCGCATAGACACCCAGCCAATGCGCGGCAGTTTCAGGCGTCGCCCTTCGACACGGAATGTCCCGGGGCCATTGTCCGGCCGAAAGCTCTCACGACAGAGATCTTTTGCTTTGAAGTTGGGATAGCGGGAGCGCCCCTCGAAGAACCCCTTGAACGCGGCACCAAGATTCTTGATAGCCTGCTGTGGAACCGCTTTGGGCGCATGCAGCATCCAGGGGTATTCAGCCCGCTTGATGGCATTGAGTTCGCGTCGCAGCGCAGCCTCGGAAGGCTTGGGCAGGGAATTGTTTTCGCAATGCGCGGTATATTGGGATTTCCATCGGTCGAGAGCCCAGTTCCAGCTGAACCGGGCGATGCCGGCGCATTGCGCAAACAGTGCGTCCTGCGCCTTGTCTACATCGAGGGCGATGCGGTGAACTGTCATGATCCGGGTAGAGATCGCTGCTCCATCAAGTGCCATCATCGCCCCCTTCGGCCGCGGCCTTGATGTCTGCGATCAATTTCGCACTCTTGCGGGAGCGCGCACCGTAGAGCCGTGCGCTGAACACCGTGACGATCTCAAGCACGTCCCGGGCAAGATCCTCTTCAAAGCTGGTGTCTTCGCCCTGGTTCAGGATTACGACCTCGACGTTCTTCGCCTCACAGATCGCGAAGACGAGCTCGGCGCCGAAGCGCAGCAAACGATCCTTGTGAGTGATGACCAGTCGGCCGACGCGATCCTCGACAATGTCTTCGAGTAGGCGCTTGAGGCCCTTCTTGCGATAGTTCATGCCAGAGCCGAGATCGGTGAGCACCTCGTAGGTCCAGCCCTGCCCGGCGCAATAGGCCTCGAGAAGCTGCGCCTGGCGCTCCAGGTCAGGTTTCTGGTCATGGGAGGAAACGCGTGCGTAGGCAACCGTGCGCCGAGCAGCGTTATCCTGCTGCCGATGGAGCTCCGGCTGAAGTTTGGCGAGGTCATAGCGGCGCCGCCCACCCTCGGTTACGAGGTCGGGTTTGAGCTTGCCGCTCTCATCCCATCTGCGCAAGGTGAGCGGAGTCACGCCCAGGGCCTTTGCGGCCTCGCCAATACTTACAAGCCTCTTCATCATTTCGATAATATATGATGCGAAAAGTATAAGTCAAATGGAAGCTGTTAAAGCCCCCGCCGGCAGAACATAGCTTTGCCCATGCGCCTCGGGCAGCCAGTCATCGGTTTCCAGATAGACGCCGTTCACGATGAACTCCGCCGCCGCCCGCGTGCCTGAGTCATTGGCCATGATGACCATGTCGGTCAGCTGCTCGCGATAGCAGCGGCTCATATGCTTGTTGAATTCGCGGAACGCCTCGATCCCGTGGCGGATCTTTCCCTCGTTCACATGATGCGCGAAAGGCTCGCCCAGCTGGGCCTCCATCCCTGCCGTATCGCCTGTGTTGAAGGCGTCGTAGTAACGCGAGATCGTGTCGAGAGTGCGGGCGCGCGGCATGGGCTTACTCCTGAGGCGGACCGAAACGGTCGATGAGATGGCGGCGGATCTGGTCGCGGGTGTCGCGATAGGCGGCAAGCTTGGCCTCGCGCGTCTCGCCGATCCCGGTCGGATCGAGGATCGGCCAGTATTCCACGTCGAGATGGAAGAACCGGGTCAGCTCCAGCGCCTGACGCTGCGAGGCGGGCGAGAGCGCGATCACTAGGTCAAAAGCCGACAGATCATCACCCCATTCCTGCAGCTCGGTGAAAGAGCGCGCGCGGTGACGCTCGAGATTGACGCCGATCTCGGCCATCACCGCGATGGTGAAGCCGTCGATCTCCAAATCGGCCTTCACGCCCACCGACTGCACGTAACATTCGGTGCCGTAGAATTTCTTCATCATCCCCTCGGCCATCGGGGAGCGCGTGGAGTTATGATCGCACGCAAAAAGAACGGAGTTGGGGATCTCGCCCATCCGTTTACCTCGGGGCGAGAACGGCAACGAGGGTGAAGAGGCGCCGCGCCGTGTCGATGTCAATCTCGGCCTTGCCTTCGAGACGCTCCTGCAAGATGCGCGCGCCTTCGTTATGGATGCCGCGCCGGGCCATATCGATCGCTTCGATCTGGCTGGGCGGCAGTTTCTTGACCGCCTCGAAATAGCTCTCGCAGATCTGGAAATAATCCTTCACCGCCTGCCGGAACGGGCCGAAGGACAGATGAAACTCCGCCACTTTCGCGCCGCTCTCGGTTTCGGTGTCGAAAACCAGCCGCCGGTCGCGCACGCCAAGCGTCAGTGCGAACGGCCCTTCGGGTGCAGGTTGCCCGTCGCGGCCCGGGATGTTGAAGCTGTTATCCTCGAGCAGATCGTAGATCGCGACCTTGCGCTCCTGCTCGATCTCGGGCGAGGGCGCGGGCAGCCCGCCCGTGTCCAGCTGGATATGCGAGATCCGGGCCATCACCCCTCCCCTTCGTCATTGAGCGCATCGAGCCGCGCACGCACCGACAGCCCATGCGCCTCTAGGCTTTCCGATTTCGCCAGAACCTCGGCCGAAGGGCCGATCGCCTTCAGCGCGCCGGGCGTCATCTTCGCCAGCGTCGTGCGCTTGATGAAATCCATCACCGACAGGCCCGAGGAAAACCGCGCCGAGCGCGCCGTGGGCAGAACGTGGTTCGGCCCGCCAATGTAATCGCCGATCGCTTCGGGCGTGTAGGCGCCAAGGAAGATCGCGCCGGCATGGGTGATCGCTTCGGAGAGCCAATCGGGATCGGCGACGCACAGCTCCAGATGCTCGGGGGCGACCCGGTTCGACAGCTCGGCCGCCTCCATCAGATCGCGCGCGACGATCACCGCCCCGAAGTCACGCCAGCTCGCACCTGCAATCGCACGGCGCTCCAGCGTCTCGAGCCGTTTCTCGACCGCCGCGACGACCGCCTTACCGAAAGCCTCGTCGGTGGTGATCAGGATCGCCTGTGCGCTTTCGTCATGCTCGGCCTGGCTCATCAGGTCGAGCGCGATCCAATCCGGGTCACCCGTGCCATCCGCGATCACGAGGATTTCCGACGGCCCCGCGATCATGTCGATGCCCACGCGCCCAAAGACGCGCCGCTTGGCCGCCGCCACGAAAGCGTTGCCCGGCCCGGTGATCTTGTCGACCGCCGTGATCGTCTCGGTCCCGTAGGCCAGCGCAGCAATCGCCTGCGCGCCCCCCATCCGGTAGACCGTATCGACGCCCGCCAGTTGCGCGGCCAGCAGCACCAGCGGGTTCACCGCCCCGCCCGGCGTCGGACAGGCCACCACCAGACGCTCCACGCCCGCGACCTTTGCCGGGATCGCGTTCATCAGCACCGAAGAGGGATAGCTCGCCAGCCCGCCGGGCACATAGAGTCCCGCCGCCGAGACCGGCCCCCAGCGCCAGCCAAGTTCCGCCCCGCTCGCGTCGATCCAACGCGCGTCATGGGGCATCTGGCGCTCGTGATAGGCGCGGATACGCTCGGCCGCCAGTTCCAGCGCCGCGCGCTCCTCGGCGGGCACTTTCGCGACCTCGGCCTCGATCTCTTCGGGAGCAAACGCCAGCGTCTCGGGCGTCAGCTCCAGTCGGTCGAATTTGGCGGTCAGCTCGATCAGTGCCGCATCGCCCCGCTTGCGGATATCCGCGATGATCCCGGCCACGACAGCATCCACATCGGGGCTGTCCTCGCGCTTCATCCCCAGAAGTTCGACAAACCGGGCCTCAAAGCCCTCTTCGCGCGTGTCCAGAAAGTGCGGCATCGACAGTCTCCTATTGCGCTCTTCGGATTAGAGACTCCCGCCCTGCCCCGCAAGCGCGACCCTGCCCCCAAGGGCAATTCCACTTCGACTTGGCGTAAATATCCCCGCCGGAGGCATCTCCGGCGGCAAAACGCGGCTCACTCGGGATGATGCGGCACCTTGCCGGAGGGCGCCCGATAGGGACGTTCGACATCGCGCAGATCGACATCGAGACATTCGACATCGGTCGCCAGCGCGCCATCGCCCGCCAGCGTCAGGGTCACGCGACCAGCGCCGTCTTCGGCCTCTTCAAAGGTGATATCGAGGATCGAAAGCACCACGTCGCGATCCGAGCGATCGATCCCCATGCTTGCGACATGGGTGACGTCCGAGATCACCAGCAGCGACCGCACACGCTCATAGGGGCGCTTCTCGGCCTCGGCCTGCGCCTTATCCTCCCAGCGGAACCGGTTGATCAGCAGCGCCAGCCGCCGGGACTTCGCCTCCCAGGCGATCTCGGTGATCGGCAGCACGGCATCCTGCACCAGCGCCGCGATCACGGAGAGGTCGTCGCGGGTCTCGGCGCGCAGCGCAATCGCGCCTTCGCCGCCCTCTTCGAATTTCGCATCACGGGTCATTGGGTCACCTCTGCATTCGATATGGGGAAGACGGCGGGGATTGCCAGCCGATCAATTCGCTTTCACGCGCTCGATATGCGCTCCGACGCCCGCCAGTTTCTCCTCGACGCGCTCATAGCCGCGATCGAGGTGATAGACACGGCTGACGACGGTCTCGCCTTCCGCGGCCAGCCCTGCGAGGATCAGCGACACGGAGGCCCGCAGGTCGGTCGCCATCACCGGCGCGCCTTTGAGCTTCTCGACGCCATGGACCGTCGCATGACCGCCATGGACGTCTATATTCGCCCCCATCCGCACCAGTTCAGGCGCGTGCATGAAGCGATTCTCGAAAATCTTCTCTTCCAGAACGCTGGTGCCCTCGGCGGTGCAAAGAAGCGCCATCATCTGCGCCTGAAGATCGGTCGGGAAGCCGGGGAACGGCTCGGTCGTTACGTCGACCGCGCGGATGCGGCCATTCTTGCGCGCGACCTTGAGGCCGGTATGGGTCTGCTCGACCGAGATGCCCGCCGCGTCGAGTTTCTCGCAGAAGCTCTCCAGCAGATCGATTCGACCGCCCAGGCACTCCACCTCGCCGCCGCAGATCGCGGGTGCGAGCATATAGGTGCCGAGCTCGATCCGGTCGGCGACCACCGGGTGAGTCGCGCCGTGCAGCCGATCCTTGCCCTCGATCACGATTTCAGAGGTGCCGTCGCCCTCGATCTGCGCACCCATCGCACGCAGGCATTTCGCCAGATCGACGATTTCCGGCTCGCGGGCTGCGTTCTTCAGCACGCTCGTGCCCTTCGCGAGCGAGGCCGCCATCAGGAAGTTCTCGGTCGCGCCAACGGACGCAAAGCGCATCTCGTGGGTGGCGCCTTTCAGCCCGCCCTTCGCTTCGGCATGCAGATAGCCATCCTTCAGCTCGATCTCCGCCCCGAGCGCCGCGAGCGCGTCGACATGGATATCCATCGGGCGCGCGCCGATCGCACAGCCGCCGGGCAGCGACACGACCGCATGGCCCAGACGTGCCAGCAGCGGCCCCAGCACCAGATTCGAGGCGCGCATCTTGCGGACGATTTCATAATCCGCGACCGGGTTGATCTCGCCATGACACGAGGTCGCCAGAACCTTGCCATCCTGCAGCGCAGTCACTTCCGCGCCGAGGCTCGCCAGCAATTCGGTCATCGTGCGGATGTCCGACAGGCGCGGCGCATTGGTCAGGGTCAGCGGCTCATCGCTGAGCAGCGTGGCCGGCATCAGCGCGAGACAGGCGTTTTTCGCCCCCGCGATCGGGATTTGGCCGGAAAGTGGCCCGTTGCCGCGTACGACGATGCTGTCCATGTCAACTGCCCTCGGATTCGTTGTTATTCGGCGGCTTGGATTCGGATTTGCGGGCGCGCGCCTGCGCCTTGCGCCGCTGCAGATTCGCGCGCAGCGCCTGCGCCCGACGCTCTTCGCGGCTCAATTCCGCATCGCGGGACGTGCCCGATCCATCTTTCTTTCCGCCTGTCATGGCGCCTCGTTTAACCCGCCTGTGAAATCCTGTCGAGAGAGAGCAAGATTTGCCCTTGCACCCCCGCGCGATTGCGTCTAAATCCCCGCCACGGTCGAAGCGACGGACCGAAACCGGCGCTGCTGTAGCTCAGCGGTAGAGCACTCCCTTGGTAAGGGAGAGGTCGAGAGTTCAAGTCTCTCCAGCAGCACCACTTCCCCTTTTAGCAGAACTATCCGCGACAAGTCCCTAACGGGCTCGTTTCGCATGTCTTGAACCAAAGCGCCCCGCAGCCTCGACCGGTGAGCGGGTTACCACATCCACCCCGCGCTCGATTGGCGGCTTCGCCTGCGCGGCGCGGTGTCGGGAAACTGGTATTCGCCGAAGGAACTGCGCTTCGTGAAGCCGAGCCTTTCGGTGCGCTACGACCGTCTCATCGCAGGGGCGCCCTGGGGCGCGACCATCGAGGTCGGGCGCAGTTTCTATGCCGCGGCACCGGGACAGACGCGATCCGATGCGACCGATACGAGTCTCAGTCTCGACCGCCACTGGCGCCTCGCCCATGATGCGAACCTCACGGTCATCGGCTCCGTCACGCAAAGCCGTTTCGAAGAAAAGCGCCACCTAAACGGGCCGCGCTACGCGCTCAATCTGGGCTACGACCGGGCCATTTGGCGAAGGTCACGAGTCGACCTCGGGTTGCAGCTTGAGCGCGCGGATGTGCGCAGCGACTATCAAAGCTACACGCGCGCGGCCCTGACCGCCGGAGCCAGCCGTCGCCTCACGAAAAGGCTGAGCGCGAAGCTCTCTGCGACCGTGGGCCTGCGCGATTTCGATGGCGACTTTCCTCTGTTCGGGAAGGCGCGAATGGATCGCGATATTTCCCTCACCGCCTCGGTCGGCCTGGACCGCTTCAAGGTGATGGGCACGACGCCGCAGCTAAGCTGCACCGCGCGCCGCAACCGGTCGAACGTCTCGCTCTACAGCTATCGTTCGCTCGATTGCGGCGTGCATTTCATAAGCCGGCTCTAAGAGCGTCTTCTTCGCAGAGACCCAATTCCACGACCCGTGCGACGACGGTATTGGTCGTGCGAAGGCCGAATTTCTCGCGCAGGTTCCGCAGATGCATATTCACCGTCGAGACCGAGAGGCCCAATGCGACGGCCAGCTCCCCCCGGCCTTGCTGCAGCAGGTTCAGGTTCTCGACCGACGCCTTCGTCAATTGCACCTGAACGCGCACGCCCTTCATGTTCTCGCCGTAGACTTCGGACAGCGCCACGCCGAGCGGATAATACACGCCCGAGGCGCCCCGGTCAGGATATTGATGAAGGCTTCGGCCTTGGCAACGGGTGCGCTCAATGCAACCGCCCCCGCGACGAGCTTGATGTTCTGGAACATCCTTTCCTCCCATATATGAACCTCCCCCACCAATCCCGTAGGTTGGAAGGGGTTTCGGATCAGGCGGCTGCCTGATCCCCGACCGTCCCGGCCGGGTTGATTGTTTCCGCGTTCTGGCGATGGCGGCTCTGCGCGAGCCCCCACCGCAACAAAACGAGGGCCGCGGCCTCATCTCTCCCGAGATGGCAGCCGCAGTCGCAATCGTGGCGGCGTTCCGCGAGCGTCTTCTTCCGCAGCGCGCCGCAGTCCGGGCAGCGCTGTGACGGCTTCAGCTCTCGCGTCTTCGCCTCAAGGAACTCCGCACCAGCTTCTTCCGCTTTGTATCGGAGCATGTTCAAAAACCCGGCCGGGGCCGTGTCCAGGATCGATCTGTTCAGGCCCGCCTTCTGGGCCACATTCCGGCCCGGCGCCTCCGCGGTGCCGCGGACCGAGCCGGTCATGTTGCGCACCGCCAGCGCCTCGGTTGCGATCAGGCGGTGCCGCCCGGCGATCCGCGCACTCGTCTTGTGCAGGAAGTCCTTCCGGCGCGCGGCAATCTTCGCATGGCGTCGCGCCAGATCGCGACGATGCTTTTGCAGCGCCCGCCGGGAAATCTTCCGCGCCCGGGCCGCGGCCGAGAGCCGGCGCTGCTCGGCCTTGAGGCTCTCGGCCTCGAGGTCAAGGTGACGCGGGTTCGGGACCTCCTCGAAGGTGCCATCCTCATGCGCGAGCGTGGCGAATGTCGAGACGCCCCAATCGAGCCCCGCGGCCGGTCCCTCGGCCGGCGCGCGCTCGGCGCAACCGGTCTCTACGACCACGTTGAGCATCCAGCCATGAACTGTTCGGGTCACATCGGCCTTGAGCACGCGGCCTGGCGTGCGCGCGACGCCCCGCATCCGCATGCGCCCGATGCCGAACAGAGTGGCGTGGCCGTGGCGACCGCCGTCGCGCATCTCGACCCTGAAGCCGTTGCCATGCTGCTTGTAGCCCCAGCCGCGGAAGCGCGCGGCGCTCTTGAAACGCGGAAAGCCCGGCGCACCGCCCGCGCGCAGGCGGCGGAAGAAGGCCTGGAAGGCGAGATCCAGGCGCTTCAGAACGATCTGGGCCTCATGGGTGTGGACGAGCCCGCGCCAGCCCTCGAGCCCCATGCGGATTTCCTTCAGCGCCTTCTCCTGATCGGAGCGCGTGATCCGGGTCTCGCTGCGCCGCCAGGCGCCGATCCGCTCCTCGAGCGCGGCGTTCCACAGGTCTTTCAGCAGCAGGTGCTTGCGCCATAGCGCCGCCTCCTGCGCGGGCGACGGGTAGAGCTTGAAGGAGAGGGATCGAGTTGCGGTCATGGCGTGATTATTATATTGGTTCCTACATGTCGGATCAATCCTATAGCCGTACGAACAATTGCGTTTTCAGCCTCCACTACTATATGGTTCTGGTAACGAAGCGGCGCCGAGCAGTGCTGACGGACGAAATGCTGCGAGCGGCCGAGATCGCGATCCGTGAGCGCTGCGATGTTCGCGGCGGGGCGCTGGAGGAGTTCGGCGCGGAGGCCGATCACATCCATATCCTGTTCTCGCTGCCGCCCGCCGAGGCGGTCGCTGATTTCGCGAATGCGGTGAAGACCACGACGTCGCGGCGGCTCCGAAGAGACTTCCCGAGCCTGAAGCGCCTCGGCGGCGCCCTCTGGTCGCCGAGCTATTTCGTGAGCAGTTGCGGTGGAGCGCCGCTGGAAACGATCAAGGAATATGTCCGATCGCAAGAGCGACCGGACTGACCTCACCAGCCCGAAGGGCTCCCCCACCAATCCCGTAGGCTGGAAGGGCTTGTGGTGAGGCCTTTGGGTCATTGCCCGCAAAGAGATGCGGGGCCGCCTCCAGAGTGACGCGTTTTGCGCACGGATCAATTCAATTCACGTCGATGAAACGAGAAAGCGGAGAATTCTCCGCTTGAGGTGAAGGCGGGCCCGACCGACCGAAATTTGCTCTACTGGGCAGAAGTTGCGGATTTCGCTGGGCGCTTGACGCGCATCACCCTATCTGCTCGGAAGCACCTGATTTCCATCTTCAAAGCCCCCTATGCGCTCATCGCCTCCCTTCCGATACGCCCCCGACCGCTGGCCCCCTGCATTGCGCTGGGCCGTCCTCCTCGCAGGCTCCGCGCTTCTGGCCTTCGCGCTGAGTCTCGCGCATCTCTCGGCGGCGCTTCTTCTGGGGCCGATGGCGGTCGCGATCGCGCTTGCCGCGAGCGGCGGGGCGGTGCGGCTGCCGCCTCTGGGCTTCATCGCGGCGCAGGGTGTCGTGGGCGTGATGATCGCCTCGAAGCTTCCCGCCTCGATCCTGCCCGAGATCGCCCGCGACTGGCCGATCTTCCTTGCCGGGACGCTCTCCACCGTGCTGGGGGCGAGCGTGCTCGGCTGGGTGATGGCGCGTGCGGGCGGCTTGCCCGGCACGACGGCGATCTGGGGCTCCTCCCCCGGCGCGGCGACCGCGATGACGCTTATGTCGGACGATTACGGCGCTGACATGCGGCTTGTCGCCGTGATGCAATATACCCGCGTCGCCTGCTGTGCGATCGCCGCAACTGCCGTCGTGCAGATTTTCGGCGTGGCGCAGGCGAGGGATGTCGGCGCGGCACTCGCCGAGCAAGGCCCGATGGACTTCTTCGCCGCGGTCGAGACGCTCGCGCTCGGGATCGGGGCGGCCTTTCTGGGCGTGCGGCTGCGCATTCCGGGTGGCGGGCTGCTGCTGCCGATGGCCTTCGGCTTGATCGCGAGCGCCACGGGCCTTCTGGAGATCACCCTGCCCCAGACCGTGCTCGCAATCAGCTATGCGGTCGTCGGCTGGGGGATCGGGATGCGCTTCACCCGCGCCGTGCTGCGCCATGCCGCAAGGCTGCTGCCACGCATCCTCGGCTCGATCATCGCGCTGATCGCGCTCTGCGCCGCCTTCGCGATGGGATTGGTCTATTTCGCCGGGATCGAGCCGGTGACCGCCTATCTCGCCACCAGCCCCGGCGGAGCGGATTCGGTCGCGATCATCGCAGCGGGCACGCAGGTCGATGTGCCCTTCGTCATGGCGATGCAGATTGGCCGCTTCCTGCTGGTGCTGATCGCAGGTCCCGCACTCGCCCGCGCATTGTCACGCAGGCGAGGCGATGCCTGAAGGCCCGGTCAGTTTCTGAACTGGGTGTCGCCGTGATTGTAGGGCTGCTGCTGGATCATCAGCACGCCGGAATTGTCGTCGGGATCGTTGTCGTAGTGATCCTTCTCGGTCACGCCCGGCAGCTGCCCGAACGCCTTCGACAATTTCAGCGGCGAGAAGGTGAAGGGCACCTTGTCGTGCAGCCACGGCATGTCGCGCAGCGCGCTCGATACCGAATCCGCGCACATCATCTTGTTGACCGAACCGTTGCGCTCCACGCGGGCCATCAGCTGATCGGCCTGCGCCATCGTGATCGGAAGCTTCTGGGCCCGCACATACCAGCTCTCGCGGGCATGATAGTCGATGTAGAATTTCCGCATCTTCTCGGTAATGCCGAAATGCACATCGTGGCGCTCGGGCGCCCAGGGATGATTCCAGGTGCCTGCCGGATCGAAGATGATCCGCTCGCGCCCGTTGATCAGCAGCGCCGAATGCCCACCCGACCCGGTATTGGTCGAGATCACGGTGTAGAGCGTAACCGAAGGCGGCTCGTCGGAAACATAGCGATATTTGGCGACCTCGGCATCCGAGGCATAGATATTATCCGCCCCGCAGCCAGCCAGAAGAAGCGGCAGCATCAGACAGACAAGAAGCACGCGCATCATCTGCCCGATCTCCCGTTCCCAAGCGTGTCTTTTTCAGCCGCCGCCGGTCGCGTCAGCCGCCTACGAGAGCGAGAAACACCAGAAAGCAGATGATCACAATCACCGAAATCGTGACGAAGCGAACAAAACCGCTGAATGTTCTCTCCTGATCACGAATGTCCATATTGCCCGGTTTATACTCGGCCATTGCGCGTTCTCCCTTTTGCGCTGTCTCCCAGAGGGAAAACTAGCCGAGCCGCGACAAGCTGTCACGCCTCGTCTTGAGGCTTCGCGCTGTCGGACGCATTTTCTTGCTCCAGCGCGCGGGCGAGCCGGAAGCCGATCCGGCGCGGCGCTTCGTCCGCAGCCGGTTTCGGCTGGGCGATCAGCATCACGTTGAGCTGGTTTACATGCTGGATGAGCTGCGTGCGCGCACCGTATTCGTCGGTGCCGTAGAAGGTGAGGATGTCGGGGTCGAAAAAGCCGATCCCCTCGATCTGCAGCACCCCCGCCTCGCCGCCGGTGAGGCCAAGCACGACCTCCTCGTCTTCCTGCAACTGCTCTTCAAAGTTCTGGATATAGAGCAGGACCCGTTCATAGGCCCATTGCGCCGGGCTCTTATCCTCGGGCCGTCCGCGGGCCAGTTCGGGCGGAAGCGGTTTGACCTCGGCAGTCTTCGGCGCGTTCTCCGAGGTATGCACCACCTTCGCATTCGGAAGGGCGGCTTCCTCATGGGCTTCGGCGGTGGTGCGTATCTCGGTCATTTCAGGCTCCAGAGCCAGGCGCCGTCCTCTCGCAAGGTGCGGCTCACCTCCCCTTTGTGCCAAAGATGGTTGAGATGCGCCATCGCTTCGACCATCGCGAGCCCGTGGGTGCTCTCGTCGATCTGGCGTTTGAACAGCGGCGGGAAGCACTCGCAGGCGGTACGCGGGGTGTCGAGGTGCTTGCGCAGACGTTTCAGCGCGCCCTCGTGGTTCTCGATCATCTGACGCAGCCGCAGCGGCAGCCCGGTGAAGGGCAGCTTGTGGCCGGGCAGCACGAGGTGGCGATCCTCCGCGATCTCGGCAAAGCGCGCGCAGGAGGTCAGCCAATCGGCCAGCGGATCGGCCTCGGGTTCGGTCGCATAGACGCCGAGATTGGCCGAGATCGAGGGCAGAAGCTGATCGCCGCCAAGAACCAGATCGTCGTCGAGGCTCCACAGCGTCGCATGTTCGGGCGCGTGCCCGTCGCCCATCTTCACCGCCCAGCGCCGCCCGCCGAGGGTGATCTCGTCGCCCTCCACGATCCGGGTGAAGCCAAGCGGCAGCGCGTGGACGCAATCGGCAAAGTTGAAGGGCCGTTCGTTGGCGCGCTTGTCCAGAAGCGCCGGGTCCATCCCGGCGCGCCGGTAATAGGTCAGCGTCTCGGCCACGGGCCGATCCTGCGGATCGAGTTGCAGCATCCGCGCAAACAGCCACGAGGTCCGGGTCGTGATCAGCTCCGCGCCCTGCTCCTGCAGCCAGCCCGCCAGCCCGATGTGATCGGGGTGGTAATGCGTCACCAAGACCCTGGTGACCGGCTTGCCGCCCAGCGGGCCATCCATCGCCGCCTGCAGCGCCGCGCGGCATTTGCGCGTGTCGATGCCGGGATCGACCAGCGCCCAGCCATCGCCCTCATCGAGCGCGAAGCAATTGACGTGATCGAGCGCCATCGGCAGCGGCAGACGGATCCACATCACCCCGGGCGCGACCTCGACCGCTCCGCCCGGCTCGGGCGGCTCCGCCCAAGGGTAGCGGATGCCATTCGTCGACACGGGAGCGCCGTCGCCCCTCATGCCTCGAGATCTTCGACGCTCAGCGCGTAGAGCCCTTCCGCCCCTTCCTTGGCCTCGGCCAGCGAGGCCGCATAGGCGGGCATCAGGCGGCGGATATAGACGGCGGCCAGATGCCCGCGCGCGGAATCGCGGCCCTCGGCCATCGCGGCGCGCAGGTGGTAATAGCCACCCAGCACCCGCGCGAAAGCGTCGAGATAGGGCACGGCCCCCGCGAAGCGGTCCTGCATGCCCTGGCTGACCATCCATTCGGTATGCTCGCGCAGCTCCTCGGCGGCCTGCCAGACGTCTTCGGCCAGCACCGGGAAGGCCTCGCGCGCGCCCTGCGCCTCGTCCTCGATCTCCTGCAGCAGACGGAAGGCGGCCTTGCCCTCGTCCATCATCTTTCGGCCCACAAGGTCCATCGCCTGAATGCCGTTAGTGCCCTCGTAGATCGTGGTGATCCGCACATCGCGCAGATATTGCGCGGCACCGGTTTCCTCGATGAAGCCCATGCCGCCATGCACCTGCACGCCGGTCGAGGCCACGCGGATGCCCATATCGGTGCCGTAAGCCTTCGCGATCGGCGTCAGCAGCGCCGCGCGGGCCTGCCAGTTCGCATCATTCGTCGCGCGCCCCATATCGATCGCGACGCCACAGGCCAGCGCGATCGAACGCGCCGCGAAAATCTCGGCCTTCATGCCCGCCAGCATCCGGCGCACATCGGCATGCTCGACGATCGGCGCAAACTGCACCCGGTCCTTCGCATAGGCCAGCGCCTGCTGATAGGCGGCCTCGGCCACGCCGATGCCTTGCGCACCCACGTTCAGACGCGCGTTGTTCATCATCGTGAACATCGCGGCCATGCCCTTGTTCTCTTCACCGACCAGCCAGCCGGTCGCGCCCTCATAGCTCATCACACAGGTGGGCGAGCCGTGGATGCCCAGCTTGTGCTCCAGCGAGACCACTTTCAGCGAATTCGCCACGCCCGGCTTGCCGTCGGCGTCCGGGATCAGCTTCGGCACCATGAAGAGGCTGATGCCCTTCGTGCCGGGGGCCGCATCGGGAAGACGCGCCAGCACGAGATGGCAGGTATTCTCGACGCAGTCATTGTCGCCCCAGGTGATGAAAATCTTCTGCCCCGAGATCGCATAGGTGCCGTCATCGTTCGGCACGGCCTTCGTCGTCAGCGCGCCGACATCCGAGCCCGCCCCCGGTTCGGTCAGGTTCATCGTGCCCGACCATTCGCCCGAGATCAGCTTGGGCAGATAGAGCGCCTTGATCTCGTCGGAGGCGTGATGCTCCAGCGCCTCGATCTGGCCCTGCGTCAGCAGCGGGCTGAGCTGCAGCGACAGGTTCGCGCCCGAGAGCATATCGTTGAAACCGACATTGAGCGCCTGCGGCAGGCCCATCCCGCCATGCTCCGGGTCCGCCGCGATGCCGATCCAGCCGCCCTCGGCCAGCGCCGCGAAGGCCTCCTTGAAGCCAGCAGGCGAGCGCACAACGCCGTTCTCGAGTTTTGCGGGCGTCAGATCGCCATCGCGATTGGTCGGCGCGATCACCTCGTCGCACAGTTTGCCGCCTTCGGTGAGGATCGCCTCGACCATATCGGGGGTCGCCTCGGCGAACATCTCGGTAGCCGCGACCGGCGCAAGCGGCACGACGTGGTCGAGGATGAAGCGAATATCGGTGACGGGGGAACGGTAAGTCATGGGTCTCCTCCGGGCAGCTTGGCAATTGCCACGCGCGCGTCTATGTCCTGTCGGGTTGCCGATACCCTACCGCAAGGGCAGCCCCCTTCAACTCCAACGCTGCGTCACGACTGCATGAGCCAAGACACGAAACTCCTTTCCGCCGATGCCGAGGGCTATGCGCAGGCAGCCGCCTTGCTGCGCGCGGGCGAACTGGTCGCGATGCCGACCGAGACGGTCTACGGGCTTGCAGGTGATGCGCGCAACGACCGCGCGGTGGCCGCGATCTTCGCGGCGAAGGGGCGTCCGAAGTTCAATCCGCTGATCGTGCATCTGCCGTCGATCGAAGCGGCGGAAGAGATCGCCGTGGTCTCCGACGCCGCACGCCATATCGCCGCGCGTTACTGGCCGGGACCGCTGACGCTGGTCCTGCCGCTGCGCCCAGAAGCCGGGCTCTCCGATCTGGTGACGGCCGGGCATGACACGGTCGCGATCCGCCTGCCCGCGCATCCGGTCGCCCGCGCGCTGCTGACCGAATTCGGCGGCCCTCTGGCCGCGCCCTCGGCCAATCCCTCGGGCAAGATCAGCCCGACCACCGCGCAGCATGTGATGGACGGGCTCGGCGGCAAGATCGCGGCGGTGATCGATGGCGGCCCCTGCGAGGTCGGGGTGGAATCCACTATCCTCGCGCTCGACCCGCCCGCGCTGCTGCGCCCCGGCGGGGTCGCCGCCGAAGAGGTCGAGGCACTGATCGGCCAGCCCCTGCCCACCGGCGGCGACGCGGCCAAGCCAAACGCGCCGGGGCAGCTCAAATCGCATTACGCGCCGGGCGCCGCGGTGCTGTTGGACGTGACCGCGCCGCGCCCGGATGCGGTCTGGATCGGTTTCGGTGGCGATTGCCCGACCGCCGATCTGAACCTCTCGCCCACGGGCGATCTGACCGAGGCGGCGGCGAACCTCTTCGCGATGCTGCGCAAGGGTGACGCGCTCGCCCAAACGCGCGGCCTCACCACACTCGCCTTCGCCCCGATCCCGGAAACCGGCCTCGGCCGCGCGATTAACGACCGCCTGCGCCGCGCGGCAGCCCCGCGCGACTGATCGCCTCTTCGTTTTGGCTTAAATATCCCGGGGGTGAGGCGCGGACGCGCCGAGGGGGCGGAGCCCCGATCAGCCCTCAGGCATGACCCGCCGCAGCAGAAAGCGTTCGCGGGTCGATCCCCATGCCCTCGAGCGCGCGCACCCATTTGGTCTCATGCTCGGCATCGAGCGCGAGGTCGGCATCGCTGTCAGCGGTGAGCCAGCCATTGTCGAGGATTTCTTCCTCCAGCTGACCCGGTCCCCAGCCCGCATAGCCCAGCGCCATCAGCGCCTGGTTCGGGCCGCGCCCCATCGCGATATCTTCGAGAATGTCGCGTGTGCCGGTCATCCGCAGCCGGTCGGTGACTTCCATCTGGCCCTCGCCGGTCGTCCAATCGGGTGAATGGAGCACGAAGCCGCGCCCGGTCTCGACCGGACCGCCAAAGAGGATCGGCTGATCGAAGCGGATATCCGCACCGGGCCGTTCGATATCGAGGCTTTCGAGAAGGTCCGAGAAGGCGGGCGTCGGCAAGGGTTTGTTGATGATCAGACCCATCGCACCCTCATCGGAATGGGCGCAGACGGCGATCACCGAATGCTCGAATCGCGGATCCCCCATACCGGGCATCGCGATCAGAAACTTACCTGTCAGGTCCATCTCGCTCCCCTTCGCAGTTGCATCCCATCTCTATTCAAGGTGGCGCGAGCGGCGCGTCTATTCAAGCCAGACGCAGGAATTGTTTCGCATTGCGGCGCGCCGGGACAAAATGTTGCACGCTTCTGTCGCGTTTGTGACTTCTGAACGTGCAGGGAAGCGACTAGGTAAGACATATGACACGTTTGTTACCAGCCATGGGGATCCTGCTCGGCTGCTGCCCGCTCGGCGTGGCGGCGCAGGAAGCCGTAGCACAGATCGCAGCACAGGAGCAGGTCGCGCCGCAAGACGCGTCCATGCCCGCACTGCCGACGCCTCCGGGGCTGGAGCAGGCGCAGCTGCGCGCAGGCGGAAAAGGCGCCAACGGCACCCGCATGGCGGCGCTGGAAATCGCGCTCGCGCCCGGCTGGAAAACCTATTGGCGCTCGCCCGGCGATGCGGGCATCCCGCCGCATATCCAGTTCACCGGATCGAGCAACCTCGCCTCGGCCGTGGTTCACTGGCCTGCGCCGGAAGTCTTCCTGTCCTCCGGCATGCGCACCGTCGGCTATCACGATGGCGTCGTGCTGCCGATTTCGGTGACGCCGAAAGATCCGGGCAAGCCGGTGCAGTTGAAAGCCGATGTGATGATCGGGATCTGCGACAATATCTGCGTGCCGGTCAGCCTGCACCTGCAGACCGAGGTCACCGGAGACGGCACGCCCGATCCGAAAATTCAGGCGGCGCTCGCGCGTGAGCCGCGCAAGATCGCCCCGCAGACGCGCTGCGAGACAGAGCCAATGAAGGATGGGGTCCGGCTGACGGCGCGGGTCGATCTGCCGCCCGCGATCGGCACGGAAAACGCGCTTCTGGAACTCGCCTCGCGCCCGGTCTGGGTCTCCGAGGCCGACAGCCATCGCGAGGGCGATACCCTCGTGACCAGCGCCGACTTCGTGCCGCCGGACGCGAAGCCCTTCGACCTCGACCCCAGCGATCTGCGCATCACCGTGCTCTCGGATCGCGGCGCGGTCGAGATCATGGGCTGCACCGAGTAATCAACTCTCTCGGAGGTCAGGCTTCCGGCGGCGGTCTGTGGCGGATATGGCCGCGCAGCAGCCGGGGCGCGATCAGCCCCGCCCCCATCGCCACCATCCCCGCGATCAGCGCGAAGCCTCCGAAGGCGGGCATCAGCGCCTGACCCTCCCACATCGCGCGCCCCAGCGTGAGCGCGAAGCCCACGACCATCAGCGCCGCGACGCCGGCCAGCACGCCACGCAGCCGCACGACCCGCACGCCGTGACGCACCGCCTGCACCTGCCGCCCGAAATCGAGCTGCACCGCGAGCACTGCGGGCACGACCAGCAGCACGATGATCATCCCGAAGCCCAGCCCGTAGACCAGCGTGATCACCGTGGATTTCAGGAACAGGGCCGAGCTGGATTGCTCGTAGAGAAGCGGCGCAAGACCCAGAACCGTCGTCAGCGTCGTCAGCAGCACCGGGCGCAGACGGTCGGCGACCGCATCGACGATCGCGGGCACGATCCCGCGCTTCTCGGCGTATTCGTCGACCGTAGAGATCAGCACGATCGCATCGTTGATGATGATCCCGATCATCCCGATCCCGCCGACCACGGCGAACATCGACATCGGCAGGTTCCAGACATAGTGGCCCCAGATCGCGCCGACTGCGCCGAAGGGGATCACCGACATCACAACGATCGGCCGCGTCCAGCTCGCGAAGATCCACGCGAGCACGATGTAGATGCCGATCAGGCACATAATCAGACCGATCAGCGCGTCGCTCATGAAGTCGCGCTCCTGCTCGGCCTGCCCGGTGAGCGTATAGGCCACGCCGCGTTCCTCGGCGATGCGCGGCAGGATATCGTCGGAGATGCGCGCGAGGATCTCGTTGGCCCGTGCGGGATCGTCCTCGGAGACATCGCCCGTGACCGAGACCTGCCGCACGCCATCCTCGCGCCGGATCGTCGAGAAGCCCGTCTGGCTGCGCACCGAGACGATGTCGGCCAGCGGCACCCATTCGCCGCCGGGCGCGCGCAGCTGCATCCGGTCGATGAAATCGGCGGCCAGCTCTTCCTCGGGCAGTTCCACACGGATCGTGGCCGAGCGCACCCCGTCGGGGAAGCTCGCAGCCTCGGTGCCGTTCAGACGCGCGCGCAATTCACGGCCCAGCGTCGCGATGTCGAAGCCCAGCGCCTCGCCCTGCGGGGTGAGATCGAGGATCAGCTCCTGCTTGTCATAGGCGAGGTTGTCCTCCACCGCCGAGACCTCGGGGAATTGCGCAAGCTGCGTCTTCAGGTCTTCGGCGGCGTCTTTCAGAATCCGCGTCTCGTTGCCCGAGAACTGCACCGCGATCCCGTCCCCGGCGCCGCCGGAGCGGAAGCGGCGGAAGCTGATCTCTTCGACCAGCGGCAGGCGCGGCGTCTCGGCCTGCAGCCGCGAGACGAAATCGAAGCTGGAATAAGGCCGGTAATCGGGATCGATCACCTCGATCGAAAGCGAGCCGAGGAGATCGGCATCCTTGGTATCGGCAGAGGCCAGCCCCCGCCCCGATGCGCCGCCGATCTGCCCGATCGCGTATTCGACGGGGTTCACGCCGTATTCGTCCTCGAATTCCTTCGCGACCTTGGTCACGGTCGCCTGCATCGTGCGCATCATCTCTTCGGTGTCGGCCCGGGTCGCGCCCTCGACCATCGAGAATGCGCCGTTCACGGTGGACTGCTCGGGCGGATTGAAGAAGCGCCACTGCACCTTGCCCGACATCACGAAGCTGACCTGCCACAGCAAAAGCGCGATCGCCGCCGCGATCACCGGGTAGCGCCCGATGACGATCAGCCGGGTGAGCGGCTTCATCACCACGCGGCGGAACCAGTCGAGCCCGCGGTTCACCTGCCGCGAGGGCCAGTCGTACCACTTGCCCTCAGAGGTGTGGCGCAGCGCGTGGCTCATGTGGTTGGGCAGGATCACGAAACACTCGATCAGCGAGGCGGCGAGCACCGCGATCACCGTGTAGGGAATATCGACGATCATGTTGCCCATGCGCCCGCCGATCACCGTCAGCCCTGCGAAGGCGATCACGGTCGTCAGGGTCGAGGCGAAGACCGGGGCGGCCATGCGCCGCGCGCCATTCTCGGCGGCGAGCACCGGATGCTCGCCCAGATGTCGCGCGCGGAAATCGGCATGCTCGCCCACCACGATCGCATCATCGACCACGATCCCCAGCGTCAGGATGAGCGCGAAGATCGAGATCATGTTCAGCGTCATGCCGGTGAAATACATCACCGCCAGCGCCGCAGCCATCGAGGTCGGGATCCCCATCGCCACCCAGAAGGCCGTGCGCGCGTTGAGGAACAGGAACAGCAGCACCAGAACGAGGCTCAGCCCCAGCACCCCGTTGCCTACCAGCAGATCGAGGCGCTGCGTGATGGCGTCGGACCGGGTGCGCACCAGATCCATCGAGGTGCCCGCAGGCAGCGTCGGCTGCATCTGGTCGATCACGCCTTCGACCTTGTGCTGGATCGCGATCGCATCGCCCGCCGCCGAGCGCGCGACGTTGATCACCACCGCCGCGTTGTCGCCGACGAAATAGGCTCGGTTCCGGTCGCCGCCTTCGACACGGATATTGGCGACATCGCCCACGGTTAGCTGCGAGCCATCCGGTTCGGTGCGGATCACGAGGTTCTCGATCTCGGGCGCGGAGCGGCGCTCTTCGCCCGTGCGCACGCGCGTGGCGCCGCCCGCCACTTCGCCTGCCGGATCGGTATTCGCCTCAGCCGAGATCACGTCGATGATCTGGGTCAGCGTCACGTCATGGGCCATCATCGAGACGGTCGGCACTTCGACGACCGTTTCGGGGGCGGCGATCCCGGCAAGCGAGGTGCGCGTGACGCCCTGCTGATAGAGCCGCACCACCGCCTCGTCGCCCAAACGGCCCAGCTGCTCCGGCGAGAGCGGCCCGGTGATCACCAGATCGGTCACCGTGTCGCGCCAGACGCCGCGCGCCACTTCGGGCTCCTCCGCGCCTTCGGGCAGATCGCCTGCCGAGGCCAGCGCGTTCTCGACATCATTGACCGCGCGGGACATGTCCCAATCGGGTTCGAAATCGAGACTGATGCGCGCCGAGCCTTCCGAGGCGCGGCTGTCCGAGGCTTCCACCCCCTCGACCGAGATCAGCGAGGGCTCCAGCACCTGAACGATGGCGCGGTCGACCTCTTCGGCCCCGGCCCCGTCCCATTTCACCGAGACGGTGATCGATTCCTCGACCGAATCCGGGAAGAACTGCGCGCGCATCCGCGGCAGGGCGACGAGCCCCGCGCAGAGCATCACGACCAGCACGATATTCGCCAGCGTCGCGTGGCGGGTGAAGAGGCCGATCAACCCGCGGGCGGGCGGCAGCTCTCTGGGATCGAGGCCAGACGCCATCTCAGCCTCCGATCCGGGATTCGAGCTTCTCGACGGTGGCGACGGGCACCTCGTCCTGCTTCAGCTCGGCAAGGAAGCGTTTCTTGGCATTGTCGGGCATCGCGGTATTCGTCTCGACGAAGCTGACCAGCTTGGCGCGGCGCTCGGGATCGAGTTTGATCGTATCGGGCGCGGTGGCCGCCTGCGGCTGACCGGGGCGCATCGGGCGCAGCTTGATCCCGCGGCCCAGAAGTGGCGTGCGCTCGGCGACGATCTCGGTGCCGGGCGCGAATTTGGCGCGGATGATGACGGCATCGCCCTGACGGCGTAGCACGGTGACATCAGCGCTTTCCAGGCGATCCTCGGGGCCGAGCACGAGAACGGTGCTATCCGCGTCCACCGCCGCAGCAGGGATTTCCGCGACATTCTCGAGCGCGGGCTCTTTCAGGCGGACGGTCACGAAATCGCCCGGACGCAGATTGCCCAGACCGTCGGTGACGCGCGCGAACAGCAGGCGCCCCGTCACCCCGTCATCGACCGCCGCCGAGACGCGCGAAAGCTCGGCCTTGGCCGTCAGCGTCTCCTCCCCCGCGACCAGTTCCACCCCCACGGGCAGATCGCGCAGCGCGCCCCGATCGTCGGTCAGGCGCGCGAATTGCGCGGTTGAGACGCGGAAGGCGATTACCAGCGCGTTGGGATCGATCAGCTTGCCCAGCATCTCGTTATTCGACACCAGCCCGCCCGCGACCGCGTTCACCTCGGCCAGCCGCCCCGAGAATTCGGCGCGAATTTCGGTATCGGCCAGTTTGCGATCGGCTTCGGTCAGGCTGATCTTGGCGCGGGTCAGCGAGGTGCGCGCGGTATCGAGCTGCGCCTGCGCGGTCGACAATGCCGAGCGGCGGTTCAGCACCGCCTGATCGGCCGCCGAGGCCGCCAGTTCCGAGGTCTCGAGATTGGCCGCCGAGCCAACGCCCCGCTCCGAGAGCGAGCGCTGCCGGTCGAGCGCCTTGAGCCGCAAGTCCGCCTGCCGCTGCGCCGCTGTCACATCGTCCTTCGAAATGGCCAAAGCGCGCTCCGCCTGCGCAAGCGCGGCCTCTGCCTCGGCCACGGTCGCCGCGGCGCTGTCGCGCGCCGCCTGCGCCTCCGCCGGGTCGAGCTTGACCAGAAGCTCGCCCTTCTCGACCTCCGCGCCATCCTCGAAATCGGGGGCAAGCTCGACAATCGTGCCCGCCGCCGAGGCGCGCAACTCAAGCTCGCGGGTCGAGCGCACCTCGCCATAGGCGGTCAGCACCGGCGACATCGTCTTGAAGGTGACAGGGATCACATTGGCCGCAAAAACCCGTTCGCGCGCGGTGGGCGCACGCCCGCTCTCGGCATTGCGGGCCTGCATCGCCTGAAAGATCGAGAAGCCGCCCATCGCCAGCAGGCCGACGGTCAGCGCCAGAAGAAACAGCCCCATCAGGGAGCGGGTGAGAAAGCGCATGGCGTCTCCGATCTGTCGTCAGTGCTGCGGGCGCTCGCAATTGCCCACGGTCGCGCGATTTCCATGTTACCTTGCCGAAATAGGTGCAGGGAATGGTTATCTCTACGCGTCACGGCGCCGCGTCCGTCACTTTTTCACGAAAGCGCGACCGTTTGGCGCGGTTTACGCTTGGTCGAGACGGGCGCGAATTTGCAGAAGATCGGCCCAGGCTTCGCGCTTGGCGACCGGATTGCGCAGCAGATAGGCCGGGTGCGTCATCGGCAGCGTGGGCCGCCCGAAGGCCTCGGCCCAGGTGCCGCGCAACCGCAAGATGCCGCGCTTGCCCAGCGCCGCCGCACAGGCAGCGTTGCCCATCAGAACGATCAGGTCGGGATCGGCCAGATCGACATGGCGGGCGAGGAAGGGCAGCATCTGTGCGATCTCGGCAGGCGAGGGATCGCGATTGCCCGGCGGACGCCAGGGCAGGACATTGGTGATATAGAGCGCGGCTTCGGCATCGGGCGATTGCCGCGACAGGCCGATCGCCGCGAACATCTTGTCGAGCAGATGCCCCGCGCGGCCCACGAAAGGCAGGCCCTTCTGGTCCTCCTCGCGCCCCGGCGCCTCGCCGATGATCATCACCCGCGCGGCGGGCTTGCCATCGGCAAAGACCGTATTGCGCGCCCCGAGCTTCAGATCGCACATCTCATAGGAGTCGATGGCGGCGCGCAGCGCTTCGAGCGTGTCGGCCTTGCCCGCCGCATCGCGTGCAACGACGACCGGATCGGGCCCCTCGATCTTCGCCATCTGCGCGACCGGCGGCAATTCCCGGTCCGGCGCGGGCGCGGCCTCGGGGGCCTTCGCCTTGGCCTGCGCCGATTTGTCGGGCAACTCGTAGCAATCGACGGGCGTATCGCCGATGACGGTATCGACGCCCATTTCCAGCTGCCATTCGAGGGCGGCCAGAGCGGCGTGATAGTCGAGTTCCGGGGTCGGCTGAGTCTCCATTGCGCGACCCTACCCCATGGGCGCTGCGACGGTAAAGCGGCTGGACGCCCGCCCCCCCGTTTGCCATAAGCGATGCAGTCTAACCGGAGCATCGCGCAATGGCTTTTCGCCCAAGGCACCTGCTGGGGATCGAACATCTGAGCCCCGAGGATATCCTCACCGTTCTCGACCTCGCTGAAAAATATGTGGATCTGAACCGTCGCACGGTGAAAAAGACCGATGCGCTGGCGGGGATGACCGCGATCAACATGTTCTTCGAGAATTCGACGCGGACCCAATCCAGTTTCGAGCTTGCGGGCAAGCGGCTCGGCGCGGATGTGATGAACATGTCGATGCAGACCTCGTCGGTGAAGAAGGGCGAGACCCTGATCGACACCGCACTGACGCTGAACGCGATGCATCCCGATCTGCTGGTGGTGCGCCATGGCGCGTCCGGCGCGGTCGATCTGCTGGCGCAGAAGGTCGAATGCGCGGTGATCAATGCGGGCGACGGCAAGCATGAACATCCCACGCAGGCGCTTCTGGATGCGCTGACGATCCGGCGTGAGAAGGGCCGGATCAAACGCCTGACGGTGGCGATCTGCGGCGATGTCGCCCATAGCCGCGTCGCGCGCTCCAACCTGATCCTGCTGGGCAAGATGGAGAACCGCGTGCGCCTGATCGCGCCGCCGACCCTGATGCCCTCGGGCGTGCAAGAATTCGGCTGCGAGGTCTATCACGACATGCGCGAAGGCCTGCGCGACGCCGATGTGGTGATGATGCTGCGGCTTCAGAAAGAGCGCATGGACGGTGGCTTCATCCCCTCCGAACGCGAATATTTCCACCGCTACGGGCTGGATGCGGAGAAGCTCGCCTATGCCAAGGAAGACGCGATCGTCATGCATCCCGGCCCGATGAACCGCGGCGTCGAGATCGACGGCACCATCGCCGACGACATCAACCGCTCGGTCATTCAGGAACAGGTCGAGATGGGCGTGGCGGTGCGCATGGCGGTGATGGACCTCTTGGCGCGCAACCTGCGGGCCGAGCGCGGGCGCGCGCTCACGGAGGGCACCTATGTCTGAGATCAAGCGCGACGAGGTTCTCAACTACCGCCCCGGCCCCGAAAGCGAATTGCCGCTGGACGAGGGCGAAAAGGTTCTGGCCGTCTTCACGGCGGACAAGAAACGCTACTGGACCGATCACGCGGTGCTGGCGGTGATCGGCGCGGTTCTGGTCTCGACAGTGCTGTTCTGGCTCGGCAAGCCCGATCAGGTGGTGATCGCGAGCTTCGCCGTCGTGGTCGGCATGGCGGCGCGCGGGCTCTATTTCCGCTCGGAGGCCTTCGCGCGGCGCTGGCAGCTGACCGACAAGCGGCTCATCGGGCCGCAGGGAAAGCAAGTAATGCTGCTGCGAATCTCCGGCGTGCGGTCGCTGATGGGCGATGTGCAGGTCGTGACGAAGGCGGGCGACAAGCATCTGATCCGCCACCTCGCCGATGCGGGCCCGGTGGTGCGTGAGATCGAGAGCGCGCAGGCCGCGCGCAAACTGGTGGCGAAGTGAGGCACGACGCATGACCCTTTTCCTCGAAAACGCCAAGCTGATCGATCCCGAGGCGCTGACCGAAACCCTCGGCAACGTGGTGATCGACGGCGGCAAGATCGCGGCGATCGGCGATATGTCCGCCCCCGCCGATGCCGAAGTTATCGATTGCGGCGGCAAATACCTCGCGCCGGGGATCGTCGATCTGGGCGTGAAGATCGGTGAGCCGGGCGAGCGCCATATGGAAAGCTTCCGCACGGCGGCGATGGCCGCCGCAGCCGGGGGCGTGACCACCATCATCGCCCGTCCCGACACGCAGCCCGCCATCGACAACCCCGAGACGCTGGAATTCGTCACCCGCCGCGCGGCGGACGCGCCGGTGCGCATCCTGCATATGGCGGCGCTGACCAAGGGCCGCGACGGGCAGGAGATGACCGAGATCGGCTTTCTGAAAGATGCGGGCGCAGTGGCCTTCACCGATGTCACCCGCGTCTCGGATCAGACCAAGGTGCTGCAACGCGCCTTCACCTATGCGGCCCATCTGGGCGCTCTGGTGATCGGCCATCCGCAAGAGCCGGTCCTGTCGAAAGGCACCGCCGTGACCTCGGGCAAATTCGCCTCGCTGCGGGGCTTGCCGGGCGTGTCGCCGATGGCCGAACGGATGGGGCTCGACCGCGATCTGGCGCTGGTGGAGATGACCGGCCTCGCCTATCACGCCGACCAGATCACCACCGCGAAGGCCCTGCCCGCGCTGAGCCGCGCAAAAGAGGCCGGGCTCGATGTGACCGCCGGGGTCTCGATCCACCACCTGACGCTCAATGCGCTCGACGTGGGCGATTACCGGACCTTCTTCAAACTGACGCCGCCGCTGCGCGACGAGGAAGACCGGCTTGCGGTGATCGAGGCGGTGGCCGACGGCACGATCGACGTGATCTGCTCGCTGCACACGCCGGCGGACGAGGAATCCAAGCGCCTGCCCTTCGAGGAAGCGGCCTCCGGCGCGGTCGGGCTCGAGACGATCCTGCCCGCCGCGATGCGCCTTTACCACGCTGGCCAGCTGACCCTGCCGCAGCTGTTCCGGGCGATGTCGCTGAACCCGGCGAAGCGTCTGGGACTGTCGCAGGGACGGCTTTGCGAGGGTGCTCCGGCCGATCTCGTGCTCTTCGATCCGGATGCGCCTTTCGTGCTCGATCGCTTCAAACTGCGCTCAAAATCGAAGAATACCCCCTTCGATACTGCTCGAATGGAAGGCAAAACGCTTGCCACATTCGTCGCGGGGGTGCAGGTTTATGACAACAATAACGACTCATAAATGAGGCGAGGGCAGGCTTATGCCGGGAATTGAGAACGGGTCAGCATGGCTCGGGCTGGTGGCTGCACTGGGCTACCTGCTCGGATCTGTGCCGTTTGGGCTCGTTATCACCAAGCTTTTCAAACTGGGCGACCTGCGCAAAATCGGCTCCGGCAATATCGGCGCGACCAATGTTTTGCGCACCGGTAGCAAGAGCGCGGCCCTTGCGACCCTGCTCCTCGACAGCGGCAAAGGCGCGATTGCGGTTCTCATCGCCCGCTACACGCTGGGCGAGACCGCCGCGCAGGTGGCGGGCGCCGCCGCCTTCATCGGTCATATCTATCCCGTCTGGTTGCGCTTTCAGGGCGGCAAAGGGGTCGCGACCTTCCTCGGCACGATGATTGCGCTGGCCTGGCCCGTGGGCCTTGCGACCTGCGCCGTCTGGCTGGTCACGGCGCTGCTGACGCGGATTTCCTCGCTCGCGGCGCTGGTCTCGGCGGCGGCGACGGTGCCGCTGGCCTATTTCCTCGGCTATCGCGAATTGATGATGCTGGCGGCGGGCCTGTCGGTGCTGATCTTCTGGCGGCACCGCACCAATATCGCGCGTCTCGCGATGGGCACGGAGCCGAAGATCGGCAAGAAGACCTGAGCCGTCCCGGACGCGAGTTCAGACGTGCTGGCCCGCGTTCACCTCGATCTCGGTGCCGGTGACGTAGCTCGACGCGTCCGAGCACAGGAACCAGATTACATCCGCAACTTCCGAAGGCTGCCCGAGCCTGCGCAGCGGCAGCTTCTCGACGATCTTCTCGGTGCCGGGGCTGAGAATCGAGGTTTCGATCTCGCCCGGCGCGATGGCGTTCACGCGCACCCCGAGCGGCCCGAAATCATGTGCCATCTCGCGCGTCAGCGCCTTGAGCGCGGCCTTCGACGTGGAATAGGCCGCCCCCGCGAAAGGATGCACCCGCAGGCCCGCGATGGAAGTCACGTTGACCACGGCGCCCTGCGCCGCCGACAGTTCCTCGACCAGCCCGCGGGCGAGCACGATGGAGGCGAAAAAGTTCACATGGAACACCTGCCCCCAGGTGCGCAGATCGGTGTCGAGCGTATTGAGCCGCTCGCCCTCGGGCCCTTTCGGCGAGATGCCTGCGTTGTTCACCAGCGCGTGCAGCTGCCCGTCGATCCGGCTGCGAATATCGGCAATCGCGTCGATCACCTCGTCGGGCTTAGCGAGATCGACTTGGATGTGATCCTCGCGCCCGCCGCCCCACGGGCATTGCTCAGGGAAAGGCTGGCGCGAACAGGTGATGACGCGCCACCCTTCGGCGGCGAAGCGTTTCACCGTGGCGTGGCCGATGCCCCGGCTCGCCCCCGTCAGCAGCATTACTTTGCGATCATCCATTACTCGAACTCCCCGTCAGCGCGCTCCCGACCCTAGTAGGTTTTGTTCCGAGCGCAACGGCCCCGATTGCGCCCTTCCAAACCCGGCGCGAACGGTCTAGCAAGATGAGACCACCCTGCCCGAGGACCAGCCAGATGAGAAAGCAGACCATGGATCGTGACTGGATCGCCACCGCCCGCACCCTCTCGGAAGCCTTGCCCTACCTGCAACGCTATTCCGGCGCCGTGGTCGTGGTGAAATTCGGCGGCAACGCGATGGGCGACGAAGAGGCGATGGCCGATTTCGCCCGCGATATCGTGCTGATGCGTCAGGTCGGCATCTTCCCGGTCGTGGTGCATGGCGGCGGGCCGATGATCAACGAGATGCTGGGCAAGCTCGGCATCGAGAGCCAATGGGTCCGCGGCAAGCGCGTCACCGACAAAGCCACCGTCGAAGTGGTCGAGATGATCCTCTCCGGCCTCGTCAACAAGCGCATCGTGCAGGCGATCAACGACCAAGGCGGACGCGCGGTCGGGATCTCGGGCAAGGATGACGACCTGATGGTCTGCGAGGCGGACGATCCCGAACTGGGCTTCGTCGGTCGCCCGGTCGAGATGAACGTGCAGGTGATCCGCGACCTCTACAATGCGGGCATGATCCCGGTGATCGCCCCGGTCGCGACTGGCATGGCCGATAACGAGACCTTCAACGTCAATGGCGACACCGCAGCCGGCGCCATCGCGGGCGCGCTGCGCGCCGATCGCCTGCTGCTGCTGACCGATGTGGCGGGCGTTAAGAACAAGGCGGGCGAGGTGATGACCCAGCTCACCCCCGACGACGTGACCGCCCTGATCGAAGACGGCACCATCGCGGGCGGCATGATCCCGAAGGTCGAGACCGCGCTGAAAGCGGTCGACGAGGGCGTGCGCGCGGTGGTCATCGTCGACGGGCGCGTCGCCAATGCCTGCCTGCTGGAGCTGTTCACCGAACATGGGGCGGGCTCGATGATCCGCTCGACCGAGCCGCGCGTGAAACCGCGCAGTGAGTGAGACGCCCCCGGTAATCGCGGCCCTCGCCGCGGCGCTGGCCCCGCACTGGCTCTTCGTGTCGGGGCTGCTGCATGAGGATGGTGAGACGATCGCGCTGATCTCGCCCGACGAGCCGGGTTTTTGGGATCACGTCACCGCTCAGCCGGAATTCGCCGAGGACGCGCCCGATCCGCTGGACCGCTGGTCTGCGCGGGTGATCGGCGCCCTCGCACGGCAATTTGAAGCCCGCGCTCTCTTTCCATTCACCGGCCCGCCCTGGCAGCCTTTCGTGAGCTGGGCCGTGAAAAGCGGCGAGAGCTTCGCCTCGCCGGTCCACCTGATGTGCCATGCGCATATGGGCCTCTGGGCCTCGGTGCGGGGCGCGCTGGCCCTGCCTGGCTTGCTTCCCCTGCCCGCGCCCGCCGCCAATCCCTGCGTCGGATGCCCCGCACCCTGTGCCACCGCTTGCCCGGTCGATGCGCTCAAACCCGACGGCTACGACACGGAAAGCTGTCACGCGCATCTCGACCGCCCCGAAGGTGCGGCCTGTCGCGATCACGGCTGCCTTGCAAGACGCGCTTGCCCGGCAGGTGAAAGCTATGGCAGGCTGCCCCAGCAATCCGCATGGCATATGAGGCAGTTTCACCCATGACCCCGCTCGGCTATCGCCGCCTGATCCTGACCCGTCATGCCAAATCCAGCTGGGACGACCCGGCGATGGAGGATCGCGATCGCCCGCTCAATGCGCGCGGGCGCGCCGCAGCGCTTGAACTGGGCGATTTCCTCGCCTCGCGCGGACTGGAGCCGGAAGAGGTGCTCTGCTCCTCGGCGACGCGCACCCGCGAGACTTGGGACCGGGTCGAGCGCGCGGTGATCGAGACGCGGCCGCAGGTGAGCTATGTCGAGGATCTCTACCACGCAGCCCCCGAGATGATGCTGCAGGTTCTGCGCACCGCCACGGCGCCGACGGTGATGATGCTGGGCCATAACCCGGGCATCGCGGAATTCGCGCATCGCCTGCCCGCACGCGCGCTGCACGATCCCGATTTCCGCCGCTTCCCGACCTGCGCCACGCTGATCGTCGATTTCCAGATCGACAGCTGGGACGAGGTGCAGCCGGGCCAGGGATCGGTGCTCGATTTCTTCACGCCGACCCGGCGCGGCTGAACGCAGCTTTTCCCTCCCGTGATCGTGACGTTAGGGCACGGTTTTCTATGGCCAGCCGCGCGCCTGTGCCCTATCTCTCGGGCGTAATCATCACAGGAGGGTTTCCATGTCCGCTCAAACGCCCAAACGCATCGCCGTCACCGGGGCTGCCGGTCAGATCTGCTACGCGCTGCTGTTCCGCATCGCCAAGGGGGATGTCTACGGTCCCGATCAGCCGGTGATCTTGCAGCTTCTGGACCTGCCGCAGGCGCTCGACGCGGTGCGTGGCGTGGTGATGGAGCTGGAAGACTGCGCCTTCCCGCTGCTCGCCAGCACCGTCGTGACCGACGATCCGGTGACCGCTTTCACCGATATCGATGCCGCCTTCTTCGTGGGCTCGCGCCCGCGCACCAAAGGCATGGAGCGCCGCGACCTGCTGTCGGCCAATGCCGAGATCTTCCGCGTGCAGGGTGAAGCGCTCGACAAGGCCGCCAAGCGTGACGCGAAATGCGTGGTCGTCGGCAACCCGGCCAACACCAACGCGATGATCCTCGCAGCCAACGCGCCGAACTTCCCGACCGAGAACATCACCGCGATGATCCGGCTCGACCATAACCGCGCGCTGACGCAATTCGCGTCGAAGGCCGATCTGCATGTCGACGACATCGAGCGCTTCGTGGTCTGGGGCAACCACTCGCCCACCATGTTCGCCGACTGGACCGAAGCCGAAGCGAAGGGCCGCAAGCTCTCCGAGATCATCGGCGACGAGACCTGGTATCGCGAGACGCTGATCCCGCAGGTCGCGACCCGTGGCGCCGCGATCATCGAAGCGCGTGGTGCCTCCTCGGCCGCCTCCGCCGCCAATGCCGCGATCGATCACATGTATGACTGGATCCACGGCACCGACGGCAAGTGGGTGTCGATGGCTGTGCCGTCGACCGGCCTCTACGACATCCCCGAGGGGCTGATGGTCGGCCTGCCGGTGATCTGCAAGGACGGCCATTACGAGCGCGTCGAAGGTCTGGAATTCAACGATTTCCAAAAAGAGATGATGGCGCGCACCGTGGGCGAGCTGGAAGAAGAGCGCGAAGCGGTTTCCGACCTGCTTTAAATCGGAAGCGATTATAGAAAAGGGGCGGCACGAGTATTCGCGCCGCCCCTTTTTTTAATTCTTCGCCTTGGCGGAAATATCCCACGGGGGTCTGGGGGTGTGAACCCCCCAGCTTGCCCTCAGTGCCCGAGGATCTGGCTCAGGAACTGCTGGGTCCGCTCGGATTTCGGGTTGTTGAAGAAGTCATGCGGGTTGTTCTGCTCGACGATCTGACCGTCGGCCATGAAGATCACCCGGTTCGCCACCGCCTGCGCGAAGCCCATCTCGTGGGTCACGCAGAGCATGGTCATCCCCTCTTCCGCGAGCTCGATCATCGTGTCGAGCACTTCCTTGATCATCTCCGGATCGAGCGCCGAGGTCGGCTCGTCGAACAGCATGATCCGCGGCTTCATGCACAGCGAACGCGCGATCGCCACACGCTGCTGCTGGCCGCCCGAGAGCTGGCCGGGATACTTGTCGGCCTGCTCGGGGATTTTCACCTTCTCGAGGTAATGCATCGCCGTGGCTTCGGCTTCCTTCTTGGGCGTCTTGCGCACCCAGATCGGGGCCAGCGTCAGGTTCTCGAGAATGGTCAGATGCGGGAACAGGTTGAAGTGCTGGAACACCATGCCGACTTCGCGGCGGACCTTGTCGATGTTCTTCAGGTCATTCGTCAGCTCGATCCCGTCGACGACGATCTTGCCCGCCTGGTGTTCCTCCAGACGGTTGATGCAGCGGATCAGCGTCGATTTCCCCGAGCCCGAAGGCCCGGCGATGACGATACGCTCGCCACGCTGCACGGTCAGATCGATGTCGCGCAGAACGTGGAACTGGCCGTACCACTTGTTCATGTTCTCGATCTGAATCGCGACCTCGTCGGAGACCTGCATATGGCTGCGGTCGACCTGACGTTCGAATTGCGGTTCGGTCATTGTGTCTAGTCCCCGATTAATGGTTATCACGCTGCAGTCGACGCTCGAGGGCCATCGAGTAGCGCGACATAGCGAAGTTCAGGATGAAGAAGATGGCGCCGACGAAGATGAAGGGCTCCCAGTAGATGCCTTTCCAGTTGAAGTCGGCGCGGATGAAGTCCGGGATGCCCTTGAGCGGGTCGAAGAGACCCACGAACACGACCAGCGTCGTATCCTTGAACATGCCGATGAAGGTGGAGACGATGCCCGGGATCGAGATCTTCAGCGCCTGCGGCAGGATGATCAGCCGCTGCGCCTTCCAGTAATCGAGCCCCAGCGCATCCGCCGCCTCGTATTGGCCCCGCGGAAGTGCTGCCAGACCGCCGCGGATCACCTCGGCGATGTAAGCGGCTGCGAAGAAGGTCACGAGGATCATCACCCGCAGGATGATGTCGAAATTCGTGCCCGGCGGCAGGAAGTAATTCAGCAGCAACGAGGCCACGAACAGCAGCGTGATCAGAGGCACGCCGCGGATGAACTCGATGAAGACCACCGAGAAGGCTTTGACCAGCGGCATGTCCGATTGCCGCCCGAGCGCGAGAACGATCCCCAGCGGCAGCGACATCATGATGCCGCCCACGCCCAGCGTGATCGCCAGCAGGAAGCCCCCGAACTTGGCGGAGTCCACCGATTCCAGCCCCCAGGGCAGGATCGCCTGCAACCCGTCGATGAGCGGGCCCACCACGAAGAGGAAGTAGAGGATCGCGACCAAAGCGCCGATCGAGAAAGCCATGATCGAGCCAAGCCGCGGTGACAGCACCAACAGGATCGCCGCGCCCAGCACGAAGCCTGCGAAGATCATGATCGGCGTCCAGCCGGAGCCGCCCCAGAGCAGCCAGACGGCGAGGAACGGGTAGACCGGCGTGAACCACGCGAGCACGCGCGGCACCCAGGTGAAGAGAAGCGGGCCCACCGCCACGAAGAGCAGCAGGAAGGTCAGGATCGGGCGCCAGTAAAGCTCCGGCGGGTAGAACCCGAAGATGAACTGGTGCCAACGCTCGCGGATCACCCCCCAGCAGGCGCCGGTCGCGCCTTCGCCGTAACGGTCGGTGATGATCGTGCGGCATTCCTTGATCGAGTTGGCGTCCCAGACGCCATGCAGGAACCACGGCAGGAAATGCATAACCAGCGTGTAGATCACGGCCACGCCCAGAAGGGTCAGCAGCGTGTTCAGCCAGCCCGAGAACAGGTTCTCGCGCAGCCATTGGACCGCACCGGACTGCCCTGCGGGGGCAGGCTGTTGCGGCAGCATCGTGTCGCGGACATAGGCGACGGAATGGGCTTGTGTATCGCTCATCTCACCGCTCCTTCAGCTTCACGCGATTGTTGTAGACGTTCATCACGCCCGAGATCGACAGCGAGATCGCGAGGTAGATCAGCATCATCAGCGTGATCGCCTCAAGCTCGCGCCCGGTCTGGTTCAGGGTGATGCCGCCCAACGTGCCGCGCAGTTCCAGATAGCCCACGGCGATCGCGAGCGAGGAGTTCTTCGTCAGGTTCAGATATTGCGAGATCAGCGGCGGGATGATGACCCGCAGCGCCTGCGGCAGGATCACGAGGCTCATCGTGCGATTGGCCCGCAGACCCAGCGCGAAGGCGGCCTCGGTCTGACCTTTCGAGATGGCGAGGATACCGGCGCGGACGATCTCCGCGATGAAGGCCGCCGTATAGAGCGACAGGCCGAGCCAGAGCGCCACGAAGGAGTTCGACACGTTCGTGCCGCCGGTGAAGTTGAAGCCCTTGATCTGGGGCTCTTCGGGATTGATCCCGAGCGCGAAGGCAAGGATCACGACGGGCGCGACGAGTATCAGTGCGCTCTTCCACCACATTGTAGGTCGGACCCCGGTCGCCTCCTGTACCTTGGCGGCGTGGGTCAGCATCCGCTTGTTCACCCAGATCGAGGCGATCAGCACGATCACCAGCGCAAGAAAGTTGAGCGAGATCGGCGCAAGCGCCGTGTCGAGCGAGCCGAGCGAGCGATCGAAATGCACCGAGGGGATCGCGGTGTAGCGATTGGTGAAAGCGACCGAGTCGAGCAGCATCGAAGCCTGTGCCTCGCCCGTCTGCTGGTTCACCTTATAGGCGTTGGGCGACGGAGCCACATCGGTCAGAAGCGCGATCGCCACCAGGATCCACAGCAGCACCGGAATGTTGCGGAAGACCTCGACATAGACGGTCATCAGCCGCGCCACGAGCCAGTTCTTCGACAGGCGCAGCACGCCCACGACGACCCCGATGATCGTCGCGGCGACGCAGCCCAGGAAGGACACCCAGAGCGTGTTGATCAGACCGACAAGCAGCGCACGTCCGTGGCTCATGTCGTTGTTATACGGGATGATCGCATTGCCGATATCGTAACCGGCCCTCTGCCCGAGGAAGGAGAAATTGAAATCCTTCCCGAGGTCGTTGAGGTTCTGGATCACATTGTCCACCAGCCATGCCGCGCCGCCCATCACGAGGATGAAGACGATCGCCTGAATCGTCAGGGAGCGATAACGCGTGTCATAGATAAGCTGGCTGAGCCGGAAGCCCTGCTCCGGCGCGTCGGGCGCGCTTGTCATTCTTATTTCCCCTGTTGCCGCGTCGTTATTTTTGTCTGGCCATTCTTGCGGGCCTTAGTGGGGATGTCTCCCCTACGCACGGTCTCTTGAAAACGGAACAGGGGCGCGGATTGAACCGCGCCCCTGCCGGGCCCTTCTTAGCGGAAGGGAGGAGCGTACATCAGACCGCCTTGGGTCCACTGAGCGTTCAGGCCACGGGCCAGACCGATCGGGGTCTGCTCGCCGATGGTCGCGGCGAAGATTTCACCGTAGTTGCCGTTGGCCTTGATGGCTTTGACGGCCCAATCCTTGTCGAGGCCGATCATCGCGCCGAGGTCACCCTCGGTGCCGAGCAGGCGGTTGACTTCCGGGTTGTCGGTGCCTTTGGCCAGCTCGTCGATATTCGCCGAGGTCACGCCGTATTCTTCAGCGCCGATCAGCGCGAAGATGGTCCAGCGGACGATGTCGGTCCACTGATCGTCGCCCTGACGGACGGCCGGAGCCAGCGGCTCTTTCGAGATGATTTCCGGCAGGATCACGTAGTCGGCCGGGTTCGCGAAAGCGGCGCGGGTCGCGGCGAGGCCGGACGCGTCGGTGGTGTAGGCGTCACAAGCGCCGGCGAGGAACTGCTGTTCGCCTTCGGCGTTCGAATCAACCGTGATCGGCTGATAGGACATGTTGTTGGCCTTGAAGTAGTCGGCGAGGTTCAGCTCGGTCGTGGTACCGGTCTGGATACAGATCGAAGCACCGTCGAGTTCCTTGGCCGAGGTCACGCCCGAATCCTTGCGGACCATGAAGCCCTGACCGTCGTAGTAGTTGGTCGCGGTGAACTGGAGCTTCAGGTCGGTGTCGCGCGAGAAGGTCCAGGTGGTGTTGCGTGCGAGCAGGTCCACTTCGCCCGAACCGAGCGCGGTGAAGCGCGTCTGGCCCGAGGTGGGGACATATTTAACCTTCGAGGGGTCGCCCAGTACAGCGGCGGCGACGGCCTGGCAGACCGCGACGTCGAAGCCGGACCAGTTACCGTTGGCATCCGGCGCGGCGAAGCCGACGAGACCGGTGTTCACGCCGCAGATCAGCTCTCCGCGCGATTTCACGTCATCGAGCGTGGCCGCGCCAGCCAGCCCGGCAGTCAGCGTCGCAGCCGTCAGCGCGCCGAAAAAGACGGATTTCTTCATTTTTACCTCTTCCTGTTGTCGCCGCTCTGACAGAGCGGTTCTTGGTCCCTCACGGACCTGGTCGATCGTGTCTACATGACACGGAGTACCGAAAGTTTGGTCCATCCGATCAAAGAACGTCAAGGCCAGTTTCCGGAATTCGTGAGGCCCCCTGCGTAAATCATCAGCAACTGCCGATGCTTTTGGCAGGTCAATAAGCAGCGTGAGAATCTGCGGCAGTCACCTTTCGGTGAGCGCCCAAATTCGAGCCGCGTCACACAGCGCCTCGCGCTTGTGTGCGGCGATCTCCGCCGCCTCTTCATCGTCGCCCCATTGGGTGATTTGCCAGTCTTCGTCGAGCCGCGAAAGCTCCCACGCTTCCTCGGCCGAGAGCCTGCCGCGGGTCACGGCCAGCCCGAGAACGAGGGAGCCGGTAATGCCCACGAGATCATGCAGCGCCGCCAGCGCGAAGGGGTCGAGGTTTGCCACCTCCGCCTCCAGCCGCGCCAGATGATCGGCAGGCTGATCGACCGGCAGGATGCCCGTCGTGACCTTCAGCTCCGCGCCGTAGGTTTGCGCCGCCCATTCCAGCAGCGGGTCCCATTTCGCGGTCTGAAGCTCGACCAGCTCCGTCGGAGCCACGGCGCGGTAGCACAGAAGATCGGTGCCGCCGAATTCGCAGACATGGATGACGACCTCGGGATGCTGATGCGCCACTTTGTCGATCGCCGCATTGGCAGAGCGGGTGACGGGCATCGTATGGGGCTGGATCGCGCCGTCCTGCGCGTCCCATTCAGCCGCGATAGCCTCGGCATAGGCGCGGGTCGGCACCGTCAGCGCGGCTTTCGCCGGCGTCTTCACCGCACGCCCGTCCAGCGCCACGCCGAATCCTTCGGGGTGCTCGGTTACGGTGGTTTCGGTCCAGAACCGCTTGGCCGCCCATTCGCTCATGCGCTCATCTCCCACAGATCCAGAAGTGTCGTTTCCAGCCCGTCGAAATCATCGACCATCTGATGCGCGCCCGCCGCTTCGAGCAGGTGCGGCGCGTGGTAGCCCCAGCGCACGCCGATGGTCGCGACGCCCGCGCTGCGGCCCATCTCGATGTCGAAGCTGGTATCGCCGATCATCACCGCGTCGCGCGCGTCCACGCCCGCCTCGCTCAGCGCCGCGCCGATCATCGACGGGTGCGGCTTCGAGGGGTGATCGTCGGCGGTCTGTTGGCTGACGAAGAGCCCGTCCAGACCGTGATACTCGATCAGCGCGCGCAGACCGCGGCGGGACTTGCCGGTGGCGACCGCCAGCAGCATGTCGTCGCGCGCGGCGAGCTTGCGCAGCAGCGCCTCGGCCCCGGGATAGAGCGGCGCGGGCGAGGCTGCGCGGGCGGTCTTGTAGCTTTGCTTGTAGCCCTCGACGATACGCGCCTGCGTCTCCGCATCGTGCTCCGGCGCAAGCCGCGCTACCGCGAGCGGCAGCGACAGACCCACGATCTGCAACACGGCGGAGGCCGGCGGGGCTGGCAGACCCGCCGCCTCGAACCCAATCGTCATCGCGTGGGTGATGTGGTTCTGGCTATCCGAGATCGTACCATCGACGTCGAAGATCGCGAGCTTCATTTCAGATCCTCGAACGGGTCGGCGGGCACGTCGCGCTCATGCCAATCGAGCAGATCCCAGGTCCGCTTCATATGTTCGGGCAGCGGCGCGGTCAGCGTGATCCGCTTCTTCGTGATCGGATGATCGAAGCTGATCTGGCGGGCATGCAGGTGCAGCTTGCGGGAAATCTCGCCACCCAGTTGCGCGCCCCAACCGTCGCCCATGTTCTCCTGACTCGAGCCACCATATTTGCCGTCGCCGATGATCGGGTTGCCGATCTCGGCCATATGCGCGCGCAGCTGGTGGGTCCGCCCGGTGATCGGCACCAGCGCGACCCAGCTGACCCGCTGGCCGAGGATGTGCAGCGTGAAGTAATCGGTGGTCGCGCGTTTGGCACCTTCGGTCTTGTCGACCTTGGCGGGATGGATGCAGATCATCTTCTCGCCTTCGCCGCCACGGCCATGGCCCGGCGCTTTCACCAGACCGAAGCGGATCGTGCCGGTCTTCGGTTCGGGCGCTCCTGCGACGGCCGCCCAATAGATCTTGCGCGTGGTCTTGCCGCGGAACGCCTCGGACAGGCGGCGCGCGACGCGGTCGGTGCGCGCGAGCAGCAGAACGCCGGAGGTGTCCTTGTCCAGGCGATGCACCAGCTTCGGCTTGTCCTTGTAGCCGAATTTCAGCGCCTCGCTCAGCCCGTCGACATGGCGGTTGCCCTGCCCCGAACCGCCCTGCGAGGGCAGCCCCGGCGGCTTGTTGAGCGCGATGATATGCTCGTCCTTCCAGAGCACGCAGCTTTGGATGAATTTCGCATCCGCATCAGAGATGCCCTCGGTCTTCGGCGCGGGCGCGGAATCGGGGATCGGCGGCACCCGGATTTCCTGCCCCGGCGCGACACGGGAATTGGCCTTCACCCGGCCCTTGTCCACGCGCAGATCGCCCTTGCGGCAGAACTTCTCGATCATGCCCTGGGACAGTTGCGGGAAACGCTTTTTCAGAAACCGGTCGAGGCGCTGTTCGCCCTCGTCCTCGGTGACGGTGATATGCTGGACGCCGCTCATAGCATGGCCCTCATCAATAGAACGCCCGCGACGAGGCCCAGAAGCCCCGCGCCGACCGACAGTCCGATATAGCTGACTGCCAAAGTGACATCGCCTTTCTCGATCAAGCGATAGGCTTCGAGCGAGAAGGAGGAGAAAGTGGTGAAGCCGCCGAGAAAGCCGGTCGCGAGGAAGGCGTTCCAATGGGTCAGCTGCTTGTCACCGAGGAACACCACGAGCGCGCCCATCAGGAACGAGCCGAGGATGTTCACCGTGATGACGCCCAGCGGGAAAGGCTGCGCGCCGAAGCTGCGCATCATTCCGACGCCAACGAGGTAGCGCCCCGATGCACCCATCGCGCCGCCTAGCGCGACCTGCAAAATCGTAGAAAGCATCGCTGTCTCCTTTGGCGCCCTAAGAGCGGTCACAGGCCTGAATGTCAAGATTTGCGCTGTTCACGCAGCTTGGCAAACCAGTCGACCCGTTTTTTCAACTCGCGCTCGAAGCCACGCTCGACCGGCTGATAGAGGACCGGGCGCTTCATCGTGTCGGGGAAGTAGTTCTGCCCCGAGAAGCCGTCCTCGGCGTCGTGGTCATAGGCATAGCCCGCGCCGTAGCCCTGTTCGGACATCAGCTTGGTCGGGGCGTTGAGGATATGCTTGGGCGGCGGCTCCGATCCGGTCTTCTGCGCCTGCGCCCGCGCGCCCTTGTAGGCGACGTAACCCGCGTTGGATTTCGGCGCGAGCGCGAGATAGATCACCGTCTGCGCCAGCGCCAGCTCCCCCTCGGGCGAGCCGATCCGCTCGTAGATTTCCCACGCATGGAGCGCATGGGTCTGGGCCTGCGGGTCGGCCAGCCCGATATCCTCGACCGCCATGCGCACGAAGCGCCGCGCGAGATAGCGCGGGTCCTCGCCGCCCTCCAGCATCCGCGCGAACCAATAGAGCGCGGCATCCGGGTCCGATCCACGCACGGATTTATGGAGTGCCGAGATCAGGTTGTAATGCTCATCGCCCGACTTGTCGTATTTCGCCGCGCGGCGCATCAGCCGGGTCGACAGCGCGTCGGTGTCGAGCGTGCCGGTGACTTTCCACGCCGCCACCTGCTCGATCAGGTTGAGAAGTGCGCGGCCGTCGCCATCGGCCATTTCCAGCAGCGCTTCGCGCGCCTTGCCACTGAGCGGCAGCGGACGATCGAGCGCCTTCTCGGCGCGCTGTGCGAGGCGTTCGAGATCGGCGAGGTCGAGCCGCTCCAGCACCATGACCTGCGCCCGGCTGAGCACAGCGGCGTTCAGCTCGAAGCTCGGGTTCTCGGTGGTGGCGCCCACCAGCATGATCGTGCCGTCTTCCATATGGGGCAGGAAGCTGTCCTGCTGCGCCTTGTTGAAACGGTGGATCTCGTCGACGAAGAGGAGCGTTCCCCTGCCCTGCCCGCGCCGCAGCTTGGCGGCCTCGAAGACTTTGCGCAGTTCCGGCACGCCGGTGAAGATCGCGGAAATCTGGACGAAGGCGCGATCGGAGGCATCAGCCAGCAGTCGCGCGATGGTGGTCTTGCCGACGCCCGGCGGCCCCCAGAGGATCAGCGATCCGAGCGAGCCCGCGGCCAGCATCGCCCCCAAAGGTCCATCGGGGCCAAGCACCTGTTCCTGACCGATCACCTCCCCCAGAGTTTTCGGGCGGATGCGATCAGCGAGCGGGCGCGGCGCTTCGGGCGCAGGCGCATTGGGGTCGGGGGGCGTGTCGAATAGGTCGGCCATGATGGCGTGAACCTAGTGTCTAGCTCCGCCTACGAAAAGCCCCCGCGCGTGTGGGGCGCACGGAGGCTCTCATCTTTCCCATCCCTTTAATGAAGGTTTTGGGAAAAGTTCATCGATACGACCTGGTTCTTGATCCCGTCGATCTCCATCACCGGCCCCATCGCGGTCATGTCCACACCAACCCGGCCCGCCCAACGCGGCCAATTCGCGTTCAGAAGGGTAAGGGCGGAACTGGCGCCGAGTTCACGCGCCGAATTGCCGATTTCCTGCACGAGACGTGCATGAACCTTGCGGCGCATCGCCATCGGGACGTCATGGGACACGAAGAGACGCGAGCTTTCCCAGACGGTCTCGCTGACCGGAGCTTCGTCATAGAGAAGATTGGACGGGATCGTCGCGAGCAGCCCCCGCTGCGCATCGCGGATCATGTAGCTGTAGATCCCGCAGGTCGCCGTGGTGGGCGTCAGACGGTTGCCTGCCAGCACCTTGCCCAATTCGTCATGAACCACCACCCAGCGGCTCGCAGGGGTGTCATACTGGTCATATTCCATGCCCATCGCTTCAGGCAGGTCCCATTTGTTCTGGACAATGAAGAGCTCGCGCCTAGCGCGGAGCATGTTTGCGAAAAGCTCACCATGATTATGAAAATTGGTGAACGAAAGCGTTGTGGTCTGCATGTCTTCCTCCTGCAGGTTAGTCACAGTACAGCCGTGCGGAGGGTCAACAACACTATAACAGGCGGAAATCCTTTGCGCGCTGAATAGCTTCGGCGGTCGTCCGAGCCATCAGTCTTGCGCGCGCAGAATTCAGCCGCGCCTTGAGCGCGCTTTCCGAAATCCCAAGTTTCGCGGCCGCCGCCGCGTGTCGGTCACCCCCAGCCACACATCGCAGGGCTTCGATCTGAGCTCTCGTGAGTTCCTCAGGCGGTTGAGTCATGTCGTGCAATTCGCGCACGATAAACTCAAAGGTCTCGATCTCGGGTAGGTCGAATTCCCGATCATCGCGCGCCATGCTTGCGATAGTACGGGACCGGATCGGGCCGCATGAGACTGTCGCCCCGTAGATCAGACCATAGTGTTTGGCCTCATCGAAGAGACGGAAAGGATCGGGCAAGCGCGGGTCACTCCACCGGATTGAACCGGTCTCGCTAAACCCCCAAGCAGTCATCGGGTCACGGAGCACATAGCCGTTTGCGGTGTAATGATCGAGCCAGGCCTTGTCGTAAGTCTGGAACGTCATCAAAGGCGCCGTAAAACGAATATGCAGTCCAACAAAATAACCGCTTGGAGCTAAACGATCCAAGTCACGAAGTTTCAAATCGATTCTGCTCTGTATCGACATATCTTTTTAGACAGTTTGGAATTAACCCGGTCAACTTAAAAGTGTTCGCGGCGTGCGGAGTTCGCTCCGACAGTGACATTACGTCCCTACCCGCCCACGCGAATACACTCGCGAATGCGCCTCACCTGCGCAATAACCTTTTGCGGGAGAATTGCGAGAAAATGCAGGCGGAAATAAGAAAATCCCGCCAAATTGGCGGGATTTCCCAATTCTCATTGATTTCGCAGGGAAATCGGTCGCGAGGATCAATCCCCGGCAGCCTCTTCGGCTTCGACGCGTGCCTTATCTGCCGCACCTTTTGCGTCCAGATCGCGCTCGACGAATTCGATGATCGCCATCGGAGCCATGTCGCCGTAACGGAAACCGGCTTTCATAATACGAACGTAGCCGCCCTGACGATCCTTGTAGCGCGGGCCGAGGATGTCGAAGAGTTTCGCGACATACTGGTCCTGCTTGAGCTGCGAAGCCGCCTGACGGCGTGCGTGCAGATCACCGCGCTTGGCGAGGGTGATCAGCTTCTCGATGACCGGGCGCAGTTCTTTCGCCTTCGGCAGGGTCGTCTTGATCTGCTCGTGCTCGATCAGCGAGCCAGCCATGTTGGCGAAGAGCGCCTTGCGGTGCTCATGGGTACGGTTGAGGCGGCGGTAGCCACGTGCGTGACGCATTGTCTATCTCCAATTTTGCGTTTTGCTTTGTCAGGCCCGCGATGCGTGTCACCGGCTCACCTTGGGGTCTTGTGACCCAGATCGTCCCCGGCAGTCCGGGCATTGGAGGGGCGTTTAGCCAACGCCCCTCAATTCGTCAATCAGAACTGGTCTTCGAAACGCTTGGCCAGATCTTCGATGTTCTCCGGCGGCCAATCTTCGACTTCCATCCCGAGATGCAGGCCCATGCCCGAGAGCACTTCCTTGATCTCGTTCAGCGACTTGCGGCCGAAGTTCGGGGTGCGGAGCATCTCGGCTTCGGTCTTCTGGATCAGGTCGCCGATATAGACGATGTTGTCGTTCTTCAGGCAGTTCGCCGAACGCACGGACAGTTCCAGCTCGTCCACTTTCTTCAGCAGAAGCGGGTTGAACTCGAGACCGTCGTCCTGGTCCTGCTTGCCAGCCGATTCCGGTTCTTCGAAGTTCACGAAGATCGACAGCTGATCCTGCAGGATGCGGGCAGCAAACGCCACCGCGTCCTCCGCCGAGAGCGACCCGTCGGTCTCGACCTTCATGGTCAGCTTGTCATAGTCCAGAACCTGACCTTCACGGGTCGGCTGCACTTCGTAGGCAACTTTCTTGACCGGCGAATAGATCGCGTCGACCGGGATCAGGCCGATCGGCGCATCCTCGGGACGGTTCTTGTCGGCGGCGACGTAGCCCTTGCCGGTGTTCACGGTCAATTCCATGAACAGGTCGGCACCATCGTCGAGGTGGCAGATCACGTGATCCTTGTTCAGGACCTCGATGCCCGCGGTCTCGGTGATGTCGCCAGCGGTCACGATGCCTGGGCCCTTGGCCGAGATCGAGAGGCGCTTCGGACCTTCAACGTCCATACGCAAAGCCACGCCCTTGAGGTTCAGGACGATGTCGGTGACGTCTTCACGAACGCCTGCGACCGAGGAGAACTCGTGCAGCACGTTGTCGATCTGGACGCTGGTGATCGCGGCGCCCTGAAGCGACGAGAGCAGCACGCGGCGCAGCGCGTTGCCGAGCGTCAGACCAAAGCCACGCTCGAGCGGTTCGGCGACGATCGTCGCCTGACGCAGCGGGTCGTTGCCGGGCTTGATTTCAAGCTGCGTCGGCTTGATGAGTTCAGCCCAATTCTTGTGGATCATGCGTTTGCCTCCATACCTGTCCCAGACCCATGCCCAATGTCGGGGACGCCCGAGGATAAAACCGAAAAATGCGGGCGGGCCGCACGGGAAATCCGCACGGCCCGACCGTCGTAATCTTGATTAGACGCGGCGACGCTTCGGCGGGCGGCAGCCGTTATGGGCGATCGGGGACACGTCACGGATCGAGGTGACGGTCAGACCGACCGCAGCCAGCGCGCGCAGCGCCGATTCACGACCCGAACCGGGGCCCTGAACTTCGACGTCCACGGTGCGCAGACCGTGTTCCTGAGCCTTTTTGGCCGCATCTTCTGCAGCCATCTGAGCGGCGTAGGGGGTCGACTTTCGCGAGCCCTTGAAACCCATCGTGCCAGCGGACGACCACGAGATCGCGTTGCCCTGCACGTCAGAAATCAGGATTTTGGTGTTGTTGAACGAGGAGTTCACATGAACGACGCCAGCGGCGATGTTCTTGCGTTCCTTGCGCTTAGCGCGAACCTTTTCACGAGCCATTTGTCCTGCCTCCCCTTACTTCTTCTTGCCAGCGATGGGTTTCGCCGGACCTTTGCGCGTACGCGCATTCGTATGGGTGCGCTGACCGCGCACGGGCAGGTTGCGACGATGACGCAGGCCACGGTAGCAGCCGAGATCCATCAGGCGCTTGACGTTCATCTGAACTTCACGGCGCAGGTCGCCCTCGACGGTGTAGTTGGCGTCGATATGTTCGCGGATTGCGAGCACTTCGGAATCCGAAAGCTCGTTGACGCGACGGGTCACGTCGACACCGGTAGCTTCGCAGATCTGCTTAGCCGAGTGAGGACCGATCCCGGTGATGTAGGTAAGTGCGATCGGGACGCGTTTCCCGGTCGGAATGTTGACGCCAGCAATACGAGCCAAAGCGTGTATCCTTTCGTTGCGAGCCCGTAACCCCAGGCCCTTTTTTCACAACACGAGGCCCGAAACTGCCGCTTCGGACCCCACGATCAACTCCCTCGAGAATCTTCCCTTCTCGGAAACGATTCCCGTCGGAGACGCCGTGACCTAGAGGCAAACGCCCTCCGGGTCAAGGCTTCATTTACGACTACTCTTGCTGATCGAGAATTCGTGCGATCGACGTCGCCACGGTCTCGATTTCGGCCAGCCCCTCGATCGTGAACAGATCGCCGGCGTGGTAGTAGTAGCCGATCAGCGGAGAGGTCTTCTTGTAATACTCCATCAACCGGGTGCGCAGGCTGTCTTCGTTGTCATCCGCGCGGCGCTTCACGTCGGTGCTGCCGCACTTTTCGCATTTGCCGTCTGCGGGCCAGGGCTTGGTCTGGTCGTGATAGACCTCGCCGCAGCCGCCGCAGGTCGAGCGACCGGTGATGCGGGCGACGAGCGCTTCGTCATCCACCTGCATCTCGATCACCGCGTCGAGCTTGGTGCCCATCTTGGCAAGCAGCTTGCCCAGAGCGTCGGCCTGTCCCAGCGTGCGCGGGAAGCCGTCGAAGATGAAGCCCTCGCCACCCGCGGCGAGCTTTTCCTCGATCAGACCGATGACGATCTCGTCGGTCACGAGCTGGCCCTTGGCCATGACATCGGCAACGAGATTGCCCATCTCGGTGCCCGAGTCCTTCGCTTCACGCAGCATGTCGCCGGTGGAGAGTTGGACCATGCCGCGCTCTTCGACGAGACGGCGGGCCTGGGTGCCCTTGCCCGCGCCGGGCGGGCCGAGAAGAATGATATTTGCCATGTCGGCTCCCCCTGAAAACGCTTGGCGGATTTAGCGGCGCGCGGGCGGCTTGCGCGGCCCCTTCTTCTTCTTGCCCGAACGGCCGCGAAGTTGCGAGCGCTCGATCAGACCCTCGTATTGGTGGGCCAGAAGATGCGACTGAATTTGGTTGATGGTGTCCATCGACACGGTGACCACGATCAGAACCGAGGTGCCGCCGAAGTAGAACGGGATGGACAGCTGCGAACGCAGGATCTCGGGCAGAAGGCAGACTGCGGCGAGATAGGCGGAACCGATCACGAGAATGCGGCTGACGACGTAGTCGAGATATTCCTCGGTCTTCTTGCCGGGACGGATGCCGGGCACGAAGCCGCCTTGGCTCTTCAGGTTATCCGCGACCTCGTCCGATTTGAACGACACGTTCGCGGTGTAGAAGTAGGCGAAGAACACGATCATCGCGACGTAGAAAAGCAGGTAGAGCGGCTGACCCGGCCCGAAATAGGCGAGGATCGTCGACATCACCGGGCCGGTGTTCTGGCCCGAGAAGGTCGCGATGGTGGTCGGCAGCAGCAGCAGCGACGAGGCGAAGATCGCCGGGATGACGCCCGCCGGGTTCACCTTGATCGGCAGGTGGCTGGAGCCGCCGTCATAGACCTTCATCCCCACCTGACGGCGCGGATACTGGATATGGATCTTGCGCAGCGCGCGTTCCATGAAGACCACGAAGGTAATCACGATCGCGATCATCAGGATCACCCCGAGGATCACCGGAGTGGAGATCGCACCGGCGCGGCCCTGCTCGAGGAAGCGCGCCAGAGCCGCCGGGATTTCCGCGACGATACCGACGAAGATGATGAGCGAGATGCCGTTGCCGATGCCGCGTGCGGTGATCTGCTCACCCAGCCACATCAGGAACATGGTGCCGCCGACGAGCGTGATGACCACGGCAGCGACGAAGAACAGGCCCGGATCATGCGCCAGATCGCCCTTTTCGAGCGAGACGGCCAGACCCCATGCCTGGAAGGTCGCCAGAGCAACGGTCGCATAGCGCGTGATCTGGTTGATCTTCTTGCGACCCTGCTCGCCTTCCTTCTTCATCTGCTCGAGTGCGGGCACCAGAGCGGTCAGAAGCTGGATGATGATCGAGGCCGAGATGTAGGGCATGATGCCGAGCGCGAAGACGCCCATCCGGCCGAGCGCGCCGCCCGTGAACATCGACAACACGCCGCCGAGGCCAGAGCCCGCGCTTTGCATGAATTCGCGCAGTGCCTGCGCGTCGATGCCCGGAACCGGAATATAGGTCCCGAGGCGGTAGATGATCAGCAAACCAATGGTGAAGAAGATGCGCTGGCGCAGCTCGGTGGCTTTGCCCAGGGCGTCCCAGCTGAGGTTCGCCGCCATTTGCTCTGCAGCAGATGCCATATGCTCGTCTCTTTCATGTAAAGCGCCGCCCAACCGGTTCCCGGTCGGCGGCGCCTAGAAAACCTTCGCCTATGTAATCGGGCCGGAGCCCGCTCACAACAGCTTATTCAGCGGCCTGCGCCACCGTGACCGAGCCGCCAGCCTTCTCGACAGCCTCAACGGCCGATTTCGAAGCGCCGGTGACCTTCAGAGCCACTTTCGACTTGATGTCGCCCTTGGCGAGAACACGCACGCCATCGAGCTTGCGGCGCACGATACCGGCCGCGACCAGCGCGTCTTCGGTGATGTCCGACTTCGCGTCGAGCTTGCCGGCCTCGATGAATTTCTCGATCTGGCCAAGGTTCACGACGTTGAACTTCTTCGCGTTCGGCTTGGTGAAGCCACGCTTCGGCAGACGACGATAGAGCGGCATCTGGCCGCCTTCGTAACCGTTCAGGGCCACACCCGAACGCGACTTCTGACCTTTGATACCACGGCCAGCCATCTTGCCTTTGCCCGAGCCGGGACCGCGGGCGACGCGTTTTTTCTTCTGGGCCGCGCCGTCGTTGTCGCGCAGTTCATTGAGTTTCATATCGCTTCTCCTTGCCGGAACACCTTCCCGAAGCGAGTGCGGAAGGGACACGGCTTTTCATGTTGATTCTGATGCGGCCATCGGGCCACCGGGGGCGTATAGTGCGTTTGCCCCGCGCACGCAACTCCCGCGTTTTCGCGCAATCGGGGCGGTGTCGCGGCCAGCGCGCACCCTGCCCCACCGGGCCGGTCGCCCGAAGGTCACGCGCCTCAGGCGTGGTATCGCGCCTCCGATCTCCCGACACCCTATCACGATGCCGCGATGAGCCAGCCGGTGGTCTATCGAGACGCCAACGCGCCGGTCGGCGAGCCCGAACAGACGAAGCTGTCGGCACGACCGGGGCCGCCTCTTATCCCGCGCGGCGCTTGACCTTCCCGCCCCCCGCTCGCTACTGCACAGACAGCATTGGCGAGGGACTTTCATGACGCGCATCCTGATCACCGGCACCGCAGGCTTCATCGGCTACCATCTGGCGAAGCTGCTGCTCGACGAGGGCTATCGGGTGCATGGCTATGACGGGATGACCGACTATTACGATGTCGCCCTGAAACAGCGCCGCCATGCGATGCTGCTGCAGAACCCGAATTTCTCCGCGACCGAGGGGATGCTCGAAGATCTCGAAACCTTCGACGCGATGGCGGATGAGTTCAAACCCGAGATCATCGTCCATCTCGCAGCGCAGGCGGGCGTGCGCTACAGCCTCGAACAGCCCCGCGCCTATATCGACGCCAATATCGTCGGCACCTTCAACGTGATGGAGGCCGCGCGCCGCCACGAGGTGCAGCACTTGCTGATGGCTTCGACCTCCTCCGTCTACGGCGCGAACGAGGACATGCCCTATGCCGAGACCGACAAGGCCGACACGCAGTTGACGATCTACGCCGCGACAAAGAAGGCGACCGAGTCGATGGGCCATTCCTATGCTCATCTGTGGAACCTGCCGACGACCATGTTCCGCTTCTTCACGGTCTACGGGCCGTGGGGCCGCCCCGACATGGCGCTGTTCAAGTTCACCGATGCGATCCTGAACGACCGCCCGATCGACATCTACAATCACGGCGAGATGTATCGCGACTTCACCTATGTCGAAGACCTCGTGCGTGGCATCCGCCTGCTGATCGACGCGGTGCCCGAGCGCCCCGCGTCGCGCGACGAGATCGCCGAGGGCGACAGCCTCTCGCCCGTGGCCCCCTACCGGATCGTCAATATCGGCAATTCCGACAAGGTGCAGCTTCTGGATTTCGTCGATGCGCTGGAGGCCGAGCTGGGCCGCCCCGCGCAGCGCAATTACATGGAGATGCAGAAAGGCGACGTGCCCGCGACCTGGGCCGATGCCTCGCTACTGCAATCCCTCACCGGATACCGTCCGCAGACCGATGTGCGCGAGGGGATCGCGAAATTCGTGGCGTGGTTCCGCGACTATTACGGGAAATAACCCGGCCGCCCCCTTGCCGCAGCGCAGCGATCGCCTAAGTCACGGGGCTGATACCCGGCGCTACACCTATTTTCGGAGACTACCCATGACGCTCGAACCCCGCCACGCGCGGGCCGTGATCCTGTCGCTGGCCCTTGGCACTTTCGGTATCGGCGTGATCGAGTTCGCGTCCATGGGGCTGCTGCCCTATTACGCGGCCGATTTCGGGATCACCGAGGCGCGGGCGGGTCATGCTATCTCGGCCTATGCGCTTGGCGTCGTGATCGGCGCACCGCTTCTGGCGGTGATCGGCGCGAAAATCCCGCGCAAGCAATTCCTGATCGGGTTGATGGGGTTCTATGCGGTGGCGAACCTGCTGGCCGGGTTCGCACCGAATATGGATGCCTTCATGGCGGCGCGCTTCGCCTCGGGCCTGCCGCATGGCGCCTATTTCGGGATGGCGATGCTGTTAGCCGCCGATCTGATGCCCGTAGGCAAACGCGCTCAGGGCATCGCGATGGTGATCTCGGGGCTGACGATCGCGAATATCGTGGGCGTGCCGCTGGCGGGTGCGATCGGGCAGAACTTCGGCTGGCGCTGGGGCTTCGCCATCGTCGCGGTGATCTGCGCGGCCTCCGCCCTGATGATTTTGCGGGTCGCCCCCGCGACGCCGCGCGACCCGAATGCCAGCCCGATGCGTGAGCTGGGCGCGCTCGCCAATCGCTCGGTCTGGCTGACGCTGCTGGTGGGCTCCATCGGCTTCGGCGGCATCTTCGCGGTCTATTCCTACCTGTCGGCGGCGATGATCGACACGCAGGCGGGCCCCGCCTGGACGATCCCCGTGGCGCTTTCGGCCTTCGGCGTGGGCGGCACTCTGGGCAACTGGATCTCGGGCCAGCTGTCTGACTGGTCGCGCTTCGGCGCGGGCGTGATCCTGCTTTGCGGGATGATCGTGATGTCGATCCTCTACACCTTCACCATCGGCAACTGGGTCGCGATGTCGGTGGCGATGATCGCACTGGGGTCGACCGCCGGGATGGTGATCCCGATGCAGATGCGGCTGATGGAGGTCGCGGGCGAGGCCCAGACGCTCGCCGCTGCCCTCAATCACGCAGCCTTCAACCTCGCCAATGCGATCGGGCCGTTCCTTGCCGGGATCGCGCTTGCGAACGGCTATGGCTGGACGGCTACCGGCTATGTCGGCGCGGGGCTGGCGGCGGCGGGGCTCGTGTTCCTCGCCATCGCGTGGCTCGATAGCCGCCGTCCCGCCGCCGTTCCCGCTTAGGCCTTCTCGATGCGCACCGGGACGCCCTTCGAGCCGGGCGTCTTCGACAGCTCGTCATTGAGGCCCACCGGCACAAGCACGTTGCATTCGGGGTAATAGCCCCCGACCGTGCCGCGCGGCAGCTCGAAGGTGATGACGCTCAGCCCGGTCTTGCGACGCGCGACGCCGTCCTCCATGTCGCCATGGACCACGACCGGATCACCATGCGCGAGCCCCAGATCGGCCATGTCGATCTTGTTCATCAGCAGCACGTCGCGCGTCCCTTCGATGCCGCGGAACCGGTCCGAATAGCCGTAGATCGTGGTGTTGAACTGGTCGTTCGAGCGCATGGTGATCATCCGGAAACGCCCCGGCTTGTCCTCGAAGCCAAGCGCGTTGAGCTTCGACGGTGTGGTGAATTCCAGCTTGCCGCTTTCCGTCTTCCATATGCGATCATGCGCCGGGTTGCCGCGCCAGAAGCCGCCCGGCTCGTTCATCCGCGCGTTGAAGCCGCGGAAGTCGTCCGGGTAGGTCGCCTCGATCAGATCGCGGACGACGGAATAATCCTTCACCCATTCGTCCCATTGCAGCTTCGGGTTCGGCGCGCAGGCGGCTTTCGCAATGCCGCAGGTGATGGCCAGTTCGGATTTCAGCTTGTCCGAGGCGGGCGTGCTTTTGCCGAGCGAGCCGTGTATTTTCGAGAAGCTGTCCTCGACCGAGACATATTGGTTGCCGCTCTCCTGCTCGTCCTTCTCGGACCGGCTGAGACACGGCAGGATATAGGCCACCTCGCCCGGATAGAGATGCGAGCGGTTGAGCTTGGTCGAGATCATCACCGTCAGCTTCTGCTTCGGCCAAGCCTCTTCGATCCGCTCGCTGTCGGGCAGTGCGCGCACGAGGTTGCCGCCGAGCGAGAACATGGCCGAAACCTTGCCCTCCATCATCGCCTGCGCCGCGTCGACGATGTGATAGCCGCCTTCCTCCGGCGGCTCGAAGCCGTAAAGCGCGCGCAAGCGATCCATCGGGATCAGCTTGGCCTTCTCGGCGATGCCCACCGTGCGCTGGCCCTGCACGTTCGAGTGCCCGCGCACCGGGCAACAGCCCGCGCCCTTGCGCCCGATATTGCCGCGCAGCGCGAGGAAGTTCACCAGCATCCCGATATTGGTCGCGCCATGGGCGTGCTGGGTCAGCCCCATCCCATAGACGCCGATGACCTTCTTGGCGTGGATATAGACATCTGCCGCCTGACGCAGTTCGGCCTCGGACAGCCCGCATTCCTCGGTGATCTTGTCCCACGGTGTCGTGCGGCAGAAGGTCAGGAACCCGTCATAATTGACCGCGTGTTCTTTCAGAAAATCCCAGTCAATGATCGCGGCGCGGCCCTGCTCCTGGGCCTTCTCATCCTCTTCGATCACCGCCTTGCACAGCCCGGTCAGCGCCGCGATGTCCGAGCCCGCTTTGAGCTGGTGATACTGGTCGGAGATCTTGGTTTCGCGGCCCGTCGCCATATCGTAGAGGTTCTGCGGATCGACGAAGCTGACGAGGCCCTGCTCTTTCACCGGGTTGAAGGTGACGATCTTCGCACCGCGATCCTTCGCCGCCTTCAGCGGATGCAGGAAGCGCGGCGAGTTGGTACCGGGGTTCTGGCCGAAGAAGAAGAAGCAATCGGTCTCCTCGAGGTCTTCCCAAAGCACGGTGCCCACCGACGAGCCGATCACCTTCTTCAGGCCGACCGAGGTCGTCTCGTGACACATGTTCGAGCTTTGCGGCAGGTTGTTGTTGCCATAGGCGCGCGCCATCAGCGCCCAAAGATAGCTGGCCTCCAGCCCGGCATGGCCCGAGGAATAGAACACCACCTCCTGCTTCGGCAGGTCTTTCAGGATCGACCCGATCTCGGAAAAGGCCTCGTCCCAGCTGACCTCGACATAGCGGTCGGTGGCGCGGTCATAGCGCATCGGCGCGGTCAGGCGGCCGGTCTTTTCCAGCTCGTGATCGGACCAGTCCTTGAGCTCTGCAACTGTGTGGTCGTCCCAGAATTCCGGCGTGTGGCGCGACTTGGTCATCTCCCACAGCGTCGCCTTCGCCCCGTTCTCGCAAAATTCGAACGGGTGGTAATTGGCGGGTTTCGGGAAGGCGCAGGACGAGCACATGAGACCGCCCGGTTTGTTCTGACGCTCCAGCTCGCGAAGCACATCGGGCGAGGGCCAGGACTCGCCGAAGACCCGGGCAATCCCCCGCATCGAGCCCCAACCACCGGAGGGGCCGCTCTCTTCGGGTAGTTTATCAAGCTTGTCAGACATGGCGCGTCGCTCCTCCGGCGTCGAGCCGCGCATATGAAATTGCGCGCGCCCCGAGGGGCGCGCGCAGGCCAGCCGACCGGCTGAAGGCCGCAGAGGGAAAGGCTCTGCATATGATGCGCGGGATGTGGGTCACATCGTTCCAACCCTGCCTGCGCCCGGTCGGTTCCGGCCGTCCCGTAGTCTCACTCAGTAGTGATGCTCATGCTCCGATGTCTTGCCGCGGAACACCCAATAGGCATAGGCGGTATAGGCGAGAATGATCGGTAGGAAGATTGCCGCACCGACCAGAATGAAGCCCTGCGACATCGCCGTGGTGGACGCCTCGCGGATCGTGATCGAGGCGGGCACGATATAGGGGAAGATCGACAGGCCGAGCCCCGCGAAACACAGGACGAAGATCGCGATGCCGGACAGATAGGCCATCACGCCGCGATCCGAGCGAATGCATTTCCAGTAGCCGAACGCCGCCGCGAGCAGCAACAGCGGCACCACTGCGCTCAGGATGATCCCGGGCCAAGCGAACCAACGATTGTAGTATTCGGGATGCAGGAACGGCGTCGCCAGTGAGGCGAGGCCGATGAAGCCAAGCGTCGCGATCAGAGACACCTGCCCGACGCGCCGCGCCAGATCGTAAAGCCCGTGCGAGGTCTTGATGACGAGCCAGGCCGAACCCAGCATCACATAGCCCGCGACCAGCGCCAGCGCGGTGCCGAGCGAGAACCAGCTGACCCAGTCGAACGGGCCGCCGGTGAAGGTGCGGCCGGTCACTTCGGGGCCGCGCAGCAGCCCGCCGAGGATCGCGCCCTGCGCCAGCGTCGCGATCAGCGAGCCGCCGAAGAACGCCTTGTCCCAGAGCTTCTGCCAGCGGCGGGTCTTGCCGCGAAACTCGAAGGCCACGCCTCGAAAGGCGAGCGAGAGCAGCATGATGATGATCGGCACATAAAGCGCGTTGAGGATGATCCCGTAAGCCAGCGGGAAGACGGCGAGCAGACCGCCGCCCCCCATCACCAGCCATGTCTCGTTGCCGTCCCAGACCGGCGCGACCGAATTCATCGCGCGGGTGCGGTTCTCCTCGGAGCCGAGGAAGGGAAAGAGGATGCCGATGCCAAGGTCGAACCCGTCGAGCACGACATAGGTCAGGATCGCGAAGGCGATGATTGCGGCCCAGATGTCGGGCAGGTAGTGGGCGAAGCCGCTCATGCGTGGGCCTCCTCTTTCTCGGTGGTGACATCGTTGGCGAGCATCGCACCCGCCACGCCGCCGGCGCGCTGGGGCGTATTCTCGACAGGCTCGGCGCCTTCGGGGCCGCGCTTCATCAGACGACCGAGGTAGAAGATCCCCGAGCCGAACAGGAACGCGTAGACCAGCACGAAGCCGATCAGAGCGGCCCAAGCCGCGCCGTGGCTGAGGTTCGACACCGATTCCGCGGTCGTGAAGTGACCGTAGACCGTATAGGGCTGGCGGCCGAATTCGGTGGTGAACCAGCCCATGATGATCGCGAGGAACCCGCCGGGCGCGAAGACCAGCGCCACTTTGTGGAACAGCCCCGGCTCGTGCAGGCGCTTGCGCCACATCAGCCAGCCGCCCCAAAGCCCGATCGCCGCGAAGGCGAAGCCGAGCCCCACCATGATGCGGAAGGTGAAGAAGACGATCGTCATCGGCGGGCGTTCATCCGGCGGGAAGTCCCCGAGGCCGGGCACTTCGCCGTCGAGCGAATGCGTCAGGATCAGCGACGAGGCATAGGGCACCTCGATCTTGTAATCGGTGCGCTCCTGGCTCGGGTTCGGAATGCCGAACAGGATCAGGCCCGCGCCCTTGCTGGTTTCCCAATGCCCTTCCATCGCCGCGATCTTGGCGGGCTGGTGTTCGAGCGTGTTGAGCCCGTGCTGGTCGCCTGCGAAAATCTGGATCGGCGCGGTCACGAGGATCATCGCCACCGCCATGCGGAACATCGTGCGCACCGCGTCATCCGCCGTGCCCTTGATGTGGTGCCAAGCCCCGACCCCGGCCACGACGAGCGCCGTGGTCAGGTAGGCCGCCAGCACCATATGCACGAAGCGATAGGGCAGCGACGGGTTAAAGATCACCTCCCACCAGTCCTTCGGGATGAACTGGCCGACGTCGTTCATCGCAAAGCCCGCGGGCGTCTGCATCCAGCTGTTGACCGAGAGGATCCAGAAGGCCGAGAGCAACGTGCCGAAGGCCACCATCGTCACGGCGAACATGTAGATCCACTTGTTCACCCGGTTGCGCCCGAAGAGCATGATCCCGAGGAAACCGGCCTCGAGGAAGAAGGCCGTCATCACCTCGTAGCCCATCAGCGGCCCGATCACCGGTCCCGCCTTGTCGGAGAAATGCGCGAAGTTCAGGCCGAACTCGTAAGACATCACGACGCCCGAGACGACGCCCATCCCGAAGACCACCGCGAAGATGTGTTTCCAGAACTCGAAAATTCTGAGGTAGACGTCCTTGCCGGTGATCATCCTCAGCGCTTCGAGCACCATCAGGTAGCTCGCCGTACCGATGGAAAAGGCCGGGAAAACGATATGCGCCGAAACGACGAAGGCGAATTGCGCCCGCGCCAGGTCGAGTGTCGGTATGTCGAATATACTCATTTCAGTCCGCGTTTCTGCTGGGTTCAAGGGCGAGCTAGACTACTGAGTGGTTACGGCAACCTTGGCTCCGTGGTTCACCTTGTCGCACTGTGGCGGCATGTCGCAGAACCAATGAAATAAGCCCGCGCGGGGTTCCGCACGGGCTTTCAACACTACTTGGACTTTGCGCCGTCAGGCCGCTTGCTTCAGATCCACACTCGCCGGAATGAACTCTTCGTGAAGCGCCTTGATGACCGGCTTCAGGTCGCCGCGTTCGAGCACGTATTGCACATCGACATTGCGCGGCCCCTGAGTCGCACCGAGGCTTTCCATACCCGCTTTCGCGATCGCCTGCAGACCCCGGGTCAGAACCGAGAGGCCTTTCAGGTCACGCCCGATGACCGAAGCCATCGACAGCATGCGCGCCGAGATTTCCGCCGAAGGGTAGATCTCGCAGAGGTCTTTCTCGACCTTCTGGAGCACTTCGATCGGCGCGTCGACATAGTGGGTGATCGTGTTCGCGTTCGACGCTTTCGACACGATGCGCACGCCATGACGCGTCAGCACTTCTAGGATCTTGGCGTCGTAACCCTTCACGCCGACCATGTCCTGTTCGAACACTTCCAGCGCGATGATATCGAGCCCGGTCACCATCTCGACCGCCGCTTCCTTGGCGGGCTTGTCGTCGATGAGCGTGCCCGGATCGCTCGGGTCGAACGCGTTGGTGACGCGCAGCGGAACATCCGCCTGGCGCAGGGTCTTGGCGGCTTTCGGGTGGATCGCCTCCATGCCCATGTTCGACATCTGGTCGGCCACGTCATAGTTCGTGTGACCCAGCTTGCGCACCTTGCCTTCGCCCACCAGCTTCGGGTCGGCCGAGGACAGGTGGAATTCCTTATGGATGATCGCCTCGCGCGCGCCGGTGAGGGCTGCGAGCATCGAGAAGGTCACCTCGGAATAGCCACGGTCGAATTCCCGCATCAGGCCTTCGGCGCATTGCGCATAGCCCGTCACGATCGGCATCTCGGTCGCGGGATCGACATCTTTCATCGCCCCCATGATCCGGCCTTCAAGGTCGTGATCGGTTTCATCGCGCCAACCGGACAGGTCGACGAGACGTGCGTTCACGCCGTTGCGCTGCAGCAGGAGCGTAGTGACGAAAGCGGAATGCGCCTCGCCCAGACCCGACAGCAGCTCGCGGATCTGCAGCATGTGCTGCGAGAGGCGGAAGTGCCCGTAGGAGCACAGGCGCTGCAGGTCGATCAGGCAGTTGCGCGCGCCTTCGATACGCTCGCGCACGAATTCGGTGGCCTGCGAGATGTCGCCCGGATGCGTCAGCACGCTCTCATGGGCTTCGACCATCGCCGAGGAGACGCGGCTCAGCGCCTCGTGCCAGCCATGTTCGCTATCGGCCTTGGCGAATTGCGCATAGACGCCCGCCTCGCCCGACTTCTTATGTTCGAGCAGCAGATTGGTGATGCCACCAAACGCCGAGACGACGAAAATGCGGTTGTAAAGATCGGCGCCCTTGCGGTCTCCGATGAACAGCGTGTCGAGCAGCTCGTTCACGCGGCTCATCGAGGTGCCGCCGATCTTTTCGACTGTGTGATTCTGGTGGGTCAATTTGGCCCCCTTACGAATTTTCCAGTTCTTCGGCCGGCGCATACGAGCCGTCCTCACGGTGAACTTCGTTGCCGGTCACCGGCGGGTTGAAGCAGCAGGCCATGACGAGGTCTTCGTCACCCGCGACGAGGCGGTGATGGTCATGCAGGTTCAGCGCATACATGACACCCGGTTTGATTTCGTGGCGCGTGCCGTTGTCGAGCTCGGTGATGTGGCCGTTGCCCGAGATGCAGTAGACGCTCTCGAAATGGTGCTTGTAGTGGAACGTGTGGTCCGAGCCGGCCTTCAGCGTGGTGATGTGGAAGCTGAAGCCCATCTTGTCGTCGGCGAGCAGCATGCGCACGCTCGTCCAGTCGGCATCCGCCACGGCACGGTCGGTGTTTTTCAATTCGTTGAAGTCGCGAACGATCATTGTCGTGTCTCCGTATCTTAATTTCTTGGTCGCTGGGGGAGGCAGCGGCGGATTACTCCGCCGCAATGTCCGTGCGCTCGCCGGTCACCTCGGTGGCGGCTTCGCGCAGGATCTCCAGACCCTTGCGGAATTGTTCCATCGGCGTGGTCAGCGGTGCGAGGACCTTCACGACCTGGTCGTCATTGCCCGAAGTCTCGATCACGAGACCTTTTTCGAAGCAGCGACCGCAGATCGCCGAGGCGAGCTCGCCGGTGCCGACATCGACACCCTGCATCAGACCACGGCCCTTGAGGAAGGCACCCGGCACGAGATCGGCCACAGCGGCCAGACCTTCACGCAGGACGTCGGATTTCACGGCCAGTTCCTTCTGGAACTTGTCGTCGGCCCAGAACTTCTCGATCGCCACGGTGGCGGTCACGAAGGCATGGGTGTTGCCGCGGAAGGTGCCGTTATGCTCAGCCGGGCCGAACACGTCGTAGTCGGGACGCACCAGAACCAGCGCCATCGGCATGCCGAAGCCCGAGATCGACTTCGCCTGGGTCACGACGTCCGGCATCACGTCCATCTCCTCGAAGGAGAAGAAGGTACCGGTGCGGCCGCAGCCTGCCTGAATGTCGTCGATGATGAACAGCGCACCGTGCTTGCGGGCGACTTGCTCGACGCCTTTCACGAATTCCGGGCTTGCGGCGTTGAGACCGCCCTCGCCCTGAACCGTCTCCAGCATGATCGCCGCCGGGGCGTCGATACCGCCCGAGGCGTCCGAGAGCATCTGGTCGAGCAGCGCGACCGAATCGACACCATCGGCATAGGCGTCATAGGGCATGCGGGTCACGCCATGCGTGTCCATGCCGGCGCCACCGCGGTGATAGCCGTTACCGGTCGCCGCCAGCGCACCCATGGTCACGCCATGGAAGCCGTTGGTGAAGGCGATGATATTGGTGCGGCCGGTCGCCTTGCGCGCGATCTTCATCGCGGCTTCGACGGCATTCGCACCGGTCGGGCCGATGAACATCAGCTTATGGTCCATGCCGCGCGGCGCGAGGATGTGCTCCTCGAAAGCGCTCAGGAACTTGCCCTTGCTGTCGGTGTGCAGGTCGAGCGCGTGACCCATCTTGTTCTCGGTCAGGTGCTCGATCAGCGCCTGCTTCATGTCCGGGTCGTTATGGCCGTAGTTCAGCGACGAGCAACCGGCGAGGAAGTCGATATAGGTGTTGCCCTCGGCGTCGGTCAGTTCCGAGCCTTGCGCGCTGGTGAAAACGGTATCGAAGCCACGGCAATAGGAGCGGGCCTCAGATTCGCGTTGGGTAAAGATCGTCTTATCCGTCGAATGAACGGTCATGGGGGACTCCATAGAATTGGGGGGAATGAGGAGGGGGACGCGCGCCTGAGATCAGGCGGCGGCACGCGCCTCCTCGGGGAAGGTGATGGTGACCATATGCTCGGTCGAGGCATGGCCATCGAAATGGTCTTCTTCGTGGAAGTGCGCCTCATCGGTCAGCTCGCCGCCGATCGAACGCGCGAAGGAGCGGAAGAGCGCCCAGCTCGCTTCGTTGCTTTCGGTGATGGTCGTCTTCAACTTGGTGCAGTCTTCGGCGACGTCGCGCTGGATGAGGTGGCGCAGCATGCGCTTACCAAGGCCAAGACCGCGTGCGTCGGGGGAAACAGCCACTTGCCACACGAAGAACGTGTCCGGCTCGGACGGGGCGATGTAGCCCGAAATCCAGCCGACGACTTCGCCTTCGCGCTCCACGAGGACACAGGTGTCCCCGAAGTGATCGCACTGCAGAAGGTTGCAATACATCGAATTTTCATCAAGCGGCTTGCAGCGACGGATCAGCTTCCAGATTTCGCTGCCGTCTTCGGACTCCGGCTTACGGAAGACCAGTTTAGAACCCTTCTTGATCGACTCGACTTGCGGCACGGCTCTTTCCTCTCGTTTGCTTCGGTAGCCTAAGTAGTTCATGTGGTCGAAAATTTCAACCACCTAACTAACGGAACCCGGAAAAGTTCCGCTTATAGCCTTATATTCTTGCCTATAAGCCCTAAATACCGTTAGTATGACGAAGCAAATGAGTAAAAACAAACACGATAAGCTTAGCAAAGCCAAGCAATTGCAGAGCACGGAACTCTCTGCGATACTGGGCCGTCTTGATAAAAAAGGGGCCCGCCGCCTGATGGAGCGTGTCGATACGAGCCTGATCGCTTTGCGTAGAATCCTGCGCGCGACCGAAATGTTCGGCCGCGACCTGGCCAAGGCTGCCGGGCTGACGCCTGCGCAGTTCCGCGTGCTGCAGGTGATTTCCGAAAAAGGTTGGTCCACGCCGAAGGCGATCGCCCAGCGCATGGGCGTGAGTCAGGCGACGATGACGGCGCTGATCGACAAGCTCGAACGCAAGGGCATGGTGACCCGTCAGCGATCCGAGCGCGACCGCCGTCAGACCGATATCGTGATTACCAAACTTGGCGCGAGCGCCATCGACGAAGCCCCCGACGCGCTGCAACAGATCTTCGTGCGCCGCTTCGAGGCGCTGGAAGACTGGGAACAGGCGCAGATCATCGCCTCGCTCGAGCGCGTGGCCTCGATGCTCGACGCACATGATATCGACGCGGCGCCGGTTCTGGATTGGGGCGACATCTCGGGCAAGCCGAACTGATCGGCCCCAAACCGATCAGGCTTTGACCCACGCCCCATCGGGGCCCCGCGTGAATTCGTCGGCCCCGATCGGCTCGAAGCTCATGTCGCGCGCCCCGTAAAGCGTGATCGACAGAGCGTCGCGCCCCCCTTCAATCACATTGAACGTATTGGGCTCGCCGCGCAGGCGCGAGGACAGACCCGTCCCCGCCTGCACGAACAGGATGCCCGGGACCGCCGAGAAGGGTGCCACCGATCCGCTGTGCAGATGCCCCGACAGCACGAGATCCGCGCCGCAGTCCGACATGCCCTCCAGCGCATCCCCTGCCCCGTCCATGAGCGCCTTGTCGACCTCGGGCCCATGTTCGAGCGGATGGTGCATCACCGCGATTCGCAGCCTCTCTCCCGCCTCGCCGAACTCCCGACACAGCCGAGAGATCGTCCGCTCGGGCACCTTGCCGCGCTGCCAGGCGAAGCGGTTCACGGTATTCACACCGACCGCCTTCACGCGATCGGTCTCGAAGATCGGCTCCAGATTATGATTGATCGCGGATTTGTAGCGCCCGAAGGGCTTGAGCATCCGCAGGAAGAGGTTGTCGAGCGGCGTGTCGTGATTGCCGGGCACCGAAAGCGTCTCGCTTTCGATCTGCTCCACGAAGCACCGCGCCTGCGCGAACTGGCCGCGTCGGGCGCGCTGCGTGAAGTCCCCGGAAATCACCGTCAGATCCGGTGCGAGCCGGTTCACCGCCGTCAGGAGCGGCGTCTCGAGCTCGGGCAGGCTGCGCCCGAAATGCAAATCGGAAAGGTGAACGATACGGGTCATGCGGTCGCGTCTTGGGTCTCGGTGTCCGTGTCCTCGGCTGGCAGCACGATCCATAGCGGCGCGTCGGACATCTTGAAGCGGTAGGGGCTTTCTTCGCGGCACTTCTCACCGTCGAAGGCCAGCAATCCGCGCCCGCGGGCGGTTTCGATCTCGAAGGATTTCGCACGGATCAATTCGTAATCCTCGCCCCGTTTGGTCTTGCGGCGCACCAGCCGCGACGACAGGCGGAAGAGGTCGCGGCGGCTCTGCGCCTTCGCCACCAGCACTGCGAAGGCGTCGTCGCTGATGACCGTCGCCCCATCGAGCCCGAAGAAATCGAGCTGATAGGCCGAGCGCGCGATGAAGACGAGCGCGGTGCGGCGGCTTCTGGTTTCCCCGTCCGCCGTGAGCTTCAACCGCATCGGGCGCTGGAAGCGCAGGAAGGTCTTGAAGACCGACCAATGCGCCACGATCCGGCGACGGCCCCAACGGGCGTAGATGTCTTCGCGCGCCTTGAGGATCGACGGGTAGATACCGAGCGACGCGTTGTTCAGAAACACCCGCCCGTTCACCTCGCCGACCCGGATCGGATGGGCGCTGCCCTCGCGGATCGCCCACGCCGCCTCCTCCGCATCCTCGGAGAGGCGCAGCCCGCGCGCAAAGAAGTTGAACGTGCCGAGCGGCAGCACCGCCATCGGCACCTCCTGCCCCACCAGCGCGCCCGCGACGGCCATTGCAGTGCCGTCTCCCCCCGCCGCGACGATCATCTCCGCACCGTCGTCGAGCGCCTTGCGGACGGTCGCCACAATGTCGCTTTCCGGGGACCACCGGTAAAGCGACGCACCGTCACCAAGCGCGTCCATCGCGCGGCGGATCGCCTCTTCATCTTTCGCGTTGCCGCCCGAAGAGGGGTTCGCGATCAGCGCGACCGCCTGCCGGCGCAATGCGACGCTTGGCTCCGGCGGGGTGCCATTCGTCAATTTTTCATCGCCTTTTTCGCCATTCATCCCGGACTGGAGCGCGGATTTCGCGTCTCGATCCACGAGGCTATCAGGCCCCGTATCATTCTCCGGTTTGACGGAATCCTTCGGCTCGGCAGTCATCATGTCACCTCTTCGTCGCGGCTGTAACGCCGCAGGGAGGTGGAAAGGTCCGTGAAAAGGTTGCGCCTCGGGACTTGGTTATTTACGACATAGAGTGTCGGAATTTGGCAAGTCTTGCGACCATTATCGCGTGAGCGTGACTGTGCGAAGATTCCAACCTGGGGAAAAACCGGGACTTATCGCGACCGATATCGCGGCGGCAGCCCGCGCGGATCGCATCAATCAAAGCTGCCGCAACAGGAGGACCTGGATGAACAAGAAAGCGCTTGCCGCGTTACTGACGGCGCTGCCGCTGGCGACCTTCTCGGCGCCTGCTTTCGCCGCAGACGGCGAATGTGGTTCCGTTACCGAAGCCGAAATGAACTGGGCTTCGGCCGGGGTCGCTGCTTGGGTCGACAAGATCATTCTCGAAAACGGCTACGGCTGTGACGTGACGCTGGTGACCGGCGACACGATGCCCACCTTTACCTCGATGAACGAGAAGGGTGAGCCCGACATCGCACCCGAGCTTTGGGTGAACGCGGTGAAAGTCGCGCTCGACAAGGCCGTCAGCGAAGACCGCCTCGTGATCGCTGCCGAAATCCTCAAGGATGGCGGCGAAGAAGGCTGGTGGATCCCGAAATACGTCGCCGACGAGCACCCCGAGATCAAGACGGTCGACGATGCGCTGGCGCATCCCGATCTGTTCCCCGATCCCGAAGAGCCGTCCATCGGTGGCGTCTACAACTGCCCGTCGGGATGGAACTGCCAGATCTCGACCGCGAACCGCTTCAAGGCTCACAAGGCCGAGGAGAAGGGCTTCAAGCTGGTCGACACCGGTTCGGCTGCGGGTCTCGACGGCTCGATCGCCAATGCCTACGAGTCCAAGAAGGGCTGGCTGGGTTACTACTGGGCCCCGACCGCGATCCTCGGCAAATACCCGATGGTCAAGCTCGACGCCGGCGTCGAGGGCGACAAGGAAGCCTGGGACAAGTGCAACTCGCAGGCCGATTGCGTCGATCCCAAGCCCAACGCCTACCCGACCTCGGACGTGTACACGGTCGTGACCAAGGAATTCGCCGAGAACAACGCGGTGGCGATGGACTACCTCGGCAAGCGTGAATGGTCGAACAAGACCGTGGGCGAATTCCTCGCATGGCAGGCCGACAACCAAGGCACCAACGAGGACACCGCTTACTACTTCCTCGAGAACTATCCGGACGTCTGGAAGGCATGGCTTTCCGACGATGTGATCAAGAAGGTCGAGGACGCGCTCTGAGCGGGCGATCCGAGATTTTGGCGCGCGTGAGGGGAGCCTCGCGCGCGTTTTCTTTTAACCGGCGCAAATAATCGACCGGAGGACATAACAAGATGGCATCTTCATGCTGGGGCTTGCCGGAACTGCTCTGTGAGTTCCCTTCCCTTCCCAACTCCACCCTGCGTCACATGCGCATGGGCATCGACGACGGGTTTCGCGGCATCGTTCGCGCTTATTCCGATCAAATCGACGCGGCCACCCGGCCGCTTCAATGGTTTCTCAACACCCTAGAACACGCCTTCGTGGACACGCCGTGGTTCATCATCTTCGCGCTGATCCTCGTCGTGGTGTGGTTCGCCTCGCGCAATCCGAAGATCGTGCTCGGCTCGTCCATGGGCCTTGCCTTCATCGGCATCTTCGGCCTGTGGGAGGACACGATGACCACCCTCGCGATGGTCACGGTGGCGACGCTGATCGCGATCGTCCTCGGCCTGCCGATCGGCATCCTGATGGCGCGTTCGGACCGGATGCAGAAAATCCTGACGCCGGTTCTCGACGTCATGCAGACCATGCCATCCTTCGTCTACCTGATCCCGGTCGTCGTGATCTTCGGTATCGGTAAGGTGCCCGGCGTGATCGCCGTGGTGATCTACGCGATCCCGCCGATGATTCGCCTGACCAATCTGGGCATCCGCCTCGTGGACAAGGAAGTCATCGAAGCCGCGGACGCCTTCGGCGCCAATCCCCGTCAGAAGCTCTGGGGCGTGCAGCTTCCGCTGTCGCTGCCGACGATCATGGCGGGCGTCAACCAGACCATCATGATGGCGCTGGCGATGGTCGTCGTGGCCTCGATGGTCGGCGTTGGTGGCCTCGGTAAAAACGTGCTGCAGGCGATTAACAACCAGTTCTTCACCATCGGCTTCCTGAACGGCTTCGCACTCGTTGCGATCGCGATCATCTTCGACCGCGCGAGCCAGGCGTTCGGCAAGCGGCTGCAGAAACATTCGGAGGCTGGCCATGACTGATGCCACGACCAACACCGATACCGGCAACCGCTCGGGCATCGAGATCCGCAATCTCTACAAGATCTTCGGGGCGCGCCCCAAGGATTACGTGGAGAAGGTGCAGGCCGGCATGGGCAAGGAAGAGCTCAACGACAAGCACAAGCACGTTCTGGGCCTGCAAGACATCAACCTAGACCTGCCGCCGGGCAAGATCTCGGTGATCATGGGTCTGTCGGGCTCGGGCAAGTCGACGCTCATCCGCCACATCAACGGGCTGATCATGCCCACGGCCGGGGAGATCCTCTATAACGGCCGCGACGTGGTGAAGATGAACGAAGAGGAGCTGCGGGAATTCCGTCGCCATGAGACGGCGATGGTGTTCCAGAAGTTCGCGCTTCTGCCGCACCGGACCGTGCTGGAAAACACCTGCTACGGGCTGGATATCCAAGGGGTCGACCGGTCGAAATCGGAACCGATCGCGAAGAAATGGATCGAGCGCGTTGGGCTCGCGGGCTACGAGGATAACTATCCGAACCAGCTCTCGGGCGGGATGCAGCAGCGGGTGGGCCTTGCCCGCGCGCTGGCCAACGATGCGGACATCCTGTTGATGGACGAAGCGTTCTCGGCACTCGACCCGCTGATCCGCATGGATATGCAGAAGGTGCTTCTGGATCTTCAGGCCGAGCTGAAGAAGACCATCGTCTTCATCACCCACGACCTCGACGAGGCGCTGCGCCTTGGCGACAAGATCGCCATCCTGCGTGACGGCGCGCTCAATCAGGTCGGCACGGGGCAGGAAATCGTGCTGCGCCCGGCGAATGAATACATCGCCGAGTTCGTGCGCGAGGTGAACCGTGGCCGTGTGATCCGCGCCGAAACCATCGCCTTGCCGTTGCCCGAGGGCGAGTTGCCGAAGATGAAGGTGAAAGCCAGCTCGGTGCTCGAAAAGATCGCGCGCCGGATGGCCGATGCCGAGGTGCGTACGGCAACGGTTGTCGACGCGGCCAACAAGCCGATCGGGGTGGTCGACATGACGACGATCCTGACGGCAATGGTCACGCCCGCGAGCGTCGAAGAAGGCGATGACGAGGTCGAGGAAGACAACGCCGCCTGAATACTACGGGGTCGCCGCGCCAGCGTGGCGGCCCTGCCCGGCCAGTGCCGTCAGAGCCAGCTTGGTCCACGACGCGACAATCGCGTCATGTTGGCGCTGGTGTGGTTTCCGATCTGCGTGATCGACGCCGAAATCGCCCGATCCGCCGTTTGCCCCCGCAGAAGCGCGAATGCCGCAGCCTCCGCCGCCGCAGCGACCGCCACGGGCTTTTCCTGCACCATCTGAAGCGATTCGAGCGGGGAGACATCCCAGAGCCCCATCATTCCCGCAACGCGCATCGAAATCACCGCTTGTGCCTCCAAGCCGATCCGCGCGGCCTCGAAGCCAATGCGCATAAAAGACAGGGGATCCATACCAACACCTCGAACCAGAACATCGCTGCAAAGCGACGTCAGGTCGTCAGGATCGCAGGTATCGGTTAAGCTAATGCACTCTTCTTCACCGTCGAGCATAGAAAAATCAGATTTTCGCGAGATGAGCATTCGTGAAGCCCCGTTATGGCTATGACGCACAGACTTTTCGCCTTGCATTCACGGTACTGTGACCCATCCTTTTAACGTCACTCGCGTATTGACAGTACAAGGACGTGAACCAAATGGTTCAAAATCGCGCGCAGGTCGGCCGGCGGGGTCGTATTCGCGTGCAAACAGGGATTCTGACGGGACAGCCAAATGATCAAACGCCTCCTCATCGCCCTCGTCGCGCTCATCCTCGTGGTGGGTGGCGTCGTCGGCTACAATCTTTTCCGCTCGAAGATGATCGCGCAGTTCTTCGCAAACATGACACAGCCCCCCGTGGCGGTTTCGGTCAGCGAAGTGAAGCCGATCACCTGGCAACCGGGCCTCGAGGCGATCGGCACTGCCGCCGCCGTGCGCGGCACCGAACTGGCCGTCGAAATGGGCGGCACGGTTCAGGAGATCCATTTCAAGGCGAATGACAAGGTCGAGAAGGGCCAGATCCTCATGCAGATCGACGACAGCTCCGAGCGCGCCGATCTGGCCTCGGCCAAGGCCGCTCAGGATCTCGCCGAGACCAATCTCAAGCGCGCGCGCCAGCTTGCCGACCGGGGCGTGTCCGCCACGTCCAATCTCGATCAGGCCGAGGCCAGCGCGCAGGAAGCGCGCGCAAGCGTCGCGAAGCTGCAGGCCGTGCTCGAGAAGAAGCGCCTGACCGCGCCCTTCGCGGGCATCATCGGCATCCCGCAGGTGGAGGTCGGCCAGTATGTCGGCACCGGCACCACCTATGCGACGCTGCAGGATCGCGACCATATGCGCGTCGATTTCACCCTCTCCGAACAGCAGGCGCGTCACGCCGAAGCGGGCCAGACCGTCAAGGTGAAGACCGAGGACGGCTCGGTCGATCTGGAAGGCAAGATCACCGGCATCGAACCCAAGATCGACCCGAATTCGCGGCTCGTGACCCTGCGCGCCGAGGTCCCCAACGGCGAAGGAAAGCTGACGCCCGGCCAGTTCGTCCACGTCACGGTCGTGCTGCCCTCCGAGGACAACGTGATCGCGCTGCCGCAAACGGTGGTGAGCTCGAACCTCTACGGCGACTCGGTCTTTGTGGTGCGCAAGCAAACGCCCGAGGGCGCGGATCAGCCGCAACTGGTGGCCAAGCAGGTCTTCATCACGCTCGGCCGCCGCTCGGGCACGCTCGTCGAAGTGACGAAGGGGCTGAAGGCGGGCGACATGGTCGTCAACGCGGGTCAGAACAAGCTGAACTCCGGCGCGACGGTGAGCATCGACAACGCGATTTCGCCCGATCCCGACGCCCCCTCGACCGAAGAGGTGATGAAAGCCTTCGGCATGGAGGGCAACGCGGTAGCAAGCTCCGACACGACGTCGGACGCCCAATCGGACACGACCTCAGACGGCGCGAAGGCGCAGTAAGGCCAAGCCCATGAACATCTCCGAGATCTTCATCCGCCGCCCCGTCCTGTCGATGGTGCTGGGCGCGTTCATGCTCCTGCTCGGCGCGCAGGCCTATTTCAACCTGCCTGTCCGCCAATATCCGGAAGTCGAGGAAACGGTAGTCACGATCACCACCGCCTATCCCGGCGCCTCGCCCGAACTGATTCAGGGCTTCATCACCTCGCCGCTGGCCGCCGCCGTGGCGACCACTGAGAACGTCGATTACGTCACGACCCAGTCGCGGCCCTCGGCCTCGGTTATCTCGGTCCATATGAAGCTCGGGTCGAACTCCGACGCGGCGATGACCGAAGTGCTCTCGAAGGTGCAGCAGGTCAAAGGCCAGCTGCCCTCTGCCGCGAAGGACCCGGTGATCCAGAAGGGCACCGGCCAGACCTTCGCGCTGATGTATCTCGCGGCGCTCAACCCCAACATGACGCCCGAGCAGCTGACCGAATATCTGCGCCGGGTGATCCGTCCGCGCATGTCCACGATTCCGGGCGTGGCCCAGACCCAGATCATCGGCGCTTCCGATTACGCGATGCGGGTCTGGATCGATCCGGACAAGCTCGCCGCGCGCGGCGTCACGGCATCGGAAGTCGTGGGTGCGATTCAGGCGTCGAACTTCCTCTCGGCCCCGGGCAAGACGAAGAACGAATACGTCGCCCAGTCGATCACGCTGCAATCCACGCTGCAAACGCCCGAAGCCTTCGGCAAGCTGCCGATCTCGGGCAAGGGCGATGACGTGGTGCGGCTGCGCGATGTCGCGAAGATCGAACTCGCCAAGGCCTCCGAGAACGAGATCGTCACCTTCGAGGGCAAGGAGGGCACCTTCCTCGGCGTCTATCCGACGCCCGCCGCCAACCCGCTCGATACGGCGGCGGCGGTGCGCAAGGCGCTGCCCGACATCAACGCCTCGCTCCCCGAAGGCATGAAGATCCAGCTGGTCTACGACTCGACCGAGACGATCTCGGCCTCGATCCACGAGGTGTTCAAGACCATCGGCGAAGCGGTCGCGATCGTGACCGTGGTGATCCTGCTGTTCCTCGGGTCGCTGCGCTCGGTGGCAATGCCTATCGTGACCATTCCGCTCTCGCTGATCGGGGTGCTCGCGGTGCTCTTGGCGCTGGGATACTCAATCAACCTTCTCACATTGCTGGCAATGGTGCTGGCGATCGGTCTCGTGGTCGATGACGCGATCGTGGTGGTGGAGAATATCCACCGACATATCGAAGAGGGGATGAAACCGATCCCGGCCGCCGTGCAGGGCATGAAGGAGATCACCGGGCCGGTCATCGCGATGACGATCACGCTGGCCGCGGTGCTCGCCCCTCTGGGCTTCACCGGCGGGCTGACGGGGCAGTTGTTCCGGGAATTCGCCTTCGCACTAGCGGGGTCGGTGATCCTGTCGGGGGTGATCGCCCTGACGATCACGCCGATGATGTCGGGCCGCCTGCTGAGACATGGCGAGTCCAAGGGCTTCCAGGCCTTCGTCGACCGCAATTTCGACCGGCTTTCGGGCTGGTACGGGCGGCGCGTCGATGGCTCGCTCGATCTGCGGGGGATCACCCTGCTCATTGTCGTCTCGCTCGTGGGCGTGACCGGGTTCATGCTGATGAACACCAATTCCGAGCTTGCCCCGGATGAGGATAACGGTGCGCTCTTCGCGATCCTGAACGGGCCGCGCTACGCGACCAGTGAGTACACCCAGAAATATATCGACCAGGTCGGGCGCGACACGGCCGATATTCCCGAAGTGCGCACCGATTTCTCGATCGCGGGCTTCGGCGGCGACAGCTCTCAGGGCATCTATATCTGGGCGCTCAAGGACTGGGCGGATCGCAATCGCAGTCAGAAGGAAATCCAGCAGGAGATTCAGGGCGATCTCGGCAAATCGACCGGGTTGAAAGGCTTTGCCTTCGCCCCGCCGTCGCTGCCGGGCACCGGTGGCGGCCTGCCGATCTCGGTGGTGATCCAGTCGATCCACTCCGCGAAACGCGTCGCCGAGGTGGCCGAGGAGATCAAGAACAAGGCGCAGGCCTCGGGCAAGTTCATCGTCGTGCAGAACTCGCTCAACTTCGACAGCCCGCAGGTCAATGTCACGATCGACCGCGACCGGGCGGCGGCGCTGAACGTGCCGGTCTCCGATATCGGCTCGACCTTGGGCTTGCTGGTGGGCGAGGCGTCGGTGGCGCAGTTCGACCGCGACTCCAACAGCTACGACATCATCCCGCAGGTGCCGCAGCGGTTCCGCGCGAACCCGGAAGAACTGGGCCGCTACTTCGTGCGCTCGTTGTCGGGGGCGATGATCCCGCTATCGTCGCTCGTGAAGATCGACACCGGGGTGAACGCGTCTTCGATCGAACAGTTCGACCAGCTGAACGCGGCCACGATCACGGCGCTGCCGCTGCCCGGTGGCTCCACCGGCGAGGGCGTGCAGACCATCGTCGACATCGCCAAGCAGGTGATGCCCGAAGGCTTCTACGTGAACTATTCGGGCCAGTCGCGGATCGAGACGCAGCAGGGCAACACCATCCTGATCGCCTTCGCGGCGGCCGTGCTGGTGATCTACCTCGTGCTCGCCGCGCAGTTCGAGAGCTTCCGCGACCCATTCATCATCATGATGACGGTGCCGCTGACGATCTTCGGGGCCGTGCTGCCGCTGAACCTCGGGTTGGGCACGCTCAACATCTATTCCGAGGTGGGGCTGATCACGCTGGTCGGCCTGATCACGAAGCACGGGATTCTGATGGTCGAATTCGCCAATCAGCAGCGCGAGCAGTCGGGCCTCACCCGCCGGCAGGCCATCGTGAAGGCCGCGCAGACCCGTCTGCGTCCGATCCTGATGACCACCGCCGCGATGGCGCTGGCCGTGGTGCCGCTGATCCTCGCGCAAGGCGCGGGCGCAGAGGCGCGCAAGGCGATGGGCCTCGTGATCTTCTCGGGGATTCTGATCGGGACGATGTTCACGCTGTTCGTGGTGCCGATGTTCTACACGTTCATCGCGCCCTCGGATAAATCTTTCAAGGAAGCGGAAGCGAAGCGTCTGGCCGCAGGCTGACGCATAAAGACAAGGCTGGGGGCTTCGCGCCCCCAGACCCCCGCGGGATATTTGGGCCAAGGCGAAGTGTCAGAGCTTCGCCTTGGCCCAAAATCATTCCCGGGGTGAGATTTCGTGGATAGGAGCGGCAGCCCCTGCCCCGCTCAGAGATGGGCGAGGTAGCTCGTCACGGCGGGGCGCACGCTGGATTGACCGGCATTGCGCGCCTGCTGGATCACCTGCCGCAGCTCGCCCAGATCGGCGCGACGGATCAGGTGTTTGACCGGGCCGATTGAGGCGGGCCGCATCGAGAGCGTGCGGATGCCGAGCGCCGCGAAGGTCAGCGACTCGATCGGGCGGCCTGCATCCTCGCCGCAGAAGCTGAGATGGGTGTCCGAGACCGCACAGCGCGCGATGATCCGTTCGAGGAAGTTCAGGAACGACCCGTCGAGCGTATCGTAGCGGCGGCGCACCCGTTCGTTCTCGCGGTCGGCGGCGAAGAAGAACTGCTTCAGGTCGTTGCCGCCGATCGAGATGAAATCGCAATCGCGGTAGAAGCTATCGGGGGCGAAGCCGAGGCTCGGGGTTTCCAGCATCGCACCGATGCGCAGCTCTTCAGGCACGGTGCGGCCCAGCTGCGCCTCGCGGTCGCGCACCCGCAGCAGCGTGTCGCGCGCGGCATAGAATTCCTCGGGCAGCGCGATGAAGGGAAACATGATCGAGGTCGGGCGGCCGTCGGCTGCGCGCAGGAGCGCCTGCAGCTGCATCCGCAGAATCCCCGGCTTGTCGAGCCCCACCCGCAGCGCGCGCCAGCCCATCGCGGGGTTCGGCTCGTCCTGCGGTTTCATATAGGGCACGACCTTGTCGGAGCCGATATCGAGCGTGCGGAAATTCACCCGTTTGCCGTCGGCGGCATCCATCACCCGCTTGTAGAGCTGCACCAGCTCGTTGCGGCGCGGTACCTTGGTGCGGGTCAGGAATTGCAGCTCGGTGCGGAACAGGCCCACCCCGTCGGCGCCGGAGCCCTTCAGCGAGGGCAGATCCGCCATCAGCCCCGCATTCATCATCAGCGAGACGGTCTGGCCCGATTTGTCCATCGCGGGCTGGTCGCGCAGCGAGGCGTAGCGTTTCTGTGCCTCCGCCTGCATCGCGATCTTGTCGCGGAAGGCATGGGCCACGCTTTCCTCGGGGCGCAGATGCACCACGCCCTGATCGCCGTCGACGAGGATCGGATCGCCGTTCAGCGCCTCGGCGGTGATCCGGCCCGCATGGATCACCAGCGGGATCGAGAGCGCGCGGGTGACGATCGCGGCATGCGATCCGACGGAGCCTTCCTCCAGCACCACGCCCTTGAGCTTGCGGTCATAGTCGAGCAGTTCCGCCGGGCCGATATTGCGCGCCACCAGCACCGGGTTTTCCGGCATCTCGGCGCCGGTATCGCTGCCCTGCCCCGTCAGCTGCCGCAGCAGGCGGTTCGACAGGTCGTCGAGATCGTTGAGCCGTTCGCGCAGGTAAGGATCGGGCGCCTTGCGCATCCGGTCGCGCGCGGCGTTTTGTTCTTTCTCGACCGCGGCTTCGGCAGAGAGACCGGCGGCGATGTCTTCGAGCATCCGCCGCTTCCAGCCCTTCGAGGCCGCGAGCATCTTGAAGGTCTCCAGCACCTGCCGCTGATCCTTGTCGATCAGGGTCGGGCTGGCCAGCATCTCGTCGATCTTGCCGCGCAGTTCGGTGATCGCCTCTTCGAGACGCGCAGCCTCGGCCTCGGGATCCTCGGCCACCGGGTTCGTCACGACGACGCGCGGCTCGTGCAGCCAGACGCGGCCCTCGGCGGCGCCTTCCTGACCCGTCGCGCCGCGGAACATGACCGGGAAGCGATGCGTCGCGCCGATCTCGGAGTTCTCGCCGCCGGTGAAAGCGCCGAGTTCGGTCATTTCGGCCAGCACCATCGCGACGACCTCGAGCCCGTAAAGTTCATCATCCGAGAAGCTGCGCTCGTCCTTCGACTGCACGACCAGAACGCCCAGCTTCTCGCCCACGCGCTGGATCGGCACGCCGACGAAGCTGGAATAGATCTCTTCGCCCGTCTCCGGCATGTAGCGGAAACCCGGCTCGGAGGGCGCATCGGCGGAGTTGATCGGACGACCCGACCGCGCCACGCGGCCCACGAGACCCTCGCCCAACCGCATCCGCGTGTGGTGGACAGCCTCTGCCTTCAGGCCCTCGGTGGCGCAAAGCTCGAGCGTTTCGGGATCGCGGAACAGATAGATCGAGCACACTTCGGTGCCCATCGAATCCGCGATGATCTGGGTGATGTGATTGAGCCGGTCCTGCCCGTCGCCCTCTGTGGCCAGCGTATCGCGCAGGCGTCGCAACAGCGTGCGACTATCACTTTCGCTCAGTTCCACCATCCGCGCAGGTCGTCCCTGTTTCTGCGGCCCTTCGGGTTACTCAGGCCTTGTCGAGTTCGAAGGCATCATGCAGGGCCTGAACCGCCAGTTCCAGATATTTGCGGTCGACCAGCACCGAAATCTTGATTTCCGACGTAGCGATAACCTTGATGTTCACGTTTTCAGCGGCCAGCGCCTTGAACATCTTCGCCGCGACCCCCGCATGGGAGCGCATACCGATGCCCACGACGGAGATTTTCGCCACGTCTTCGTCGGCGACCAGTTCGTCGAACTTGATCAAGCCAGCGTCGCGGGCGTCTTCCATCGCCTTGCGGGCGCGCGCGACCTGATTGACCGGGCAGGAGAAGGTCATGTCGGTAACCTTGACCTCATGCTCGGCCTGACGCTCGGAGATGTTCTGGACGATCATGTCGACATTCACCCCCGCATCGGCGAGCGGCCCGAAGATCGCGCTGGCGATGCCGGGGCGGTCTTCGACCGTCACGAGGGTCATTTTCGCTTCGTCGCGGGAAAAGGCGACGCCGGAGACAACTTTCGATTCCATGATTTTATCCTCGTCGCAGACCAGAGTGCCCGAATTCTCCGTGGTTTCCTCGAAGGAGCTTAGCACGCGCAGCGGCACCTTGTAGCGCATCGCGAGCTCGACCGAGCGGGTTTGCAGAACCTTCGCCCCGAGGCTCGCGAGTTCCAGCATCTCCTCGAAGGCGATGCGGTCGAGCTTGCGCGCCTTCGAGGAGACGCGCGGGTCGGTGGTGTAGATGCCGTCGACATCGGTGTAGATGTCGCAACGCTCCGCGCCGAATGCGGCGGCGAAGGCCACGGCGGTCGTGTCGGAGCCGCCCCGGCCGAGCGTGGTGATCCGGTTCTCCGGCGAAAGCCCCTGGAAGCCCGCGATCACCGCGACCTTGAAGCCTTCGGAAAATTTCTGGTCGAGATTTTCGCGCGGGATCGACAAGAAACGCGCCGCGCCATGCGCCGAGGTCGTGTTGATCGGCACCTGCCAGCCCTGCCAGCTGCGCGCGGAGACACCCATCTCCTGCAGGCGCAGCGACATCAGACCGGCTGTGATATTCTCGCCCGAGGCGACCACGGCGTCATATTCGCGCGCATCGTAGAGCGGCGAAGTGGTCTCGACCCAGTTGACGAGTTCATTGGTCTTGCCCGACATCGCGGAGACAATGACGATGACATCGTAACCGCGTTCGACTTCGCGCTTCACCTTTTCGGCGGCGTTGGCGATCCGGTCGAGATCGGCGACGGAAGTGCCGCCGAATTTCATCACCAGAATGGGCATGGAAATCCCCCTTGGGCAGAGTCGGGCCTCTGCTAGCTCAAGCCGTTGGGCCGCGCAAGAGATTTGGCGTTTTGAGGGCCTCAGATCGGCGCTGGAGCGCTGCCCCTCTTCGCTTTCGCGAATTCACCCCGGGATATTTGGAAAGAGCGAAAAGGGTCAGTTCGTCTTGCGCGTGGACAGGAAGGGCAGCGGCAGAACCGGCAGCCCGTCCTCCAACATCTTGCGCGCCTCTTCGGGCTTCGCCTCGCCGTGGATCGCGCGCTTCTTGGCGGTGCCCTCATGCATCGCCCGCGCTTCCGTGGCGAAATTCATGCCGACGTAATCGGAATTCTTCTCGATCTCGCGGCGCACCGCGGCGAAGGCCTGTTCGGCCTCGGATTGCGGCTGCGAGAGAGGGCGCTCGGGGGCGGGCTCGCCCGTCTTGCGCGCCTGTGCGACAGGCGGCGCCATCAGCGATTTCTCGACCTTTTTCGAACCGCAGATCGCACATTCCAGCTGGCCTGCGGATTTGAGCGCCTCGAACCCGGAGGCCGAGGGGAACCAACTGTCGAAGCGGTGCTCATTCTCGCATTGCAGCGTATAACGGATCATGTCTGCATCTCCCGGATGCATATGGAAATAAGCGTTTTAGGCCGCGATGCAAGCGCATCGCAGTCGCTCAGAGCCGCGCGAGGAGCGCCTTTGCAAGGCTTTCGACATCGGCAGGCGGGCCAAGAGCCCCCCGTGCGGCGCGCGCCATTTCGGCCTGCGCGCCGGCGTCGAGCGCGATGAAGGCGGCCGCAATATCGGCTTCGGTTTCGCAAAGCTGTGCCCCGCCTGCCGCGTCGAGTGCGGCAAAGGCCTCGGCGAAATTCGCGACATCGGGACCGTGCAGCAAGGCGCAGCCGAAGCCCGCGGGCTCGTAGGGGGTATGGCCGCCCTTTTCGACGAGCGAACCGCCGACGAAACACAGGCCTGCGCTCGCATACCAGCGGCCCATCTCGCCCAGCGTGTCGGCCAGATAGACCTCCGCCGTCGGAGGCTCGTCCTTCGAGCGGGTGGCATGGTGCAGCCCGGCCTTGGCGATCAGCGCCGCGATCTCGGGCGAACGGCGCGGATGGCGCGGGGCGAGGATCAGGCGCAGGCCGGGGCGGCGCGCGCGCGCCTTCGCGAAGGCGGCAAGGATCGGTGCGTCTTCCCCCTCATGGGTCGAGGCGGCCAGAACCGTATCGCTGCGCGGCCAGTCGAGCGGCACGCCGCGCGCGACGGTGATCGCCGTCTTGAGATTGGCGGGCGGCATCAGTCGGTCGCGCGGCAGACCGAGATCGAGGAACCGCGCCTCGGACCCCGCATCCTGCGCCGAGAGCGCGGTGATCTGGGCGATCATCGGCTGCACCATCCCGATCTTCGCCCAGCGCGCGGCAGAGCGGGCCGACATCCGTGCGCCGATCACGAAGATCGATCGTTTTTCCTGCGCCACCAGCGCCATGCGGTTCGGCCAAAGTTCATTCTCGATCACGACCAGCGCGCGGGGATCGTGCCGCGACAGGAAGCGCCGCAGCACCGCGCGATGATCGAGCGGCGCCATGCGGATCGCGATGCGCGGATCGGCCCAGCCCTGCCCCAGCTCGCGCGCCGTCACCGTGTTCACCGTCACCAAAAGCTGCAACGCGGGATCTGCGGCCAGCAGCGCATCGATCAAAGGCTTGGCGGAGGTCAGCTCTCCATTCGACGCGGCATGCAGCCACAGACGGTGCGGCGCGGCCTCCCCGCCGCCCAACCGCTCCGCCAGGGCGGTCCGGCTTTCCCGCCCGCGCAGCACGCGCCAGAGCAGCGCCGCCAGAACAGGCAGGCTCGCGATACTGACGAGAAGGCGGTAAAGGACCATCACAGGCTCCGGCGAGATTTGCGCCATAGAACGGATCACCCCCCTCACAGGCAAGCCCTTCGTGGCGTTTTCGCAAAGCGACTTTGCGCAAATGAACGGGCCATGACCTTGTTTCCCGCGCGGCAGCTTGCGACAGTCATGCCCGGAGGCGCAGTTCGGGAGGGGCTTATGGAGCAATACGATTACATCGTCGTCGGCGGCGGCAGCGCAGGCTGCGTTCTGGCGAACCGCCTGTCGGAGGACCCCAAGCACAAGGTGCTGCTGCTCGAAGCAGGCGGGCGCGACAATTACCACTGGGTGCATATCCCGGTGGGCTACCTTTACTGCATCGGCAATCCGCGCACCGACTGGGGCTACAAGTCGAAGGCCGATGCCGGGCTGAACGGGCGCGAGCTGCTCTATCCGCGCGGGCGTATCCTTGGCGGCTGCTCCTCGATCAACGGCATGATCTACATGCGCGGTCAGGCGCGCGATTACGACATGTGGGCGCAGTCGGGCAATCCCGGCTGGAGCTGGGACGACGTGCTGCCGCTGTTCAAGAAGCAGGAAGATTTCTATCGCGGCGAGAGCGACCTGCACGGCGCGGGCGGAGAGTTGCGGGTGGAAGAAGCTCGCGTGCGCTGGGAGATGCTCGACACGTTCCTCGAGGCCGCCGAAGAGGCAGGCTTCCCACGCACCGACGATTTCAACACCGGCACCAACGAGGGCGGCGGTTATTTCCACGTCACGCAGAAAGCCGGCTGGCGCTGGAGCGCGGTGAAAGCCTTCCTGAGACCCGCGATGAAACGCCCCAACCTGCGGATCGAGACCAATGCGCAGGTCGAGAAGCTCCTGATCGAGGACGGCCGCGTCCTCGGCATCCGCTACAATCAGAACGGCCAGAGCCATGACGTGAAGGCGGGCGAAACGGTGCTCTCGGCAGGCTCGATCGGCTCCGTGCAGATTCTCGAGCTGTCGGGGATCGGGCGCGGTGACGTACTGTCCGAGCATGGCATCACCCCGGTGGCCGAGGTCGATGGCGTGGGCGAGAACCTGCAGGACCACCTGCAACTGCGCCTCATCTACAAGGTCTCGGGCGTCAAGAGCCTCAACACCATGTCCTCGACGCTTTGGGGCAAGGCGAAGATCGGCATGGAATATGCGCTGTTCCGCTCAGGTCCGATGTCGATGTCGCCCTCGCAAGCCGGCATCTTCACGCGCAGCTTCCCCGAGAAGGAAACGCCCGATCTGGAATATCACGTCCAGCCCGTCAGCCTCGACAAGTTCGGCGATGCGGTCCACCCCTTCCCCGGCATGACCGCGAGCGTGTGCAACCTGCGCCCCGAAAGCCGCGGCCATGTGCATATCACCTCGCCCGATTTCCGCGCCCATCCCGAGATCGCGCCGAATTACCTCTCGACCGAGGGCGACCGCCGCGTCGCCGCCGAAGCGATCCGGCAGGTCCGCCGCGTGGCCTCGCAACCCGCCTTCGCGAAATACAAACCCGAAGAGTACAAGCCCGGCCCGGACTATCAGACCGAAGCCGAGCTGGTGAAAGCCGCAGGCGATATCGGCACCACGATATTCCACCCGGTCGGCACCTGCCGGATGGGCTCGGATGACGGCGCCGTGGTGGACTCGCGGCTGCGGTTGAATGCGCTGAAGGGGCTGCGCATCGCGGATGCCTCGGTGATGCCGACGATCACCTCGGGCAACACCAACGCGCCGACGATGATGATCGCCGAGAAGGCGGCGCAGATGATCCTCGAGGATGCGAAGGGCTGAGGCTCCGCCTCCCCCTGAGGCTTGGAGGGGGCGCGGCCCCCGCTCCTTCGGAGCCCCCCGGGATATTTTCGCCAAGGCGAAGAGAGGTTTCCTTCCTCTTGGTCTAAATATCCCCGCCGGAGGCATCCGACCGCGACCAGAGGCGCGGCGCTTCGATCACGTGGCGATGCGGGCGACAAGCTCCTCGCGCAGCACGCCCTCATCGGTGCCGGTATCGCGCGCAAGGCGCTTGAGGCCGAAATGGACGCGGGCGATTTCCTGATAATAGCTGGTGAAAGCGTAGTTGACGGCCGCGCCTGCGACCGCGCCAAGAACCGGGGCCGCCTGAGCCGCAAGCTTCTGCCCCAGCACGATCGACAGGCGCGGCGCGACCTTGGCGATCAGCGATTTCAGGCTCGGCCCGGTGATCGTAGCGCGCGCGGCGAGGAAGCTCAGGTCCATCCCGTCATCATCTTCGAGCGGCCCGGCAGAGGCGAAGACCCGCAGACATTCGAGCCGCACCTCTTCCGAGGCCGGATCGAAGCCATGTTCGGCCGCGATGCCCTGAATGGCGCGCAGCAGCATGGTGACCGTGAACGGCAATTCCGCGAGCGAACTGCCCAAGCCCCCGACACCGCCCGCCGCGCCCATCGCGGTGGTCAGCGTGCGGTTCATCCAGTCGGGCCGGTCCGAAACGATCCCGCGCGAGCGCTCGGCGGCGGTCATCGCCCCTGACAGTGCGCGTTCCGTCGCCCCATCCAGCCCATTGCGGACTGGGGTGGGCAATTTGCCCAAGAGCCCCTCGGCAGAGCCTCCGATATAGCCGATCACCTGCATCACCACGCCGCCCGCCGCGCGGTGGCGTTTCGCGAGCGAGTCGAGCTGCCCCAGAATCGCCGGGTCGCTCACGGGGGGAAGAATATCTGCCATCATCGCCTCCTTGCCTTTTCCTGATATGGGGCGGCGGGAGCGCTTCGGCAATCAGTCGTCTTTCTCGACCTGACCGCGCACGCCCTCCCAGGCGCCGGGCACCAGTTCGAGCCCCAGAACGCGGTCGGGGTTGGTGGGCGGCGGCATCTCGACATCGTCGAGCTTTGCGAAGCCAAAGCGCTGGTAATAAGGCGCATCGCCCACCAGCAGCACCCGCTCCCAGCCCAGATCGGCGGCGCGCGAGAGGCTTTCATGCATCAGGATTCCGCCCAGACCTTCGCCCTGCCGCGTCGGGTGGACCGCGATCGGCCCCAGCAGCAGCACGCGCTTGCCGCCCACCCTGACCGGCCAGAAGCGGATCACGGCAGCGAGGATGCCGTCCTGGCGCAGCGTGAGGCAAAGCGGGCGCACCGGATCGACCCCGTCGCGCAGCCGGTAGGAGGACAGCGCCGTGCGACCCGGCGCGAAGCAGAGGTCATAGAGCGCCTCGACTTCCCACCAGTCTTCCGCCGTCTCTTGTTCGAGCTGATACATACGCCCGCCGCCCCTTTCAGGCTGCCCCTTTCCTGCGCGGTAGCATGCGCTAAGTTCGGGATCAAACAGGAGAAAGCATGTTCTATCGCACCTCGGATGGCCACCCTCTCGCCCATAACCCGTTCAATTCCATCGTCGCCCCGCGTCCGATCGGCTGGATTTCGACGCGCAGCGAGATGGGCGACAACCTTGCGCCCTACTCCTTCTTCAACGCAGTCGCCTATACGCCGCCGCAGGTGATCTTCTCCTCGACCGGGGTGAAGCCCGACCGCGACGGCACGAAGGACAGCGTCTCGCAGCTGCGCGAAGCAGGCGTGTTCTGCGCCAATCTCGTGACCTATGCGCTGAAGGATCAGATGAACGCCTCCTGCGCCAATTTCCCGGCCGGCACGGATGAGTTCGCCGAATGCGGGATCGAGAAGGCGGAATGCGAGACCATCGACTGCCCGCGCGTGGCGGCGGCGCCCGCCTCGCTCGAATGCCGCGTGGTGCAGGTGATCAAGCTCTTGGGCGAGGGCAATTACCTCGTGCATGGCGAGGTGACGGGCATCCATATCGCCGACGATTGCCTCAAGGACGGGCTCTATGCGCCGCCCGACCGTCTCGTGCGGCTCGGCAATCGCGGCGATTACGCGGCCGTGTCGGAAACCTTCGAGATGCTCCGGCCTAAGCTCTGACCCGCGCGCGGGCCCGGCTGCGGCGGCCTTCGATCAGCGTGTAGAGGCCGCTCGCCACGATCAGGGCTGCACCCACGATCATCGCCGCATCGGGCCGCTCGCCGAACACCACCGCGCCGAGGATCAGCGCGAAGATCAGGCGGGTGTAGCGGAAGGGCGTGATGACCGAGACCTCGCCCATCCGCATCGCCTTGGTCAGCGACCAATAGGCGAGGCTGCCGAAGGCCACCGCACCAGCCACGTCGCGCAGCGCAAAGAGATCGGGCGTCGTCACACCGCCGAAGATCAGCAGGATCAGCACGCCGGTCGGGATCAGCATCATGAAGCCGTAGAAGCTGAGCTGAAAATTCGACAGGACCGGCGGGCAGGCGCGCGTCGCCAGATCGCGCCCCGCGAAGCCCAGCATCCCCAGCACGGTCCAAAGGGCTGCCGGGACGAAGCCGTCGAGGCCGGGGCGCAGCACGATCAGCACGCCGATGAACCCGATCCCCACTGCGACCCAGCGGCGAATGCCGACGCGTTCGGAAAACACCACCGCCGCACCCGCGACCACCACGAGCGGCGTCGCCTGCAGGATCGCGGAGGCGTTCGAGAGCGGCGTCAGCGCGATCCCCAGCGTGTAGCCGAGACGCCCCACCACTTCGAGCGCGAGCTTTATCAGGAGCGGTTTCGACGCGAGCGCCGGATGCAGCAGCCGCTGGCCGCGCGCGGTGATGAGCACGCCGAAGACCACCATCCCGCCGAGGCCGAACAGCATCAGTACCACGCCCACCGCGAGATGGGTCGAGGCGGATTTGACGAACATGTCTTCCATCGCGAAGGCCGCCATCGCGACGACCATCAGCACCGAGCCGCGGATATTTTCCATAGATCCTCCCGTGGGGACTCCCATACCCCCCTGCGCCGATAGACCGCGCGGCAAGTGGCTGCAATCCCTCTTTCCTCCCGGGGCCGTGGCGCTTAGGCTCGCCGCGACGCGGAAAAGACAGGCGAAGGATGCGCAGAATGGACAGAATGATCGGGGTGATCGGCGGCTCGGGCGTCTATCAGATCAACGGGCTCGAAGGGGCCGAATGGATCACCGTCGAGACGCCGTTCGGCGCCCCCTCCGATCAGGTGCTGACCGGCACGCTGGACGGCGTGAAGATGGCCTTCCTGCCCCGCCACGGGCGCGGCCATGTCGAGACGCCGACCACCGTTCCCTATCGCGCCAATATCGCCGCGATGAAACAGCTAGGCGTCACCGATCTGATCGCCGTCTCCGCCGTGGGCTCGCTGAAAGAGGCCTATGCGCCGGGCGATTTCCTGATCGTGGACCAGTATATCGACCGCACCTTCGCCCGCGAGAAGACCTTCTTCGGCCCCGGCATGGTGGGCCATGTCTCGGTCGCCCACCCGGTGTGCGCGGAACTGTCGGCCGCCTGTGCCGAGGCCGCGCGCAAGACCGGCGTGAGCGTCCATGAGGGCGGCACCTATGTCGCGATGGAGGGGCCGCAATTCTCGACCAAGGCCGAGAGCGAGCTTTACCGCCAGTGGGGGGCCGACGTGATCGGCATGACTGGCATGCCCGAGGCTAAGCTCGCCCGCGAGGCGGAGCTGCATTACGCCTGTGTCGCGATGATCACCGATTACGACTGCTGGCATCCCGATCATGATGCCGTGGATGTCGCGCAGGTCGTGGCGGTCGCGATGAAGAACGCCGACAAGGCGCGCGATCTGGTCGCGGCTCTGCCCGGTCTGCTGAAAGGTGAAGCAGGCGATTGCGCCACCGGCTGCACCCACGCCCTCGACAGCGCGATCATGACCGCCCCCGACAAGCGCGACCCCGAGATGGCGCGCAAACTGAAGACCATCGCGGGCCGCGTGCTCGACCTCTGAGGATCCCATGACCAACGTCAAAGACTATATCCGCACCATCGCCGATTTCCCCCATGAGGGGATCATGTTCCGCGATGTGACGACGCTCTTCGCCGATCCGCGCGGCTTCCGCATGGCGATCGATCAGTTGCTGCACCCGTGGGCGGGCCAGCAGATCGACAAGGTCGTGGGGCTGGAAGCGCGCGGCTTCATCATCGGCGGCGCGATCGCGCATCAGCTCTCGAAAGGCTTCGTGCCGATCCGCAAGAAGGGCAAGCTGCCCGGTCAGACGATTTCGCAGGCCTATCAGCTGGAATATGGCGAGGCGGTGATGGAGATGCACGAAGATGCGATCAAGCCCGGCGAGAAGGTTCTGGTCGTCGACGATCTTCTGGCCACCGGCGGCACCGCGCAGGCGGGCATCCAACTGATCGAGCGCGTCGGCGGCGAGATCGTGGGCCTGTCCTTCATCGTCGATCTGCCGGAACTGGGCGGGCGCAAGCTGCTCGAAGATCGCGGCATGAATGTCAGCGTTCTGTGCGAATTCGAGGGGGCGTGAGCCCCCATCCCGTCCCCGCCATTCTCGCCGTCGTGATCCGCGACGGGCAGGCGCTGCTGGTGCAGCGGGCGAACCCGCCCGATGCCGGGCTCTGGGGCTTTCCCGGCGGCAAGGTCGAGTTCGGCGAGACGCTTCTTGCGGCGGCAGAGCGCGAATTGCTTGAAGAGACCGGCGTGCAGGCGCGGGCCACCCATGCCTTCAACGCGCTCGACGTCCTCGCCGATGACGGGGAGGGCACGCTGGAGCATCACTTCGTGCTGGTCGCAGTCGAATGCCCGTGGCAGGCCGGAGAGCCGGTCGCCGCCGACGATGCGCTGGATGCGCGCTGGGTGGCTATCGACCGGATGGAGGAAGACCTTCCCCTCAGCCGAGACGTGGCGCGGATCGCGCGGCAGGCCGCCGCGCTGGGAGCGCGTTAACGTTTTTCTTACGCGAATCGACCTAACCTGACCGGGCCAGATGGTTCGGCTGCTTGCAATGACACGTGAACCAGAACGCCGCGCTCCGCCTGCTCTCCTGGCGGGGCGCGTTTCTCTTGGCCCTCAGCGCTCCGCCAGCACCGCGCCGGGGTTCAGGATGCCTTTCGGGTCCAGCGCCGCCTTGATCGCGCGCATCGCGGCCAGTTTGCCCGGATCGCCGTAACGCTCCAGATCGCCCACCTTGAGCCGCCCGATCCCGTGCTCGGCCGAGATCGAGCCGCCAAAGCGGTCGACCAGATCATAGACCGTCTCGGGGATCGCGCGGCGCAGGTTCTCGTATTCCTTGCGGTCGCGCCCCTCGGCGGGGAAGGCGTTGAAATGCAGATTGCCGTCACCGACATGGCCGAAGCAGTTGATACGGATATTGCCGAGATCGAGAAGCGCGCCACGCGCCTCTTCGATGAAAGCGGCCAGTTTCGGCAGCGGCAGCGAGATGTCATGGCTCGAGATAGACCCGATCCGCTTGTTCGCTTCCGGCAGGCTCTCGCGCAGGGTCCACATCTGGGCGCGCTGGCTTTCGGAACTTGCGATCACCCCGTCGCTGACCAGCCCCTCGGCGGCCTCGAACAGCTCTGCCAGCGCCTCCTCCGGCGCCAGCCCTTCGGGCAGACCGATCTCGATCAGCACCGACCAGTCGGGGCGCGCCTCGAAAGGGTGATGCACCTCCGGCCCGACCTCGTCGAGAAAGCGCAGCCCCTGCCCCGAGATCATCTCGAAGGCCGAAACGCAGCCCGGCATCCGGGCCTCGGCCAGTTCCAGAAGTTCCAGCGCGGCGGCGGGGCTTTCGACCACCATCATCGCCGTGCCGACCGCCGCCGGGCGCGGGAACAGCCGCAGGGTCGCCGCCGTGATGATCCCGAGCGTGCCTTCGGAGCCGATCAGCAGGTCCTTAAGATCGTAGCCGGTATTGTCCTTGCGCAGATGCTTGAGGCCCGAGATCACCGTGCCATCGGCCAGCACAGCCTCGACGCCGAGACACAGCTCGCGCGCATTGCCGTAGCGCAGCACGTTCACCCCGCCCGCATTGGTCGCCAGCACACCGCCGATCCGGGCAGAGCCCTGGCTTGCGATGCTCAGCGGGAACAGCCGCGCCGCGCCTTCCGCCGCCTGCTGCGCCTCGAGCAGCGTCGCGCCGGCCTCGATCTCCAGCACATGGCCGGTGACCGCGCGCACGGCATTCATTTTCTCGAGGCTCAGGACGACCGGCGCGGGACCGTCTTCGGTGATCTGGCCGCCGACCAGACCGGTGCCCCCGCCATAGGGCAGCACGGCGACGCCCGCCGCGTGGCAGTGCCTCAGAACCGCCGCGACCTCTTCAGTCGACGTCGGCTTCACCAGAACTCCGCCAAGGCCGTGATACCGCCCGCGCGGCTCTTCCAGATAGGACGCGCCCGGCGCCCCGAGGCTCAAGCCCGGCACCGCCTCCCGCAGCGTCTCGACGAAACTTTCATCAGCGGCGGTGCGCATCTCTGCCTCCTTCGGCTTGGCTGAAATATCCCGGGGGGTGAGCCGGGATCAGCGGCTTTCCGGTGGAAGGACGCCCCGGCGAACGCCCGTAGCACAAGCGAAGGGCCGGACGTCCGTCGCCAGCATATCCGTCCCTATCGGACATCCGTCCGTCCCCGGCGATCCGAGCGCAGGTTGGAATAGAGGACGTGATTGCGCCAGCGCCCGTTGATCTGCAGGTAGCTTTGCGCGACGCCCTCATATTTGAAGCCGGACTTCTCCAGCACCCCGCGCGAGGCCGCGTTCTCGGGCAGGCAGGCCGCCTCGATGCGGCTCAGGTCGAGCTTGGTGAAAGCGTAATGCACCACGGCCTCGATCGCCTCGCGCATATAGCCCTGACGCGCGTGGCGTCGGCCGATCCAATAGCCCAGCGTCCCCGCCTGCGCCGGTCCGCGCCGGATATTGTCGAGCGTGATCGCCCCCAGAAAAATGTCGTCGCGGCGCGAGAACAGGAAAACGGGAACGGCGGTGCCATTCGCGATCGCGCGCGCCGCCCAATAGACCCGGTTCGAGAACGCCTTGCGGCTAAGGTGATCGGCGGACCAGCTCGGCTCCCACGGCACCAGAAAGTCGCGGCTGTCCTCGCGCAGGCTGGCCCACGGACGATAATCCCCATGCTGCGGCGGACGCAGGATCATGCGATCCGTATCGATCCGCAGCTGACGACGACGCGCGAACATCAGGCGGCGAGCCTTTCGCGCAGCTCCCCAAGCTCGGGCGCATCTTTGACCGGGCCGTAAAGCGCCATGGCCGTGCGCCCGCCGACGGCGAGCCGTTCGCCGAAATCGCGCACCGCATCGCGGGTGACGCTGTCGATCCGCGCCGAGGCCTCGTCGATCCCGGGCACCCGTCCCCAGATATAGAGGCTGCGCGCCATGCGTTCCGCGCGCGCCGAGGCGCTTTCCAGCCCCATCAGCAGCCCCGCCTTGATCTGGGCGCGGGCGCGGGCGATCTCGACCTCGGTCATGTCTTCAGCGGCGCGTTTCAGCTCGTCGATAGTCAGCTCGGCCAGACCGCGGACCTCGTCGCCGGAAGTGCCCGCATAGACGGTGAACATGCCGGTATCCTCGTAGGCGCCGGCCTGCGAGAAGATCGTGTAGCACAACCCGCGCTCTTCGCGGATCTTCTGGAACAGGCGCGAGGACATCCCCCCGCCCATCGCCACCGAATAGACCTGCGCGGTGTAGAGATCGGCGTCGCGATAGCTGGGCGACTCGATGCCAAGCGCGAAATGCGCCTGTTCGAGCTGTTTGATCTCGCGCCGCTCGTTGCCGATCCATTTCGCGGGATAGGGCGCGGGGTTCAGCGCGGGGCGTAGGTCGCCGAAGATATCCTCGGCACGCTTCACGATTTCCGCGTGATCGACCGCACCCGCCGCCGAGAGGATCATCTGATCGGGGCCGTAATGCTCGGTCACGAAAGCCGAGAGGTCGTCGCGCGCGAAGCTGCGGACCTTCTCCGCCGGGCCGAGGATCGTGCGGCCCATCGGCTGATCGGGGTACGCGGCCTCTTGCAGCCAGTCGAAGATCACATCGTCGGGCGTGTCGAGCGATTGGCCGATCTCTTGCAAGATCACGCCGCGCTCCACCTCGATCTCGCGCTGATCGAAGACCGGGTTCAAGAGGATGTCCGAAATCACGTCGAGCGCGAGCGGCACGTCTTCAGCCAGCACGCGCGCGTAATAGGCGGTCATCTCGCGCGAGGTATAGGCATTGATATAGCCGCCCACGTCCTCGATGGCTTCCGCGATCTGCAGCGCGGAGCGCGTCTTGGTGCCCTTGAACGCCATATGTTCGAGGAAATGCGCGATGCCGTTCTGCTCGGGGCGCTCGTGGCGGCCACCGGCCGTGATCCAGACGCCGATCGCGGCAGAGGCGAGGCCCGGCATCGACTCGGTGATGATGCGCAGACCGTTCTTCAGGGTGGTCATTTCGATCATGTGCGGCGGCGCTCCCGGATCAGGGCTTCGAGGTCGGCGAGATCGTTCGGCACGCGGGTCACGCGCTCCTCGCGGGTGAACAGATCGGCCATGCGCGGCGGCAGGTCGGGGCGGATGCCCGTCGCCTCTTCCACCGCATCGGGGAATTTCGCGGGATGCGCGGTGGCGAGCGTGATCATCGGCGTGGCCGGGTCACGCGCGACCGCCGTTTTGCCGACGTTCACGCCGACAGCCGAATGCGGGCAGAGCAGCTCGCCGGTTTCCTTGAGCGTGTCGCCGATCTCTTCCATCGTGCGCGCCTCGCCGACCGAGCCGCTGTCGTAGATATCCCGCAGCGCACCGATGGCGTTTTCAGAGACGGTGAAGGAGCCTTCGGTTTTCAGCTCGTCCATCAGCTTCTCGATCGCGGCCCCGTCCTTGCCATAGGCCCAGAACAGCGCGCGCTCGAAGTTCGAGCTCACCTCGATATCCATCGACGGCGAGATCGAGGGCGTGACGCCCTGCTTGGTGTAATCGCCCTTCTCGAGGCAGCGGTGCAGGATGTCGTTCTGGTTCGTCGCGATCACCAGACGCTCGACCGGCAGACCCATTTCCTTCGCGAGGAAGCCCGCGAAGATATCGCCGAAATTACCGGTGGGCACGGTGAAGGAAACCTTGCGCTGCGGCGCACCGAGCGCCACGGCGGAGGAGAAGAAATACACGATCTGCGCCAGCACGCGGGCGAAGTTGATCGAGTTCACACCCGCCAGACCGACCTCGTCGCGGAAGTCGAAATCGTTGAACATGTCCTTCAGCTTGCCCTGGCAATCGTCGAAATCGCCGTCGAGCGCGAGCGCGTGGACATTGCCCTCGATGGGCGTCGTCATCTGGCGACGCTGCACTTCCGAGACACGGCCATGCGGGAAGAGGATGAACACATCGACATTGTCGAGCCCTCGGAAGGCCTCGATCGCCGCCGAGCCGGTATCGCCCGAGGTGGCGCCGACGATGGTGATCTTCTGATTGCGCTTTTGCAGTTCGATCTGGAACAGCTGCCCGATCACCTGCATCGCGAAATCCTTGAACGCGAGCGTCGGGCCGTGGAACAGCTCCAGAAGGAAGTGGTTCGGCGCCAGCTGCACCATCGGCGCGCGGGCGACATGGCCGAAGCCGGAACAGGCGCGCGTGATGGCGCCGCGCAGTTCCTCGTCCGAGAAGGTCTCGGAGACGAAGGGCTTCATCACACGGAACGCGACTTCCTCGTAGGGCTGCCCTGCGAGCGCGGCGATCTCATCGGCGGAGAACTGCGGCACGGTCTCGGGCACATAAAGCCCGCCGTCACGGGCAAGCCCCGTCAGCATCGCATCGCCGAAATTCAGAACCGGGGCTTTGCCCCGAGTGGAAACATAACGCATCGTCAATCCTCAGGCCTGTTGCCGCCTGATACGCCAGAGAAGAAAGATTGTCATCCCAGCCCAGACGATTGCGAGCAAAAACCAGGTGATTGCGTAGCCGAGGTGGTCATTCGGGATGCCGGTGATGGTGACGGGGACCGGGGTTATGCCCTGCGCGGCCCCCTGAACGGTGCGGGCGACGATCAGGATCGGCTCGGTGCCGAGCTTCGCGGCCATCGCGGGTACGTCGCGGGCAAACCAGATGCCGGTCTTGGCATCGGGCTCGGGCGTATAGCTATCGGCCTCTTCGGGCCAGTGCAGGTTGCCAGTGACGGTGAGCTCCGTGGCGGGGCGGTCGGTGCCCTTTTCGCCTTCGGGGATGAAGCCACGGTCGAGCAGGATCTTGCGGCCCTGATCGGTCTCGAAAGCGTCGATGACCCGGTAGCCCGCGCCGACGCCCTTCTGACCCGAAAGCACGAGGATTTCCTGCCCCGTCGTGCGCCCGCTTACCGTGACGGGTTCGTATTTCAGCGGCTTGGTGTCGGTGCCCTTGGTCGGCAGCGCCTGCGGCTGACCTACGATCTTGGCGGAAATTTCGGCCAGCATCGCCTCTTTCCAGCCAAGGCGCTGCACCTGCCAGATGCCGAGCGAGATCAGGATCGCGCAGCCGACGACGCCCAGCAGCAGCGGAAAGATGTAGCGTTTCATCAAGCCTCCAACAAAGCGGCGCGAGGGTCGCCCCCCGCGCCGATCTGCGCATTTGCCTGTGATGGCCGGGGGCGCTTACGCGCTGCCCCAGATATAGATCGACGCGAACAGGAAGAGCCAGACCACATCGACGAAGTGCCAATACCAGGCGGCGGCCTCGAAGCCGACATGCTCGTTCTGGGTCATCTGGCCCTTCACGATGCGGATCAGGCAGACCAGCAGGAAGATCGTCCCGATGATCACGTGTGCGCCGTGGAAGCCCGTCGCCATGAAGAAGTTGGCGCCGTAGATATTGCCCGCCAGACCGAAGGCCGCGTGGCTATACTCGTACGCCTGCAGCACCGTGAAACAGGCGCCGAGGACGACCGTGAGGATCAGGCCCTGCTTGACCTGGCTGCGGTCGTTTTCATGCACCAGCGCGTGGTGTGCCCAGGTGAGCGTCACGCCCGACAGGAGCAGGATCACGGTGTTGATCAGCGGCAGGTGCCACGGATCGAAAGTCTGGATGCCTTCGGGCGGCCAGACGCCATCCTGAATGGGGCTCATCGGCCCCATCGGATACATCGCGTGCTTGAAGAAGCTCCAGAACCAGGCCGCGAAGAACATCACTTCGGACATGATGAACAGGATGAAGCCATAGCGCAGGCCGATCCGCACCACCGGGGTGTGATCGCCCACTTCGCCCTCGTGGACTACGTCCGACCACCAGCCATACATGGTGTAGAGCACCACGAGCAGGCCGCCGAAGAAGACGTAATGGGTAATGCTCTGCATCCAGAGCACCGCCCCGAAGAGCATGATGAAGCCGCCCACGGCACCGAGGAATGGCCAGATCGAGGGCGGTAGGATGTGGTAGTCGTGGTTCTTTGCGTGGGCCATGCGTCTCCCTCCGATGGCTAGTTGACCGTCTCCGTCTCCCTTTGACGGACCGAGGCAGTTTCCTCCGGCTCGGGAAGGTCGGTTTCATAGAAAGTATAGCTCAACGTGATCGCGTGAATCCGCTTCGCATCGGCATCCTCGACGATGTCGGGATCGACGAAGAAGCTCACCGGCATCTGCACCCTCTCCCCGGGTTGCAGCACCTGTTCGGTGAAGCAGAAACACTGGATCTTGTCGAAATAGTAGCCAGCCACGTCGGGCGAGACATTGTAGCTCGCCGTGCCCGCGATCGGATGATCGGTCGGGTTGTAGGCCTCGTAGAAGGCGAGCCCGTTCTGCCCGATCTTCAGTTTCATCTCGGTCTGGACCGGCTTGAACTCCCACGGCATGCCGCGCGCGACATTGGCGTCGAAACGCACGAGGATCTCGCGGTCGAGCACTTTGTCGGGCAGCACCTCGGCGGTGTTGGTCGTACCGCCATAGCCGGTCGTCTTGCAGAACCAGTTGTAGAACGGCACCGCAGCCCAGGCCCCTGCCCCCATCACGACGATCACCGCGAGCAGCGAGAGCAGCACGCGGGTGTTCGACCGATCTGCGGGGCGTTGGGTCATTGCGAAGCCCCTTCCGCCGGCAGCACCGAGGCGCGCGGCTGGTGATCGTAGGCTTCCATTTTCGAGCCGTTCTCGACCTTGACCACGGTCAGACCGAAGACGATTGCGACGAACCCGAGAAGAACCGCGCCCAGCCCCGCATTGCGCGAGAACCGACGGATATGAAGGTCACTGTCCCGGGTGATTGCCATCGCTTACCAGACTCCCAAACCGATATAGCTCAGCCCCGCTTCGGCCAGCAAAGCCGCGAAATGCGCGAAGAGGTAGATGAGCGAGAAATAGAAGAAGCGCTTCTCGACCGCGTATTTGTCGGCCTCCGCCTGCGCTTCGGTGCGGGCGTGGATCTCGATCGCGCCCTTGATGAAGAGCGCATTCATGATCAGCGCCGTCGCGAAATAGACCGGGCCGCCGATCGAGGTGAAACCGGTGCCGACCGCGATGGGGGCGAGGATGAAGGCGTAGAACAGGATGTTCTTGCGCGTCACCACCCGACCGTGGGTCGAGGTCAGCATCGGCACTTTCGCCTCGTCGTAATCGGCCTTCATGAACAGCGCGAGCGACCAGAAATGCGGCGGCGTCCAGAGGAAGACCAGAAGGAACATCGCCACGGATGCGATCGAGATACCGCCCGTCGACACGGCCCAGCCGATCATCGGAGGGAAAGCGCCCGCCGCGCCACCGATCACGATGTTCTGCGGCGTCGCGCGCTTGAGCCACATCGTGTAGACGACGACGTAGAAGAAGATGGTGAAGGCGAGGAACAGGCCCGAGAAGATATTCGTGGCCAGCGCCAGCATCACGCAGGAGATGCCCGACAGCGCGAGGCCGAAGCCCAGCGCCTCGCGCTCCGACACGCGGCCCGCCGGGATCGGACGGTTCCGGGTGCGGCGCATGATCCGGTCGATATCCGCGTCATACCACATGTTCAGCGCGCCCGAGGCCCCGCCGCCCAGCGCGATGAACAGGATCGCGACGAATCCCACGAAGGGATGCACCGGATTCGGCGCCACCACGAGACCGACGAAGGCGGTGAAGACCACCAGCGACATCACGCGCGGCTTCAGAAGCGCGATGTAGTCGCCGAACCGCGCCTCGTTGTCCTGTTGGCGGATATAGCTGATGTCACTCATGAAAGCGTCCCTCGGGTGTTATCGCACAATGAATTCAGTTCTGTGCGACCCGAACCGCGCCATCCGTCTCGACCGAGGCGAAGTCATTCTTCGCACGCTCAAGCCAGTTAGCGTAAACTTCCGGTGAGACAACTTTGACCACGATGGGCATGTAAGCGTGATTGGTGCCGCAAAGCTCCGAACACTGGCCGAAATACACACCTTCTTGATCGGCCTTAAACCACAATTGCGCGATCCGGCCCGGCACGGCGTCCTGCTTCACGGCGAAAGCGGGCACGGTCCAGCTGTGAATCACGTCTGCGCCAGTGACTTGCACGACGATCGTCTTGCCCGCGGGCACCACCATCGCGTTGTCGGCTGCCAGCAGATATTCGTCGGGCGCATAGCCATGATCTGCGAGTTCGTCTTTCGCGAGCATCAGCGAATCGAACGCCACGCCCTCATCGGGGTATTCGTAGCCCCAGTACCACTGGTAGCCGGTCACCTTCACGGTGATGTCGCCTTCCGGGATTTCCTGCTGATTCCACAGCGCGGGCAGCGAAAACGCCCCGATCGCCACGAGAATTATGATCGGCACGAAGGTCCAGGTGATTTCGAGCGGCGTGTTATGGGTGAAGCTGCGCGGCGTCGGATTGCTGCGGCTGTTGAAGCGCAGGATCGCGTAGATGATCAGCGCGAACACGAAAACGCAGATCGCGGCGATGATCACCAGCAGCATATGGTCGAGCCATTGCTGATCCTCCGCGAGGTTCGAGGACGCGGGCTGGAACCCCGTGCCGCCCAGATGCGGCTTACCGATCACCGGCAGCCCCTTGATCATGTCCTGAGCCGAGGCCTGCCCGGCGACGAGCGTCAACATAACAGCCGACGTGACAGTGGCCGCGATGCCGCGGCCCTTGCTTGCAAAGCGCATAAGTCCCATGTCTCCCTTTTGGCGGCGTTTCTCCCTGCCGCCCGACGGCGTTCGGCTCTCCCAAACCGTTCACCGTTGCGTGTTCTCACTTTAAAATCATATTGGGAGGGTGGCGCAAGCAAAAGCTGCGACATTTTGTCAAAATTGATCGCCTTAGCAGGAGTCCAGATGACCAAGCCCGACCGTTTCGCCCCTTTCGAGGACAAGCTCGACCAGGATCGCGCGCTGCATCTGCTGCGTGAAGCGACATCAGGGGCCGAGGATGGCGAGCTGTTTCTCGAACAGCGCCGGTCCGAGGCCCTGGTCTTCGACGATGGCCGGGTGAAGACCGCCTCCTACGACGCCTCCGAAGGATTCGGCCTGCGCGCGGTGAAGGGCGATGTCGCGGGCTATGCCCATTCGACCGAGATCTCCGAAGCCGCGCTGAAGCGGGCGACAGAGACGGCGCGGCTGGCCGTGGGCGATGGCGGCGGCACGATGGCACCGCCGCCCAAAGGCACGAACCTGAATCTTTATAGTGATACGGATCCCGTCTCGGATACGCCCTTCGCCGCGAAGATCGACATCCTGCGCGAGATCGACGCGTTTGCCCGCGACCTCGACCCGCGCGTCGTGCAGGTCTCGGCCTCGATGGCGGCGAGCTTGCAGGAAGTGTTCATCCTGCGCCCCGAGGGCGGGCTGGTCTCGGATATCCGCCCGATGGCGCGGATCAACATCTCGGTCATCGTGGAAGAGAACGGACGCCGCGAATCCGGCGGTCATGGCGGCGGCGGGCGGTTCGGCCTGACGGGCCTGATCGAGCCCGCGCATTGGCAGCCGGTCGCGCGCGAGGCGCTACGCATCGCGCTGGTGAACCTGCGCGCAGAACCCGCGCCTGCGGGCGTGATGGATGTGGTGCTTGGGCCGGGCTGGCCGGGCGTGCTGCTGCACGAAGCGGTCGGCCACGGGCTCGAAGGCGACTTCAACCGCAAGAAATCTTCGGCCTTCGCCGGGCTGATGGGGCAGCAGGTGGCGGCGAAGGGCGTCACGGTGCTCGATGACGGCACGATTCCCGACCGGCGCGGTTCGATCACGATCGACGACGAGGGCACGCCCTCGGGCAAGAACGTGTTGATCGAGGATGGCGTGCTCGTGGGCTACATGCAGGACCGCCAGAACGCGCGCCTGATGGGCGTCGAGGCCACCGGCAACGGGCGGCGCGAGAGCTTTGCCCATGCCCCGATGCCGCGCATGACCAACACCTATATGCTGGGCGGCGATGCCGATCCGGGCGAGATCCTCGCCGATCTGAATGACGGCATCTATGCGGTCGGCTTCGGCGGCGGTCAGGTCGACATCACCAACGGCAAGTTCGTCTTCAACTGCACCGAAGCCTATCGCGTGAAGAACGGCGTCGTCGGCGCACCGGTGCGAGGCGCGACGCTGATCGGCGATGGGCCGACCGCGATGCAGCATATCCGCGCCATCGGCAACGACCTCGCGCTGGATCCCGGCATCGGCAATTGCGGCAAGGCGGGCCAATGGGTGCCGGTGGGTGTCGGCCAGCCGACCCTGATGATCGGCGGCCTGACCGTGGGCGGCTCGGCCGCGTAAACGATTCGCCGACGGGCGTGGGGGAGACGATCCGGCGAGGCCTTCCCCGCGCCCCCCAAGCGACCAATCGGTGGCGCCGAAAATCTGCAACTAAAACGTGAAAAATTTATCCCAAACGCGTTACGACACGGGTTTTGGTAACGAGTTATTAAGAATAACCCGGCAGAAAGGGCGGGCGATTGAGGCGGAGGGCCGGATGGAAACAGATTTGTTTTCTTACCCCACCCCCTTCACCCCACCCACCACGGAAGAAGATGAACTGCCGGTTCTTCGCCTCATTCGTTCCCGACGTGTCGGGCCCACAACCTTCCACAGATTGATCGGTGAACATGGCTCCGCGGCGGCAGCGCTCGCGGCTCTGCCCGAAGTGGCACGCGCGGCGGGCGTTACCGATTACGCCCCCTGCCCCGAAAAACAGGCCCGCGCCGAGATCAAGGCGGGCAAGGCCGCCGGCGCGCGGCTGTTGATCCATGGCGGGCCGGGCTATCCCGCAGCACTCGCCGAGATTGACGACGCACCGCCCGTGCTCTGGGCGCTTGGTCAGCTGGAATTGCTCACCCGCCCGATGGTCGCGCTGGTCGGCGCGCGCAATGCCTCTTCGCTGGGCCTGCGCATGGCGAAGCGGCTGAGCGAAAGTCTCGGCGAGGCGGGCATCTGCGTGGTCTCCGGGCTGGCGCGCGGGATCGACGCCGCCGCCCATGAGGCCGCCCTGCCCACGGGCACGATCGCGGTGCAGGCGGGAGGGATCGACGTGATCTATCCGCAGGAGAATACGGCGCTCGCCCGGCAAATGGCCGAGACCGGGCTGCGGCTGACCGAGGCCCCGCCCGGCACCCAGCCGCAGGCACGCCACTTCCCTGCGCGCAACCGGATCATCTCGGGGCTCAGCGCAGGCGTCGTCGTGGTCGAGGCGGCGCTGAAATCGGGCAGCCTGATCACCGCGCGTGACGCGCTCGATCAGGGGCGCGAGGTGATGGCCGTGCCGGGCCATCCGATGGACGGGCGCGCGGCGCCACCGGACCCGCGCCCTGCGCCAAACCCTCCGCCAGCGCGCCGCGCCGTGACAAGCGGCGATCTCGGCGCAAAGATCCTCGAACGGCTCGGCCCCTCGCCCACCGCCGAGGATCAGGTGATCCGCGATCTCGACGTGCCTGCCGCGGTCTTCTCGCAAGCCCTCACCGCGCTCGAAATCGAGGGCAAGATCGAGCGGCATCGCGGCGGGCTGATCAGCCGTCCGCTCTGAGAGGGACGGGATTACCTCAGGGTCAGGACGCATTGACAATTCGCCCCAAACGCCCACATGTTCCGCGCCCAGACCCTTTTTGCACTGAATAGTGAGGACCTTATGGCTGTTGTTGTCGTCGAATCCCCTGCCAAGGCCAAGACGATCAACAAATATCTAGGGTCTGACTACACCGTTCTCGCCTCCTTCGGCCACGTCCGCGACCTGCCTCCGAAAGACGGCTCGGTCGATCCCGAGCACGATTTCGAGATGAAATGGGAAGTCGCGAGCGACTCGAAAAAACACATCAAGGCGATCACCGACGCGCTGAAAGACGACGACACGCTGATCCTCGCAACTGACCCTGATCGCGAAGGCGAAGCGATCTCGTGGCACCTGCAGGAAGCGCTGGAGAAGAAGCTCAAGGGCAAGAACGTCTCCCGCGTCACCTTCAACGCGATCACCAAAACCGCGATTCAGGAAGCTATGAAACATCCGCGCGACGTCGATGCCCCGCTGGTGGAGGCCTATCTGGCCCGCCGCGCGCTCGACTATCTCGTGGGCTTCAACCTCTCGCCGGTCCTGTGGCGCAAGCTGCCCGGCGCGAAATCGGCGGGCCGCGTGCAGTCGGTCTGCCTGCGTCTCATCGTCGAGCGCGAGATGGAGATCGAAGCCTTCAAGCCGCGCGAATACTGGACGGTGAAGGTGATCCTGACGACGCCGCGCGGTCAGGAATACGAGGCGCGCCTGTCGGTTCTGGGCGGCAAGAAGCTCGAGAAATACGACCTCGAGAACGAAACCGCGGCCGAGATGGCGGTGCAGGCGATCACGTCGCGCGATCTCAGCGTGACCTCGGTCGAGGCGAAACCCGCAAATCGCAACCCCTACCCGCCCTTCATGACCTCGACGCTGCAGCAGGAAGCCAGCCGCAAGTTCGGCTTCGGCGCGCGCGCCACGATGTCGGCGGCGCAGCGTCTCTACGAGGCCGGTCACATCACCTATATGCGGACCGACGGCATCGACATGGCACCCGAGGCCGTGATGCAGGCCCGCGATGCGATCAAGGACAAGTTCGGCGACAGTTACGTCCCGAAATCTCCGCGCATGTACAAGAACAAGGCGAAGAACGCGCAGGAAGCGCACGAATGTATCCGCCCGACGGATATGTCGAAGTCGCCCGACAAGCTGAAGCTCTCCGACGATCAGTGGAAGCTGTATGATCTGATCTGGAAGCGCACGATCGCGTCGCAGATGGAGGCCGCGCGGTTCGAGCGCACGACCGTTCTCGTCGGCTCCGGCGATGAGCAGGTGGAACTGCGCGCGACCGGCTCCGTCGTCGTGTTCGACGGCTTCCTGAAAGTCTACGATCAGGGCCGCGACGACGACGAGGGCGAGGACAGCAACCGCCTGCCGCAGATTCACGAGGGCGAAGAGGCCAAGAAGGGCGACATCACGCCCGAGCAGCACTTCACCCAACCGCCGCCGCGCTACACCGAGGCGACGCTGGTCAAGCGGATGGAAGAGCTAGGCATCGGGCGCCCCTCCACCTATGCCTCGATCGTCACGACGATTCAGGATCGCGGCTATGTGCGCAAGGACAAGAACCGCCTGATGCCCGAGGATACCGGGCGGCTGGTGACGGCCTTCCTGTCGAATTACTTCAAGCGCTACGTCGAATACGATTTCACCGCCGATCTGGAAGATCAGCTCGACGATATCTCGGCGGGCGATCGCGACTATAAGGAAGTGCTCAAGCGCTTCTGGCGCGATTTCTCGGCGGCTCTGGAAGAGACGTCGGAGCTGCGCATCTCGGAAGTTCTCGACAAGATCGACGAGGTTCTCAGCCCCCATCTCTATCCGCCGCGCCCCGACGGGTCCGACCCGCGCATCTGCCCGCTTTGCGGCAACGGCAAGCTGCATCTGAAGACCGCGCGCTCCGGCGGGGCCTTCATCGGCTGCGGCAACTATCCCGAATGCCGCTTCACCCGGCCTCTCTCCGCGCCCGATGGCGATGACGAGGTGCAGGCGCTCGACGGCAAGGTGCTGGGCTATGACGAGGATCAGGCGATCACGCTGCGCGTCGGTCGCTTCGGCCCCTACGTCCAGAAGGGCGAGCCGACCGAGGATGTGCCCAAACCGCCGCGCGCCTCGCTGCCCAAGGGCTGGAAACCCGAGGAAATCGATCTGGAGAAAGCGCTGCTTCTCTTGAGTCTGCCGCGCGAGATCGGCCCGCACCCGGAAGATGGCGAGCTGGTCGAAGCCGGGATCGGGCGCTACGGGCCCTACGTCAAGAAGGGCCGGATCTACGCGAACCTGCCCGAGGTCGACGAGGTCTTCACCATCGGCATGAACCGGGCCGTGGAGGTGATCGCCCAGAAAGCCGCCAAAGGCGGGCGCGGAGCCGCTGCGAAGCCGCTCAAGGAGCTGGGCGAACACCCCGAGGGCGGCCCGATCGCGGTCATGCCGGGGCGCTACGGGCCTTACGTCAAATGGGGCAAGATCAACGCGACCCTGCCGAAAGAGCTGGAGCCGGAATCCGTCACGCTCGAAGACGCGCTTCCGCTGATCGAGGCGAAAGCGGCGAAGAAGGGCGGCGCGAAGAAGAAAGCCGCCCCCAAGAAGACAGCCGCGAAAAAGCCCGCTGCGAAGAAACCGGCCGCCAAGAAGACCGCCGCGAAGAAACCCGCGGCGAAAAAGACGGCAACCAAGAAGACCGACGAGGAGTGAGGCGCCCGCGCCCCACTTCTTCTCGATCAAAATATCCCGGGGGAGCGCGACAGCGCGGGGGCAGAGCCCCCCCTCTCTGAGGTCTTGTCGCCCTACGGCGACGGGGACGACCCCCCTCTCTCTCAAGTCTTGTCGCCCGACGGCGACGGGGGCAGAGCCCCTCCCCCGGTCTATTTACGCGTGAAGTTGATCCTGGCACCCGCCTTCGCCGCATCGCAGCAATTGACTCCCCCCCGCCCCGGCGTCATCTTCACGCGCACATGAGCGGAGGATATCCATGAACAAGATTTACGGTTCCGCGGAAGAGGCCCTGGACGGGCTTCTTTTCGACGGAATGCTGATCGCGGCCGGGGGCTTCGGGCTTTGCGGCATCCCCGAAATGCTGATCGACGCGCTGGTCGAGAGCAAGGTCAAGGACATCACGGTCGCGTCGAACAACTGCGGCGTGGACGGGTTCGGCCTCGGCAAGCTGCTCGATACCAAGCAGATCAAGAAGATGATGTCGTCCTACGTGGGCGAGAACGCGGAATTCATGCGCCAGTATCTGAGCGGCGAGCTCGAGCTGGAATTTAACCCGCAGGGCACGCTGGCAGAGCGCATGCGCGCCGCCGGCCACGGCATCCCCGGTTTCTACACCAAGACCGGCTACGGCACGCAGATCGCCGAAGGCAAAGAGGTGAAGGTGTTCAACGGCGAGCACTACATCCTCGAAGAGGGCATTTTCGCCGACGTCTCCATCGTGAAGGCGTGGAAAGCGGACGAGACCGGCAATGCGATCTTCCGCAAGACGGCGCGCAACTTCAATCCGCCGGCGGCGATGTGCGGCAAGGTCTGCGTGATGGAAGTCGAAGAGATCGTGCCCGTGGGCTCGCTCGACCCCGACTGCATCCACCTGCCCGGCATCTACGTGCACCGCCTGATCCAGGGCGAGCACGAGAAGCGCATCGAGAAAGTCACCACCCGCGAAAAGAAGGAGGCCTGACCCATGGCATGGGATAGAAATCAGATGGCCGCCCGCGCGGCGCAGGAGCTTGAAGACGGCACCTATGTGAACCTCGGCATCGGCATCCCTACGCTGGTCCCGAACTTCATCCCCGAGGGCGTGCACGTCACGCTGCAATCGGAGAACGGCATGCTCGGCATGGGCCCCTTCCCCTATGAGGGCGAAGAGGATCCCGACCTGATCAACGCCGGCAAGCAGACGATCACCGAACTGCCCAACACGGTCTATTTCGACAGCTCGATGAGCTTCGGCATGATCCGCGGCGGCAAGATCGCGATGGCGATCCTCGGCGCGATGGAAGTGGCCGAGAATGGCGATCTGGCGAACTGGATGATCCCCGGCAAGCTGGTGAAGGGTATGGGCGGCGCGATGGACCTCGTGGCGGGCGTGAAGCGCGTCATCGTCGTGATGGACCACACCAACAAGCATGGCGACAGCAAGCTGCTGAAGGAATGCACCCTGCCGCTGACCGGCACCGGCGTCGTCAACCGCATCATCACCAATCTCGGTGTGCTCGATGTGGTCGAGGGCGGGCTGAAGATCGTCGAATGCGCCGAGGGCGTCACCGAAGACGAGATCCGTGCCGCCACCGAGGCGACGATCATCAACTGATCGCCTTCCATAGGCTAGAGACGTGAAGAGCGGCCCTCAGGGGTCGCTCTTTGCCATTTGGGTGACCTGGAAGACGCAGCCGTCGCTCACCAGCTGTGGACGCGTCGCACAGAGCCCCCGTGCCACGTTCCACGCCGCCAGCACCTTCGGCACGTAGTCGCGCGTCTCCGCAAAGGGCGGCACGCCGTCATTGCGCTTCACCGCGTTCTCGCCCGCGTTATAGGCGGCGATCACCATCAGCGGATCGCGGTCGAATTCCTTCATCAGCCAGTCGAGATAGCTCACCCCGCCCGCGATGTTCTGCGCCGGGTCCTTGCTGTCTTCGACGTCGAACCGCTCAGCGGTGGCCGGGATCAGCTGCATCAGCCCCACGGCGCCTGCATGGCTTTGCACGTCATGCCGTCCGCCCGATTCCACAGCGATCATCGCCAGCACCAGCGCGGGCGAGACCTCGGTTCCGATGGTCGAGCGCAGGATATCGGTGCCATGCGTGCGCGCGATCTTGGCCAGATCGTTGAGCCGCGGTTCGCGCACCCTTGTGCCATTCGGTCCCTGCGACAGCGCGGAGATCGCCTGATCGAACCGACCCGCACGCTCTCCAAGGCGCGGCGAGACCTTTTTCCAATACCACGCGTAATGCGCAGGCGCGCGCGGGGTGGGCGTAGAGGCCGCTGCGTTCCCCGTCGCGCTGTCCTCTTTGGCAGGCGCCGTTTCCGGCTCCCAAGGCTGCTTCGCCATCGCGGCGAGTTGGCGCTTCTGTTCCTCGGGGTCGATCTGGATCGTGATGAAGCGCTTGGTGCCGGGCGCAGGCGGCTTGACCGTCTTTGGCTTCACGCTCTTGAAGACGGGAGCCGCAGGCTCGGCCCCCACGGGCGCGACCACGGCCACCATCGCACTGCAGAGGATTCCTGCGAAAACTTTGCGCATCTGCGCCACCTGCTCACTGCCTCGCGCGGCTCTCGAGGGCCGCTTTAGCCAGACTATCCCTGAAAACCCGGAAAAATTCCAGAGAATCCGCCCTTTTCAGGCCGACGATTCGTGGTCCGACAGCCGAAATTCGGACGAAAAATGCAAATCTCACAAAAAGTTAGATTTTTGTTTCGTTAATTAACAATGACTTAGCGGATTCGTCAGCCGCAATTTTCGTTTTCGCGAAATCGCCTGCGATGCGCCCAAATCGCGCCACGTTCCGGGGGCCATATGTCCCCATACCGCGAGACGGAAACCGGCACGGACGCCAACCGAGATTGCGGGGCAGAGACAAACCTTAGGAGAGACACCATGATGAAGTTTTTCAAAATCAAGAAGTTCCACGACGAAGAAGACGGCGCTGTGACCGTTGACTGGGTTGTGCTGACCGCTGCTGTCGTCGGCCTCGGCGCCGCTGCAATGGCGCTGATCCGTAGCCAAACCGGTGAGCTCAGCGGCAAAATCGCAGAATATCTTGACGGCGCCAAAGTTGAGAAGACCTTCACCGACACCGAGTCCGGCTTCACCAATAACGGCACGGATGATAGCTGAACCTCATAAAAAGATCTTTATGGGCCGCTTTGTTGGCGGCCCATTTCATATCCGAGTGACGACGATGCTGGCCTGACATCTCAAGTAATGACCCCACGCCAGAATTTTCACTTCAATCCGGCGAATGCTTTCCTCTGAAGGCCTATATTTAGGGAAACTATGCCATGTTACCGACGAACCCCAATCGAGCTCGCCTTCTAAAAGACGAAGAGGGAGCAGTGACCGTAGATTGGGTGGTGTTGACAGCGTCCCTAGTCGCTCTGGGCTCGATGGCGACGGTGCTTATCTGGCAGGAAACTGCAAGTGTTTCTGGAAAGACGGCCGAGTTTCTTGACGGGCAGAAACTTGTCTCAACCTTTGCTGAAAATGAAATCAATAGCGAAGGCACAACCGGCATCGATTGAATTCACTTAATCAGCTTCGACGTGACACGGTTTCGCCATTGTTCTTGTTTATACTGCGCGAAGATGCCCCCACGCCGATCGGAACCGAAAAAGGATGAACACATGCGACTGATCTTCGTTCTATTCTTGGTTGCAGGCGTCGGCCTCGCTGGTGTCGCCGTTATGATGGCGCAGGGACAGATCGCGCAGTTTCAAGCAGAACGCGATCAGTTGGCCGCGATGCAGAAAAACGCGCCGAAGCTTGCTGAAGTCGTGGTCGCGCGTAAACCGCTTAAATACGGTGAGCATTTCGGGCCGGAAGACCTTGCGATTATCAAGATTCAAGCAAATGCGGTGCCGAAAAACGCCTTTACCGTAATCGCTGCAAAGCAAGGCACCCCGGAAGCCACACGGGCCGCGTTCTTGGAGGGAGAAACCCGTGACCGGGCTTCGATGCGCTCTCTTGCGCCCGGCGAAATGCTGCTCGCCTCGCGTGTCACTCAACCGGGTGAGAACGCGGGCATCATGGCCAGCCTACCTGACGGTCGTCGCGCATTTACCATCCAAGTCTCGTCGAGCTCAGCCGTCTCGGGATTCTTGCGTCCGGGCGATCTGGTCGATGTATATTGGTCCGGCCAAATCGACGGCGAGCCGGTAACCAAGCTGATCGACAGCAATCTGAAACTGATCGCGATCGATCAGAGCACCAATCCCGACCGTACAAAAGCGACGCAAATCGCCCGCTCGGTCACCGCCGAAGTCAGCCCCGAGCAGGTCGCGGCCCTGACACTCGCGCAGAACACCGGGCGCCTGACCCTCTCGCTCGTCGGCCTCGACAACAGCGCACAGCTTGGCCAGATCGAAATCAACCGTGACGAGCTGCTTGGTATCCAGAAGCAAGAGGCCAAGAAGGTAGAAAAAGCGCAGGTCTGCACGATCAAGACCCGCAAGGGCACGGAAGTCATCGAGACGCCGATCCCCTGCACCAACTAAATAAATGACAAATATCAGTCATTTGCGCGGAGCCCTTCGGGGCCCCGCTTTTACATGTGACCGTTTATCCACATCAAGAACGGCGCTCAATCCATTGATTCTTGCAAAAAAACAGGTCTTGGCGCATTCTCCTTTGCAATAATGGACCAAAACAGTCCCTAAGCAGACAAAAGATTTGCGAGTGGCGTGATCGGAGAGGCAGGGTCACAGATGAAATTGAAAACCTTAATGCAGGCCTGCCTATGCGGCATGGCGCTGAGCGTCGCGGTGATGAGCCCGGTGCAAGCAGACACGTTGCGGATTCTGTCCGGGGCGACTCAGGCTCCGCTGACGGTTCCGTTGAACCGCGCGGTGGTCGTGGAAAGCGACACGCCGTTTTCGGAACTCTCGATCGCCAATCCCGGCATCGCGGACATCCAGACCCTTTCGGATCGCTCGATCTACGTGCTGGGCAAGGTGCCGGGCCGGACGACGCTGACGATCCTTGGTGCCGATGGCAAGCTGGTTTCGAATGTCGACGTTCAGGTGACCCCGGACCTCGCGGAGTTCAAGGAACGCCTCAAACAGATCCTGCCCGGCGAGAACATTCAGGTGCGCACTGCGAATGACGGGATCGTCCTATCGGGCACGGTCTCCTCGGCGCAGAAGCTCAGCCGCGCGCTGGAACTCGCCAATCGTTACGCGCCCGACCGGGTGTCGAACCTGATGATGGTCGGCGGTACGCAGCAGGTCATGCTGAAAGTGCGCTTCGCCGAGATGCAGCGCTCGGTCGCGAAAAGCCTTAGCTCCTCGATCAATGCGAGCGTCGGTCCGCGTGGTGGCTTCGGGACCGGGGCTGGCTTCGGCGGCACCCAGACTACCACCCTCGGCGCGACCACTCAAAGCTACGACAACGGCATCGGCCTTGGCCTCACCCGTGGCACGTTCCAACTGGGCGTTCTCATCCAGGCGCTGGAAAACAAAGGCGTCGTACGCACCCTCGCGGAACCGAACCTGACCGCACTTTCGGGCCAGTCGGCGGATTTCCTCGCCGGTGGCGAATATCCGATCCCGGTGCTCAACAACGGCGATGTCTCGATCCAGTACAAACCGTTCGGCGTCGAGATGTCCTTCACGCCGCGCGTGGTGGACGGTGACGTGATCAACCTAGAAATCGCCGCCTCGGTCTCCTCGATCGACACGGCGAACGGTTATACGAGTGGTACGTTCAACGTCAGCGCTTTCAAGAAACGCTCGACCTCGACCACGGTTGAGATGCGCGACGGCGAAAGCTTCGCGATCGCGGGCCTGCTTCAGGACGACTTCAACGATTCCGTGGGCCAGATTCCGTGGCTCGGCGATGTGCCGGTGCTCGGCGCGCTGTTCCGCTCGACCGAATTCGAACGCAAGCAATCCGAACTCGTGATCATCGTCACGCCGCATCTTGTCTCGCCCGTCAAGGGTGACACGCTGGCGCTGCCGACGGATCGCCTGAAGCCGCCAACCGAGTCCGAGCTGTTTCTCAACGGCAGAACCTCGGGCGGCAAAGCGCCGCAAAAAGGCCCTGCTGCAGAAGTCGCCAAGCAGGACTTCTCCGGCTCCTATGGCTATGTGATGGAGTGAGCGAGATGGCTGGAAACATGAAACTGCGTACTCTCGCGATCACCATCGGCACCGTCGCGGCACTGGCTGGCTGCACCGAAGGCACCCAGACCTTCAATTCCGAGGTCGGCTCAACCACGGAAGGATCGCTGGGCTTCGGCTCCGCCATCGCACAGAATCAGGCGATGATGAGCGGCGACAAAAGCTACGTCATCAATATGACGCGCAAGTTCGCCGCCGATGTGCCGAACACGGTGCATTTCGCCTTCAACTCGTCGGTGCTCGATGCGCCGGCGCGCAATGCGCTGTCGCAGCAGGCGAACTGGATCCGACAGAACCCGGAAGTGCGCTTCCGCGTCTACGGACATACCGACCTTGTCGGCTCCAACGCTTATAACAAGGCTCTGGGGCTGCGCCGCGCGCGTGCGGTGGTGAATTTCCTCGTCTCGCAGGGCATCTCGCGGTCTCGGCTCGAGGCGCTCGTGTCCTACGGCGAAACGCATCCGCTGGTCTACACGCAGGCCCCGAACGAACAGAATCGTCGCACCGTCACCGAGGTCTCGGGTTTCGTGACCAAGGGCAAACCGATGTTGCTCGACGGCAAGTACGCGGCGGTGATCTATCGCGACTACATCGCCTCTGCAGCGGCCAGCAGCGGCGACAGTGGCGGCGGCGGCAACTAAGCTTCTGAAATTACTAACCTCGTCGCATTTTGCGGTAGAGAACATCTTTTGACGGCGGGCGCTTTCAACAAAGCCCGCCGTTTTTCTTTATCGTCTCTCTTTATCCCACAATTGAAACAGTCTGGCCCCAATGTCGCCCAGATTGGAACCGAGATTGATCCTCGACGGAATAGGCGCGTCCAGCGAGTCGCGTCCGGTCCGCGGTGTATCAACAGAGTTAACGGAACACCGCCGCGGGTCATGAAAAAGAGGACAGAGGCAATGACTGCAGCAGCTATCATGACTTCGGAGCCGGCCCCGATTCAGGCCTGCACCGTGTCCCGCGATGTGTCGAATTTCGACCTGCTGATCGAGGATATGGAGACCGAGCTTGGTGAAAGCTGGGGCGACTTGACCTTTGATGAAGCGGTAATTTTCCTGAGCCAACCCGACGCGGAACAGCTCGAGTTCATCGCGATCGCCGTGGATGGCGAAGACGAGGACGAGCTGACCAAGATCTCCGGCATCATCACCGAGGCGAAGGACCGCAATATTCGCGTCATCCTGATCGCCGACGAGGTCAGCCCGATCGCGCTGCATCAGCTGCTGCGCCTCGGCGCCGATGATTTCGTCCCCTACCCGCTTCCCGAAGGTGCGCTCCATGACGCGATCGAGCGTCTGGGCCAAGCCGCGCCGCCGCCCGAGATGGCACCCAACATGAACGCTCCGACATTCTCGGCGAGCGGCAATCATGACGGTGTCGTTCTTCCGGTCCACGGCCTGTCCGGCGGTGTCGGGGCCAGCACCTTCGCGGTGAACCTCGCCTGGGAAATGGCGACGATCCATGACGGTAAGAAGAAGAAAAAAGATCCTTCGACCTCGCCGAAAGTTTGCCTGCTCGATCTCGATCTGCAATTCGGCGCTGCGGCGACCTATCTCGACCTGCCGCGCCGTGAGGTGATCTACGAGATGCTCGCCGATACCGAGCATATGGATAAGGAAACCTTCCGGCAGGCGATGCTCAGCTTCAACGACAAGCTCGATGTGCTGACCGCGCCGACCGACATGCTGCCGCTCGATCTGCTGAGCGGCGAGGATCTGGAGCGCCTGATCGACATGGCGCGCGCGCATTACGATTTCGTCGTGATCGACATGCCCTCGACCGTGGTCAGCTGGACCGAGACGGTGCTGAACAAGGCGCATCTCTATTTCGCGCTGATCGAGCTGGACATGCGCTCGGCCCAGAACGTGCTGCGGATGCAGCGTGCGCTGAAATCCGAAGGTCTGCCGACCGAGAAGCTGCGCTACGTGCTCAACCGCGCGCCGAAATTCACCGATCTGAACGGCAAGGCCCGCGTGAAGCGGCTGGCCGAGAGCCTCGATATCTCGCTCGAACTGCTGATGAGCGATGGCGGCAAGCAGATCACGCAGGCCAACGACCACGGGCTCCCGCTGGCGCTCTCGGCGCCGAAAGTGCCGCTGCGCAAGGAATTCCAGAAGCTCGCCGGCTCGCTGGTGGAGCTGAACGAAGCCGTCGAAGCGGCAGCCTGACCCGAAAGGACACGTCCAGATGTTTTCGCGCTACAAGAAAGACGGGGCAAAGCCCACCAACGGCAAGGCCGCCCCCCCGCCGCCCGCGCCCGGTGCCGCCAAGCCGCCGCCGATCGACGCTGCGCCGAAGACGCAGGTGCATCGCAAGTTGGCTCCCCAGAAGGTCGCCGCCGACCCGGTGGCCGCCGACAAGGAAAAGAAGCGCAAACAGCGCCTTCAGGAACTCAAGGTGGAGCTGCACAAGCGCCTGCTGGAGAACCTGAACCTCGCCGCGCTCGAGCACGCCTCGGAACGCGAGCTGCGCGCGGAGATCGCCGACATCACTGCCGAGGCGATGACCGAGCTTTCGGTCGCGCTGAACGCGCAGGACCGCCAGGCGCTGCAGCAGGAGCTGTATGACGAGGTCATGGGTCTCGGCCCGCTCGAGCCGCTGCTCAAGGACGAGACCGTCAACGATATTCTGGTCAACGGCCCGCAGCAGATCTTCATCGAGCGCGACGGCAAGCTCGAACTGAGCGACATCACCTTCAAGGACGAGCGCCACCTGCTGCGCATCATCGACAAGATCGTGTCGGCCGTGGGTCGTCGCGTCGATGAATCCAACCCTTACGTGGACGCCCGTCTCGCCGATGGCTCGCGCTTCAACGCGATGGTGCCGCCGATCGCGGTGGACGGCTCGCTCGTCTCCATTCGTAAGTTCAAGAAGGACAAGCTCGGGATCGACGATCTCGTCAATTACGGCGCCTTCACCGAGGAAATCGCGGCCTATCTGCAAGCCGCCGTCGCGACGCGTCTCAACGTGATCGTCTCGGGCGGGACGGGTTCGGGTAAGACGACCACGCTCAATGCGCTGTCGTCCTTCATCGACAACTCCGAGCGTATTCTGACGATCGAGGACACGGCCGAACTTCAGCTGCAACAGACCCACGTGGGCCGGATGGAAAGCCGTCCGCCGAACGTCGAAGGCAAGGGCGCGGTCACCCAGCGCGACTGTCTCAGGAACGCGCTGCGGATGCGTCCCGACCGTATCATCGTCGGCGAAACGCGCGGCGAGGAAGTGATCGACATGTTGCAGGCCATGAACACCGGCCACGACGGGTCGATGACAACGATCCACGCGAACTCCGCCCGTGACGGCGTGGCGCGTCTGGAGAACATGATCTCGATGTCGGGCATCGAGATGCCGATGAAGGCGATGCGCAGCCAGATCGCATCGGCTGTGAACCTGATCGTGCAGGCCTCGCGTCTGCAGGACGGCTCGCGCCGCATGGTTTCTGTGACGGAAATCACCGGCATGGAAGGCGACGTGATCTCGATGCAGGAAGTCTTCCGCTACGAGCGTCTCGGCCTCGCGCCCGACGGCAAGATCATCGGCCGCTTCACCGCGACCGGCGTGCGCTCGCATTATTCCGATCGGTTCCGGCAATGGGGCTACGACCTGCCGGCTTCGATCTACGAACCCGTGCAGGACTAAGGACACCCCGCCATGGCGACCCCCATTATCTACCTGCTGATCTTCGTCGCAGTTCTGCTGCTCGTCGAAGGCGTCTATCTGCTGTTCTTCGGCAAATCGATCTCGCTCAACAAACGGGTCAATCGACGCCTGGAGATGCTCAACAAGGGCGAACGGCGCGAAGAGGTGCTGGAACGTCTGCGCAAGGAAGCGACGCAGCACAGCGACGCGCGCTCGATCCCGCTCTATTCGCTGCTGGCCGAAAAGGCGCAGAAGGGCAATATCGCCTTCTCGCCGATGGCGCTGATCGGCATCATGGCCTTCGCCTGTTTCGCGTCCTTCATGGCCCTGACGCTGAGCTCGCAGGCGGGCCTCTTCATCCGCCTCTTCCTCGCGCTCTTCATGGGCGTGGGCGGCGTGTTCTTCTGGGTCTCCTCGAAGGCCAAGAAGCGCATGGCGCTGATGGAGGAACAACTTCCCGACGCGGTGGAACTGATGGTGCGCAGCTTGCGCGTCGGCCACCCTCTGGCCTCCGCGATCCAGGCGGTCGCACGCGAAATCCCCGATCCGATGGGCACCGAGTTCGGTATCATCGCCGACGAAGCGGCTTACGGGCGCAACGTGGCCGAGGCGATCTCGGAAATGGCCGAACGTCTCGATATGCAGGATCTGCGCTTCCTCGCAGTCGCCGTGTCGATCCAGCAGACTTCGGGCGGCAACCTCGCCGAAGTGCTCGAAGGCCTGTCGAAGGTCATCCGCTCGCGCTTCCGGCTGTTCCGCCGCGTGAAGGCCATTACCGCAGAGCCGCGCTGGTCGGGTATCTTCCTGTCGGCCTTCCCTGTCATCGTGATGGTGATCATTCAGGTCGTCTCGCCCGATTATTACGACGAGGTGAAAACGACCGCCGCCTTCATTCCGGCCGCCATCGTGGTGTTCCTGCTACTCGGCGCCAACGTGATCTTCATGAAGGTCATGACAACCATCAAGGTTTGAGGAGAGCCCAATGGATTTCGCAGCCATCAACCAGATGCTGACCGATGCGCTTGGGCCGATGGGCCCGATGATCGCTCTGGCGGCGCTTGGCGGGCTTCTGGTGCTCGCCGCGGTCCCAGCGCTCCTGAAGAAGCGCGAGGACCCGTTCGACAAGATCCGCGGAAAAGCCCCGCGCCCGCCACGCCAGAACACAGGTGGGAACACGGACAAAACCAACCAGAAGCTGCGCGACACCCAGAGCGACAAGCTGCAGAAATATTCGGCCTTCCTCGAGCCGCAAAACGCCGAGGAACTCTCAGAATCGCGCAAATGGCTGCAATCGGCGGGCTATCGCGGCCCGAATGCCGTGCGCACCTTCCACGCGATCCAGTTCGCGGCGGGAATCGGCCTGCTCGCGCTCGGCTCGCTCTATGTCGTGCTCTACAATGCCTCCGCTCCCGAAGGGCAAGCGATGGGGATGCTGGGAACGGTGATGTGGGTGCTCGGCCCCGGCGGCGTCGGCTATTACGGCCCGAAATACTGGGTAAACAAGCGCGTGAATGCGCGCACCGACGAGATGCAGAACGGCTTCCCCGACTCCCTCGACATGCTTCTGGTCTGCGTCGAGGCGGGCCAATCGCTCGATCAGGGGATCATCCGGGTCTCGAAAGAGCTGAACAAATCCTACCCGGCGCTGTCGGAGGAATTCGCGATGGTCGCGCATGAGATCAAGGCCGGTCTCGACAAATCGACCGTGCTGCGCAACTTCGGCGAACGCTCGGGCGTGCCGGATATCGCGAGCTTCGTGACCGTGATGATCCAGTCGCAGCAATTCGGCACCTCGATCGCCGAAGCCCTGCGCCTCTATGCCGCCGATATGCGCGACAAGCGGATCATGCGCGCCGAGGAAGCCGCGAACAAAATCCCGACCAAGATGACGCTGGGCACGATGATGTTCACCGTGCCGCCGCTTCTGATCATTCTTGTTGGCCCATCGATCTATGATATGCTTGAGACCTTCAAGAATATAGGCATTTGACGGCATGATCCCAAAGCGCCGCGGCCTGATACTGGCCGCGCTGACACTAAGCACACTGGCCGCCTGCAACCCGGGCGGCCTTTCGGCTGAGAAACGGGGCGCATTCGCCCCCGGCACCAAACCCGGCGCGGAAGCGGTCGACGGGCTCCTCGTCGGCCACCGGCTGATGGAAGCGGGCGAATACGAGCTTGCTCTGAAAGCCTATTACCGCGCGGCGGGCCAGCATGGCGCTACGGCGGAAATCCTCTCGGGTATCGGCTCGGCCGACCTGAAACTCGGACGTCTGAACCAAGCCGAACAGATGCTGCGCCGCGCGACCGAGGCCGACCAGACCTTCGTGCCGGCATGGAACAACCTTGGCGTCGTTCTGATGGAGCGCGGAAAATACGCCGAAGCCGCGCGCGTCTTCAAACTGGCCTTCGCGCTGGACAGTGGCCAATCGGACGCGATCAAGCAAAACCTCAAGCGGGCGCTCGCAAAAATTATAGAGCCGGGTTACGCTGCGCCACAGGACAAGCAGTTCACGCTCGTCAGAAAAGGGGTCGGTGACTACCTGCTGCTGACGAAGCACTGAGGCTCGAGCAAAAAGGACGCAGGTAACATGCGCCACCCGATCTTTCTGGCAGCCTTGGCTGGCTGCGCGATGACTCTCTCCGGCTGTATGGGCAATAACAGCGACGCCGAAGTCGCCCGCGCGATGAAAAGCGTGAATGCCGTTGATGAGACCAACCTTACCGACATCATGCTGACGGTCGCCGATCCGAACGAGGCCGTGACCTATTTCACCCGGCTGTCCAACGACCATCCCGACCGGATCGACGCAAAGCGTGGGCTCGCGAAATCGCTGGTGCGCGCGCAAAAGCCCGTGCAGGCCGTGAAGGTCTGGCAAGAGGTTCTCACGATGCCGGGCGCGACCAATGACGATCGCGTGTCGATGGCCGAGGCGCAGATCCGCTCCAATGACTGGTCCGGGGCGAAGGCGACGCTGGACACCGTGCCGCCGACCCATGAGACCTATGACCGCTACCGGCTCGAAGCGATGGTCGCCGATAGCGAGAAAAAGTGGAAGAAGGCCGACAGCTTCTACGAGACCGCGGCGGGCCTGACCACGAAGCCCGCGGGCATCTACAACAACTGGGGCTTCTCCAAGCTCAGCCGCGGCGATGCCGCAGGCGCCGAGAAGCTGTTCAAGGAAGCGCTCACCTACGATCCGACCCGCTTCACCACGAAGAACAACCTCGTGCTCGCGCGGGCCAGCCAGGGCAAATACGACCTGCCCGTGATCGACATGACCCAGATGGAACGCGCGCAGCTTCTGTATACGGCGGGTCTGGCGGCAGTGAAGCGCGGCGACGTCAATATCGGCAAGACGCTGTTGCAAGACGCGATCGACACCAATCCGCAGTATTTCGCGGAGGCCGACCGGGCGCTGAAGGCGCTCGATCAGGGATCGTCGAGCGCGCTGAAAGGCTAAGAGGATGCTCGGTCTCGCTCCGCCGCTTTCGGCGCTGATCTTTCTGGTGCTGATCACCCCGGTTTGCGCCTGGGTGGTCTTCACCGACCTCAAATACATGAAGATCCGCAACAAGGCGGTGCTGGCGCTTCTGGTGATCTTCGCTTTCGCGGGGCCGTTCCTCTTGCCGATCGACGTCTATGCCTGGCGGTGGAGCCATGCGCTGGTCGTCTTTCTTGTCGGCTACATCCTGAACCAGATCGCGCATTTCGGTGCGGGCGACGCGAAATTCGCAGCCGCCGCCGCGCCGTTCTTCTCGCATGAGCTGTTCGATGTGCAGCTGACGATGTTCCTGCTCTGCGCCTTCCTGCTCGCGGCCTTCGCCGCGCACCGGATCTTTCGCGCAATCCCCGCCGTGGTGAAGGCCACGCCCGACTGGGTGAGCTGGAAGCGCAAGGACTTCCCGATGGGGCTGGCGCTGGTCGGCACGCTCTGGGCGTATCTGCTGCTCGTGGCGCTAGGCTGATTGTTCAGCCCAGCGATCGGGTATCGCGGCGATTACCCGGTTTTTCCAACATTTGGCCACAATCACCGGCAAGATTGGCCCGGACTGATCTTAGCCCCCGCGCAGGACCAAAGCGGGGTGCACAGCCGAGAGGACGCGCCAGATGAACATGATGACCTCGAATGTCATCGCCCCGGCCCCGCCGCGCGCGCTGGAGGAAACCGGGCTGAACGTCGTGATGATGCGGGACATCCTGCTCAAGACGATGTTCCGCACCAATACGGACACGGCCTCTGCGCTGTCCAAGCTGGTCTGCCTGCCGATCACGATGGTGCAGGACCTGATCGACATGTGCCGCAAGCAGGGCCTGCTGGAGGCGATGGGCACGCTGCACGCCAATTCCGGCGGCGAGATGGGCTTCCAGCTTTCCGACACCGGCAAGGCGCGCGCGCTCGACGCGCTGGCGCAGTCGGAATATTACGGCGCGATGCCGGTGCCGCTGACCGTCTATCGCGAGCAGGTGAAGCGCCAGTCGATCCGTAACATCCAGCTGACCCGCCAGCAGCTTCTGGGCGCGATGGGGCACCTGATCCTGCCGCCCGACCTGATCGGCCAGCTTGGCCCGGCGGTCTCCTCGGGGCGCTCGATCCTGATGTATGGCCCGCCCGGCAACGGGAAATCCTCGATCTCGAACGGCATCCGCGACGCAATCGGCGACAATATCTTCATCCCCCGCGCCATCGAATATGCGGGCCAGATCATCACCGTCTACGACCCGATCGTGCACACCCCCGTCCCGGTCGAGGAAGATGACCCGACCTCGCTGCGCAAGCGCGGGATGCAGTTCGACCAGCGCTACGTCTATTGCGAGCGCCCGACCGTGATCACCGGCGGTGAACTTTCGCTCGACATGCTCGACCTGAAATACAACGCGACCGCGCGCACCTATACCGCGCCGCTGCAGTTCAAATCGGCGGGCGGCGTCTTCATCGTGGACGACCTTGGCCGTCAGGCCGAGCCGCCGCAGAAGCTGGTGAACCGCTGGATCGTGCCGCTCGAAGAGAACCGCGATATCCTCTCGCTGCAATCGGGCGAGAAATTCGAGGTGCCCTTCGACACGCTCGTGATCTTCTCGACCAACTTCCACCCGAACGAGATCTTCGATAAAGCGGCGCTGCGTCGTATCTTCTTCAAGATCAAGATCGACGGGCCGAACCAGTCCGACTATCTCAAGATCTTCCAGATGATGGCGAAGAAGCGCAACATGCCGCTCGACGAGAAGGCGCTGCTGCATCTGCTGAAGGTGAAGTACCCCACCATCGACAATATCTACGCGAATTATCAGCCGGTCTTCCTGATCGACCAGATGATCTCGATCTGCGAATTCGAGGGCATCCCCTATCAGATGACGCCGGAGCTGGTGGATCGCGCTTGGGACAACATGTTCGTCAGAGACGAGGTGATCGTCCACTAAAGGCGCTACTGGGCAGCCATCCGGTCAGCTCCCGGGGAATTACGGAAGCCAGCCGCCTCGACCTGCGGCTGGTAGGTGCGCGAGACGGGCACCTCTACGCCATCGGCCATCTGCAGGAAGGTCCGGCCCTTCTCCTTGCGCAACCCGCGCACCGCGTCGCGCGCCACCCAATGCGAGCGATGGACCTGCAGGCCAGGCGTCCCCTCGGTCTCGGCAATCGCATCGGCAAGCCGGATCAGCAGGCTCGTCTCCCCCGCCTCGGTCACCACGTCGACATAGTGGTCGTTCACCGCGAGGCGGATCAGCGGCGCGCGCAGGTCAGGCTCGAGCCGATACAGCAAACGCGGCGCGCGCGAAGAGAGCGTCCCCTCACCGGCAGCCTCGACGTCCCGGCGGGCCTCCTTCTCCGCGGCAGCCACCGGGGCCTCCTGCGCCCGCCTCGGACGCCCCTGCTGAGGCGTCATCCAGTGCCGCAGGGTCGAGCCTGCCATCGAGAGGCCGAGGATATAGGCCGCCATATGGAAAATCTCGAAGCCCCCGAACTTCGGATCCGTCGCGAGCAGCAGCACGAGCAGGTAAAGCGGCGCAGTCAGCACCAGCGCCGAAAGACCGGCAAGCGTGGGCGCCTCGTAGCGGAACCGGCGGAAACCCAGCTTGCGCCGCACAAAAATGCGGATCGCCGCGCCGATCAGGATGCCGACCGCGACACTGAGCGGCCAGAAAATCACCCGCGCACCGAGCGACATGGATTCGAGAGTATTGAACGGTCCGGCCACGATGCCGAATAGCGATGCCACGACCCAGATCACCGGCAGAGCCGGGATCTTCAACGCCCGCCAATATATTTTCCAGAATCCTGCCATCGCCGCCACGCCCCAATTGACGCTTAGGTAACGCAAGCGTTACAGGTCCGACAACGGCAAAGGCCGTTTTTCCCCGCCCAACCTGTGGAAATCCTTACCCACCTTTGTCAGGCAGTCAGACCTTCAGGTTCGGGAAGGTTGTTCGCGCGGCAGCAGGCGGTCACGGTATTGGCCAGAAGGCAGGCGATGGTCATCGGACCGACGCCGCCCGGAACCGGGGTGATCGCGCCCGCGACCTCCTTGGCGCTGTCGAAATCGACGTCGCCCACCAGCCGGGTCTTGCCCTCGCCTTTCTCGGGCGCGTCGATCCGGTTGATACCGACATCGATCACGGTCGCACCGGGCTTCACCCAGTCGCCCGGGATCATGCGCGGGCGGCCCACGGCGGCCACAAGGATATCGGCACCCCGGCAGACATCGGCGAGATCCTTGGTGCGGCTATGCGCGATGGTGACGGTGCAGCTGTCGCGCAGCAGCAGCTGCGCCATCGGCTTGCCGACGATGTTGGAGCGCCCCACCACGACGGCGTTCAGCCCCGAGAGGCTGCCCAGCTGGTCGCGCAGCATCATCAGGCAGCCCAGCGGCGTGCAGGGCACCATCGATTTCTGCCCGGTGCCCAGAAGGCCCACATTGAGGATATGGAACCCGTCGACATCCTTCGCGGGAGTGATCGAGTTGATCACCTTCTCCTCGTCGATGTGATCGGGCAACGGCAGCTGAACGAGGATGCCATGCACCGCCGGATCGGCGTTGAGCTTCTCGACCAGCGCCAGCAGATCGGCCTCGGAGGTCTCAACGGGCAGCTTGTGCTCGTAGGAGTTCATCCCGGCTTCGAGCGTCTGCTTGCCCTTGTTGCGCACATAGACCTGGCTGGCCGGGTCTTCGCCCACCAGCACCACCGCGAGGCCCGGCGTGATGCCGTGTTCCTCCTGCAGCCGGGTGACATGCTCGGCCACTTTCTCGCGCACGCTCGCTGCGAAGGCCTTCCCGTCGATGATCGTCGCCGTCATTTCATTCCTCCGTCACTCCGCCGCCGCGAAGGTCGTGCGGTAATGGTCCATCTGCATGCGGGTCGCGCGGACCGCGTTGTTCATCAGCGTCGAGACCGTGACCGGCCCCACCCCGCCCGGCACCGGCGTGATCCAGCCCGCCACCTCGGCGCAGCTGTCGAAATCGGCGTCGCCCACGGTGCGCCCCTCGACCCGGTTGATGCCGATATCGATCAGCGCCGCGCCGGGTTTGAGCATCTCGCCATGCACCAGCCCCGGCTTGCCCACCGCGACGAACACGGCATCGGCGGCGCGCGAATGCACCGAGACCTGCCGCGTCATGTGGTGGCACACGGTGACGGTGGCGCCGAGCCCCATCATCAGAAAGGCGATCGGCTTGCCCACGATCTCGGAGTGGCCGATCACGCAGACATTGAGACCTTCGGTCTGGAGCGGCAGGGATTTCAGGATCTCCACGGCCGCGACGGCGGTGCAGGGGCCGAGCTCCAGCTCGTTATAGACGATATTGCCGATCGAGGCGGGGTGCATCCCCTCCACGTCCTTGAGCGGATGCACCGCCTTCTGCAGGACCTTGACCGGGATATGGGCGGGCAGCGGGCGCTGGATGATGATGCCATTGACGCGCGGATCGGCGTTCAGACCGGCCAGCACGCCTTGGAGCTGCTCTAGACTGATCGTCTCGGGGTAGTTGCGCACCTCGAAGGCTACACCGGCTTTCTCGGCGTATTTCTTCTGATTGCGGACATAGAGTTCGGCCGCCGCGACATCGCCGACAGAGACCGAGACGAGGCGCGGAGCCCAGCCCGCCTCCGAGAGCCGCTGCGCTTCGGCATAGGTCTCGTCCAGCTTGACCTGCGCAAGCGCCTTTCCGTCAATGATCGTGGCGCTCATCGGGGTCTCCCTTGCCCAGAACCTGTTCTTCCTGCGCGATGAAATGCTCGATCATCTCGCGCCACAGACGGTCGGCGAGATCGGGATCGAGCCCGGCAGGACCGGCGGCGGCGCGCACTTTCGCCACCACATCCTCGACCCGGTCGGGGATGCGTGCGGGCCAGCCATTTCCCTGTTTGAGTTCCGCCGCACGGGCGATCAGCCGGGTGCGCGCACCGAGCATCTCGACCAGCTCCCGGTCGAGCGCATCGATGGCGACGCGCAGCTCTTCCATCGTGTGCAGGTCTGACGGAGATTTCATCGACAAGGCTCCCGGAACACTCGCGCCCCCTATCGCAGCTTGGCCCAACAAGCTCAAGACCGCGCGCCTAGAACAAACCCGTGATGCGGCCTTCGGCATCGAGGCCGATCGTCTCCGCAGCCGGGTGCCGGGGAAGGCCCGGCATGGTCATGATTTCACCGCAGATCACCACGACGAACCCCGCCCCCGCCGAGAGCCGCACCTCGCGGATCGGCAGCGTATGGCCCGAGGGCGCCCCGCGCAGCGTCGGGTCCGCGCTGAAGGAATACTGCGTCTTGGCCACGCAGATCGGCAGGTTTCCATAGCCCGCCGCCTCCCAGTCACGCAGTTGGTTGAGGATCTTCTGATCGGCATAGACGTCGCTCGCGTGGTAGATGCGCGTGGCGATGGTTTCGATCTTCTCAAACAGCGGCATGTCATCGGGATAGAGCGGCGCGAATTGCGACGGGCTTTCGGTCAGCGCGACGATCTTCTCCGCCAGCGCCTCGGTCCCCGCGCCGCCTTCGGCCCAATGGGTGCACAGAACCGCCTCCACGCCCTGCGCTTCGGCGGCGTCGCGCACCGCTGCGATCTCGTCCTCGGTATCGGCAGTGAAGCGGTTGATCGCGACCACAACCGGCACGCCGAATTTCTTCATATTCGCGATGTGACGCGCGAGATTGGCGCAGCCCGCCTCGACGGCGGCCACGTTTTCCGCGCCGAGATCCGCTTTTGCGACACCGCCATTCATCTTCAGCGCCCGCACCGTTGCCACGACCACCGCAGCATTCGGGCTCAGCCCGGCCTTGCGGCATTTGATGTCGAAGAATTTCTCCGCCCCCAGATCGGCCCCGAAGCCCGCTTCGGTCACGACGTAATCGGCCAGCTTCAGCGCGCTTTGCGTCGCGATCACCGAATTGCAGCCATGCGCGATATTGGCGAAGGGGCCGCCATGCACGAAGGCGGGCGTGCCCTCCAGCGTCTGCACGAGATTGGGCTGCAGCGCCTCTTTCAACAGCACCACCATCGCGCCATCGGCCCCGATCTCGGCGCAGGTCACGGGCGAGCGGTCGCGGCGATAGGCCACGACGATCCGACCCAGCCGTTCCTGCAAATCCGTCAGATCGCGGCTGAGGCAGAGGCAGGCCATGACCTCGGAGGCCACGGTGATGTCGAAACCGGTCTGGCGCGGAAAGCCGTTCGAGACACCGCCAAGGCTGACGACGATGTCGCGCAGCGCCCGGTCGTTCATGTCGAGCACACGCCGCCATGTGACCCGGCGCGCGTCGACCTCGAGCGCGTTGCCCCAATGGATGTGGTTGTCGATCATCGCCGAGAGCAGGTTATGCGCGGCGCCGACGGCGTGGAAATCGCCGGTAAAATGGAGGTTCATCGACTCCATCGGCACGACCTGCGCGTAGCCGCCGCCCGCGGCCCCGCCCTTCATCCCGAAATTCGGACCGAGCGAGGCTTCGCGCAGGCAGATCGCGGCGCGCTTGCCGATCCGAGACAGCCCGTCGCCCAGACCCACGGTCGTCGTCGTCTTGCCCTCGCCCGCAGGGGTCGGCGAGATCGCGGTGACGAGGATCAGCTTGCCGGTCTCGCGCTCATCCAGACCCGCGATGAACTCCGCCTCCAGCTTCGCCTTGTCGCGGCCATAGGGGATCAGCGCGTCTTCGGGAATATCCAGCTTCGCCGCGATTTCCGGCATCGGGCGCAGCGTCGCGGCACGGGCAATCTCTAAGTCACTCGTCATCGGGTCCTCCTGCTGAGGGAGGGTAGTCATTTGACGGCCCGGCGAAAGGGAAAGAAGCGACCGTTGCGGGATTAAATCGCCTCAGCGGACCTCGTCCATCAACTCCCAGGCGCGCTGATCGGGGATATGCAGCCGCAGGGTTTCGCCCACGACCAGACGGCCGGGACGCTCCACCCAAGCGGTCACGCCGCGCCGACCTTGGGCGGCCGGTTTGTAACGTTTACCCTTCTCGGGATAGTGCTCTTCGATCACCCGGCCCGGCAGGACACAGGCGCGGTTCTCCATATCCACGACGAGGGTCAGCCCGGTCTCGTTCTGCAGCCGCGCCGAGGGCGGGATATGGGTGAGATCCGGCAGGCCGCGCAGCACGATCGTCGCGCCGACCCAGGAAGGGTCGATTTCCGGCACGCCCATCGCGAAAGCGGTCTCGGCCAACTCCTCCGCCGACAGGATCGTCAGCTGGCGGACATTGGCGATCTCGATGCCCTTGGGATGCTGATCGGTCACCCGCGAGCAGGAAGGGCGCGTGCGCCCGCCATGCAGCTCTCCCACGGGACCGTCGAAGGTGAAGTCGATCTCTTCGACCGGGGTCGAGGTAAGTTGTCCCTCGGTGGTCACCAGCCCGAGCCAGACGACCTCCCCTTGATATTGCGTGGGTTTCAGCGCGGCCATCAGCCCCTCTTTGACAAGACGACAAACAGACGACGGAACGGGAAAAAGACGCTGCCGTCGTCCCGCAAAGGATAAACCGTCTCGAGCGCGGTTTCATAGCGTTCGATGAGAACCTGCGCTTCAGTGTCGCCTAGGAGCCGCAGGAAAGGACGCATCGCCGTGCTTTCGGTGAAGCGGCGCACCGGATGCGCGCCCGGCGTGGGCTCCAACTCCTGCAGATATTCGGTGTGCCAGATATCGACCTCGCCCAGAGGGCTGAGCATCTTCGCGTAATCCACCGCCGGGGCCACGGGCGGCACCCAGCCCGCGAAGTTGAACCGGTCGGGGAACATCTCCTGCGACAGCTCGCGCAGGATGCGATGCGACGGCGCGCCATGCTGGGCGGGCATCTGCACCGCCAGAACGCCGCCCTCGCGCAGCTCTCCGGCCAGACGTGGGAAGAGCGTTGCGTGATCGGGCAGCCAATGCAGCGCCGCGTTCGAGAAGATCATCGCCGGCGGCTTGTTGGGCGCCCATTCGGAAATGTCGACCAGATCGCAGTGGTGATAGGCGCCGGTCGCCGCGGCGCGCTTCAGCATCGCCTCGGAATTGTCGACGCCCACTATCTTGCGCTTGGGGTAGTGGTGGTTCAGCGCCTCGGACACCGCGCCATTGCCGCAGCCCAGATCGATGATCTTGCCGCGTTCGGGCAGTTGCGGCACCCGCGCCAGAAGGTCGAGTGCCGGGCGCAGCCTCAGATTGCGGAACCGCGCATAAGCGTCTGGGTCCCAATCGGCTGCGCCCGGCACTGAAGCGTCACGCGTGACCATTCTCGCGAACCTTCGCGGTCAGGCCGAAGGCTCGGGGGTGGTTTCCGCCCCGCCGTCGCCCTGATCCTTTTTCTTGGACGTTTTGGGCAGCGCGGTCACCGACGGCAGGCTCCCCGAGGAGCTGTCGTCATCGTCACCGCCCAGCGGCTCTCCGGAGAGGACCTTCTTGATCTCGTCGCCGGTGAGGGTCTCGTATTCCAGAAGGCCCTGGGCCAGACGTTCCCAATCCTCGATCCGGTCGGTGAGGATGCGGCGCGCCTCTTGGTAGCCCTCTTCGATCAGGCCGCGCACCTCTTCCTCGATCAGCTCTTTCGTCTTGGTCGAGACCGAGAAGCCGGCAGTGTTGCCCTGATAGCCCTCATGCGCCTCGGCATAGTCGATATTGCCGACCTTCTCGGACATGCCCCAGCGCATCACCATGGCACGGGCAATCGCCGACGCCTGCTGAATGTCGCCGGCCGGACCGTTCGAGACATGCTCTTCGCCCCATTTCAGGATCTCGGCCGCCTTGCCCGCCATGGTCATGGCGATCTTCTGCTTGGCCTCGTCCTTGTGGTAGTTGAGCTTGTCCATCTCGGGCAGCGAGACGACCATACCCAGCGCCTGACCGCGCGGAATGATCGTGGCCTTGTAGACCGGATCGCATTTCGGCAGCGACAGGCCGACGATGGCGTGACCGGCCTCGTGATAGGCGGTCATCTCCTTCTGCTCGGGGGTGAGGACCATCGAGCGGCGCTCGACACCCAGCATCACCTTGTCCTTCGCGTTCTCGAAATCTTCCATCGAGACGAAGCGACGCCCGACGCGGGCCGCCATCAGCGCGGCCTCGTTGACGAGGTTCATCAGGTCGGCACCCGAGAAGCCCGGCGTGCCGCGCGCAATGGTGCGCAGGTCGACATCCGGCCCCACCGGCACTTTGCGCGAGTGAACCGTCAGGATCTTCTCGCGGCCCTTGATGTCGGGGTTCGGGACGTGGATCTGACGGTCGAAGCGGCCCGGACGCAGCAGCGCGGGGTCGAGCACGTCTTTACGGTTCGTCGCCGCGATGATGATGATGCCTTCGTTGGCCTCGAAGCCGTCCATCTCGACCAGAAGCTGGTTGAGGGTCTGTTCGCGCTCGTCATTGCCGCCGCCGATGCCGACGCCACGGGCACGGCCCACCGCGTCGATCTCGTCGATGAAGACGATACAGGGCGCGTTCTTCTTGGCCTGCTCGAACATGTCGCGGACACGGGATGCGCCGACACCCACGAACATCTCGACGAAGTCGGAGCCCGAAATGGTGAAGAAGGGCACGCCCGCCTCGCCCGCAATGGCGCGGGCCAGAAGCGTCTTACCGGTACCCGGAGGGCCCACCAGCAGCGCGCCTTTCGGGATCTTACCGCCGAGGCGCGAGAATTTCTGCGGGTTGCGCAGGAATTCCACGATCTCTTCGAGTTCTTCCTTGGCTTCGTCGATGCCCGCCACGTCGTCGAACGTCACGCGGCCATGTTTCTCGGTCAGCAGCTTCGCCTTGGACTTGCCGAAGCCCATCGCGCCGCCTTTTCCACCGCCCTGCATCCGGTTCATGAAGAAGATCCAGATGCCGATCAGCACGAGGAAGGGAAGCCAGACGCCCAGCAGCGACATGAAGCCCGATTGCTGCTGTTTGACGACGGTCACCGCGATGCCCTTGTCGATCAGCTTCTCTGCGATCTGATCTTCCATCGGCTTGATGGTGGTGAAGCTTGTGCCGTCGGCGAGCTGGTAGCGCACCTCTTCGCCATCGAGTCGGGCGTTCTTCACCTCGCCTTTATCGACGGCGTCCATGAACTCCGAGTAGGTCGCTTGGGACGAGTTCATCGAAGATTGCCCATCACCGAAAAGGTTGAACAGGGCTAAAATCAGCAGGAACAGCACCGCCCAAAAGGCCAGATTGCGCGCATTACCCAAGGAATATCCTCCAATCGTATCGGGCGGCTGACCTGCGGTCGCCGCCTCTTCCTCAGTGAAAATAGGCATTACGCGCCGGGGTTCAACGTCGAATTAGCCAAGTGGCGAATGCGTCGCGGGAAATCCACGCCTGCCAGCCCGTGCCAAAGCCCGCGATCGGCGCCGCGACAAGCGTCTCGCCGCGCCAAATGGCGGGGCTTGCGGCAAGCGAGGCACGCGGAAGGCCGGTGTCGCGCCAGTGGGGACATTGGCGCAATCCCGCCTCCCCCAGCACCGCGACTTCCGCGACGTCCACTGCGGGTCCGGTGACCTGCCAGCGGTCCCAAAGCGCGGCGCCAGCTTCGACAGCCACGCGCAGGTCGGCCACAGCCTGCGCCTCGCGGGTGATGCGGATCGCGTCTTTGCCGGATGTGATCCGACAGCCATGCAGGGTGCGATCGCCGGGTTGCGCGATCTCAGACAGCAAGCCCTGCACCTTGGCGGCGCGCGGCGCATAATCCGCCCCGGAGACCCAGCGCAGCGCCGCCACGATCAGACGGCGCTGCAATTCCGGGTCCATCGCGGCGAAGCCCGCCGCATCGATCAGCAGATCGCCTGACTGCTCGGAGACGTGGCGTGCGACCTCCGCCATCAGCAACCGGTGCAGCGCCGCATTCGCCGCCGAGAGGTTCTCCGTCACCCCGGCGATCGCCTGCGCATCGATGCCCAAAGGCGCAAGCGCCCCGAGCGCCTGACGCGCCTTGACCCGGTCGAAGCGGTCATTCGCGTTGGAGGGGTCGTCGATCCACGTGATGCCTTCCGCGCGCAGATGGTCGCGCAACGACTCGCGCGTCTGGCCGAGAAACGGACGATGCCATGTCACGCCTTCGGCCTCGAACCGCGGGCGCATACCCGACAGCCCTTCAAGCCCCGCCTCGCGGGCGAGCCGCATCAGGAAGGTCTCGGCCTGATCGTTGGCGGTATGCCCCAGCGCGACATGGGCAATCCCGTTTTCGCGCGCCCAAGCGCCGATCAGCCGCAACCGAGCCCGGCGCGCGGCATCCATCAGGTTGCCTTCGGCGCTGGCTCCGTCCCAGCGCAGGACGGCATGCGCAATGCCGCGATCCGCGCAGAAACGCCCGACAAAGGCAGCTTCCTCGGCGGCCTCGGGGCGCAGCCCGTGATCCACCGTCACCGCAGCGACCTCGAAATGCGCAGCCAGCAGCACCAGCGTCGCCATCGAATCCGAGCCCCCGGAAACGGCAACCTCGACGCGTCGGGGCGCATCGGGGTCAAAACCGTGTCTTGCGATTTCGTCCAGCGTCACCGGACCGCGCTCACTGGCATCCCAGCGATTGCTGCGCGCTCTGCGCCTCGCCCGCCGCCGACGAACCCGGGAAGCGTGCGCTCACCTGACCCAGCGTGGTGCAGGCCTCGCTCTGCTGGCCAAGCTGCCCCAGCGCCTTGCCGAGCGACAGCAGGTTGTCCGCTGCCCGCGACCCTTTCGGATCGGCCGAGAACCCGTCGAGCCACGCGCGTGCAGCGCCCGCCTCGTCGCCCTGCTTTTGCAGCGCGAGACCGCGATAATACATCGCGTCGCTGGTCAGCGGGGAGCCGGGATAGGTCTGCCGGAAGGTCGTGAGAAGATCGGCCGCCGAGGCGTAATCGCCATCCTCATAGGCTTTCTTGCCCGCTTCGAAATCCGATTTCTCGTTGATCGCGAGATCGGGGCCGGGCGTGGAATCCGGCGCAGGGCCGGTAACCGAGGGCGCATTGGTCGGCGCGTCGCCTCCCAGCGGCTTGGCCATGCCCAGCTTCGAAATGTCGCAGTTCTCTTCCATCTCGCAGACCCGGAAATTCAGATCGCCGATCCGCTTCGTGCCATCGGCGACGACGCGGTTGATCTTGTTTTCCAGCTCTTCGACGCGGTCGGTCATATGCGACAGCGACAGCTCCATCGAGTCCATGCGCTGCAGAGCGGAATCGCCGCCCGCTTTCTGCAGCCCAGCCTGGCCAGAGGATTTCAGCTCCTGACGCAGGCTGTCGATCTCGGTCTGAAGCTGACCCAGTTCGGTCTTGATATCCGCCAGCGTCTGGGCGCGGTTCGCGTCCTGAGCCAGCGCGGGCGCGGCTGCCAGAACAGCCGCGCCGAGAAGCAAAGCTCTCAGCATCGCGATCAGCTCCCGACCGCCGATTGCGAGATCACCGTCACGGCGCGACGGTTCTTCTTGTAGCACTCTTCGGTGGAGCAGATCGCCAGCGGGCGTTCCTTGCCGTAGGAGACGGTGCGCAGGCGGTTGCCGGCCACACCTTGGCTGATCAGGTATTCCTGCACGGCCGAGGCACGGCGTGCGCCGAGCGCGAGGTTGTATTCGCGGGTGCCCTGCTCGTCGGCATGGCCTTCGATGATCGCAGTGTAGCCCGGGTGGCTCACCAGCCAGCTTGCCTGCTGGGACAGGATGCCGCGCGCGGTGTCGGTCAGGGTCGATTGGTCAACCTGGAAATGCACCATGTCGCCGATGGTCTGGCTGAAATAGGCCGGCGAGTTCGGATCGTTGATCCCGCCCTGGGTGATACCGCCTGCACCGCCCGGGCCGAGCGCGCCGCCGGGGCCGGTCGCACCGGAGCCGTATTGATCGGGGTTCGAACAGGCCGCGAGGCCCAGCATCGAGATGGCCAGAACGGCCTTCACTGCAAAATTCATGGTTTCCGCCTTTGTTGATCTGCCCTTTTCGGGCGAGCCTACCAGTTTCTCTAACGCTTGTTAATCCGCTCTCATGGCAGAAGCGGCGACCAGGCCGGGTCCGATGCGGCGCCCGGCGTGGAGACTTTCTTCAGGTTGCGCCCGGAGATATCGACCGAATAGAGCGAGGCCGACCCTTGGGCGCCGGGGCTCTCCCGGGTGAACATGATCACGCGGCCATTGGGCGACCAGGTCGGGCCCTCGTCGAGGAAGGACGAGGTCAGCAGACGCTCTTCCGAGCCATCGGTGCGCATCACGCCGATATGGAAGCGGCCCTGGTTCTGCTTGGTGAAGGCGATCATGTCGCCGCGCGGCGACCACACGGGGGTCGAATAGCGCCCGTCGCCGAAGCTGATCCGCGTCGCATCGCCGCCGCCCGCCGGCATGATGTAGAGCTGCTGGGTGCCCGAGCGGTCGGATTCGAACACGATCCGTGAACCGTCGGGCGAAAAGCTGGGCGAGGTTTCGATCGCAGGCGAGGTCGTCAGGCGCTGGGTCTGGCCCGAGCTGATATTCATCATCCACAGATCGGTATTGCCGTTCTGCTCCATCGAATAGACGATCTTCGTGCCATCGGGCGAGAAGCGCGGCGCGAAGGTCATCGTGCCGGGCACTTCCGGCAGAAGCCGCGCCGAGGCGGTGGCCACGTCGAGCATCTTGATCCGCGGGAAACCGGTCTCGAAAGTGGTGTAAAGGACCTTGGTGCCGTCACGCGAGAAGCGCGGCGCGAGCACGATGGTCGAGGCATCGGTGAGATAGGTCACGTTCGCGCCGTCGTAATCCATCACGGCGAGCCGTTTCTGGCGGTTGTCCTTCGGCCCGCTTTCCGAGACGAAGACCACACGGCTGTCGAAATAGGGCCCCTCGCCCGTGATGCGCGAATAGATCACGTCCGAGACCTTATGCGCCAGACGCCGCCAGCTGGCCGGCGAGGCCGCGAGCTGCTGCCCGTCGCCCATCTGCTGGCCGGAGAACACGTCGAAGAGGCGGAACTTCACAACCACCTTGCCGCCCTGCATCCCGACCGAGCCCACGACCAGCGCCTGCGCGTTGATCGCCTGCCAGTCGGAATATTTCACCGGCGTATCGAAGCTCGACACGTTCTGGATATAGGCGGATTTCGGGATTTCGCGGAACAGGCCCGTGCCCGTCAGATCGCTCGAGATCACCTGCGTGATCTGGCTCGCCATATCGGCGGCCTGCGGGCTTTCGGGGATGAAGCCCGCGATCGCGAACGGCATCGGCTCGATCACGCCATCGGTGATCTCGATATGCAGCGGTTCGGAATCCTGCGCGGTTGCGGCGATGGGTGCCAGCATCACAGCCGCCAGCAAACTGAGAACGAAACGCATCATGTCACACACTCCCTTTCCGGGTCTTGCCCGGTTTGTAACGCGCTGCGGCACGATCGTGCATCACAACCCCATGACACCGCGCGGAAATTCGCCGATCCACCGTCATTTCATCCTCATTTTTTCGGGATTGAAGTCGATGGTGATCGTTTTCCAGCGGTCGTATTTCTCCGGCGGCAGCGGGAACCCGTCCGAGCCGCACAGAACGATGGCGCGACGCCCGGCCTCGAAGGCCTGATCGACCGCGTTGCCGGTGCCGCCCGTCGCCCCGACCAGCTTGATCGAGGAGATGATCGGATGGCCGTCGGGCTGCATGTCGACCGACAGCGTCACTGTGGTGCGCAGAGCATCCGAGCTGAGCGCGCCGGTATTCCAGCATTGCTTGATGTCGACGATCAGCGCGTCTTTCTCGCCCGCGGTGATCGGCGGTCCCGTCGGCGCGGAGCCGGTGCCGCCCGTGCCCTCGCCACCCAAGGCTGCCGCCAGAGCATCGTTCACCGAAGCGCTGTCGACTTTCTTCGGCTCGCTCGGCGCGGGCTTGGTTTCTGCCGGTTTCGGCTCGGCGGGCTTCTTCTCGGCGGGCTTCTTCTCTGCGGGCGCGGCGGCCGTCTGCGTCTCTTTCGGCGCAGGCGGTTTGGGCTTGGCGCTCGGACGCGGCGAGGCCAGCGGCGCGGAGCTTTCCGGCTTGTCCTCGGTCTTGTTCGCCTCGGTCACGATCTCCGTCGAAGCTTCCGGCGGCGCGGTCGCCTCCTTCGGCTTCTCGACCGGCTGATCGGGCGTCTCGGCGGGTTTGGGGGCCTCTTGCGGCTGCGCCTGCGGGTCGACTTTCGCTTCGGGCGGCGGCTCGGGCGCAGGGGTCGGGGCCACGCGCGGCGCCTGTTTCGGCTTCGGCGCGGGAGAGATATCGGGCGTGACCGTCGGCGAGGGTTCCTCGACCGGCGGCACGATTTCGGGCGGCGTGTCGCTCACCTCGGCGGGCGGCGTCGGCTCTTGCAGCGCCGAGACGTCGGGCTGCGCATCAGGGGCCGGATCGGGCTGCTGCATCGCCTGCGGCTCGGGTTCGGGCTTGGCCTGCGGCTCGGGCGCGGGCGTTTCGGGCGGCGGGGCCGTCTCGGAGGGCGTATCGGGCGCCGTGGGCGCAACCGGGTCCGGCGTCGGCTGCGGCGCGTCCTTCGGGGCCGAGGCCATCATCGTGTTGAAGTCCTGCTCGGACATCACCGCGACCTGGCTGATCACCACCGGCTTGTTCGGCTTCGGGAAGAACCACTGCCCCCCGGCAATGACCCAGAAGAGCACGCCCACATGCAGCGCGCCCGACAGGCCGTAACCGATCTTGTCCGCACGGTTCATGCGATGCCCCCTGGGCTCAGTTCCCCGCAGGCGCCGTCAATTGCGGCCCTCCGGTATCGGTGACGAGCGTGATGTTCGAGAACCCCGCGCCGTTGAGCGCGCCCATCACCTGCACCACCTGAGAATAGGAAATCTTGCCGTCGGCGCGCAGGAAGACCTTGTCGCTGTTGCGCTCTGCCGCGATCGCCTTGAGACGGTCGATCAGCTGATCCTGCGGCACTTCCGAGTTCATCAGCGAAACCTTCCCGTCCGCCTGGATCGAGACCGTCAGCGGCACTTCCTGCTCGGTCGGCACGGCCTTGGCCGCCGTCTTCGGCAGTTCCAGCGGCACGCCCACCGTCATCATCGGTGCGGCGACCATGAAGATCACCAGCAGCACCAGCATCACGTCGACCATCGGCGTGACGTTGATCTCGCTCATCGCGGCGTGACGCCCGCGCCCGCTCCTGCGGCGCCGCGATCCGCCCGATCCGCGTTTTGCAACACCCGCGCCCATGATCAGCTATCCAACTGGCGCGACAGGATGGTCGAGAACTCGTCCGCGAAGGCCTCGTAGTTGCCCGCGATGCGATCGGCATCGGACGACAGCTTGTTGTAGAAGATCACCGCCGGGATCGCCGCGAGCAGGCCCAGCGCGGTCGCGACGAGCGCTTCCGAGATGCCGGGCGCCACGACGGCGAGCGAGGTGTTCTGCGAGATCGCGATCTCCTCGAAGGCGACCTTGATCCCCCAGACCGTGCCGAACAGGCCCACGAAGGGCGAGATCGAGCCCACGGTCGCAAGGAAGGTCAGCCCGTAATTGAGGTTCTCGGTGGCTTTCTGGATCGCGACATCCATCGAGCGTTCGATCCGCGCCTGCGCGCCGGTGATCAGCGCGCCGTCCTGACGGTGCGACCGACGCCATTCCAGCATGCCGGCGGCGAAGATCTTCTGGCTCGCGCCATCAGGCGCAGGGCCGATCTGGTCGAACAGCTCGTCGAGCGGCTCACCCGACCAGAAGGCCCGGTCGAAGGCTTCCGCCTCGGAGCGCGCCGCGCGATAGGCAATGAATTTGCGGATGATGATCGCCCAGGACCAGAAGCTGGCCACGACGAGGATGATCATCACGAGTTTGACGGTCAGCGATGCGCGCAGAAAGAGCGCCAGCAGGGAGAAATCGATCTCCTGCGCCATCGCAAGCGAAGAATGGTCCATAGGTACTGCTCGCCGGTTGGGGCCACGTTATCGGGCCTCTGATTACCAGCGATTCTATATCAGCAGTAAGAGGAACGCCATAACAACAATGTAACCGGCGAAACCCCGCCGCTTTTCAATGCAGTTTCGGGGCCAGTTTCCGGCGAATATCGGCGGGAAGCCGCTGAGCCGCCCCCGCTTCGTTGAGACAGACGATGGTGACCTGCGCGGTGAACAGCACTTCGCCGTCGCGCTGCACGGTCTGCTCCATCACGAAACGCGCGCCCGTTTCGGCCACCAGATCGGTCGTGATCACCAGCTCGTCGTCGAATTTCGCGGGGCGCAGATAATCGGCCTCGACCCGGCGCACCGCGAAGACCACCCCGTGATCGGCCTTCAGCGCGATCTGATCCACGCCCAGCGCGCGGACGAATTCGGACCGCCCGCGTTCGATGAACTTCAGGTAATTGGCGTAATAGACGATCCCCGCGAGATCGGTGTCCTCGTAATAGACCCGGATCGGAAACTCATGCGCCATTCTCGTTCTCCTGATCGTCCGGCTCCGCCTCGCCCACTTCGCGCGACAATTCCCGCACCGCCTCTGCGGCCTCTCCCTGACGCAGACCTGCGCGAGCCGCAAGGCGCAGCGCGTGGCTCGGATCTTTCGCAACAGCCGGCATCGTCGGATCGTAGCCTGCCGCAATCACCGCCGCGATCTCGGGGCGCAGCACGGTCACGCCGCGCGCCACAGCCAGCGGCGAGCGTTTCACGAAAGCCTTGTCGGACCAGAGCAGGATCATCTGCACCGCTTGGCTCAACGCGATCACCTCGGCAGGCACCTCGTCGAGCCCCGCATCCATCCGCACGAAGGCGAAACAGGCCCGGATCGCGCCCTCCTTGTCGAAGCGGAAGACGCGATACTGGTTTGCGCCTTGATCGTCGAGCCGGATCACCAGATCCTGCAGCCCGTCGATCAGGTGATCGAGATTGGGCACCTCGAGCAATTCCTGCCAGTCGCGGAAGAAGAAGATCATCAGGTTCGCGCCAAGCTCGGGATCGGTCTCGGCCATCTTGTGCCCGGCCAGCGCGACCACCGCCTCGACCGCGCCTTTCACGGTCGCCAGCGTCGCAGCCTCCACCCCGAACACCACCGGCACGACCGGGCGCCCCCAGCGCGCGAACAGATACTCGTCGGAGGAACGCCGGAAGAGCTGCTCCACCATTTCGCCCGTGATCTCTGTCTGTTCCGACATGCCGCCTCCCTCGCTTCGCCCTGACCCTAAGAGATCGCGACGGAGGGCGAAAGGGGCCAACCCCAACTGCCGCGATCCACGGCTCTTGCCTGCAGCGGCATTTCGGCTTGGCACAAATATCCCGGGGGAGCGCCCGACAGGGCGTGGGGGCAGCGCCCCCTCTTCTTCGGCATTGGCGCCCCCACAGTGACGGGCGGCAGCCCTCCCTGATCTGCGCTTGCCGCCCTGCGGTCGCACGCCTATAAGGGCGGCATGTTCTTGCTGGCTGCATATCCGCGAATTACCTGCCCGGCGCTCTGACGCGTCAGGGTAGCCGGGATATTGCGCCAAGCCCCGAGGCGTGCGCGCGCACGCCCTTCCCTTTCCCAAGGACGACAATTCCATGAGTTCCGACCAGACCACCGAGACGACCGCCCCCGATTATCGCGGCACCGTCTTCCTGCCGAAAACCGACTTCCCGATGCGCGCGGGCCTGCCCATGCGCGAGCCCGACTGGCTGGCACGCTGGGAGAAGATCGGCGTCTACGACCGCCTGCGCGAGAAGGCCGCGAAGGACAACCGCCCGAGCTTCGTGCTCCATGACGGCCCTCCCTATGCGAACGGCCATCTCCATATCGGCCACGCGCTCAACAAGATCCTGAAGGATTTCATCACCCGCTCGCAGCAGATGATGGGCCGCGATGCGCGCTACGTGCCGGGCTGGGACTGTCACGGCCTTCCGATCGAGTGGAAGATCGAGGAGCAGTACCGCGCCAAGGGTCTCGACAAGGATAATGTTGACGTGGTGGCCTTCCGCCGCGAATGCCGCGCCTTCGCCGAGAACTGGGTCGACATCCAGCGCGAGGAATTCAAGCGTCTGGGCGTTTATGGCAACTGGGCCGATCCTTACCTGACGATGAACTACCATGCCGAGGCGGTGATCGCCGAGGAGTTCATGAAGTTCCTGATGAACGGCACGCTCTATCAGGGCTCCAAGCCCGTGATGTGGTCACCGGTCGAGAAGACCGCGCTGGCCGAGGCCGAGGTCGAGTATCACGACCACACCAGCCACACGATCTGGGTGCGCTTCAAGGTGCGCCGGGGCGGCAACGCGGCGATGCCGACCGAGGATGCGGTCGAGTATGACGCGGCCGATCAGGCGCTGCTGGCCGATCAGCTGCATGAAGCGAGCGTCGTGATCTGGACCACGACGCCGTGGACGATCCCGCAAAACCGCGCCGTCTCCTTCCACCCGACGATCGGCTACGGCCTCTACCGGGTCGATACGCTGGGCGAGAAATCGACCGCCGAGGAAGGCGAGCTGCTGCTGATGGCCGATGCGCTGGCGCAATCGGTGATGGATCAGGCGAAAGTCGAGAGCTTCACCCGCGTCCGCGACGTGACCGCGGCGGAGCTGGAAGGGCTGACCCTGTCGCACCCCTATGCCGGCGTCGACGGCGCGAATGGCGAATGGGATTTCGACGTGCCGCTCCTGCCGGGCGATCACGTCACCGACGAGGCGGGGACGGGCTTCGTGCACACCGCGCCGTCGCATGGTGACGACGACTATCAGATGGGCCTGAAGTTCGGCCTGCCGATGACCTACAACGTCGAACCCGACGGCACTTACCGCAAGGATCTGCCGCTATTCGGCGGCGAGGCGATCGTTGCGGCGGACGGCAAGGACGGCCCGGCGAACGTGTCGAACATCAAGCAGCTCGCTTGGGCCGGTGCGCTTCTCGCCAAGGGCAAGATCAAGCACTCCTACCCGCATAGCTGGCGCTCGAAAGCACCGCTGATCTATCGCAACACGCCGCAATGGTTCGCCGCGATCGACCACACGCTCGACGATGGCATGGGCACCTATGGCGATACGATCCGCAAGCGCGCGCTGACCTCGATCGAGGAACTGGTGACCTTCACGCCCGAGAAGGGCAAGAACCGCCTGCATTCGATGATCGAGAACCGTCCCGACTGGGTGCTGAGCCGTCAGCGCGCCTGGGGCGTGCCGCTGACCTGCTTCGTCAAGAAGGGCGCCAAGCCCACCGACGAGGACTTCCTGCTGCGCAATGCCGAAGCCAATGCGCGCGTCATCGCCGCCTTCGAGACCGAGGGCGCGGATGCGTGGTATGAGGACGGGTTCAAAGCGAAGGTTCTCGAAGGCCTGGTGAACCCCGACGATTACGAGCAGGTCTTCGACGTACTCGACGTGTGGTTCGACAGCGGGTCCACCCATGCCTTCGTGCTGCGCGACCGCGCGGACGGGGCCGAGGACGGCATCGCCGATGTTTACCTCGAAGGCACCGACCAGCACCGCGGCTGGTTCCACTCCTCGCTGCTGCAGGCCTGCGCCACGAAGGGCCGCGCGCCCTATCGCAACGTGGTGACGCACGGGTTCACGCTCGACGAGAAGGGCATGAAGATGTCCAAGTCGCTGGGCAACACGATCGTGCCCGAGGAAGTCATCAAGCAATATGGCGCGGATATCCTGCGCCTCTGGGTTGCGCAGACCGACTTCACCGAGGATCAACGCATCGGCCCGGAGATCCTGAAAGGCGTCGCGGACAGCTACCGCCGCCTGCGCAACACGCTGCGCTTCATGCTGGGCAATCTCGACGGGTTCTCCGACGCCGAGCGAGTCGATCCGGCGGAGATGCCGGAGCTGGAGCGCTGGGTGCTGCATCGTCTGGCGCAGCTCGATGTGGAGGTGCGCAAGGGCTATGATGCGTTCGACTTCCAGGGCGTGTTCCAGCAGCTGTTCAACTTCTGCACCGTGGACCTGTCGGCCTTCTATTTCGACATCCGCAAGGACGCGCTCTATTGCGACCCGGAAGACGGCCTGCGCCGCCGTTCGGCGCGTACGGTGCTCGATCTGCTGTTCCACCGCCTGACGACCTGGCTCGCGCCGATCCTCGTTTTCACGATGGAAGACGTGTGGCTGTCGCGCTTCCCGGGCGACGATGCCTCGGTGCACCTGCAGGACATCCCGGAGACGCCCGAAGCCTGGGCCGACGCGAGCCTTGCCGCGAAATGGGACGGCATCCGCCGCGCCCGCCGCGTGGTGACGGCGGCGCTGGAAGTGCAGCGCTCGGCCAAGGTGATCGGGGCCTCGCTCGAGGCAGCGCCTGTCGTGCATGTCGAGGATGCGGACGTTCTGGCGGCGCTGAAATCGGTGCCCTTCGAGGATCTCTGCATCACCTCGGATATCGCTCTGACCGCCGATCCGGCTCCGCAGGAAGCGTACCGCCTACCCGAAGTCTCGGGCATCTCGGTGGTCTTCGAGAAGGCGGATGGCGAGAAATGCGAACGCTGCTGGAAGATCCTGCCCGATGTCGGCACGCATAAGCATCCCGGCACCTGCAAACGGTGCGATGCGGCGCTGGACTGAGCAGACCGCTTCCAACGACAGAATGAAGGGCACCCCGCGCGGGTGCCCTTTTTCATGTCACCTCAGGACGGCATCTGATGCGGCGGCAGAGCCGGAGGCCCGAACCGGTTGCCGCCCGTGGAGCCGCGCTGAACGGTAAAGAAGAGCAGAACCAGCGTCCCGATCACCGGGATCAGCGTGATCAGGGCCCACCAGCCGGTCCGGTCGATATCGTGCAGTCGCCGCACCAGCACCGCGAGCGCTGGCAGGAACACGACGAGAGAGAAGATCCCGCCGAGCAGCGACGCGTCGTGCCGCATCATCATCGGACCGAAGAGGATGCGGTCCAAGATGCCGAAGACGATGTTGCCGAGAAAGATGAACAGAACGAACCACCAAAATTCAGGCCGGGCGGCGCGGCCCGTGAAGGTCACGTAGTTCGAGAAACATTTGCGGATTGCGTCGCTGAACTCCATCGGAGCGTCTCCCTCTGTTTATGTGCCGTAGGGAGAGCTTAGCCGCAGGATGGGATGTCAGGCCAGCCCGAATGCGGCGGAGACGGTTCACGCCAATCACGGCGAGTTTTCGAGCTCAGACGGCGTCCCTGTCGCGCAGCCAGCGTTGCAGCGTGCGCTCCTCGGCCTGTGCCTGCTCGCGCTTTGCCAGCTCCGCCGCGCGTTCGGCGCGGGCGCGGTCGAGAAGCGTGTCGTAGGTTTTCGCCTCTCGAAACAGCTCTCGCATCCGGTCTTCGAGCGGCACGCGGCGCTCGTTCAGCGCGCCGATTTCCTGATCGAGCCACGAGACCGTCTCGCGCACCGCCTCGCGAAACCCCGCCGCATAGGGCGCGGTCTCGGGCGAGGTGACGTGAAGCTCGGCCCGGGCGCGCTCCGTCAGCGTATCGCGCTCGCCTTCCAGCCGCGCGACCTGCGCGTTCAGTTTCGATAGCTCGCCAGCCTGCTCTTCGAGTTCGCGCCTGCGCAGCCGCCCGATCACCTCCAGAGCCGCGATCCGGTTGCGCGCCATCGCCCGCTTACGCCGCCTGCGGCAGCTCTTTCTGCGCCTGTTCGACGGCGTAGAAATCGGGCTGATAGACGGTGGGAATGCTGCCGCGACCGATCTCGATGCAGATATTCGGCGGATGGTCACTTACCAGCGCCACGAAGATATCGCGGATCACGGCATAGAATGCGGAATCCTCTTCCTCGATCTGGCGCAGACGGCCGGACATCGGCTGCACGAAGCAATAGGCAAGGAACACGCCGAGGAAAGTCCCGACGAGCGCGCCGCCGATCATGCCGCCCAGAATCTCCGGCGGCTGGTCGATCGCCCCCATCGTTTTGATCACGCCCAGAACGGCCGCGATGATGCCGATGGCAGGAAGCGCGTCAGAGACGGTCTGAAGCGCCGAGGCCGGCGCCATGACCTCGCGGTGATGCTTCTTGAGCTTGCGGTTGATGACATCCTCGGTCTGGTATTTGTCATCGAAGTTCATCGCCAGCATCCGGAAGCTGTCGGTGATCAGCTGGATCGCGAAATGGTCCTTCAGGATGCGCGGATAGCGACCGAAGATCTCGCTCTCTTCCGGGGTCTCGATATGCGAGTCGAGCGCGATGATCCCCTTGTTGCGATACATCCGCGACAGTTCGAACAGCAGATTGAGCAGGTCGGTGTAGTCCGCCGTCTTCCACTGGCTGCCCTTCATCGCCTTCATGAGCCCGCGCCCCGAGCGGCGGATCATGCTGAAAGAGTTCGCGATCAGGAAAGAGCCCAAGGCGGCGCCGCCGATCATCATCCCTTCGAAGGGCAGTGCGTGAATGAGAACGTCCATGCTGCCGCCGGAGAGAAGGAAGCCGCCGAACACGAGGCCCACGACGGCCAACAGGCCAAGGATGATCGTCATTGTTCTTTGTCCGTGTGTTTCGCGCCCTGCGGTCTTCCACCGACAGCCGCCGTTTCCTGAAATTCTCGGCCAAATCTCCGGTGACGCCTCCGTTAAGTCAAGTATAAATGCCGATTTCGTCAGTATTATTAAGCATAGTTTTCAAATACCGCACGATTAACAAGGAAACTTGACCGGCTATTCATGAATAGATAGGCTCATTTCAACACGGATCTTGCATTCAGGGCATTTCATGAGCGCCAGCGCGGAAGCCATAGCCTTTCTGCTCGAAGAGCAGGACCTGCGCCATCTGTTCCAGCAATGGCCGCAGCAGATGTGTCTGGCCGTGGGCCTCGACCCGGAAGGCGGCTGTGCGATGCTGGTCTTTCACGCAAGCGAGGCCGAGCGCGTCCTGCCCCGGCTCGCACGTTCGATGAACTGGCGCGCGGATGAGTTCAGCGTCATTCCGAAGATCGACGGTTACCGGACCCGGCGGATGCTGTTTTCCGACGAGCAGAAGATCCTCTCGCTCGTGCATGAGACCGACGATCTTCCCGAGATCGCGCGCGATTACGCGATCAATTTCGCCTATGCCGCCGATGAGGGGCTCGACCCGGAAGCGCTGACCGATGCGAAATCGGCCTCGGTCTCGCCCGCGATGCGCGAGGTGGAGCGGCTTCTGTCAGAGCTGAACCCGGAGCAATCCACGACCACGCCGCCCGCAAGCAAGATCGCCGCGCCCCCGCCACGTGCCAGCACTGAGGCCGCGCGCGCCACCGGCGAGGATGGCGGCCCGCCTGGGTTCCGGCGGTTGAGCGATACCCACCGGGCCGAGGCGCTGATGGCGACTTGCGAAATTAGCCTCAGCGCCGACACCGTGCGCATTTCCATCGAAGATGCCGGCGCCGATGCGCAAAGCTTCGGGGTGCGGGACGTCTATTTCCGTGACGATCTGCACAGCTTCGCCATTCCGGTCGCCGAACTGGTGCGGCAGGGCGCGACCGCCATGCCCGGTCAGATTCACGCCCCCGCAGACCATTTTCCCGCCTCGCTCCTTGCGACCCTGCGGCGGACTCCGCTTTCGGCGCGACTGACCGCGCTCGACCACTTCATCTTCATCGCACCCGAAGCCGCGAAACCGCAGGCTACCCCCCTCGCCGCCCCGCCGCGCGAGGCCACCGGCAAGCTCCCGGTGAAGCGCGCGGGTGCGAAGCCGCAGATGCGCACGATGCTGGGTGGTGCGGCACTGCTGTTCTTCTCGGCGCTGGCCTTGCAACTTGGCCTGACGCCCGCGCTCAGCCACGGCGAAGCGCGGAAGGTCTCGCTCGATACGATCCGCGAATCCGTCTTCCAGTCGCTTGCAGATCAACAAACCGGCGAGGAGCGCTGAGCCATGGATTGCGCCATCATCACCCCGATCGGCCCCGGCCACCGCGCGCTGTTCGAAGAAAGCTGCGCGCCTTCCGTCGAGACCGCGATGGGCTTCTCCAAGGGCCCGTTCGACCAGATCCATCACTACGCGATGGACGACACGCAAGGCCTGCACGGCCGGTCTGCGCGCCGCAACGCCGCGATCCGGCAGGCACAGGAGGCGGGCATCGCATGGATCTTCTTCCTCGATGCGGATGACGTGATGACCCCGAACGCCTTCGAGGCATTCGGGCGAGTCCTGTCTGACATCCCAGAGCTCGACGCCGCCTTCGGTCTGCTCTGCCATTTCGACGAAAATGGCGAACCCAATTTGCGTGAGGGTCAACCGGTGCAATTGGACAGCTACGACGAACTGATAGGCTGGGATCCGTTCGTAGCGCTGGAAATGGGCCATTTCGTCCGCACGGAAGCTGCTGCTGCCATCGGCTTCGACGAGACGATGGATACCGGCGAAGACTACACCTACTACTATGAGCTCTGGCAGAGATTTTGCTGCGTTAAGCGGCCCGAGATTTTTTACGTAATCCGGCGATGGCAATCCTCTTCCGGGCCACGTAGCGCTACCGGCAAAGCTTGGACCGAAGTGGTACGTCGGCTCTGGGCGACACAAGTCGCGGCGCATCCGATTTGGACCGAGGTCTCAGACGCAGGAGTTCTAGCGCGGATGCTGGTGACCAACCCGCTCGACATCATCCAAAACAACTACCTACATGGGCGGTTCTTCGAAGAGAGTTCGCTCAAGAAGCTACACAACCTCCTCGGCGTGGCGCACCCGCATATCGTCGAGGTCGGCGCGAATATCGGCAATCACGTCGTCTGGTATGCGCAGCACCTGGCCCCGACCCGGATCTATCCGGTGGAGCCGAACCCCGCCGCTTTGACCCTTCTGGAAGGCAATATCGCCGCGAACGGGATCGAAGATCTGATTGACCGGCGCGGGATGGGCTTCGGCGTGGGCCGCGCGGAGGGCAGCTTCCGCGCCGAGACGACGCAGGAAAACAACCTCGGGGCCACAACGCTGATCGCCGATGATGCGGGCGAATTGAAAGTCGTGACGCTGGATGCGCTGATGACCGATGCCCGCGCCGATTTCCTCAAGATCGACGCCGAAGGGATGGAGCTCGATGTGCTCGCCGGGGCCGAGGCGCTGATCGCGCGCGACCGCCCGCTGATCTGGGTCGAGACCCGCCGCGACAATCTCCTTGCCTTCGCGCAGGAGTGGTGCCGCGCGCATGATTACGTGCTGATCGACAGCGTGTTCTACGTCCACTCGATCGACTACTTCGCCATTCCGAGGGAACGCGCATGACCCAGACCACCCTCTCGCGCAAAGACCGGCGCGCCCGGGCCGCGAAAGCCGCGAAGTATTACGGCATCGCTGACGGCGCCGCAGCGCTGACGATGCACGAGGCCTATGAGGCGCTGGCTGAAGCCGATGGCCCGAAGGCCGCACGCTTGGCACATGAGGTCAGTCAGAGCCACCCGGTCAACCGCCACCCGTGGCTCGTGCTGGGCACCGTCGCGCTGGATCGCCGCGAGGCAGAGGCGGCAACGCAATTCTTCGAGCGCGCGCTGCTGATCGCCCCCACCGATGCGATGGGTCTTGCGGGGCTGGGCAAGGCGCGGGTTCTGCAGGCCGATATCTTCGCCGCGGTCGATCTGTTCGCGCGGGCGATCCAGCATGGCAGCGAAGATGTCTCGATGGCGCGTCTCTACTCCGATCTGATGGGGCGGCTCGACCGTTCCACTACCGCAGGGCAAGCCCTGCGCAAGATGGCCGAGCGAGTGAAGACGGCCGAGCTGTGGCTGCTCACCGCCGAAGCCTTTGCGCGCGGCGAGAGCAATGCCGAGGCTGCGCCCGCCTTTGAGGAAGCCGCCCGGCTCGCGCCGAAGCCAATCACTCACCGGATCGGACTGCTCAAGGCGAAACTCTTCCGGCAGGACTATACAGGCGCGCTCGCCCATGCCGACGCGCTGCGGAGCGACCCCGAGGTGACGCCCGCGCAGCTCGATGAGATCGCGACGCTGCGCATGGCGGCGCTGCGGGCGAGTGGCGCGCCGTCGCGCGCGCTCGACACGCTTTCGCACCGGTTCCAGGACCCGGTCTATTACCAGCGTGCGCTCGGGTTTGCCGCCCAGTGCCATCTCGATCTTGATGCGTTGCACGAGGCACGCATCGCCTTCCGTGAGGCGCGTCACATCCTCGACGGGGCCGGGCCTTGGGTCAGCCGCGCCTACGGGACCTTCCTAATGGGCGAGGGCGATTTTGCGACAGGCGCAATCGAATATGCGGGACGCCAGCCCGATGCCAACCGCCGCCGCATCCCCTATGAGAATTCCGCCCCCGAACGGCTGGCTGCGCGCGAACGGCTCTTTCTGATCGACGAACAAGGGATTGGCGATCAACTGGCGCTGTTGCCGATCATCGACCGCGCCCCCCTGCCTGCCGGAGCGAAGGTGACCTTCGTGGGCGAGGCGCGGATGAAGCCGCTGGTCCAGCGCTGTCGCCTCGATGTCGATTTCGCGGAGACCTCCGTCAGCGACAAGCTGAACCTTGCGCCGGAAGAGATGATCTTCGTGGGCGATCTGGTGCGCTATCTCAGCGTCGAGGCGCTCGCGGAACAGCCGCTGGGCGGCTATCTGCGCGCGGATGCCGAACGGGTCGAGGCGATCCGCGCCCGCTACCGCGAGATAGCGCAAGGCGGCCCGATCGTGGGCATCGCCTGGCATAGCAGCGACCCGATAACCGGCGCGCATCGCTCCCTCGCGCTCGAGACCCTGCTGACGGCGCTGCCCGAGGGTGCGCTGGTGGTGAACCTGCAATATGGCGCGCGGGAGGCGGAGCTTGCACAGGCCGCCCGGACCCGCCCCGATCTGACGCTTTTCGACGATCCAGAGATCGACCAGCTCGCCGATCTCGACGGGTTCGCCGCGCAGATCATGGCGCTCGACCGGGTGGTGAGCATCGACAACACCACCGCCCATGTCTGCGGCGCGTTGGGGCATCCCGACAGCCATGTGCTGATCCCGAAAGGGGCGGCTTGCATGTGGTATTGGGGCCGTCAGGGCAGCCCGGATCGCTGGTATGGCAATCTGCAGCTTCATCGCCAGACGCAGCTCGGCGACTGGAGTGGTCCGCTTTCCGAGATCGCCGCGCTTTAAGGGCCGCTCAGGGCGGGGGGCTTAGGCGCCCTCGCCGTCCCCCTCATCGGGAAGCGGCACGTCGAACCCCGCCTCCAGAAGCAGCCGATAGGTCTCGGCGAAAGCCTGCATCGATCCAAGCTGCTCCGCTTTGCGTTGCGAGAAGAACACCGTCGCGCTTTGGTGGAACCGGATCGCGGCATCCGTGTCGGGATCGGCGCCGGGGCGATACGCGCCCACCCGGATCAGATCCTCCATATCCGCATATTTCCCGAGCGCGCGCCGGGCCGCCTGCATGATGCGATACTCGGCATCGGTATGGCAGTCCGGCAGCATCCGCGAGATGCTTTTCTGCACGTTCACCGCCGGGTAGCGGTCCTGCTCGGCGATGTGGCGGTCGAGCACGATATGGCCGTCCACGATCCCGCGCACGGTGTCGGCGATGGGCTCGTTCATGTCATCGCCATCGACCAGCACCGTGTAGAGCCCGGTGATATCGCCCGTCCCTTCGACGCCGGGCCCGGCCCGTTCCAGCAGATGCGGCAGTTCCGCGAAGACTGTCGGCGGGTAACCCCGGGTGGTTGGCGGCTCGCCCCCGGAGAGGCCGATCTCGCGCTGCGCCATCGCGAAGCGGGTGACGGAATCGATCAGCAGCAACACCTGCTTGCCCTGATCGCGGAAATGCTCGGCCACGGCGGTCGCGGTCCATGCCGCCTGACGACGCAGCAAGGGCGGCTCGTCGCCCGTCGCCACTACGACAACCGCGCGCGCCATCCCCTCGGGACCGAGATCGTTCTGGATGAAGTCCTGCACCTCGCGGCCACGCTCGCCCACCAGTCCGATCACGATCACATCCGTATCGGTATTGCGCGCGAGCATCGCCATCAGCGTCGATTTCCCGACGCCCGAGCCCGCGAAGACGCCCATGCGCTGGCCGCGGCAGATCGGGGTGAAGATGTCGAAGACCTTGATCTGCGTCTCCAGCTTCGCGCCGACCCGCTTGCGGTCGAAGGCGCGCGGCGGGGCGGACTTGAGGTCGCGCGCCGTCTCGCCCGGGGTCCAGCCGGTGCCGCTGCGCACGGGGCGGCCCAGCGCATCCACGACCTGACCGATCCAGCTTTCATCGGGATGGATCAGATCGCCGTGCTGATCGAGTTCGACGCGATCCCCCACCGAGACGCCATCCCAGCTGCCGAACGGCAGAACGCGGGTTCCGGCCTCGTTCAGCCCGACCGCCTCGGCCAGCACCGGGCCGCGCCGCCCGTGCACCATGCACCGCTGACCGATTCCCATCGCGCGTTCGAGCCCGACGACAGTCAGCGACAGGCCCGTGACCGAATGGACATGACCGACAATTCTTGCCTCGTCGGCCTCGTCAACCGCATAATTCAAGGAAGAAAAAATCGTATTCACAAGGATAAACCCTACCAATCCATTCTCATACCGATATACTATCCATGAAAACGGAGCGATCCAACGTGAAACTTGATACGATATCCTTTTTTAACCTCGCCTCGGATCGGATGCATTGGCTTGCGGCCCGCCAGAAGGTGCTGGCCGAGAACATCGCCAATGCCGACACGCCGAATTATCGCGCGCGGGATGTGACCGACTTCCAGAGCTTCCTCGAGAAGAGCGACGCGGACCGCTCAACTGGCGGCCCGCTGCACGAAACCACGGTCGAAACCGTGGGCGGCAGCGGCGCCTGGGACAGCAGCCTCGACGGCAATAACGTGGCGCTGGAGCAGCAATCCGTGATGGCGAGCGAGAATGCCGATCAATACCGGCTGGCGGCGAACCTCTATCGCAAGGCCTTCCAGCTTCTCAATGCCGCCAGCGGCAAGGAATAACCCGGGGAGACGACCATGAGCATGGACCCTCTGAAATCAATCGGTGCGATCGCGGCAAGCGGGCTGCGGGCGCAGGGGGAGCGGCTGAAGGTCGTCTCCGAAAACGTGGCCAACGCGGATTCGACGGGCTCGACGCCGGGCGCGGATCCGTATCGCCGCAAGACCATTTCCTTCGGCGAGATGGTCGACGACGCCTCGGGCGCCTCGATGGTCGATGTTACCGAAGTCGGGCGCGACACCTCTGATTTCGTGCTGAAATACGACCCTGCCCATCCGGCCGCCAATGCCGACGGCTTCGTGAAGATTCCGAACGTCAATCCGATCATCGAGATGAGCAATATGCGCGAAGCGGCGCGCAGCTACGAAGCCAACCTGAACATGCTCGAGACCGGCCGCCAGATGCGCCGCGAGATGATCGACCTCCTCAAATAGGTGAAGCATGAGCGATCCAGTCCTCTCCAATGCAGCGATCCGGGGCGCCTATGGCGCGTCGCGCAGCCTGAGCGGCGGCCCGGCCTCCGCACATGAAGCCAAATCCGCCGGGCAGAGCTTCGGCGACATGCTCAAAGGCGCCGCCGAAGAGGCGGTGCAGACGATGCGCGCGGCCGATACGACCGCGCAGGCGGGGCTGACCGGGCAGGCCAGCACGCAACAGGTCGTCGAGGCGACCATGGCGATGGAATCCACCGTCAAGGTCACGGTGGCGATGCGCGACAAGCTGGTCGAGGCCTATCAGGAAATCATGCGGATGCCGATCTGAGGCAGGCGGGGGCGACATGGAAGAAGCCGATGTCTATGCGATCATGTCGGACACGATCTGGACGATCCTTATGGGGGCCGGCCCTATTCTTGCGCTCGCGCTGCTCGTCGGGCTCGGCATCGCGATCTTTCAGGCGCTGACGCAGGTTCAGGAGATGACGCTGACCTTCGTGCCGAAGATCGTCGCGATCTTCGTCGGTCTCGTCCTCGCCCTGCCCTTCATCTACGCAACGCTGTCGCATCTGTCGGACACCGTCTTCGATCTCATCATGAACGGGCCCGCGTGATGGCGCGGGTGGTGTGGTTCTGGCCCTTGGCCGCGCTCGCGCTTGCGAGCCTCGCCGCGACAGGACCGGCACGGGCCGAAGGCTGGGCGGGATTCTACACCTCCAGCCGTCCGAGCGTGCCCGAGGCAACCACGCCTCTCCCCGCCACCCTCGGCAATGACCAGCAATGCCTGCGCCAGATTTTCGCGGCGCAGGACCGCTACGGCATCCCCGACAACCTGCTGCTCGCGATCGGCCTGCAGGAGGCGGGGTTTCGCAACAAGGGTCGACTGACCGTCTGGCCGTGGAGCGTGAACGCCGCCGGTGAGGGCCGGGTTTTCGACAGCCGCGAGGCCGCGATGGCTTGGGTGCATCAAAAACAGGCCGCGGGCGTCTCCTCGATCGATACGGGCTGCATGCAGGTGAACCGCAAATGGCACCCGGACGCGTTCGACTCGCTGGCCCAATCCTTCGATCCGGCGGCGAATGTGGATTATGCCGCGCGGTTTCTGGTCGACCTGCACCGGCGGACAGGGGATTGGTGGATTGCTGCGGGCTCGTATCACTCCTTCACCCCAGAGGCGCGCCAGACCTATCTGACCGCGCTCAAGCGCAATCTCGCGGTGGCGCAGAAACGTGGCGACTATTTCGTCCAACTCGCCGGGGCCGCCCCCGTGGACGCGCCCGCGCCGAGCACCTCGCCGCGCCCTGCGCGCCGGAAACTTCCCGTCTTCTGGTCGGCTGACCTGACGGCGGACCAGGGCATGCGGCTGTCGATCTATTCGACCAGTGACCTGCAACCCGTGCTTCCCAATTTCACGCGAACGAATTGAGCGAGCGATGAGCCAAAAACAGACCAGTCTCGGCCAGAACCTCGTAGGGCTTGGCATCAAGAACCGCGATATCGGGTTCGCGATTGGCGTGACGCTGATCCTCGGGATGCTGTTCGTCCCGCTGCCGCCGATCATTCTGGATTTCGGCCTCGCGATCTCGCTGTCGGTCTCGGTGCTGATCCTGATGGTCGCGCTGTGGATTCCGAAACCGCTGGAGTTCAACTCCTTCCCGACGTTGCTTCTGGTCGTGACGATGCTGCGGCTATCGCTCAACATCTCCTCGACGCGGCTCATTCTGAGCCAGGGCCATACCGGGCCCGGCGCGGCGGGCGGCGTCATCGAGGGGTTCTCGCGCTTCATCGTGGGCGGGGATTTCGTGATCGGGATCGTGATTTTCGCGATCCTCGTGGTGATCAACTTCGTCGTCATCACCAAGGGCTCGACCCGGATCGCCGAAGTCTCCGCGCGGTTCTCGCTCGATGCGATGCCGGGCAAGCAGATGGCGATCGACGCCGATCTCGGCGCCGGTCTGATCGACGAGGTGGAGGCCAAGCGCCGCCGCAAGGAGCTAGAGGACGAGAGCGGCTTCTTCGGCGCAATGGACGGTGCGTCGAAATTCGTGCGCGGCGATGCGGTGGCCGGCATCATCATCACGCTGATCAATGTCGTGGGCGGCATCCTGATCGGCGTCGTCCAGCACGGGCTGAGCGTCTCTCAGGCGGCGGGCAACTACACGGTCCTGACGATCGGCGACGGGCTGGTGACGCAGATCCCGGCGCTGGTGGTGTCGCTGGCGGCGGGCCTGATCGTCACGAAAGGCGGCACCGAGGGCGCGGCGAACGAGGCGGTGCTGGGGCAGCTGTCGAACTTCCCCAAGGCGCTCTACATGGCGGCAGTGCTTCTTGCCGGGATCGGGCTGTTGCCGGGCTTCCCCATCGTGGTGTTTTTCGCGCTGGCCGGGCTCCTCGCCGGACTTGGCTGGCTGATGCAGGAACAGGCCGCCCTGCGCGCCAGCGACGAGGCGGCGGCGGAGGCCCGCGCGGCCCAGATGGAAGAGACCTCGGGCGAGACGACGCAGCAGCAACTCAAGCTCGACGAGCTGCGCCTCAGCCTCGGCGCGGGGCTCGTTCCGCTGATCTCGAGCATGGATGCCGCCCTGCCCGGCAAGGTCAAAAGCCTGCGCAACCTCTTCATGAAGGATTACGGCTTCGTCCTCCCCTCGGTGCGCATCAAGGATGACCCGATGCTGCCGACGAACAGCTATTCGATTCTCGTGCAGGGCGTCGAAGCGGCGAAAGGCGAGCTGCGCCCCAACCTCGTGATGGTGATCGACCCGTCCGGCGATCAGGTGAAGCTGCCCGGCGAGCGGATCAAGGAGCCCACCTTCGGGCTGAGCGCGGTCTGGATCGACCCGGCACGCGCCTCCGAGGCCGAACAGCAGGGCCACACGGTCGTGGACCCCGAGAGCGTGATCACCACCCACCTCACCGAGATCATCAAGGAGCATATGTCCGAACTGCTCACCTATGGCGCGGTAAAGAAGCTCTTGGCCGAGCTGGACCGCGACTACCAGAAACTCGCGAGCGATATTTCCAACTCCGCCCCGGAGATTCTGCTGCAGCAGGTGCTTCAATCGCTGCTGGCCGAGCGGATCTCGATCCGCAATCTGCCGCTGATCATCGAGGCCGTGGCCGAGGCCGCGCCGTCGAACACCAACCCCGCCGTGATCACCGAGCGGGTCCGCGCCCGCCTCGCCAACCAGATCTGCCGCGCGCTGGCGGATGGTTCGGGCTTCGTGCCGGTGCTGACCATGTCGGGGGCGTGGGAGCATGAATTCGGCGAAGCGGTGAAGACCAATGGCAAGGAGCGGACATTCCTGATGTCGCCGCAGCGCGTGCAGGAATTCGTGCTGGAGGCGCGTCAGGAAATCCAGCGCCACGCGGCACGCGACGAGTGGCCCGCGCTGATGGTCGCGCCGGAAGTGCGTGGCTATGTCCGCTCGATGCTCGAACGGGTCAGCCCGATGACGCAGGTGATCTCGCATAACGAGGTGCACCGGAAGGCCGCGATGAAGACGGTCGGGACGATCGGGGCCTGAGGGGTGAACGGGCTCAGCGCATTTCTCGACGGGCAGCTCTTCGGCTATCTCATCGTCTTTGCCCGGCTTGGCAGCGCGCTGATGTTCATGCCGGGCTTCGGCGAAATGCAGGTGCCGACCCGCAGCCGTCTGGCGATGGCGGTGGTGTTCAGCCTCGCGCTTTACCCCGCGACGCCCGTGATGCCGATGCAGCCCGACAATCTCGTGACCTTTGCGATCTATCTCGGGCTCGAGGTGACCACGGGCCTCTGGATCGGGCTGACCGCGCGGGTGCTGTTCAGCGCGCTGCAATTCGCGGGCCATCAGGCCGGGCAGGTTTCCGGCCTCGCCAATGCGTTCGCGCCGAGCCTCGGATCTTTCGAGGGCTCCACCATGATCGCGAGCTTCCTGCTGATCTCCGGCGTTGCGCTGATCTTCGTCACGAATACGCATCACATCATCATCCGTGCGCTGCTCTATTCCTACGACGTCTTCCCGCCGGGCACGCTGCTGCTGGGCGACATGGCGAAGCAGATCGTCAAAGCCGCGTCGGCGAGCCTTTATATCGGGGCGGCCATCGCGGCGCCCTTCTTCGTCATGGGGCTGATCTTCAATCTCGGGATGGGGCTTGCGAACCGGATGATGCCCGCGCTGCCGGTCTTCTTCGTCGCGGCGCCCGCGCTGATCGCGTCGGGCCTGCTGATCCTCGCGGCGGCCTCGCCCAGCATGCTGCATGTCTTCCTCGGCCAGTTCACCGACTGGCTCGGCACTTTCGTCATACCCTAAGGAGCGCGCGGTGGCCGAAGGCGACGAACAGGACAAATCCTCCAAGACCGAAGAGCCGACAGACAAGCGGCTGAAATCGGCGCGCGAGAAAGGCGACGTGCCCTCCTCGCGCGAGACCGGCAACATGATGTCGGTCTTCTCGCTGCTGCTCATCGTGGTGTTCGTCCTGCCGGTCGTCGCGGGCCGGGCAATGACGTCGCTCGGCCAGGTCTTCTCCGGAGCGGGCCAGGTGAAGATCGGCCAGGGGTCGGCAGGCGCGCGCGATATCGGCGACATCCTCAGCCTGCTCTTCGGTGAGATCGCCAGCTGGGCTGCCCCGATCTTCGGCGTGATGCTTCTGGCCGCGCTGTTCGGCGTGTTGATCCAGGGCGAAACCGTAGTGTCGTCCGAGCGGATGAAACCGAAACTGTCGAAGCTCTCGCCGCTCGCCGGGCTCAAGAAGATGTTCTCGCCCGGCGCGCTGGTCGAATTCGCGAAAAGCATCACCAAGGTTCTGGTCATCGGTGCGCTCGCGCTCTGGGTGGCGAAACGTGCGGTCACCGGGATCTGGCAGGGCGAGAATTTCCTGCCCGAGCATATCCCCAGCTACGCGGCCCATTGGGCGAGCTGGCTGCTGAGCGCGGCGATGGTGTTCCTCGTGCCGATCACCATTGGCGATATCATCTGGAAGCGGTTCGAATGGCGGCGCAAGCTGCGCATGTCGCTCAAGGAAATCCGTGACGAGATGAAGGATTCCGAGGGCGATCCGCAGATCAAGGGCCGCCGCACGGAGATCGCACGCCAGCGGGCCCGTCAGCGCATGGTGCAGGCGGTGCCGACCGCGAGCGTGATCGTGACGAACCCGACGCATTACGCCGTGGCGCTGAAATACGAACAGGGCAGCGACGCCGCCCCTATTTGCGTCGCCAAAGGGGCCGATGCGGTGGCCGCGCGCATCCGCCAGATCGCGCGCGAGAACGAGGTGCCGATCGTCGAGAACAAGCCCCTCGCCCGCACGCTTCACGCCACGATCGACGTGGATGACACGGTGCCGGTCGAGCATTGGCAGGCGGTCGCGGAGATCATCGGCTACGTCATGGACCTGCGCCGCAACATCCGGCGCGCACCGCCGAAAGGCTCGGTGTTGCGGGTCGATGAGGAATAAAAAGGGGGCTGCGCGCCCCCTTTCCCCAATCAGAAACACTGCGCCGCGATGCACGGACTATGACGCCCAAACGGTTCAGTTGAGCTTAACGTTCACCAGCTTCTGGTCGCCCGGCAGCTTCGAGCGTTCGAGAATGATCTTGGATACCGCCCGCGCGCGCACCGGGTTCATCTCGGCCATGATCGGGGCGACCTCGCGCTCCTTCATCGTGGCCAGCACCATGACCGTCACCTCGATATCGAGGTCGTTCATGATCGACGCCGCCGCCGCGGGCTTCATGTTCTTGTAGATCGACACGAGGCGATCGACGTCGTCGCTATGGGACTTGTCGACCTTGTCGAGCAGCTTGGTCACCTTGTCCTTCAACTCGGTCAGATGCTGCGACTGGGTGTCGAGACCCTGCTTGGCAAGCTCGATCTCGGCGCTGCGGGCGTCGAGTTTCTTCTTCTGCTCGGCGAGGAGGTCGCGTTCCTGCCGCACGGACATCAACAGCTCTTCCGGCGTCGGTCCGCAGCCGCCGGTCGCATCGGCGGAGGCATCGCTCGCCGGCGTCGCGGCGGCATCCTTCTCCGCCCCGCTGGCGAGCGCGGCCTGCAACAGCGAATCCGGGAACGGGATCATGTCGGAGGGAAGGCTGGTCGCGAGTTTCGCACCGCCCGAAAGCAGCAATACGCCCACGAGAACCTGAAGCGGACGGCCCTTCACCATTGGCCCTGCGCCTCCCGGCGCACGCGGGTCTGCTCGAAGAAGCTTTTGACCAGTTCGGCCTTGCCGGTCACACGGGTCAGCCCCATCGGCGCTTTCGGCGCGGCGCGGCGCGAGTTGAAGGTCAGGGCGGGCGCGGCCTCTTGCGCGGGCGCCGGTTCGGGCGCGGGCGTTTTCTGCGCCTCGGCGACGGCGTCCTTCATCTCCTCGACGGAGAGTTGCGACTTGTCCACGGCCGCGGAGAAGGCCGCGACGAGCGGCTCCATCTCTTCAAGAACGAGCATGAGCTTTTTCACCCGCCGCGTGATCACCACGCCATAGGCCATCAGCCCGACAAGAGACACGAGAATAATCGCGTTAATCAGCATCGACATCATTGCTCCACTCGTCCTTTCCCATGAGGTTCGCGGTCACTTTCAGTGCCATCGACCCGTTTTGCTTCTTGCCCATTTCGCCTTCGAGAACCGGGCTCCCGGCACAGAGCAACAGGACCGGATGGCTGTCGTCGATCCGCAGATCGAGCGTGTCCCCGACTTTCCAGTCCAGAATCTCGCGCATCGGCACCACCAGCTCGTGCAGCTGCGCGGTAAGCGCCACCGAAGACTCTTCGATCTTCTGTTTCAGCTGCGTGCGCCACGAGCTGTCCGCACCGAGCCGATCCCCGAAGAAGATCTTGGTGAGCAGCGGGCGCACCGGCTCGAGCGTGGCATAGGGCAGGATCAGGTGGACCTCGCCATCATAGCCCTCGAGACTGACCTTGAGCGGCACGCGGACCGTGGGGCTGTTGGGCTGGGCGATATTGGCGAATTGCGGGTTGCTCTCCATCCGGTCGACCTGGAAGGAAACTTCGCAAATCTGCCGGAACCCCACCGCCATATCGGCAAGGATGCGTTCGGCGACCTGCTCGCCCATCCGGCGCTCGATCGTGGTGAAACCGTGCTTGGCATCCTTCGCCCGGCCCGACGGCTGGCCGCCCAGCATCAGTTCGAGCGCGGAGAACAGGAAGACCGGATCCTGCGAAAGGATAAACTGGTCATCCCAAGGATCGGCCTGCGCGACCGCGATCAAACCATGCTTGGGCAGGCTTTTCATCGCGTCGGCAAAGGGCAGGTATTCGACCTCGCCCAGCGTCACATCCAACACCGAACCGGTCAGCGATTTGAGCGAGCTGGAGAAAGACAGAACGAAGCGCTCGAAGATCACGTCCAGCATCGGCAGGCGCTCGTAATTGAGCATCGACATACGGATGATCTCGTCTTCGACCTCTGCCGTTGTCGTGGCCGCCGTCGCTATGTCCGCCTGTTCCGCCATCGTCACTGCACCACCAGATCGCTGATGAGAATTTCGCTCGGCGTGTCATCGCCCACGACCGCGCGGGCGCGCTTGAGCAGTTCCGCCTTGAGCTTGATGAGGCCGATGCTGCCGCGCAGATCCTCGACCGTCATCTGACGCAGGAACCCGGTGAAGGTGTCGCGGATGAAGGGCTTCTTCTCGGCCATCTTGGCCTCGGCATCCGGCGATTCGGGATAGACCAGCGCGAGGTGAAGCTTGAGATAGCGCGCGGCGGGCGTGCCGTCTGCGGTCGTCTCGGTGATGTTCACCACGATGTCGTCGAAATCCAGCAGCGCATCCGCGCCAGCTGCACCCGAAGCGCCATGCCCGGCCGACTCTGCAGCGCTTCCCCCGGTGAGCGCCGAGACGCCGCCGAAGGCCACGAAGCCGCCGCAGAACATGGCCACGACCGCGAGCGCACCCGCCGCCATGACGAGACGCTTGTGGTCGCGCAAGGTCCGCCAGCGCGTTTCGGGCGCTTCGGCAACCTCTTCTTCATCAACGGCCGCATCAAACATCGGCTATCACGCCTCTCTTCGTCGAATTTAAAGATAAAATCCGATCTCAACTGGATATCATGAAGTATATACATCCGCACTTTACTTGCAATACAAAGATAGAATATCCTCTACAGGATCAATTAAGAATAACTGGTGTTCGCCGTGCAGCAATTCTTGCAGAACCTTCAATCCTTGGGACGGCGCAAGCTCCTGATGCTTGGGGCTGTCGGTGTCGTCAGCGTTCTCGCGCTGGTCTTCGGCCTCTCCGTCGTAACGGCCCCGAGCTACAAGCTGCTCTACAGCCAGCTTTCGCCCTCCAGCGCCGCGGGAATCGTCGACGCGCTCGATCAGGCGGGGTTCAAGACGCAGCTTTCCGCAGATGGCAGTGCGGTATCGGTTCCCGAGGGCGATATCGCCCGCGCCCGCATGGCGCTGGCCGAGAAGAACCTGCCCGTGGATGGCGAACCCGGCTGGGAGCTGTTCGACAATGCGAGCGGCTTCGGCATGAACACCTTCATGCAGCATGTGAACCGGCTGCGCGCGATGGAGGGCGAGCTGGCGCGCTCGATCCAAACCATCGACGGGGTGCGTAGCGCCCGCGTCCATCTGGTTCTGCCCGAGCGCGAAGCCTTCTCGCGCACCAGCCCCGATCCGAGCGCCAGCGTCATCGTCCGCGCCGCCTCCACCCGCGGCATCAGCCGCAAGGAGGCACTGGCGATTCGCAACCTGATCGCGGCTGCGGTGCCCAATCTCGACGGCAACCGGGTGACGGTGCTCTCGGCCAGCGGCGAGACGATCCTCGCGGAGAATTCCGACGCCGCCGGGCAAGCGACGCTGCAGTCGAACAAGGCCGCGACCGAGGACCGGATGGCGCGCTCGATCGAGCAGATCCTGACGGCGCGTGTCGGTGCGGGCAACGCCCGCGTGCAGGTCAATGTCGATCTGTCCAACCAGCGCGAAGTCGTGGTGCAGCAAAGCTTCGATCCCGATCAGCAGGTTATCCGCTCCACCCAGAACAATGCCGAGCAGCAGAAGGGCGTGAAGAACGGCGATTCCGGCGTGAACACCGGCAACAACATCCCCGGCGCGCTCGGCGGTCCCGGCGCGGGCAACACGACCGACAGCCGCAGCAAGAACGGCGAGTCGGTGCAATACGAGATCGGCAACACCCGGCGCGAGACCACGACCGAAGCCGGTGCGGTCAAGCGCGTCTCGGTCGCGGTGCTGGTGAACGGCATCTACAACGTGCAGGACGACGGGTCGCTGAAATACGAACAACGCTCGCCGGAAGAGATCGCACGCCTCACTGCGCTGGTGAAATCGGCGATCGGCTACGACCAGAACCGCGGCGATACCGTCTCCGTCGATAGCCTCCGCTTCATCGATTACTCGATGGAGGTCGGCGGCCCGGTGGGCCCGACGCTGATGCAGCGGCTGTCGGACAATATCGTCTCGATTCTGCGCTGGGTCTTCGCCCTGCTGATCGTGGTCGCGGTGCTTGTCTTCGGCCTGCGCCCCCTGCTGAACCGGGCCGACCGCGAACGCGCCCGGCTGAGCGAGAAGACCGGCGCCGGGGCGCTCGCAGCCCCGGAAGGCGAGACGGAGGCGGAGGCGCCTGCGGGCAACAACCTGCCCGCCGCGCCCGCCAACGCCGTCGCACCCCGCACGCAGGAGGCCGCCGAACCCGCAGCCCCCGTCCAACGCGCGGAGCGCTACGACCCCGCCGGGGATGATGAGCTGATCACCAACTTCGCAATCAGCGGTGCGATCCTGAAGCGCAAGGTCTCCGCGATCCAGAAGATCGCCGAAGACGAGCCGCAAGAGGCCCTCAAGGTCCTGCGCGGCTGGCTGTTGAACGAGGCGTGAGATGACGGTTTTCCAGCGCGATTTCGATGAAGAGATGCAGGCGGAAGATGCCCGCCGCACCGCCGAACGGCTGAAAGTGTTCACCCAGGCCGATCTCGATGCGGCAGCGGCGGCTGCGCGCGCCGAGGGGTTCGAAGCGGGCCGTGCGCAGGGTCGCAATGAGGCCACCGCCGAAAGCACAGCGTCGCTCGAGGCGCGCCAGACCGAGGCGCTGGAGAAATTCGCCCCCGAGATCGCGACGCTTCTGGGCAATCAGCTGGCCCATCAGACCGCGTTGGAGCGGCACCTTTGCGGTTTCGCGCTGCGCGTTTGCGAAAAGATCTTCCCCGAATTCATCGAGAGCTGCTCGACCGCGCGGGTCGAGATGCAGATCCGGCGGGCGATGGAAATCGCGCTGCGCAAACCGAGCCTCACGATCCGCCTCTCCCCCGCCAATGTCGCGGGGCTGACGCCGGTGATCGAGGCCTGCGCCGGGCCGAACAGCCCCGCCCTGAACATCGTCGCGGACCCGGCGCTTGCCGATGGCGACATCCATGCCGACTGGGATGACGGCGTGATGGATTACAGCTTCGAGACGGTCTGCCGCAGCATCCTCATCGCTTTGCGGCAGACCGTCTCGCCCCAAGCCACACCAATCAGGAAAGCCGTGTAAATGTCCGACAACGATACGCCCGAATCCACGCAACCGCCTGAGACGCCGGAAACCGAAGCGCAGCCGACGCAAGACGAAGCCCGCGCGGCTGCGGCGGAGACCCTTCTGCACAGCCTCGCCAGCAAGCAGGCCGCGAGCGACGGTGACGGGCAGAACGTCAACGCGATGCTCAATGTCGGGCTCTCGGTTCAGATCGTGCTGGGCCAGAGCCGTATCCCGATCTCGCAGCTTCTCAACCTGAGCCGCGGCTCGGTCATCGAGCTCGAGAAGAAGATCGGCGAGCCGGTGGACGTGGTGATCAATGACCGGCTCGTCGCGCGCGGCGATCTGGTGAAGGTTGGCGAGAACCGCCTCGGCGTCACCCTGACCGAGATCGTCAAAGACTACGTCCCGACACGATGACCACCCTCGCGAAGCGATCTTTGATGGCGAAGGCTGGCCTGCCGCTCTTCGTCCTGACCCTCGCCGCGTCGCTCGCGTTCAGCGGCAGCGCCGAGGCGCAGGAGGCGGGCGGCTTGCTTGGCGATCTGGCGCAGGGGCTCAACAATGCCGCCCCGGGCAGCGACGCCGCCGCCAGCCTGAGCGGGCGGATCATCCAGCTGATCGCGCTGATGACCGTGCTGAGCATCGCGCCGGGCGTCCTCGTCGTCATGACCAGCTTCACCCGCTTCGTGATCGTCTTCTCGATGCTGCGCTCCGCTCTGGGGCTGAACCAGACGCCGCCGAACATGGTGCTGAGCGCGATGGCGCTGTTCATGACCTTCTTCGTGATGCAGCCGGTCTTCGACGATGCCTGGACCGGCGGGCTGCGGCCGCTTCTGAACAACACGGTGACCGAGGAACAGGCGATCGTGCGGATCGGCGCGCCGTTCAAGGCTTTCATGTTCGCCAATACGCGCCCCAAGGATCTGAAGCTCTTTGCCGATCTCGTCCGCGACAACGAAGCAGGGCAAAACGCCGAACCCGCGCCCGAGACGCCCGCGCCTGCCACGGCGGAGGAAGCGAGCTGGCGCACCCTCGTGCCCGCCTTCATGATCTCCGAACTGCGGCGCGCCTTCACCATCGGCTTCCTGATCTACCTGCCCTTCATCGCGATCGACCTCATCGTCGCCTCGGTGCTGATGAGTGCGGGCATGATGATGTTGCCGCCGGTGATGATCTCGCTGCCCTTCAAGGTGATCTTCTTCGTGCTGATCGACGGCTGGTACATGCTCGCAGGCAGCATGATGCAATCCTATGTCGCCTATGGCGGGGGCGGCTGAGCCTCGGCGCCGCCCCTATCCTTATAAAACACCTAACCGCAAAGAATAGCGCGCGATCCTGATTGAGAATACAAGGATAGACTGCTATTCTTGCCGAGACTTCAGAACAGATCGAGCGCCGACGATGAAAACCTCCCGGGATTACAAGAAACTCCGCGGCCCCGAGAAGGCGGCGATCCTTTTCCTCTGCCTTGGGGAGAAGCATGGCGCCGGGCTGATGCAGAGGCTCGACGATTACGACATCCACTCGATCACCCACGCGATCTCGTCTCTCGGCACGATCCCCGCCGATGTCGTGGAAGAGGTGATGAGCGAGTTCATGGAAACAGCCGGCGACGGCGGCGGTATCGTCGGGTCGATGGAAATGGCCCAAAGCATGCTCAAAGGGTTCCTGCCCGAAGATCGCGTGACCGACATCATGCACGAGATCCAGGGCCCGCTGGTGGGGCGCAATATCTGGGAGAACTTCTCTGCGCTCAACGAACAGGTGATCGCCAATTACCTCAAGGATGAGCACGATCAGACGGTCGCGGCGATCCTGAGCAAGGTGAAGCCCGAGGTGGCCTCGAAAGTGCTGCCGCTCTTGGGCGAAGAGCGCATGATGGAGGTGCTGGAGCGGATGATCGGCATCGACACCGTGCCGCGCTACGTCTTCCAGAATATCGAGGAGACGCTGCAGAAAGAGTTCATGAGTTCGGCGACGCGCAACACCGGGCCCGATCCGCAGCAGCGCATGGCCGACCTCTTCAACAAGCTCGACAGCAAGCTGTTCGACGACATCACCCAGCGTCTGGAGACGCGCATTCCCGAGGCGTTCGGCGCGATCAAAGCGAAGATGTTCACCTTCGACGATCTGTGCAAGCTCGACCAGCAGAGCCTCGTCAAAGTCATGCGCGGGGTCGAAGGGCAAACGCTGCCGCTCGCCTTGCGCGGGGCCAAGAAGGAGGTGCGCGATTACTTCCTGAGCGCCCTGCCCTCCCGCTCGCGCGACATGCTAAACGAGGAAATGACCGCGATGGGCCCGGTGCGCGGGCGCGAAGTGCAAGAGGCGCAATCCGCGCTGGTGGACTATGCGCTCGAACTGTCGCGCGACGACGAGATCCGCATCCCGCTCGACGATGATGACGTGATCATCGACTGAGTCCGGCCGCGATCTGCGGCCATGCTTACCGGTAGCGCGAGGCCGAGAAAGTCGCGATCGCGGTCAGATCGAAGGTCGCGGGCACGAACTGGCCCGAGCCGCCCTGAACCGCGCCTTGCATCAGCGTCACCGCAGCATTCCCCGCAGCCCCACCGGTCGAGAAATTGTTCGCATCGTACACGGCGACGAAATGGGAGACCAGATTGTCGACCTCCTTCGGGTCCTTGAGCTTCGTGATGTCGAACTTGTCCTCGAAAATCTGTTTCTGCCGTTCGACATCGAGCTTCACCACGTCATTCGGGATGCCCAGAGCCGTGCGCATGAACTGCGCCGTATCCTTGTCTTTCAGGACGGAATACCAAGTTTTGAGGCCACCGACCTTCTGGCGGAATTCGAGAACGGACCCGACGGTCGGGTTCTGATCACTCTCGCCATTGATGAACTGCTGGCTGACATATTGATCGACGATCTTGTCCTGCCAGGCGGTCGAGGAGGTGTTCGTATTCGCCGTTCCGCCATTGGTGAAACCAAGCGCATCGTAGAGCTTGCGAAACCGCGGATCGGTGAGCCGGTTCACCAGCGAGGTCTTGTCGGCAGAATCGCTCGACAGGATTTCGCGCATCATCGCCTTGCCGAACATCTGGTCTTTCAGATCGAAGGCTTTCATCACGAAACTATAGGTGTCGTAATCGCCGACCAGATCGGCCGCAGTGTGGATATTGGCGATCTTTTCGCGGAAGCGGCTGATCGCGCGGGCGTGCTGCGGCTCTTGTGCCAGTTGGTCCAGCTGCTTGGCCTGCGTCCGGTCGATCAGTTTCAGCGCGAGGCGGCTGCTCATGCCCGAGATCGTCAGCATTCTTCCCCCTCGAGCGCCGTAGCCGGGCTCGCAGTTTCGGACAGGCGGGCGAACAGTTCCTCTTCGCGTCGCATGACCGGGCGCAGCGCGCTCAACGCCTTGTAGTAATCGCCCTGAGACACCCAGTTCGCGGCCTCGAAGACGCCGCCGACAACGGGAGAGCTGAAGATCGTGACAAGATCGGCGAGCTGCTCCTGAATGACCGGCACCAGCGTGTCGCGCGTGTCGGCGCGAATCAGCGCGGTCTGGATCAGGAAATAGGCCTGCTTCACCGGGGTCGGCTCTGAGGTCTCGTCCAGAAGATCCTCCGCCCGGATCACGTCGGCGGTGTTCTCGATCTGAAGCGTCTGGCGACGGTTGGCATTTCGGATCACGCATCCATTGACCACGATCCGCTCGTTCGGTTTCAACGTCAGTCGTAATGCCATGACCCGCGCCCCTTCTTATTCCGCAGCCACCGGCTCGCCAGCGTCGCCGCTGAGCCCGCGGATGATGTTGCGATTCACCTCGACGAGGGGTGCGACCGTGCCGCCACCGCCCATCACGGTCTGCGTCTCCCGCTCGACCCAGAGCGCGAGCGAGATCAGCGCCGCTTTCAGCTCGGCGGGGAACGTGTTCCCGGGCTCGGCTAGATCATCGCGCAGCGCCATCCAGATGCGCTCGTTTTCCCAAAGCGCGGTGCGCAAGCCCTGCGCCAGAAGCCCCAGCCGCTCGTAACCGGTGGCGCTGTCGAACGCGGCCATATGGGCCTCCAGCTCTCCGGTGACGCGCGACAGGATGCGGCGCTCGATCTGCCTCGGAGACTCGGTTTCGGAAATGGTTCGCTTATAAGCGGCGACACTCATGCAAGCTCTCCTCTCGATATTCTTTTCTTCTCTTTCGCCGAGCTTAACACGGCGCGGTTAAAGGCGTTTTTAAACTTTGGTGGAAAAGACAATCCAAGCACGGTAAAAGAAAAGGCCCCGCAATGCACGGGGCCTTTCCATTCATTTCATCACCACCGATTAGCGGAACAGGCTCAGAAGGTTCTGAGGACCCTGGTTCGCGATCGAGAGCGACTGCGTCGCGAGCTGCTGCTGGACCTGGTAGGACTGAAGGCGCGCAGCCTCCTTTTCCATGTCCGCATCGACCATGTTGCCGGTGCCAGTGTCCAGCTTGTCGGTCAGCTTGTTGAGGAAGTTCTGCTGGGATTCCAGCGACTTCTCTGCAACGCCGAGCGAGGTCGCGTTGTCGATCGCCGTCGAGAGCTGATCTTCGGCGGTCGTCATCGCGTTCGCCAGCGCGTTCGCGGACCCATTGGTGTCCGAGATGTCGATCGCATTGAGCGTCGACTGGATCGCGGTGAGGTCGACAGCGTTGAAGGTGATCGAGGTCGTCTGAAACGAGCCGCTTGCCCGGCTGATACCGGTCACAACCGAAACGGCGCCGGTCGTGTTCACCATGTTGTCGCCGTTGAAGGTGGACTGCTGGATCGTTGTCCCGATCTGGGTCACGATGTTGTCGAGTTCCTTCTGGACCGCGTCGTGGTCAACCGCCGCGCCCTGGGCGAACGAGACACGCTCGACGAACTGCTGGGCGAGGTCTTTCACGGACTCTGCACCAAGACGCGCGGTCGAAACCGAGTTCTTGGTCAGGGTCAGACCTTCGTTGATCGACTTGTACATGCCGCTGTCGCTGTTCATCGATTCCGAAATCGAGAAATAGGCGGCATTGTCTTTCGCCGAGTTGATTTTCTTGCCGGTCGAAATGCGGTTCTGCGTGTCCTCGAGACCCTTGTTCACCGAACGCAGGGTCGAAAGAGCATTCATCGCGGAGGTATTGGTAAGAATGGACGACATTTCTAGTCACTCCTCATTCTGAAAGATATTTGTTTTCGTCTTCTGACAGAAAAACGGCGCGAGCCGTGGAGAGGAATTTTGGACCGAAGATTAAGCGCGGGTTAACGAATGCGGGAAACCTAGAATTCCCTGTCGATATGCATCTGCGGACCGTCCTGTCCTGTGACCGGTTTGCCACTCTTTCCATAGAGACCATCGAGACTGTGCCGGTTCCGGATCTTCTCGATCTCGCGCACGATATCCCGGGTCGCCTCGGACATCCGCGACAGCAGAACGCTGTTATCCTGCACGGCGGTCTTCAGTTGGCGGAGCTTCTCGCGAAGCGCGGGGGCGGCATCCTCAGACGCTTCCAGAAACGGCTCGATCACGGGGATCTTCAACTCGATCCGCTTCAGCAGGTCCGCCTTGCGATCATAAAGCTCGGTGACGCGATCGAGATGCCCCGCCTCGACCGCCGCGATTTCTTCATGCAGCAGATCGAGCGTCGCATCGATATTCGCCTCGAAAGCGGCGAGGTTGGCGTCGTCCTCGTCGGTCAGAACGGGGCCTTCGGCGGCGATATCGCGCCGGGCCTGCATCCGCTTGCGAAAACGCGACGGGGTCTCGTCAGCCATGGTCATCTCCGTTCGAGTTATAGGCGCCGATCATCCGCTCGACGCTCTGCGCGATCCCGGTCCGGCCGGAGGCGGCGATCTCGCCGGCGATGCCGCGTGCGAGGAAGGACTTCCACATCTCCTCGGCGTGACCACCATCCAGCCCACCCATCTTCACGGTCTTCATCATCTCGCCCACGGCCTGCTGCAGAAACGTCGCCTCGAAATTCTTGGCGATCTCCTTCGCGTCCTGCGCCTTCGCACCGGATGCGGCAGGCGCCTTGAGCGATGCAGCCGAGAGCGACGGCTTCGACGGATCGAGCGGGTTCATCAGATGATCTCCAGATCGGCATGAAGCGCGCCGGCGGCCTTGATCGCCTGCAGGATCGAGATCGTCTGCCGGGCGCCCACGCCGATTGCGTTGAGGCCGTCCACGAGGTCCTGAAGGCTGACATCGCCCCCCTGGAGCACGCTGAACTGGGTGTTTTTCTCTTCGACCTGCACATCCGTTTCGGGCACCACGACCGTCTGCCCGATGGAGATCGGTTTCGGCTGACTGACCGCGTAGCTTTCCTTGACCTTCACGGTCAGACCGCCCTGACTGATCGCGACCTGATCGATCCGCACATTCGAGCCGATCACGATGGTCCCGGATTTCTCGTCGACCACCACCTTGGCGACGGAGTCGGGCGTAACGGGCAGGTTTTCGATCATTGCCAGAAGCTCCGGGACGCCGTATTTGCCCTTCGCCTGCACCTCGATGGTGGAGGGGTCGAGCATCTGCGCGGTGTTGTGGCCGAGCTTGTCATTGATCACGCCCGCCACCCGTGAGGCGGTCGTGAAATCGGGCTCGCGCAAGGACAGGCGCACGGATTTCATCGAGTTCAATTCGAAATCGATCTCTTTCTCGACGATGGCGCCGTTCTCCATGCGCGCGACGGTCGGCACGCCGTCCACGATGCTCGCCGCGTTGCCCTTCGCGCTATAGCCCGCAACCGAAATCGGCCCCTGCCCTACGGCATAGATCTCGCCATCGGCCCCGACGAGCGGCGTCACGATCAGCGTGCCGCCGCGCAGACTGTCCGCATTGCCGAGCGAAGAGATCGTCACGTCGATCGTCGAGCCTCGGCGGGCGAAGGGCGGCAGTTTTGCCGTCACCATCACCGCAGCGGTATTCTTCGTCTTGATCGCATCGCCGGACAAATTGCCGACGCCGAGCCGTTCGAGCATCCCCTCGATCGACTTCTTGGTGAAGGGGCTGCCGTTGAGAGTGTCGCCGGTCCCGTTCAGGCCGACCACGAGGCCGTAGCCCACCAGCTGGTTCTCACGCACGCCTTCAAAACTGGCGATATCCTTGATGCGGACCTGTGCGGCGGCCGGGATTGCCAGGAGCGCCCCCGCAATGACGGAGAGCGCGACGAGCGCCCCACGAACCCCGGCGTAAGAAAACGACGCCCGATTACCTTTTCGGCGCAAAGAAGCAAGCATAGTTTCCTCACATCACCAGCACGTTCCGCCAAATTAAAGCAAAACATAAATAGTGTCCAATATAAATCAGCACTATTCTTGACTAATCCTTTGTGGCAACCTAGCGTGACCTTGCCGCTTGTGCGAGAAACTTGCCCGGGATGGAGGCCTGCATGAATATTTACGTCTTTGAGCCTCGCGATGGCCGCGTTCGCGGCCTGCTCAGCGAGCTGGAGAGCGTTGGGCTGCAACCCGTCCTCGTCCCCGCATCCTTCTTCGCGTCCGATCTCAGCACGCTGAACCAGAAGGGCGTCGACACGCGGGCGATCCTGATCGGCGACTGCCCGGAAGTGACCGACTATATCCGGGCCATCCGTAGCTGCGGCTGCCGCAACCCGGTTCTGGTGATGCGCGACTTCAAGAACTCGCGCGACGCCTCGGAAGCGCTCGATGCGGGGGCTGACGATGTCATGGTCAGCCCGATCAAGGGGATCGAGGCGCTGTCGCGGATCAACTCGATCATCCGGCGCTCCTATGGCCACGCCGCCGAGAGCATCAGCGTCGGCGAGATCACCGCCTTCTTCGACGGTCGCGACCCGCTGGTCTCCGGCGCGCGACTGAAGCTGTCGAACCGCGAACACGCGATCTTCCAGCACCTGGCGCTAAACGCGAACAAGGTGATTGCGAAAGGCGCGATCTATGACGCGGTCTACGGGATGAGCGACGACCAGCCTTTCGACAAGGTCATCGACGTCTATATCTGCAAGCTTCGCAAGAAGATCGCGGATGCGGCCGATAGCGGCCACCAATATATCGAGACGGTCTACGGTCGGGGCTACAAGTTCAGCGAACTGGACAGCGCCGATGACGCGAAGCTCGCGGCCTATAGCAAGCGCGATGCGGTCGGCACGGTCGCCGCGCGCTAAGCCGCGCGGTTACATGTAATTCAGGATCGACAGTTTCGACATCTGAGCCGCCACGCTGTAGCTCGCGTTGAGCTGTGTCTGGAGCGCCGTCATCCGGGTCGCGGCCTCATAGGGATCGACCGAGACGTAATCCGACAGACGACTCTTGAGCACCGAATCCATCGATTGCTGCTGCGTCAGCTTCACGTCGAGCCGCTTCTGCTTCGCACCCAGCGCAGTCTCGGAATTGCGCAGCCCCTCAACGCCATCGCTCAGCGCTTTGACCCCGGCGGCCATCCAGCTTTTATACGCGTCCGGATCCTTGATCTTCGACACGTCGGTCGAGGCAAACAGCGCGAGCCCCTTGATCAGGCTGCGGAATTCGGGATCGTCGGCCTGCATCCCGTAATCGAGCGTCTCGCCATCCCCGATCAGCGCCGTTTTGCGCGGCGCCCCGGCTGTCGTATCGCCCTGGAAGAAGGTCGAGCTGTAGCGTTGCGTCGGATCGGCATTGGTATCGTCGAACACGCTGTCGATCTGCGACAGCATCGCCGTCGCCTGAGTGGCATCCGCGGGACCGCTGCCCACGATCCCCGACAGAACATCCTTCGGCGACAGCCCCGTCGCGCCATTCGTCACGTCATAGCCCCGCAGCGCGGCCTTGTCCGAAGCCACGCCGGAGAACAGATGCTCCCCGTCGAGCGAGACATTCAGGCTCGTCATGATGGTGTCGAGGGCGGCGCGCGCGCTTTGCTGCAGGGTCGCCGCCGCGGCGCCGGGCTGGTCGAGGTTCCCGACCGCGAGCCCGAGCACATCCTGTGCGGCCCCGCGCGCCGTCGACGCGCTGGAGGCGATCATATCCAGCTTGCTCCCGAGGAGCTTGTTCGAGGTAATGAAATGCGAATTGGTCGTCGCGCGATCTTCCAGCGCGAGCACGAAGGCCGATTTCGCCCCCATATCCGCATAGACATCGGATTTGCGTCCGGTCGCGACCTCGTCGCTCGTCCGCTGCAGCTCTGCCGTGGTGCGGCTGACCGACCGCCGCGAGATCACGCTCATCTGCAGGGTCGACAGCGAATTCCGGATTAGGGGGATCATCGTTCAGTCTCCTCAGACGGCGGCAAGCAGCGTGTCCATCATCTTCATGACGGCGGACATCATTTTCGAATTCGCGGCATAGCTTTGCTGGATCGTTATCAGCTTCTGCATCTCGTCATCGACATTCACGCCCTGAATGCCCTGGCGCGTGCCGTTCACCGTCTCGGCGGCGGTGCGCGCCGCGGCGAACCGTTCCTGCGCGCGGGTGCCCTCGAATTCCTGCGCCGAGATCATGTTGCTTCCGTAATCGCGCAGCGACTGCGACGCCTCCAATCCGGTGCCCGGGTCCGCCGAAAGCGGATCGTCGAACATTGACACGAAGGCTTCGATCTGGGTCGAGTCGCCCGCAGCGCCCGGTGTGGTCGCACCGATTCCGTCGCGCAGACGCGAGAGCTGGCCGCCCTGCGCCGGGTCCACCGCCGCATTGACCGAGATCCGGCCCGCCAACCCTTCGAGCTTGGCCGGATCGAATGCCGCGCCTGCGTCGGTGAAAAGCCCCGCCTGCCCCGGCGCGAGCGAGGCATCGGCCCCCTCGAACCCCTGCACGAGCCCCCGCGCCATCTCGTCGAGCTGAAGCTGGAAGCGCGGCAGAACGTCCTTCTTCACTGCGAACAGACCGGCGAGGCTGCCATTCTGGAAGCCGCGCGCATCGGTGGAGTCCGGGGTGATATTCGTTTTGCCCGCAAACAGCGTTCCGGCCGTCTGGTCATAGGTGATGTAGCTGGCCTGATCCCCATCGACGAGCGGCGTGCCCCCGGCGGTATAGAGCGTGGCCCGCCCATCGGTGGAGCGGCGCACCTGCATGTCGATCAGCTTCGACGCCTTTTCCACCAGCACATCCATCCGGTCCCCCAGATCGGCTGCACCGAGCGAGCCGGGCGGCGCGTCCGAGATTTGCTTGTTGAGCGAGGTGATCTTGTGCAGCGTCTCGTTGAAATCCGAGACGTCGTATTTGATCTCCATATCGACCTCGCCGCCGACCCGCGCGAGCATGTCGCTGCTTTGGTTGAGCGAGGTCACCATCTCCTGCGCGGAGGACGCCACGCCGTTTTGCGCAGCGTTACTGCCGGGATTGTTCACCAGCGCGATCATCGAGCTGCGCAGATCGGTCAGGCGATCCGCGGGCGAGAGGCCATCGCCCGGCTGGCCGAGGGTCGCCGTATATTCGCCCACCGCCTCGTAGATCGCCTGCTCGCGCGCCATGGCCGAGGAATGCTGCCGATACATGCGGTTAAGAGAGGCGTCGACTTCGCGCCGCGCCTCGCCGGTTTGCACGAGGCCGCCCGCAGTCGTGACCTGCGGCAACTCCTTGCGCACATAGCCCTCGGTGCTCGCGTTCGCGATATTCCGCGAGGTCGCTTCCGATTGCATCTGCGCCGTGCGCAGACCGCTCGTGCTCGCCTGGAGGGCGCCCGTCAGGCTCATCGGCTTACTCCGTTCTCAGCGTGAGGATCAGCGTTTGAGACGCGTGGTCTCGTCGAGCATCTCGTCCATCGTGGTGACGATCTTCGCGTTGGTGGAATAGGCCCGCTGAGTGCGGATCAGATCGCTCAATTCCTGCGCAATATCGACATTCGATCCTTCAAGCGTCCCCGAGGAAATCGTGCCCACCGGGCCCTCGTTCGCCTTGTGGATCGTGAAGTCGCCACTGTTGCGGGTCAGCCGATAGGCGTCGCCATCGACCTCCTGCATCCCGTTCGGATTCGCCACATGGGCGAGCGGAATCTTGTAGAGCGCCTCCCGCTGGCCGTTGTCGAAGATCCCGTACATCGTGCCGGTATCATCGATCTCCATCCGGGTCAGCGCGCCGGCGGACGAGCCGTCGGTGTCGAATTTCTGCGGGGTGAAGTCCCCGGCGAACTGGGTCATCCCGTCGAAGCTGTTCAGCGCGCCGAGACCGACGTCGATCGGCTGGGTCGTGCCACCGTCATTCATCGTCAGGCTCATGACGCCCGTGGTCGTGTCCATCGAGAAGGCGCCGGGCGCCGTGGCGAGATTGGTCACGCCGGAATAGCTGACCGGGGCGCCCGCATTGGGCCCGCTGGCGGCGAAATCGACCGTGACCTGACCGTAGGGAACGCCGTCGCCATCGGACACGGTGACGTCCCACTGGTTCTGGGTCGCGGTCGGCTGCCAGGAATATTCGAGCCGCTTCGCCGCACCGAGCGGCGTGAAATATTGCGAGGACGAGGTGAAGGGCGCGCCCGGCGTCGCGTTTCCGGTTTCCTGCGAGGGCAGATTGCCTTGCACACTGACCGTGGTCGTCGCCTTCGCGCTCAGCGTTGCATCGGTCACGTTCACCGTCTTCAGCCCATTGAAGCTGTTGCCGTCGATCGAGCCGAGCTTGCCGTCGGTATAGGGGTAGCCCGAGAGGAAATAGCCCGCCGAATTGACAAGATCGCCGTTCTCGTCGGGCTTGAACGACCCGGCGCGCGTCATGACGTAATCGGATTCGACGCTCGTATTGGCTCTGCCGGACACGACGAAGAACCCGTTGCCGTTCACCGCGAAATCGGTTGCGGAACTGGTCGGGATCACCGCGCCCCCGTTCGTCACGTCGGAGGAAACGACAGCATTGACGCCCGAGGGCGCATCAAGCCCGCCGCTCGGTGTCATGGTCACCATCTGGGCGAAGCTGCGCTTGTAGCCCGTGGTATTCGCATTCGCGATATTCTCGGAAATTTCGCCAACGGCGACGGAGTTTGCGTTCAGGCCGCTCACGCCGGTCTGCATCGCGCTCGAAATACTCATGGTTTTATCCTCTCATGTCCGAAGAGAAGGGGGTCCTATCTAGGAGATATGCGACTGATGTTTAACTGGAGTTAAAAATATCTGCGTTTTGTCTTTGGCGATGCTGGCGAGGGGCAATGCATAGCAAAGATATCTACCCGCCAGCCTGCTTCGCCTCCGACCCAACCATCTCGAGCGCATCATCCGCCTTGCGCAGCCGGTCCCGCGCAGCCGCGTCCATCAGCGGACTGAGCTTGGCGGGCTCCGCCAGAAGGCTTGCGACGAGCTTGTTCAGATCTTCGCGCCCCGCCAGACGCGGGAAAACCTCGGCGACGCTGCGGGCCGTGGTCAGATCGCCGGAGCGGTAGGCGGCCAGCAGCAATTCGACCGCGTCGGTCTCGGAGAAATCGTCCGGGGCTTTCTTCCACAACTCGCGATAGGACCGGGTCGCCGCCTTCCAATCGCCCTTCTTCCAGTGGAGCCGCGCCTGAAGCCGCAGATGATCGACCGAGTGCGAGGTCACCTTGGCCTGCAAGGCCGCATCGGTCTTCCCGGCCTCCGCCAGAACGCGGGCCTGCAGCGCGTTGAACTGGTTCAGCTCCTGCGCATCGGCGGGACGCTCGGAAGCCTCCAACACCTTGGCGGCGCGGGCGAATTGCCCCCCGCGCGCAAGCGCCTCCGCCTCGCGCAGCGCCAGATAGGCCATCCGATCTTGCGACACCGCCTCGGGGTTGTCCTTGCGCTGTGCGCTCAACGCTTCCCGGATTTTGCGATATTCCGTGGCGGCCTGGGTCGTAGCACCCAGCTCCAGCAGGCGATCCGCGAATTGCTCTGCATAGGTCTGAAAATCGGGACGGAGCTCGTAATAGGCCTCCAACCGCTGATGCCCGTCGGCAAAATCCGTGAGCGAAATCTTCCCCGCCGCGCCCTTCGCATAGAATGCCTTGAGCAGCTTGTCGGCAGCCTGCGCCGCCGCGCGCGCCTGAGGACGCTCGGGGAACCGGGAGAGGATCTCGCCATAGGCAATCAGCGCATCCACATCGTGGCCGGACGTCTCGCCCAGATGCGCGCGCTGTTCGAGCGCCTGAAGGTCGAACCTGTCGCCGCGCCACGCAAGGTTAGCCTCGGCGAGCATCGACAAACCTTGGTCGGGCGTCAGCGCTCCATGCTCGAGCCCCAGACTGACCAATGCAAGCCGCGCCCGCTGCGCGTACCGATCCTGCCCCTTCGCCGCTTCGCGATAGGCGGCATAGGCCTTGTCGGGATGATGCGATTGCTCGGCCACACGGCCGAGAAGGAAGCTATAGACCGGCTGCGATTTAAGCTCGGGATAGTCGTCGAAATCCCGGCTCAGCCGCTGGGCCAGAGACCATTTCCTGACCGCGATCGCGCCTTCCAGAAGCGCGGGCAAGCAGGCCTCTACGAAAACGGGCGGATAGGACGGAAGCCGGTCAGCTGCGCCCGCGAGATTGCCGTCAAGCTCCACCGCGTCGCCCTGCGTGATCGCGTTCAGCGCCGCCCAGAGGTGATAGTCCTGCCAGTTCGCCCAGTCGGCATTCGGCAGGAGCGTGCCAGTCGGCACCCCCGTCCCTTCCATAATGCTGAACCCGGCCGCGATCGCGCGCCAGCGGGCCTGCTCTGCCGGGATCAAACCGTCGGGCATTTCATCGCCCAGCACAGAGCGCCCCTCGGGCAACATTACATGGGCGAGATAGAATTCCGCGAGATCGAGCCGCGCAATGGCGCGCGACGACCCCGGCTCGGCTGCGGCGAAGCCAGCGGTCAGAACATCGCGATCCGCGAGGAACCCCGCCTGCGTGTATTGCGCGAAATCGAAAGGAGGAGGCGCGGGGAGCGTCTCCGCCGCAGCACCGCCGCACAGCAGACAGAGCGCCAAAATGCTGCCGATGAAGGGGAAACCGCCTCGCAATTCCATCACCTCTTGCTCAAACGCACCAGAATTCCTTCGCGCAATAAAGAATAGTATTGATTATTCCAAGAAGAGCAAACATTATTGAATGGAAATTGGCAGCGATCCAAGCACAAAGCCACAAGATCCATTCTCGCGGACGGAAATTCATGGATAGCTCAAATTACGTCTCTCTATCCCTCGCCTCGACGCTGTGGCGCAGCCTCGACATCTCGGCCAACAATATGGCCAATGCCAACACGGCTGGCTTCAAGGCCGAACGCTCGCTGACCGAGAGCTACAACTCGAAGGGCAATGCGGGCCCCGAGGATGACGTGAGCTACGTGCTCGACAAGGGATCCTATCTCGATGACCGACAGGGCTCGCTGACCAAGACGTCCAATCCGCTCGATGTCGCGCTGAACGGGGACGGCTGGCTCGCCTATACGACACCCGAGGGGCAGACGGCTTTCGGGCGCGACGGGCGGCTGGCCGTCGACCCGCAGGGCAATCTCGTGACGCTGACGGGCAACAAGGTTCTCGACCGGGGCGGCGCGCCGATCGCGATCCCGCCGGGCGAGGAGATCACGATCTCCCGCGATGGCACGATCTCGGGGCCCAATAGCGGCACCATCGGCACGCTGGGCATGTTCACCGTGCCCGACATCCAGAGCTTCAACCGACTGGGCGGCGGCCTCTTTGCCGCGCCCGGAGGTGCCGCCCCCGCCTTCACCCCGTCTGACACGACGCAGGTCGCGCAGGGCTTCGTTGAGGAGAGCAATGTCCAGCCGGTCGTCGAGATGACCCGGATGATGGACATCCAGCGCTCCTACGAGCGGGCGGTGAAGTTGATGGATGAACAGAACACCCTTCGTCAGGAAACACTGCGCAGGCTTGGCAAAGTCTGACCGGCGCGAAAAGGAGCTGAACCATGAGAGCACTTGGAATTGCCGCGACGGGGATGCTGGCTCAGCAGACCAATGTGGACGTGATCTCGAACAACATCGCGAACGCGAACACCACCGGCTACAAGAGCAGCCGCGCCGCCTTTCAGGATCTGGTCTACCAGTCGCTGCAACGCGAAGGCTCGCTGACCTCGGCCGATGGGACCGCGCGCCCTGTGGGCGTCGATATCGGCCTCGGCGTGCAAAGCGCGGGCGTCGTGCGGCTCAACACGCAAGGCGGTCTGGTGCAGACCGAAAACCAGCTCGATCTCGCGATCGACGGCGGCGGCTATTTCACCCTCAACATGCCCGATGGCAGTCAGGCCTACACCCGGGCCGGCACTTTCCAGCTGAGCCCCGAGGGCCAGATCGTGTCGATGGACGGCTATGAGGTCGCGCCCGGGATCAACGTCCCGGCCAACACCACGAATGTCGAGATCAACCAGCAGGGCCTCGTGATGGCCTATGTCGGCAAGGACCCGACCCCGGTGCAGATCGGCCAGATCACGATGTCGACCTTCGTCAACGAGGCGGGGATGAAACCGCTGGGCAACAACCTTCTGCAGGCGACGACCGCCTCGGGCGAGCCGACCGAAGCGCTGCCGGGCGATCCGGGCGTCGGCATCCTGCGTCAGGGCTACCTCGAGAGCTCCAACGTCAACATCATCCAGCAGATCACCGACCTGATCTCGGCGCAGCGTGCCTATGAGATGAACTCCAAGGCGATCGAGACGGCCGATCAGATGATGTCCACCTCGAACCAGATCAAGTGATGCCATGATCCCGAAATTCGCCTCCGCGACTGCCGTTCTCGCCACGCTCGTCACCGCACTTCTCGCCAGTCCCGCGAGCGCGGAACCCGTGCGGGTGCTGATCGCCGAGAAGGCAGAGCAGTCCTGGGGCCTCGAGATGCCGCCGAGCGGCCATTTCGAGATCACGCTGCAAGACAGCGCCCCCGGCGACGCGGAGATGATCAGCGATTTCTGGATGGATCGCTCCACGGGGCAGTTTCTCGCGAACGTGGTCGAGGCGTCGGGCGACGTGCGCCGTCTCGGGGGGCTTGCGCTGCTGAACGTGCCCGTCCCGGTGCCGACGCAGCAGATCCTCCCCGGCGCCATCCTGTCGGGCGATGATTTCCAGATGGTCGACCTGCCCTATGGCCAAGTCGGCGCCTATGCCGTGACGCAGCTCGATCATCTGGCCGGGATGCAGGTGCGCCGCGTGCTCGCCCGCGGGCGTCCGGTGATGAGCCAGTCGATCATCGAGCCGATCATCATCTCGCGCGGCGACCCGGTCTCGATCGAATATTCGAAAGGCGCGATGTCGCTGACCGCGCCCGGCAAGGCGATCTCCGACGCCCATGCGGATCAGTCGGTGCGCGTGGTCAATCTCGTGAGCAACAAGATTGTCGAAGGTATCGCCAAGCCCGACGGCAAAGTGGAGATTCAGAAGTGAGACATCCGTTCTACATCCTGCCGATGCTCGCGCTGGCCGCCTGTGGACCCGGCTCGGCCTTCGAGCGCGACCCGAAGGTGAGCGACATGGTCGTCGATGGCGACACGATCCCCGAGGTGAACCGGGTCAGCGTCCCGATGCCGCCGCTGGAGCCTGCGCGCGTTCCGCAGCGCGCCGAGGCGGCTTCGCTCTGGCAGACCGGCTCCACCGGCTTCTTCGGCGATCAGCGCGCCGACAAGGTGGGCGATCTGCTGACCGTCGACATCGACATCAACGACGAGGCGCAGCTTCAGAACGCCTCCCAGCGCAGCCGCGACGGCAGCCAGAGCGTCGGCTTCCCGACCTTCCTCGGCTATGGCGGCAAGATTGCGAAGATCCTGCCCGGCGTCAGCGAGAAAGACCTGCCCACGGGCAGCAATATCGTCGATCTCAGCTCGCAATCGAGCGCCAGCGGCACCGGCTCGATCAAGCGCAACGAGACGATCAGCCTCAAGGTCGCAGCCCTCGTGATCCGGAAGCTGCAAAACGGGAATTTCGTCATCGCCGGACGCCAGGAGGTGAAGGTCAATCACGAGCTGCGCGAGTTGCGCGTGGCCGGGATCATCCGTCCCGAAGACATCCGGATGGACAACACCATCCCCTACGAGAAGATCGCCGAGGCGCGCATCTCCTATGGCGGGCGCGGCCAGATCAGCAAGGTGCAACAGCCCCGATACGGGGAAGACGCGCTCGACGTCGTCCTGCCCTACTGAGCGCGACCGATGCCGCGTTGGAGAACACTTGTGCTGCTCATCGTGGTGGTGCCGATCGTCGCGGCGGGCCTCGGCTATCTTGGCGGCAGCCAGATCGCGCCGGGGCCCAAAGCGCCCGAAGCCCCACCCGAGCCTGCCCCGCGCGACATCGCGCTGGGGGCGATCACGGTCCCGATCTTCCGGGCGCGCGCGGTCAGCTATCTGACGGTCGATGTGACGCTGGTTCTGAAGGGCGAAGAGCTCCCCGATGGACCGGCGCTCGTGCCGAAACTGCGCGACGAGACGATCGACCTGCTGACCAGACTCGCGGACAATCGGATCTTCGAACCCGATACGGTGACGCCCGACGACCTCGTCCCGCTGCTCGAGCGCGGCCTCCAGGACCGTGTGCCCGGCCTGCAGGCGGCGAAGGTAAACAGCGCGGCGCCATTCAAGCAAGGATAGCAAAGCCCCGCCGCGCGCCGCGCCGCCGGGGGACACTCGCGTCAGCCCGACACCGCCACGATGAGCGAGCTGGGCACTTCCTCGCCATTGCGCAGAACCAGCGACTGCCCCTGCGACGAGAACCGCACCTGCTCGACCTGCGTGCTGGGATAGGTGTCGTAGGAAACCGCATTGCCATCGGTATCCTGTGCGTCGATCTCGACCCGGAACGTGTCATCCGGCACCGGCAGCCCCGCGGAATCGCGCCCGTCCCAGTTCAGCGCGATCTTCTCGCCCGAACGTCCGGGCAGGCCTGTGATCCGGCGCAGTTCAGTCCCGTCCTGCGTCTTGATGATCGCGGTCACCTTGTCGGCGGGCGCGGCAAGCTCGTAGCTGGTGCTGGCCTGACCGTCGCGCAGCTCGATCCGGTCGGAAGCGAGCGACACCGTCTTGCCCATCAGGGCCACATCCGCCATCCCGCCCATCGCACTCAGCTTCGCGTCGATGGTCTTGAGGTTGGTATTGGTCTGCACCGATTGCTCGACCTGACTGAGTTGCGCCAGCTGCGAGACGAATTGCGTCGAGTCCATCGGCTTCAGCGGGTCCTGATTTTTGATCTGCGCCGTCAGCAGCTGCAGAAAGCTGTTGTAATCCGCCGAGAGCTTCGACTGCGCCGGATTTGCCGTGGAGGTCGTGTCGGTCGCGGACGCGGCCGGATTGGTGCTTGTCGGGGAGATGCTCATCTGTGGCTCCTCAGGTCCTGATATCCAGTTGTCCGTCGTCGATGGTGGGCTGCCAATCGGCGCCCAGCACGGGGACGTCTTCGTCAATGATCGCGCTCTGGCCGGAGGAGCGTTCTTCTCCGCCCTCGCCATGACCGCCGAACTGCTCGAAATCGAGCGCGCCGCTATCCATCTGCAGGCCCTGCCCCGCCAGGATCGCCGCGAGCGTCTCGCGATCCCCGCGCAATGCGCTCAGCACCGCCGGACTTTCGGCCCGAACGACCACGTTGACCTGACCGCGCTTGTCACGCTCCACGTCGATCTCGATATCGCCCAACCCGCGCGGGGTCAGGGCCACGCGGGTGCGTCCCTCCTGCAGATCGGCGCGCCGAAGTTGCGTCGCGACGAAGGCCGCAAAGCGCGGCGAGGGCTGAGCCGTCGCCTGCCCCGTTTGTGCCGCCGCCTCGCTGCGGGCTGCGTGACTTGCGTCATGCTGCGTGAGCCGTGCCACGGCCGCATCGGGCAGAGCCCCGGCGCGGGCGGCCTCGGCGAATGGCTGCGCCGGCTTGGGGTCGGCTTTGCTCGGCGCGGTGGGCAACAGTGCTGCCTGCGCGTCGGCCTTGCCAGTCTTCCCCGCGCCTTTCGCGGCCGCTTCCAGAATGGCGCGCACGCGCGGGTCCATGTCGTTCTGCGGGACCTCCGGCGCCAGTGGCGCAGGCACCGCCCCGGCAAGCCCCTGCGGAACGGAGGTGATGGCCTGCTGCTGCGGCTGCGGCGCCTCAGGTTTCGGCTGCGCCGCCGGAGAGGAAAGGTCGCCCGCAGAATGCGCGGGCATCAGCGCCGTTACCGATTGGGTCTGCGCGCCGCCCTTTTGCACTGATGCGGGCTCAGGCGGCTTCGCTTGCAGACCGAGCGAGACCAGAAGGCTCGCGAAGACCTCGTCGATCGTGTCGCTTTTGTCGCGCGCATGATCCGAGGCGGGCTTTGCCTCCGCGCCGCCAGTTTGCAGCGGCATCCCTTTTAGCGCTTGGGCGAGAGCTTCCTGCAATTTCGTGCCATGCGCGGCGTCGAACTCGGCGAGCACCGTCGCGAGCGAGGTGCCCAGCTCTTTCAGCACCGTCCCGATCGGCTTGCCCTGCGCCAATTCTGCCAGCGCACCATCCCGAACCTTCTGCAGCATCCCGGCCAGCTCGGCCTGAAGCGCGGGGGTCTGGGCAAGGATCGCCGCTGTCGCACCCTTGGGCGAAGCGGCCACCGCCGACGCCCCCGCCTTCGCGGCACTGCCCGCATCCGGTTGCGCGCCCTGCAAAAGCGATCCGAAGCCGGTCGCCTCCGATGACGGCGTCCGCCCGGCCCCTGCGCCAGAGGCCGTCGTCTTCAGCAATATCGCAGCTATCGCATCCATCTCGTCGTCCTCGTCACACTAAACCCAAGCGCTTGCTCCGGCGTCCCGACGCCGCCTGCCACTCCGTGAAGGGCGCGAACCAGTCGCGGTCCTTTTCGTAGCCAAGCTGCTCGAGCAGATCGAACAGCACCGGGAAGCGCGAGAATTGATCGAAGATGCGCGCCCGATGTTCTTCGTCGAGCCACTTCGCGCGGGCCTTCTCGACCGGGCGCACGCCGTTAAGCGCTCCTTTCAAATCTTCCGGGATTTCGGCACTACCGAAATTGGAGAAGTGTCCCTCGAATTGCAGATCGAGCGCATCGCCCAACTTCTGCTGAATCCTGTCGGGATCATCCACCAGGTCTTCATATTTCAGAAGGAAGACGCCTTGCGGGAAAATGCCGGATCTCAGCACGGTCGCGATCGCCTCGTGGATCTGCAGCAGCCCCGGCATGACCGGCGCGGGCGCATCCGGGCCGCCGATGAAATACATCTCATCTGCTGAGATAAAGTAGTTGTCCGGCACCGCCGAATGACGGCTCACGAGGATGTCGCGCGGATCGCGCAGCGGCACGATCAGATCTATCCGCTTGTTGCGGACATTGGCCCGCGCGATATTCGCGATCTGGAAAATATCCAGCGGCCGCTTGCTGACCCAGTCGCCCGGCTGCCCGATCGTGGACAGCGCGCTGGTCTCGCGCGGCGGGATCTCGAACCCTTTCAGGGTCTCGCGCAGCATATTGTAGAACAGCGTCGTGCCCGCGCGCCCATGTCCTGCGATCATCAGATGACGTGCCATCCCAGCCCTCTCAGTTCAGCATCGCAGGGCTGAACCCGCGCTTTTCAAGGCATCGCTTCAACCGGATGAGCGCGCGCTTTTCGACCTGCCGGGCGCGCTCGCGGCTCATCCCGAGATCGCGGGCCAGATCGTCGAGCGACTCCGGCGGCGTCTGCAATTTGCGCCGCAAGACCATCTCGCGATCCGGCGCATCCAGATCGCCCAGCGCATCTTCCAGAACCTCATGCGCGGCGCGCGCGGCGGATGCGGCCACAGTCTGCTCTTCGGGCGTGAGGTCCGGGCTGCGCATCATCTCCATCACCTCGGCGTCGCTGTCATCGAACGACCTGGCATCGAGCGCCACCAGACCGGTCAGAAGCTGGCTCGCCTCGGGATTGTCGAGCCGCCCCATCCGCGCATCGAGATAGACCCGCGCCGGCACATCGATCACCGTCTTGATCCGGGCGAGCGCATTGAGGACGCAGGTCATCACCCACCAGTGCGAATAGGTAGAGAACCGCACATCCTGCGTCAGATCGAACCGTTCGGCGGCGCGCATCAGACCGATGATCCCTTCCGCCACGAGGTCTTCGAGCTCGACCGGATTGGTCGCCCAGCGACGCGCCTGCGCATAGGCCTGACGGACATGCGAGCGCAGGAGAATTTCGAGCGAGTCCCGATCCCCATATTCCTGCCAGCGCGAGATGGCCTGCCGTTCTTCTTCAACATTCAGAAATGGCGCATCAAGTGCAGCACGGAAGCTCAATGCAAACATTACTCCGCCTCTATCCGCTCTATTCTTGATGAACAGAAGACCACGGGGGCATGTTTGGAGAAAGCTTTACTTGATTAAAGGCAAGTTAATCGGAGGCTTTTCTGGTTAACCTCGGATTAATTCTGCGGGAGGCCGCGCCGCCTCCCGGGACGGCGCGGCATACTCATGACTGTGTCAGACTGGCCCGGTCCGCCAACCGAGCGCAGAACGCATAGCGGCCGTTTTCCACGGCCTTCGCGCTCACAGGCGACTGCCCGTCGCGGTCGCGCCGCGATCCCGCGCATCTTCGTGAACGGAAAAGCCACCGCGTGCGGGCGACGCCATCGCCGGCAGCCGGAGGTCGATCGCACGGTCCCCAAAACCATGCTTCACCCCTGCGACATGCGTCGGCTCGATCACCACGAGGCTTCCATAAGGCACCTCGATTCCAAGCTCTTCTGCAAGAATGTCACCAAGCGATATACCCGGCAGAAGCTCTTCGGCTTCGGGCAGCACGAGCAAGCTTGCATCCTTGCGAGTCGAGCGCAGCAGAACAGTGTGCGCAGGCAGAAGCGCAGCCGCCACCAAGCTCCCTTGGGAGCCCGCGGATGATGACGCTTGCGTCACCGAACCCTCCCAAATCTGCGCTAACAAATCGTTATTTTTCATAGACATCCCTGATCCCTGTGTCCCCCAATTCCAGTGACAACAGATTATCAGCGATTCAGGATCGGGTAAGGTTAAGGATTGTTAAACCGTGAGGCGAGTAAGGGTAGATTTTCCGTAAAAAGACCGTGAAACCAGCCCCTCGAGTTATCCCCAGACCAACATCGCGTGAGGCGGCCGCAGGCCTGTTTTTCATAGACTCGAACGCTAAGGGTTGTGGTTGCAACCTCGACCATCCACAGCTTGTCGATGCTCCAGCCACAGGTTGTGCGTTCACGGACAATCGCTGAGACGTTAACAATTCGGCGCTTGACAGCTACTACCGCAAAACACGTCACGGCGACTCGGCGACTCAACCTTAGGTTGCGTCAGCTTGCTGTCTTCCTTGGGGAATCTCGTAGAACGAGTATCCAGCCGCCCGAATCGTTTCCACGACGTATCTTTCTCCAAAGGCACCGCGCAACTTCTTGCGAATCTTGGTGATGTGAACGTCGAATTTGCGGTCACCGTAGACCCACATGCATTTATCGATTCGACGCGACAGCGCGTCGCGCGTCACGATTCGCCCGCCGCTCCGGATCAGCTCGCACATGATCTCCCCTTCCATCGGGGTGAGCTGCACCGCTTCGGCAGCGTCGGGCCCGGTCAGCCGGTTTTCCTTGTCGATCTTCAACCGAGCGACGCGCTTTTCTTCGCCCGGGAAGCTGATTGGCAGACTGCTCCCCGCACGCAGCCATAGCCGCGCAGCCAATTCTCTCTCGGAATAAGGCTCACGCAGCACATCATCGGCGCCCGCCAGAATCATTTCGGCGGCCAGTTCTCCGCCCGTGGTCGGATCGACGAAGAGGACGAGGCTCTCCATCTCGCTGCCACGCGCGGTGCGGATCAGATCCGCCGCACCCTCTGGCTCCGCGAGATTGATTAACAACAGGCGTGGGCTTCCATGCAGCAGGATGTACTGCTCCGCCTCGAATGCTTTCGCAAAAGGCAAAGGATCCCAGCCGCAGCACTCGCGAAAGAAGCCGGCCAACTGGCCTTGCTTCGCCTCGTCTTCCGCTACGATGATGACGTTCTGTCTCCGCATGGCATCTGCGCCAAACAAAAGGCAACTCCCCGAATACCCCAGCGCTTCGGGTCGAAACTTAGGTCTCGCGCCCATCCCCGTTGCGCAGTCACTTCCGATTAACGCTGAACGCCAGACGGGATCTCAGAGCATAAATCCGCCGAGCCTGACATCTTTGCATTTTCGAATTTTTTTACCTGCGATATGCGATACTTCACGCTTTCGTGCCTGACAAGCCGCGCGCACACTTTGAAATAGCGCGTAACTGCGGCGTTTTGCGGGAAAAAATCGATTTCTTTGACCTAACTTTAAGATTTCCTTCAATCTTTCCCCCTAAGGACAAAAATATGTGAGTGGAGACATGACGCAACATCCTCCGGCCCGGACCGGCGAGCCTGCGACCTCCCGCATCCCTGCGGTGCCGATCTCGGAAAGCGTGTATCCGGATCGGTTGATCTGCCTGGAAACGGGCCGTCCGATCAAGATGTTGAGGCGTCACCTCAGAAATCTGCTCGGAATGACCTTCGAGGAATATCGCGCGAAATGGGGACTTCCGCCGGACTATCCGACCAGCGCCCCGGACTATCAGCTCGCCAAAGAGCGGTGGCTCATGCGCGACAAACTGCACTGACCAGCCCTAGGACAGTCAAAGCATTCAGCGAAACAATCCGGTTTAGGAAATGTATCTTTGCAAGGAACCCAAGCACAGATACGTGCGTTTGTTGACAGAAACAGAGGTTGCCCGTAACTTTCTCTACTAGTCCGGGGAGAGTGCAAATTTTAAGCATTGGAGAGACCAGATGTCGAAGGATCGGCCCACGGACGCAGCAAACATTATCGCGACAGTTGCTGCCGCCTATGCCGCCCGTTCGGATGTAACGGCGGATCAGGTGGTCGACCTCGTGGCGAAGCTCTCCGCGCAGTTCGGCGAAGAGCTGAACGACGCGGCGGTCTCTCATGCGATGGACACAACCACGGCCAGCTCCAGCCCCGCGCGGCCGCACCCCGCGCTTCCTATTGAAGACGCCGTGACCGAAGATAAGGTCTTCTGCCTGTGCTGCGGGCGCGGGTTCAAGATGCTCAAACGCCATCTCGGCTCGGAACACGGGCTGAGCGAAGACGAATACCGGACCCTGTTCAACCTGCCCGCGGATATGCCGCTGGTCGCGCCCAGCTATTCGGCGCGAAAAGCTGCCTATGCCAAGAAGGTCGGGTTGGGCAAACACAGCCGCGACGACCTCGACGCCTCGCTCCACGGGGCGTGATAGCGGGCAGCAGGGCGCAAGCCTTTCTGCTCAAAACGGATTCCAAAGTCAGCGCCGCGCATCTTTGTTTCCAGATCATGAACGATTGTCGCCCTTTTTTGGCCCACATTTAATCCGAGAACCCACAGTCAGGGGCTGCAGGAGACGTATGCCCTGAGAATACGGCTGGCTCCGGTCAGCGAGGTGGGAAAGGGCAATCCATGGCACGGTCGAACCAAGCGCCGATCATTGTGAAGCGGAGCGACGACGATCACGAATCCGAGCATCATGGCGGTGCATGGAAAGTCGCCTACGCGGACTTCATGACCGCGATGATGGCCTTCTTCCTGCTGATGTGGATTCTGTCCGTGTCGGACGAGAACCAACTGACCGGGATCGCCGATTACTTCGCTCCGGCGAAAATCTCGATGCAGGCGCCCGGCGGCACCGGCCCGCTCGCAGGCGAGACGCTCGGCCCGAAAGGGATCATGAACGCGTCGCGCGCCAATGATGCGATCCCCGCCAATCCCGGCATCGGAAGCGTGACCGATCCCTCGACCGAAATGGCCAACGCCTCCGGGAAATCCAAGGACACCACGCCCGACGCGACGGCTGAAAAGCTCGCGACCGCGGCGCAGGCGACGGCCAAGGCCGGCGACGCGACCGACGCCAAGACCGCTGCGGTCACGCCGCATGCCGTCGATGACGCCCGCTTCGAGACGCTTCAAACCCGCATCACGCAAGCGATCCAGCACGTCCCGGACCTCCGCCCGCTGCAGCAGAACGTCCTGTTCCGCCGCACGCCGGACGGGCTGAATATCGAGGTCGTGGATCAGGCAGGCAAAGCCATGTTCGCCTCGGGCAGCGCGAAGATCGACGGGCCGACGTTGAAGCTGATGGATCAGCTTGGCCGCGCCCTCTCCGATCTGCCCAATGACGTGCTGATCGCGGGCCACACCGACTCGGTGCCCTATCAGAAAGCGGGCGGCACCTACGGGAACTGGGAACTGTCCTCGGACCGCGCCAATGCGACGCGCCGGGCCCTCGTAACCGCCGGGGTCGCTCCGGAGCGTATCACCCGCGTCTCGGGCCTGTCGGACACCGATCCGCTGAAACCGGCAGAGCCCCGCGATCCCTCGAACCGCCGGATCACCGTGACCCTCGCCTATCTTCATCCGAAAACCGATGCGCCCGCACCGACCGATACGGCGACGCCGCGGCTCGAGGCGAAGGCGGAGCCCGTGGCCCCGCAACCGGTCCCGGCAGTCGAACACGCGGCCCCCGAAACCGTCGCGCCCGCCGCGCCGGGCACGCAGGAACAGCCGCAGCAATACAGCTCCGTCGCGCTCGACGATCTGCGCAGCGCCCTGCAATAACCCTCATCATCAAAGAAAAACGCCGGCGCGATCCTCATCGCGCCGGCGTTTTCTTGTCTTCGCTTGGGTCGGAACCTCAGATCAGACCGGCATGCGCCATCGCGGCATCGATCGCGGTCTTCGTCTCGGGCAGAAGCTCGGTCAGCGGCAGGCGCACCTCGGCCGAGCACATGCCCAGCTTCGACATCGCGTATTTTGCACCCGCAACGCCCGGCTCGAGGAAGATCGCCATATGCAGCGGCATCAGCTTGTCCTGATAGCTCAGCGCCTTGGCGTAATCGCCCGCAAGCGTCGCTTCCTGGAATTCCGCGCAAAGCTTCGGCGCGACATTCGCCGTCACCGAGATGCAGCCCACGCCGCCATGTGCGTTGAAGCCGAGCGCGGTCGCGTCCTCGCCCGACAGCTGGATGAAATCGGGCCCGCAGGTCGCGCGCTGCATCGAGACACGCTCCAGCTTGCCGGTCGCGTCCTTCACACCAACGATCCGCGGCAGCTTGGCCAGTTCGCCCATGGTCTCGGGGATCATGTCGATCACCGAGCGGCCGGGGATGTTGTAGATCACGATCGGCAATTCGCAGGCATCGTGCAGCGCGCGGTAATGCTCGATCATGCCGCGTTGCGTCGGCTTGTTGTAATAGGGCGTCACGACGAGCGCCGCATCGGCCCCGGTTTCGGCGGCGTGCTGGATCAGCCGGACGCCTTCCGCGGTCGAGTTCGAGCCCGCGCCCGCGATGATCGGGATACGGCCCTTCGCGGCTTTCACGACCTCGGTGATGACGGTCATGTGCTCGGCATGGCTCACCGTCGGGCTTTCACCGGTGGTGCCGACCGGCACGAGGCCGTGGCTGCCCTGGTCGATATGCCACTCGACGAGTTTCTTGAGCGTGTCCAGATCCAGTTCGCCGTCCTTGAACGGCGTGACCAGTGCGGGAAGAGACCCTTTGAACATGACACGCTCCTTTTTTTGGTTGGGCCGGGAAGGTGAGTCGTCCCGGCGGAAATCGGCCGGGTTATAGGCGGTTGCGCGACGGTTGCCAACTTGTGATTCATCCCCATCTGTGAGAGGCCCGTAGCAAAGGGACAAACCCGCGACCACGAGCAGCCATGATGATCCGACGCCAGTTCCTCGCCGCGCTTGCGGCTTCGAGTTTCGCGCTCTCGCCGGCCGCGCTTCGCGCCGCGAGTTCCGCGCTGTCCGATGCTTTCGCCGCGGCCAATTCCGGCAACTGGGACGAGGCCGAAAATCTCGCGCGCCGCGTGGGCCCCTTGGGCTTCGATGTCATCGAGTGGAAACGCCTGCGCGACGGCGAAGGAGACTTCGCCGACTATCTCGATTTCGCCACCCGCCGCGCCGATTGGCCCGGCATGCCGTGGCTGCGCGAGAAGGGCGAGGCCACGCTCGACGGCATCCCCCCGCGCGAGGTGATCGCCTATTTCAAGCTCGGTCCGCCGCAGACCGGCACCGGCGCGCTGGCGTTGATTGGTGCGCATCTTGCCCTGGGACAGAAGGCGTTGGCGGCCGAGGTCGCCAAGACCGCGTGGCGCCAACTGCCAATGGACGAAGACGAGCAGGCGAAGTTCTTGGCCGATTACCCCTCGCTCATCTCCGCCGATCATGGCGGGCGGATGCAGAACATGCTCGATCGCGGGCATCTCTCGGATGCGCGCCGGATGATCGGTCTGGTCACGCCCGGCACCAAGGCCGTGGCCGAGGCGCGGATCGCCCTGCAGGCACGCGAGCAGGGCGTGGACGATCTCGTCGCCGCCGTCCCCCAATACATGGTCGAGCGTTCCGCAGGGCTTGCCCGCGACCGCGCGATGTGGCGCTGGCGCGCCGGGCTGGAAGACGGCGCGGCAGAGCTGATCCTCGAGCGGTCGAAATCCGCAACCGATCTGGAAGACCCAGACCTTTGGGCGACGCTCCGCAGCTATCAGTCGCGCTGGGACCTGCGCGCGGGCAATACGCAGCGTGCCTATGATCTGGCCTCCTCGCACCATCTGGAACCGGGCGGCGCGGATTACGCCGATCTCGAATGGGTCGCGGGCTATGCCGCGTTGAAACTGGGCCGCGCCGATACAGCCTACAGCCATTTCCACAATCTCGAGAAGGCGGTGGACGGGCCGATCTCGTCGTCGCGGGCATGGTATTGGCAAGGCCGCGCGCTGGAGGTTCTGGGCCGCAGCGACGAAGCCAAGGCCGCATGGCGCAAAGGCGCGGAAAATCAGGACGCCTATTACGGGCTCCTGTCGGCGGAGCGGCTGAACCTGCCCCTGCCCACGAATTTCGCCAAGGGCCCCGACCTGCCCGACTGGCGGCGCTACAAGCTGCGCCATTCTTCCGTCTTCAAGGCCGCGCAGCTGCTCTATGAGGCCGGGGAAAACGAGCTGGGCGCGCGCTTCGTTTTGCACCTGGAAGAGAGCCTCGGGCCGGGCAATTTCGGTGCGCTCACGAATTTCGCGCTTGAGGAGGACGACACCTATCTCGCGCTGATCATCGGCAAACGCGCCGCGCTGAAGGGCGAGATCATCGCGCAGGCGCTCTGGCCGATCCCGGGGCTGACGAGCCATGATCTGGGCGTGCCGGAAGAAGTCGTCCTCGCGGTCGCCCGGCGCGAGAGCCAGTTCGCGATCGGCGTCGGCTCTCCGGTGGGCGCGCAGGGTCTGATGCAGCTGATGCCCGGCACCGCGAAGATGATGGCGGAGAAAACCGGTCTGCCCTACGAGAAGGCACGGCTGACGACCGACGCGACCTATAACCTCAAGCTGGGCGGCGCCTATCTGGCCGAGCTGCGCGACGAATTCGGACCGTCTTCGGTGCTGGTCGCCTCGGGCTACAACGCCGGGCCCGGACGTCCGCGCAACTGGATCGAGGATCGCGGCGATCCGCGGATCGGCACGGTCGACGTGATCGACTGGGTCGAGATGATCCCCTTCACCGAGACCCGCAACTACGTGATGCGCGTCTCCGAGGCGATCCCGCCCTACCGCGCGCGGCTGGGCAAGGGCGAGGTGAAATTCACCGACATCCTGCGCGGTGACGTGACGGATTGAGGGGCGTTGCCTCCCCGTCGCCGCAGGGCGACAAATGAAAAGAGGAGAGGGGCGCTGCCCCTCGGCCTGACAGCCTCACCCCGGGATATTTTGTCCAAAACGAAAGAGGCGGTTACGACCCTTCGGCCACCACCCGCGCGCGCCACAGGGTAAAGAGCCCCGCGCTGACCACGACGCCCGCGCCGATGACCACGTTCCATTCCAGCGACTCGCCGAAGACGACGACGCCCAGCGTCGAGGCGAAGACCAGTTGCAGATAGGCGAAGGGCTGGATCGCCGAGGCCTCGGCCACCTCATAGGCCTTGATCAGCAGGAAATGCCCGGTCGCGGCGGTGAAGCACAGCACGACCATCCACGCCCAGTCCGACGCGATCATGTTCTCCCAGTGCCAGATGCCGACTGCCGTGATCACCAGCGCCCCGATCACGCCAGTGTAGAAGAAGGACACCGAGGCCGGATCGACGCGGCCCACATAGCGCGTCATCAGCGAGTAGAGCGCGAACAGCGTCGCCGCCGCCAGCGGGATCAGCGCATAGGGCGAGAACACTCCGAAGCCGGGCTTGAGGATGATGAGTACCCCGATGAAGCCCACCCCGATCGCTGCCACGCGCCGCCAGCCGACCTTCTCGCCCAGCACCGGCCCGGAAAGCCCTGCGACCAGCAGCGGGTAGCAGGCGAAGACCGCATGGGAATGGACGAGCCCGAGATAGACGAAGGCCTGCACCATCACGACCACTTCGGTGATCAGGATGAGCGAGCGGATCACCTGCGCCCAAGGCAGGCCCGAGCGCGTCGCCCGCTTGATCCCGCCGGGGCTGCGCGCCGCGATCACCAGCACGAAGGCCGCGAAGAACCAGAAGCGCACCATGAGCGCCATGTAGACGTTGTAGGTCTCGGCCAGATGGCGCGAGATGCCGTCCTGAAGCGCGAAGATGAAGGTCACGGCGACCATCAGCGCAATGCCGCGGCGGGTCGATTGTTCAACCATGTTTCGCCCCGCGCGACATATGGCGTTTGCGCCCGAAACCCGGGCTGCGGTTGACCTCGAAACCCGCGGCCTCGAGGGCGCGGCGCACGAAGCCTGCCGCCGTATAGGTCGCGAAGGAGCCGCCCGGCACCGTATGCGCGCCGACCTCGACCATCAGATCCTCGCCCCAAAGCTCGGGGTTCTTCGCGGGCGAGAACCCGTCGAGGAACCACGCATCGGCTTTTCCCGCCCAAGCGGGAAGCGCCGCGCGCGCATCGCCCTCGAGGATCTCCACCGCGATCGGACCGAGTTGAAACTGGCGCTGCCCTGCAGCCCAAGCTTCCAGATAGGGACCGGCCACGGGCGCGACCTCCGGAAATGCGTCCAGCGCCCGTGCGATGTCGTCGGCCTCCATCGGGTAGGCCTCGAAAGAAGTGAAGCGGATCGGGAAGTCCTCGGGACAGGCCAGCCGCAGCGACAGCAGGTTCAGCCCCGTGCCGAAGCCCAGCTCAGCCACGTGAAAGCCCGGACGCAGCCGCGCGGGAAGATCATTGCCCGCCAGAAACACATGCCGCGTCTCGTCCAGACCGCCCGCAAGGCTGAAATAGGGATCGTCGAACCGCCGCGAGACCGGCACAAGGTCATCGCGCCAATCGAGATCGGCTTTGCTCTGGTCAGGGGCGTTCATCGGGGATAGTCCACAGTCTCCGGCCCAGCCTTGAAGCAGGAGGCGCGAAATGACAAGCGGCAGACACGACATAACCGTGCGCGGCGGCGGCATCTTCGGCCTCGCGATCGCGTATCAGGCAGCGAAGCGCGGCGCGAAAGTCCGGCTGATCGAGCGCAGCCGCATTGGCGCGGGCAGCTCGGGCGGCCATGTCGGCGCGCTCGCCCCGCATGTGCCGGAGAACTGGAACCCCAAGAAACAGTTCCAATTCGAGAGCCTGCGCATGGCGGAAGCCTTCTGGGCCGACGTGCAGCGCATTGGTGGCGGCGATCCGGGCTATGCGCGTCTCGGTCGACTGCAGCCGCTGGCGGATGAGGCGCAGATCGCGCGCGCCAAAGACCGCGCGGCAGGGGCGGCCGAGCTATGGCAGGGCTTCGCCACATGGCGCGTGGCCGAGGCTGCGGAATTCGGCGCCTTCGCGCCCCCCTCGCCCACCGGGCTCGTGATCCATGACACGCTCACCGCCCGCGCCAATCCGCGCGCCGCCGGGGCCGCGCTGGTCGCGGCGCTCAAAGCGATGGGCGCGGAGATCGTGATCGGCGAGGCCGAGGGGGGCGGTCCGGTCATCCACGCGACCGGCGCGGAAGGACTGGCAGAGCTGAACGCGGTGGTCGGCAAAACCGTCGGCACCGGCGTGAAGGGCCAATCGGCGCTCTTCCGATACGCGGCAGGAGACGTGCCGCAGCTTTTCGCCGACAGCCTCCACATCATTCCCCATTCAGACGACACGGTCGCGATCGGGTCGACCTCCGAGCGCGAATTCGATGCCCCGGACACGACCGATGCGCAGCTCGACGCGCTGATCGAGAAAGCCCGCGCGCTTTGCCCGCCGCTGACCGAGGCGCCGGTGATCGACCGTTGGGCCGGGGTGCGCCCGCGTGCCAAATCCCGCGCGCCGATGCTGGGCGACTGGCCCGACCGTCCGGAACATTTCATCGCCAATGGCGGGTTCAAGATCGGCTTCGGGATGGCGCCGAAAGTGGCAGAGGTGATGGTCGATCTGGTGCTGGAGGGGCGCGACACGATCCCCGAAGGCTTCCGCGTGACCGACAACCTGTAAGGGGCTCCGCCCCCGGCCTGCGGCCTCCCCCGGGATATTTCGCCCAAGAGGAAGAAAAACGCCCGGCTCGAACCCGGTTGCGGGCGGCAGGCCGGGCGCTTCCCCTTGGGCGGTCATCGGCGTCCCCGCCTGTTCCGCGAGATCAGGGTCAGGTGATTCTGGTTACGGAAGGTTTAATTTCCTCTTGGCGGAAATATCCCGGGGGGCGCGCGTCAGCGCGCGGGGGCAGCGCCCCCACCGACATGGCCCGCCCGCGAGACCTCTGCCTCGGTGATCCCGAAGCGCGGCGCGAATTTCTCCCGTGCCGCGATCAGGCGCGGATCGTCGGGGCGCAGGCCCAGCGTGCGGATGAACTCGACGCGGCTTTGGGTCTTGAGCTGATCGCGCGAAATCGCGGTGCCCATCAGCCGGTCGATCACCTCGCCGCCCGCCGTGACGTGGAACCATTTCGAGAAGTCGCGGAAATGGTGCTGGTTGTGCAGCGTCGAGACATGGCGCTCGATCGCAGTCTTCTTCACGGTGACATGGGCGGTGGTGTGGAACCATTCATAGGCGAGGAAGGTCGCGGCCCCGCCCAGCGGCACGACGGCCACGGCGATATCGAACGCATGGGGCACGCCGATCAGCGACAGCACCGCCCAAAGGAGCGCGGTATTGCCCACGAGCACCGGCACGATCACCGAGAGCGGCGCGAACAGAAGCGGCCAGCAGGTCGGGAATTCGTGGTGGCCGTAATGCACCCGGTAGAGCCAGTTGAAGGCCCATTGCCGCTTCGGTGGCGCCATGTGGAAGATGTAGCGGTGGAGCCCGTATTCGTTGAGCATCTGCGCCGGGATCCCCAGCAGCGCGACCGCCCAGAGCCACCAAGGCCCCTGCGCGATCCAATAGGCCGCCGCGGCGACGACTGCGATCATCACCCAGATCGACAGATGGGACAGCATCAGCCGCATCCGCATCGCGAAAATCTCCCGAAATCTCCTCCGGGGATCAGCCTGCCACGGGTTACGCGCGCGTCAAAGCGTTTCGCAACGTCAGTCGTTCTCGTGCGGGATGTTCTTTTCCCGCTCGACCGCCAGTTCGCCCTTCGAGGTATCGGCATCGGCTGTGTGCACCGCCCAGTCGCCCTCGCCTGCGGGCTTCGGCAGTTTCTCGGCCGGCCAGTCGCGGAAGATATTGGCCTTCGAGATGAAATGCGCGGTGATCGGGGCCGTCAGGAAGATGAAGATGGTGACCATCAACTCGTGCAGGGTCACGTGGCCCTGCTTCACCGCGAACCAGACCATCGAGGCGATCAGGATCGCGCCCACGCCCAGCGTCGCGGCCTTGGTCGGCGCGTGCAGGCGGGTCATCGGGTCGGGCAGTTTGACCAGCCCGAAGCTGCCGACGAGGCCGAAGATGCCGCCGATCACGAGCAGCGCGGAAATCAGGATGTCCCAGAACAGTTCCATCACGCCCTCACTCGATAATGTCGCCGCGCAGGATGAACTTGGCGAAGGAGACCGTCGCCACGAAGCCCGTCATTGCGTAAAGGATCGACGCTTCGAAGAAGAGCGCCGTGCCTTCCCAGATGCCGAACAGCACGATCATCGCGATCGCGTTGATCGCCATCGTGTCGAGCGCGAGAACCCGGTCGGTCACGCCCGGCGCCTTGACGACCCGGTAGAGGTTGAACAGCAGCGCCAGCGAATAGCAGGCGATGGCGAAGATCAGGGCATAGGTGATCATTCGAAAATCTCCTTCAGGCGGGCCTCGTAGCGGGACTTGATCTCGTCGCGCACCTCATCGGCATCGGGCGCATGCAGCGCGTGGACCAGCAGCGAGTGCCCGTCGGCGGCCAGCTCCGCCGTCAGCGTGCCGGGCGTCATCGTGATCGTGCCCGCAAGCACCGTCACCGCCTCGGGCGTGACGATATCGAGCGGCACCGTGACCCAGGCGGGGTGCAGCTTGGAATTGGGCATGAAGAGCACGATCTTCGCCACGGTGATATTCGCGACGATGATATCCCAGATCACGATGAAGATGTACTCGATGATCTTCAGCGGCTTCGCGAAACGCGGGCGCGCAGGCCAGTAGGGCGCGGTGATCCACGGGATCACGAGACCGACGAGGATCGCGAAGACCAGCGAATTGAGCGTGTAGCTATTGGCCAGCATCAGCCAGACCATCACCAGCGTGACGGTCAGGTAGGGGTGGGGAAGGATCTTGCGGATCATCTCTTTGCTCCCCTCAATGCGCCGCGGCCGGGGCGTCCTGCCCCGTCTCGGTTCCGGTGTGGGTGTCGGCCTGATCGGCGGGCGGAGCGTCGGCATGCGGATCGGCGGCACTGGTGTCGCCGCCATGCGCGTCCTCGGCCTGCATTTCCTCGCTCACTTCCATATGGCCATGCTCATGGGCGCCGATGCGCGCCGCCTCCTGCGCGCGCTCTTCCGCGCCGGCGAGAACCGCGTCGATATACTGCGACGGCGTGAACAGCTGCGCGGAGGTGCCCTGCAACCAGGTGCTCGCAGGTCCGGCCAGCGCGGTCAGCGCCACCGACCCGGCCAGCAGGATACCGGTCGCGGTAAAGGCGAGGCCCGGCGAGCTCGCATCCTTCGGCGCGGGCGGCAGATCGTCTTCCTCGGCCTCGACCGCGTAGGAGCGCCAGAACACTTGGCTACCCGCACGGGCATAGCCCACGATGGCGATCAGCGAGGTCACCAGAACCGTCGCCCAAAGCGCCCATTGGCCGCGCGTCGCATCGAGGATCATCAGCTTGCCGAGGAAACCCGAGAGCGGCGGCATCCCGGCCATCGCGATCGCGCCCATGAAGAACATGCCCGCCATCAGCCCGTGGTTCTTCATCAGCGGCGCATCGGTGAAGCCGAGCCCCCAGCGCCCGCGCCGCTCGCGCACGAGATCGGCGATCAGGAACATCGCCCCGGCGATCAGCGTCGAGTGGATCATGTAGTAAAGACCCGCCGTGGTCGCGCCCTGAGTGAACTGCGCAAATGCCAGCATCATCGTCCCGACCGAGCCGATCACCGCATAGGCGACCGTGCGGCCCATGTCGCGGGCGCCGAGAATGCCGATCATCCCGATCGCGATCGTCAGGAACGCGGAGGGCAGCAGGATGTCATGGGCAAGCGTGCCGATCGTGCCGGTGATCGGGAAGATCAGCGTATAGACGCGGACGATCGCATAGGTCCCGACCTTGGTCATGATCGCAAACAGCGCCGCCACCGGGCCGGGTGCATTGGTGTAGGTCGCGGGCAGCCAGAACTGCAGCGGCACCAGCGCGGCCTTGACCGCGAAGACCAACATCAGAAGCGCCGCACCGACCTTGATCAGCGCCGTCTGCTCGGAGGGCATCTCGGCCACCTTCACCGCCAGATCGGCCATGTTGAGCGTACCTGCCGTCGCGTAGATCGTCCCCAGCGCGAAGAGGAACAGCGTCGAGCCCGCGAGGTTGTAGACCACGTATTGCACGCCCGATTTCAGCCGTGCGCGCCCGCCGCCATGGATCATCAGACCATAGGAGGCGATCAGCAGCACTTCAAAGAAGACGAACAGGTTGAACGCGTCGCCCGTCAGGAAGGCGCCGTTGATCCCCATCATCTGGAACTGCATCAGCGAGTGGAAATGCCAGCCGCGTTTGTCCCAGCCCGAGCCGATCGCATAGAGCACGATCACGAGGCCGAGGATCGAGGTCAGCAGCAGCATCAGCGCGGACAGCCGGTCAAGGACCAGCACGATGCCGTAGGGCGGCTCCCAGTTGCCGAGGCGATAGACCTCGGGCGGGCCCATCGAGGCCGACACCATCAGCACGATGGCCAGCACCAGAAGCGCCGACATGCCGAGGATCGAGGCCACGCGCTGCGTGACCAGATCGTAGCGCATCCACAGCACGATCAGCGGCGCAAGCATCGCCGGGATCAGGACGGGCGCGATGATCCAATGCTCCATCATTGGCCGTCCTCCTCTTCCTCGAGGTCGATGCGGTCATTGCCCGCCTCGATGAAGGCGCCAAGCGCGAGCATCACGACCACCGCCGTCATCCCGAAGGAGATCACGATCGCGGTCAGAACCAGCGCCTGCGGGATCGGGTCGGTATAGGAGGTGACGCCGTCGCGCAGGATCGGCGGCTGGTTGATTACCAGACGACCGGTGGCGAACAGGAACACGTTCACCGCGTAGGACAGCAGCGACATGCCCACCACCACGGGGAAGGTGCGCAGACGCAGGATCATGTAGATGCCGGCGGCGGTCAGCACGCCGATGGCCGATGCAACGAGCACTTCCATCAGTGATCGCCCCCGTTGGTCTTCTTGTTCTCGTGCACGGTGTCACGCTCGTTCTGGGTGGCTTCGCGTGCGGCGCGGGCGGTCTTCCACCAGCGGCGCGGCACTTTGGCTTCGGGCGGATAGGGCCCGGCCGAGAGCGGCGCGAGCACGCGGGCCTCCGGCTTCTCGGCCGCGATATGCGCGCCCTCTTCGCCGCCTTCCTCGCCCATTGCGGCGCGGCGCGCGAGGCGGCTCAGCCCGCCAAGCGCCAGCATCACCGAGCCGACGACGCCGAGGAACACGCCGAGGTCGAAGCCCGCAGCGGTCGCCAGCTCGAACTTGTCGAGGCCGGGCAGCTTCACATAGCCGAAATCGGAGGTCAGGAAGGGCATGTCGTTGAAGAACGCCCCGGCCCCGGTGATCCCCGCGACCAGCACGCCGGACGCGATCAGCACGTGGTAATAGACCTTCTGGCGCGCCTGCGTCCATGCAAAGCCCGAGGCCATGTATTGCGTCACCAGCGCGATCGCGACGACGAGACCGGCGATGAAGCCGCCGCCGGGCTCATTGTGGCCGCGCAGGAAGATATAGAGCCCCACGACCAGCGCGATCGGCATCATCACCCGCGTCACGATCAGCAACATCAGCGGGTGCTTGTCGCCGCCACGCGGCACGTCGGGACGCCACGCGATCAGCTTGCGCGAGGACGCGCCCTGCAGCAGCGCCTCGGTCAGCGCGAAGATCACCAGCGCGGCGATGCCCAGCACCGTGATCTCGCCGAACGTATCGTAGCCACGGAAGTCCACGAGGATCACGTTCACCACGTTGTCCCCGCCCGCGAGGTTGTAGCTGTTGTCGAGCATGTAGCCGGACATCGTCGGGAAGGCGAAATCGCGGGTCAGCAGCGCGTAGATCAGCCCCGAGACCGCGACGCCCGCCGCGACCGAAAGCCCGACGTCGAAGCCGATCTTCATCCGGCTGGATTCGATCGAGGTGATCTTGGGCAGGAAGTTCAGCGCGAGAAGCATCAGCACCGTCGTCACGATCTCGACCGAGATCTGCGTCAGCGCGAGGTCGGGCGCCGAGAGGAAGATGAAGGAGATCGAGACGGTGAGGCCGACGATCCCGATCAGCACCAGCGCGAGGATGCGGTTGTGATGGAAGGCGACGATACAGATCGTGGCCGTCAGCAGCAGCAGCCACGAGGTCACCGCCGCGCCGTTCACCGGCGTCAGCGCACGGGTCTGCGGCCCCAGCGTGCCGCTCATGAAGGCGTAGAGCCCAACCCCGACCGCAGTTATCGTGAACAGCATCAGGTAACGCGCCATCGCGCCGGTATGCAGCCCCTGCGTGATCCACGCGGCAAGGCTCTGCACCTTCGCGACCACCCAGTCGAACATCACCTTGGCCTCGGGGCGCGGGATGGCGTCCCAGATGCGCTGGAACGGGCGATGCGCGGCGAGCAGAGCGATACCGCCGGTGACGGCAATGGCCGACATGATCAGCGCGGGCGTGACGCCGTGCCAGATCTTAAGCTCGTGCATGTGATAGCCGCCACCGACGACCGCATTGGTCGCCATCTGGACATAGCCGCCCGCCACCGCCATCGGGAACAGACCGATCGCGATCACGAGGAAGGCGAGGAAAGCCGGGCTGATCCACATGCCGAAGGGCGGATCATGCGGGGTCTTCGGCAGGTCCTGCGGCGGCGGGCCGAAGAAACCGTGGCTGATGAAGCGGAAGGCGTAGGTGGCCGAGAACAGCGCCGCGATGGTGGCAAGCGCCGGGATCAGCCAGCTATTGTCGAGCCACTTCGTATGCGCGGCGGCCTCCAGCATCATCTCTTTCGACAGGAACCCGTTGAAGAAGGGGATACCGGCCATCGACAGCGCCGCGATGGTCGCGATCACGAAGGTGATCGGCATCAGCTTGCGCAGCCCCGAGACGCGGGTCAGGTCACGCGTGCCCGCCTCGTGATCGACGATGCCCGCCGACATGAACAGTGCCGCCTTGAAGGTCGCGTGGTTGATGATGTGGAACACGGCGGCCAGCGCCCCGGCCTCGGTCCCCAGCCCCAGCATGAAGGTGATGAGCCCCAGATGCGAGACCGTCGAGAAGGCCAGAAGCGCCTTCATGTCGTGTTTGAAAATCGCGATCTTCGCGGCGATCAGCATGGTGATCAGGCCGACGCTCGCGACGATATAGAACCATTCCGGCGTGCCCGAGAGCACCGGCCACATCCGCGCCATCAGGAACAGCCCTGCCTTCACCATCGTGGCGGAGTGCAGATAGGCCGAGACCGGCGTCGGCGCCGCCATCGCGTGCGGCAGCCAGAAATGGAACGGGAACTGGGCGGATTTGGTGAAAGCCCCGCCGAGGATCAGCAGCAGCGCCGGGATGTAATAGGGGCTCGCCTGAATGGCGTCCTTGTGCTGCAGGATTTCCGAGATGTCGTAGCTGCCCGCGATATTGCCGAGGATCAGCATCCCCGCGATCATCGACAGACCGCCCAGACCGGTCACGGTCAGCGCCATACGCGCGCCCTGACGGCCCGCGGGCAGGTGCTTCCAATAGCCGATGAGCAGGAAGGAGCTGAGCGAGGTCAGCTCCCAGAAGATCAGCAAAAGCAGGATATTGTCGGACAGCACGATGCCCACCATCGCGCCCTGGAACAGCAGCAAGTAGGTGTAGAACTGACCGACCGGGTCCTTGTTCGACAGGTAGAACCGCGCATAGAGGATGATCAGCAACCCGATCCCGAGGATCAGCGTCGCGAAGAGCATCCCCAGACCGTCGATCCAGAAATTCACGTTCAGGCCCAGCCAGGGCAGCCAGTCGATCTTGGTCTCGACGACACCGCCTGCCATCACGGTCGGCAGGTTCAGCAACAATCCGAGCAGCGCCAGCCCCGTGAACAGGGCCGAAACCGCGGCGGCATTGGTGCGTCCGGTGCGGATAAGGATCGACGGCATGGCTGCGCCCAGGAAGGGCAAAGCGGCGATCAAGGCAGGCGACATCTTCTCTCCGGTCCGTTCTTTGGCGGGCCTTGGGGCGATGGATGCGACCGCACTCTCCCCCCGCGCAAGCATTACTTTACCTGCGCACAGGGGGCATGTCTGTCAAGCTTCGCGACGGCGTTTCCTGAGTAGAATCGCAAGGCATTGTGCGGAGGCCGCCTCAAAGCGGCAGCGATCGGCCCCTCTCCCGCCATTTTGCACATGCGGCATTCTGCGGCACAAATGTCGCTGAATCGGCGGGAAATCGCGCTTTTCGATGCATGGATGGGCGATGTTATGCGAGAATCGCATGGCTCGACCCTGTCCGCCCGATGGGCCTCGCTTCCCCTCTTGCAGTTTTTCCGGGCATGTGGCTATGCAAATTGCAGCACGGCGGTTTTTCTCCGTGCGAAGCGACTGTAATCGCAGGGAAACAGATGCCTAATCCCCGCACTGTGCAAGTGCCCCATTTCTCCCGCCGACAGCTCCTCGCCGCCGGTTCCGCTTTTGGCGCGTTCGCCGCCACGGGAGGCTGGCCCGGCCATGCGCTCGCGCAAGACAGCGCCCCCGCAGCCGACCCCTCCTCCGCGCCAGCCTCGCCCCCTGCCGCACCGCAGCAATCGCCGTTTTCCTTCGACGATCTCGCGGCGCGGATGCAGAAGGCCGCGAAGAACGAAGCCGTACCGCCCGAGACCAGCTCGGCCGATTTCCTGAGCAAGCTGGACTACGACAGCTACCGGATGATCCGCTTCGACCCGGACAAGTCGCGCTTCGAGAATATCGAAGACACGCGCTTCGAATTGCAGGCCTTCCATCTGGGCTGGCTGTTTAAAGAGCCGGTGCATCTCTCCAGCATCGACAACGGGCAAGCGAGCCCGATGACCTTCTCGACCGACGATTTCATCTACCAGAGCAAAGCGCGCAAGATCGTCCCCGAACATGCGCCCCTGCCCGGCGTCGCAGGCTTCCGCCTGCACAGCCCGATCAACCGCCCCGATGTCATGGACGAGCTGATCGCGTTTCAGGGCGCATCCTACTTCCGCGCGCTCGGGCGCGGCTCGGCTTATGGGCTCTCGGCGCGCGGGCTCGCGGTGAACACCGGCATCTCGGTCGCCGAGGAATTCCCGCGTTTCACCCAGTTCTGGGTCGAGACCCCGGCCTCGGGCGCGACCTCGATCACCGTCTTCGCCGAGATGCACTCCGCCTCGCTGACGGGGGCCTACAAATTCGTCATCACCCCGGGCGAGGCTACCTCGGTCGACGTGACCGCACGGCTCTTCATCCGCGAGGACATTCAGCAGCTCGGTGTCGCGCCGCTGACCTCGATGTTCCTCTACGGGCCGCGCAACCGGCACAATTTCGACGACTATCGCCCGCGCGTACACGACAGCGACGGGCTGGCGATCGAGCAAGCCGACGGCGACAAGCTGTGGCGGCCGCTGCAGAACCCCGACAAGCTCGCCTCCTCCTATTTCGCGGAGAGCGCGCCGAAGAGCTTCGGCCTCTATCAGCGCGAGCGCGACTTCGATCACTATCAGGACGCCTCGGCCCGTTACGAGCGCCGCCCCTCGGTCCGCGTGACGCCGCAGGGCGACTGGGGCAAGGGCATGGTTCGGCTGGTCGAGATCCCCTCGAAACTCGAGGTGAACGACAATATCGTCGCTTTCTGGGTGCCCGAAGCTCCGGCAAAAGCAGGCGATGCGCTGGAATTCGCCTATCGGCTGGAATGGGGCGACCTGCCCCCCGATCCGAGCGATCAGCGCGCCTATGTCGATCAGACCTGGGCCGGGACCGGCGGTGTATCGGGTGTCGAGAACACCAAGGGCACCCGTAAATTCGTCATTGATTTCAAGGGCGGAGAGATTTCGCGCCTCCCCGCGTCGGCGGTCGACGAAATCAAGCCGGTCACCCACGCGAACAAGGGCAAGATCGAAACGCAGACCCTTTCGAAGGTCGAACAGGACAATGTCTGGCGTCTCGTTCTGGATATTTCCGCCGATGGCGACGCGCCCGTGGAACTCTCTGCCACTCTTGCTGGTTTTGGACGGAACCTCTCCGAGACCTGGCTCTACCAGTGGACCAAAACATGATTTCACATTTGACGCTGCCGGAAGTGCCGGCGCTGACCGATCAGCCGCGCGCCCAGCGCCGGCTGTCGCCCGAAGACCTCATTGCCGGGCCCGCCGCGCTGCCGGTGGCCCCGATGGCCATGCCCGCTCAACAGATCGAACCCGATCTTCGGCTGAGCACCCGGCTCGCCCGGATGCTGACCCGCCGCCCGGTCGGGGAAGGCACCTGACATGTCCGCGCTCGCGCGTCCTCGCGGCGCATTGCTGATCGGCCTGCGCGCTCTGGCGCTCGGGCTGGCGGCGCTTGCAGGTATCGGAGCCTTCGTTCTGTTCATTCAGTTCGGGCAGGCCGATGGCTTGCAGACGCTCGACGTGGTGCGCGCGCTCCTGATCCTGATCTCGACGCTCTGGCTCGCATGGGGCGCGGTGCAGGCGCTGATCGGGCTGACCTCGCGCGCCGAGCCGCCGCCGCGCGTGGACCCGCATGCGCGCATTCAGGGCCGCACGGTCGTGCTGGTGCCGGTCTATAACGAAGACCCGGTCTCCACCTTTTCGCGCGTCGCCGCGATGGACGCCTCGCTCGCCGCGACCGGTGACGACGCGGAAGTGCATTTCGCGATCCTCTCGGACACCCGCAAGGATGACATTGCCCAGCGCGAGGTGCAGGTCTTCGCCCATCTGGTCGAAGAGCGCGACGGGCTGGGCCGTTTCTTCTACCGGCGTCGGCTGAACAATACCGGCAAGAAGGCCGGTAATATCGAGGATTTCATCACCCGCTCCGGCGCGGCCTATGATTTCGCGCTAATCCTCGATGCCGACAGCCTGATGGAAGGCGAGACGATCCTGCAGATGATCCGCCGGATCGAGGCCGAGCCGCGTCTGGGCCTGCTGCAGACCCTGCCGAAAGTGGTGCGGGGGCGCTCGCGCTTCGCCCGTGCGATGCAATTCTCGGCCAGCTTCTTCTCACCCGTCTTCGCCCGTGGCCTTGCGATGCTGCAGGGCAGGACCGGCCCGTTCTGGGGCCACAACGCCATCGTGCGCACCCGCGCCTTCGCCGAAAGCTGCGGCCTGCCCGCGCTGAAGGGGCAGCCGCCCTTCGGCGGGCATGTGATGAGCCACGACTATGTCGAGGCGGCACTTCTGGCGCGCAACGGCTGGCTCGTGCGGCTCGATGACGATCTGGAGGGCTCGTTCGAGGAAGGCCCCGAAAACATCGTCGATCATGCCAAGCGCGACCGCCGCTGGTGTCAGGGCAATCTGCAGCACGCGCGCATCATCGGCGCGCCGGGGCTGCGCGGCTGGTCGCGGTTCGTCTTCGCGCAGGGCATCATGGCCTATATCGCGCCGCTGTTCTGGCTGGGCTTTCTCGTGGCCTCGGTCGCGGCGCCCCTGTTCGTGCCGCCGCCGGATTACTTCCCCGAGCCCTATTGGCCCTTCCCCTATTTCCCGCCCTCGGAAGCCTCGAAAGCGATCGGCCTCGCCATCGGCATCTTCGGGCTTCTGCTGGTGCCGAAATTGCTGATCGCGGCGCGTGCGGCGATGAACGGCACCGCGCGGGGCTTCGGCGGCGGCAACATCGCCTTCGCTTCGACGCTGAGCGAGTTGCTCTTCTCCTCCCTCACCGCCCCGGTGCTGCTGGCCTTCGCCACGCGTTCGGTCTTTCAGGTGCTGTTCGGCGCGGATGGCGGCTGGCCCACCAACAACCGCGGCGACGGACGGCTGAGCGTGGCCGACGGCTTCAACGCGGCGTGGTGGATCGTCGCCATCGGGGCAGCGGGCCTTGCCGTCACATGGTGGCTCGCGCCGGGTCTGCTGTTCTGGCTGCTGCCGGTCGGTCTGCCGATGATCGCAGCGCCTTGGCTGATCTCGTGGTCGTCGCAGCCCTCGGACTCGCAGCTGATGCTGGTGCCGAGCGAGATCGAGACGCCCCGCATCCTGCGTCTGCACGATGCGATCTTCACCCGCTGGGAAAACGCTTTCCCGGCCCCCGAGGACGACCGCGCCGGTTTCGCGGACGCCCCTCACCGGAGCCCCGCACATGCGTAACATCGCGCTGATGAAACCCGGGCGCGACCTGCGGATCGACCTGTTCCGCGGCCTCGCGCTGGTGATGATCTATATCGACCACATCCCCGGCAATCTCTACGAGCATTTTACCTCCCGCAATCTGGGCCTCTCGGATGCGGCGGAGGGCTTCGTCTTCATGTCCGGCCTTGCCGCCGCGCTGGCTTACGGTCCGGCGCTGGCGAAAGGGCTGAACTGGGAAGGCACGTCGCGGCTTTGGGGACGGGCGTGGCTTCTCTACCTCGTGCATACCCTGACCGCCGTCTGGGCGATCGCGATCGTCTCGGCCGCCGTGCAGTTCTGGGGCAACGAGGCGATGCTGACCAAGAACGCGATGAAGATCTATGGCACCGATCCGTTCGGCTTCCTGATCGGGATCGCGACGCTGGGCCACCAGCTGGGCTATGTGAACATCCTGCCGATGTATATGGCGCTCCTGTTGATGGCGCCCGCGCTGATCCGCATCGGTCAGCACAGCAAATTGGCGTTGCTGGCGACCTCGGTCGGGCTCTGGGTGGCGACGGGGCTGTTCCGGCTGAACCTGCCGAACTACCCGATGGAGGGCGGCTGGTTCTTCAACCCGCTGGCATGGCAACTGGTGTTCAGCCTCGGCATCCTGACGGGACTGGCGCTGCGCCAAGGCAAACGGCTGGTGCCGGTGAAAGGCTGGATCATCGCGCTCGCGGCGGGCTGGCTGACGCTGACCTTCGTCTGGGTTCACAACGGCTGGATGCTGAAGAATTTCGGCCACGCGGTCTGGCAGCTGCGTCAGTGGAACGTGCCCTTCTTCATCGCGGGCTTCGACAAGACCTTCGTGTCGCTGCCGCGCCTGTCGCACCTGTTGGCGCTTGCCTATATCCTGTCGCTGCCGGGGATCATCCCGCGCATCGCCGAGGCGCGCGTGCTGGAGCCGATCCGAATGCTGGGCCGTCACTCGCTGCCGATCTTCGCGCTCGGCACGGTGCTGGCGATCGCGGGCCAGACGGTGAAGCAGGTGCATCCGGGCGGAATTTGGCAGGACAGCGTGCTGATCTTCGGCGGGCTCGCACTCCAATTCGCCTTCGCCTACGGGCGCGACAATTTCGGCGCGAAGGCCGTGGCGCGACGCCGGAAGGCGCGCGAAGAGGACGTCCCCGCGTCGACCCCGGTGCAGCTGCACGCAGCGGAATAGCTCAGCTCTGGGCTCAGCTCAGGATCAGACCGTCCGAGCGTGCCGCCTGTTCCTTGATCGCCTTCACGGCGGCCTGAACCTTCGGCGTGCGGTGCAGATCGACATGGGTCACCAGCCACAGGTTGGTGTCCCAGGTCTCGTAAGGCTTCACCACCTCTTCGAGCGTCGGATCGGCGCGGCCCATCGGCACGGTCAGGAAGCCCAAACCAAGCCCCGCCTTGATCGCATCGACCTGGCTTTCATGCTCGTTCGCGCGAAACACGACCTGCTCGTCCGGCACGTTGTCGCGTAGCCAGCGATAGAACGGCGCGCGGCTGTCGCGGTTGTCGTTCGAGACGAAGCGATGCTTGGCGAGCTCTTCCTTGGAACGCGGAATTCCGAAGCGCTCGACATAGGCGTGGCTCGCATAGAGCGCGTTCTGCATCCGGCCCAGCGACTGCACCACGTTGTCGGGCTCGGTCGGACGGTTGCCCGCGCGGATCGCGACATGCGCCTCGCCATATTCCAGCCGGAACACGCGCTGATCGGTGAGATAGCGCAGACGCAGCCCGGAATATTCGCCCAACAGCTTTTCCATCGCGGGCAGGACAAGCACCGAAACCGCGGTCAGCGAGGTCACGATCAATTCGCCCGTGACTTCGTCGCCGGCGCCTGCGATCCGGGCGGCGAGCTGGCTGAACTGGTCCTCGGTCGCCTGCCCCACGGAGAGCAATTGCTGCCCCGCTTCGGTCGGCGTGTAGCCACGCGGATGGCGCTGGAACAGCTTCGTGCCCAGCTTGTCTTCCAAGGCATCGACATGGCGGATCACCGTCGCGTGGTGAACGCCCAAAACCTCTGCCGCCCCCGAGACGGTGCCGATGCGCGCCACGTGGAAAGCGGTGCGGATTTCATCCCAACTGTCAAAGCTCATGCTGTGCATCCGTGAACATAATCTGCTCGATCATGCCCGTTGCGTTCTGGATTGCAAGAGACAAGTAAGGCGCAGACCGAAATTCACGACCCCACATCGAACACGTTTTACGGAGTCCTCCCCATGACTAAGACCCTTCGTATCGACAGCTCCATCAAAGGCGACGCGTCGATCTCCAAACGCCTCACCGACAAGATCGTCGAGCGGCTCGGCGGCGACGTCACCACCCGCGACGCAACCGCCATCCCCACCATCGACGGTGCGTGGCTCGGCGCGGCCTACACCCCCGCCGACCAGCGCAGCGACGAACAGAAAGAGCTGCTCGCCCTGTCCGACGAGTTGATCGCAGAGGTGAAAGCCGCCGACACGATCGTCATCGGCTGCGGCGTTTACAACTTCGGCGTCACCGGCCCGCTCAAGCACTGGATCGACATGATCTGCCGCGTGGGCGAGACCTTCCGCTACACCGAAGCTGGCCCTGAAGGCCTCGCCGGTCCGAAGCGCGTCATCATCGCCTATTCCTCCGGCGGCGTGCCGCAGGGCTCCGCCTTCGATTTCGCGACGCCCTACATCAAGCAGGTTCTGGGCTTCATCGGCATCACCGACGTGACCGTGGTGGCCGCCGAGGGCGTGAACCTCGACGAGGCTGCGGCGGTCGCCAAGGCCGAGGAGCAGATCATCCACCTCGCGGCCTGATCCCCAGTCTGCAAAGACGTCCCTACCTCCCCCGACTGGCCCCGTGGATAACACCGCGGGGCCTTTTCTGTCTCAACCGGGGTGATCGGCGCGCCGATAGGCCTGTTCGATCTCGATCAGGCGCTGCTTGCGCCAGAGCCCGCCGCCATATCCCGTCAGCGAGCCATCGGCGCCGATCACCCGGTGGCAGGGCACGACGAGCGCGATCTGGTTCGCACCGTTGGCCCGCGCCACCGCCCGCACCGCCGAAGGCCGCCCGATCGCCGCCGCGATCTGCCCATAGCTGCGGGTCTGCCCGGCGGGGATGCGCTGCAACTCGGCCCAGACCGCCTGCGAGAACGCGCTGCCCGCCTGCGCCAGCGGCGTATCGAACCGCGCCGAGCGCCCGGCGAAATAGGCGGCGAGCTCCGTCTCGATCTGATCGGTCGGCGCGAAGCGTCCGAGACCCAGGTCCCCTTTCGCATCCTCGCGCAGCCGCGCAAGCTCTGCGGGCAGCCCCTTCCGCTCGACGAACTCCAGCAGGTGCAGGTGCCGCTCGCTCGCCACCGCGATCATGTCGCCCAGCGGTGTCGCGATCCAGTCGGCGCGCAGCACGCCGCCCTGCCGCAACGCCGCTGGTGGACAGCCCAGCAGGCCCGCGAAGGCGCGCCGGAAGGCGCTGGCGGAGTCGAAACTCGCCTCATGCTGCGCGGAGATCACCTTTTGCCCCTCGGCCAGACTGCCGAACCCCTCGCGCAACCGCCGCTGCCGCGCCATTTCCAGGAATGTCATTCCGAACTGCCGCTTGAAGCTGCGGCGCACCGTGGACAGGTCGAACCCCATCCGCGCGATGTCTTCCTCGCGCCAGCGTCGCCCCGGATCGGCCTCGAGCGCCGCCAGAAGCGCGCCGATGGCAGGATCGGCTTGCGCGGCGGGACCAAGGGGGTGGCAGCGTTTACAAGGCCGGAACCCGGCGGCGATACACGCCCCGACGGTGTCGTGAAAACTGCAATTCTCCGGGCGTGGCTTGCGCGCAGGACAGGTCAGCCGACAGAAGATGCCGGTCGTCGCGACACAGACATAGGCCTGCCCGTCGAACCGGGCATCGCGGGCGAGAAGCGCCTGATAAAGCGTATCGTGATCGGGCAGGTCAAACAGCATGGCGCGACATTACCACTCCCGCAGCACCCCGCCGCCGAAAAACGGGCGGCGATTTCACTTTGCCAACTGGCGAGGCCGACAGGCGCAAAGCCCCTGTCGCGGTTGACTCCGCGGGGCCTTTGTCATAGTTCACGCGAGATTTCCCCGGAGGACGAATCCCTCCGGTCCCGGCATGAGGTCGGGATCGCCACCAGTCAGCGCGTTGCGCCCACTGGTGCGCTTGTCGTTTGTCCCGGCCCCAATCACAGGAGGGTGGCCCATGTTCGAAAGTCTATCAGAGCGCCTAGGTGGCGTCTTCGACCGGCTGACCAAACAAGGTGCGCTTTCCGCCGATGACGTGAAAACGGCCATGCGCGAAGTGCGCGTCGCGCTTCTCGAAGCCGACGTTTCGCTGCCGGTCGCCCGCCAGTTCATCAAATCTGTCGAGGGCAAGGCCACCGGCGCCGCGGTCACCAAATCGGTCACGCCGGGCCAGCAGGTCGTAAAGATCGTCCATGACGAGCTGATCAAGATGCTCGCGGGCGAAGAGGCCGCCGATGCACTGAAGATCGACAACCCGCCCGCGCCGATCCTGATGGTCGGCCTGCAGGGCTCGGGTAAGACCACCACCACCGCCAAGCTCGCCAAGCGCCTCAAGGACCGCGAAGGCAAGCGCGTGCTGATGGCCTCGCTCGACACCAACCGCCCGGCGGCAATGGAGCAGCTGCAGATTCTCGGCACCCAGATCGGCGTCGACACGCTGCCGATCGTGAAGGGCGAGAGCGCCGTGCAGATCGCCAAGCGCGCGAAGCAGCAGGCGACGCTCGGCGGCTATGACGTCTACATGCTCGACACCGCGGGCCGTCTGCATATCGACGAAGTGCTGATGGACGAGGTTCAGGCGGTGCGCGACGTCGCGAACCCGCGTGAGACGCTCCTCGTCGTCGATGGCCTGACCGGCCAGGACGCGGTCAACGTCGCGACCGAGTTCGACGAGAAGGTCGGCGTCTCGGGCGTCGTGCTGACCCGGATGGACGGCGACGGTCGCGGCGGTGCGGCGCTCTCGATGCGCGCGGTCACCGGCAAGCCGATCCGCTTCGTGGGTCTGGGCGAGAAGATGGACGCGCTCGAGACCTTCGAGGCCGAGCGTATCGCGGGCCGCATCCTCGGTATGGGCGACATCGTCGCCCTCGTGGAGCGCGCGCAGGAAACGCTGGAACAGGAACAGGCGGAGCGCATGGCCAAGCGCTTCCAGAAGGGCCTGTTCAACATGAACGACATGAAGAACCAGCTCGATCAGATGATCAAAATGGGCGGGATGCAGGGCGTCATGGGAATGATGCCGGGCATGTCGAAATACGCCAAGCAGGCCGAAGATGCGGGCCTGAACGACAAGACGATCACCCACCAGATCGCGCTCATCAACTCGATGACCAAGAAAGAGCGCGCCAACCCGCAGATCCTTCAGGCGAGCCGCAAGAAGCGCATCGCGGCGGGCGCAGGTCTCGAGGTCTCCGACCTCAACAAGCTGCTGAAAATGCACCGTCAGATGTCCGACTCGATGAAGAAGCTCTCTAAGATGGGCAAGGGCGGCATGATGAAACAGGCGATGAAGATGATGGGCGGCAAGGGCGGCGGCGCGCCGGATCTGGCCAACATGGATCCCGCCGAGGTCGAAGCCGCCGCCAAGGCGATGGGCGGCAAGCTGCCCAAGGGCGGCATGCCCGGTCTGGGCGGTGCGCTGCCGCCGGGCCTGTCGGGCTTCGGCAAGAAGAAGTGACCCGATGACCGTCGCGCTGTCTCCCACCCCTGTTCTCGAGACCGAGCGTCTCGTGCTCCGCGCCCCGAAGGCTGCGGATTGGGCGGCATGGCGCGACTTCTACATGTCCGAGCGCAGCCACTGGTTCCGCCCGGTGAAAGAGCCGACCCCGGAAGCCGCCTGGCGCAGCTTCGCGGCGATCACCGGCCATTGGGTGCTGCGCGGCTGGGGCATGTTCGTGATGACCGAGCGCGGCTCGGATCAGGGGTTCGGGGCGCTCGGTCCCTGGATGCCCGAGAGCTGGCCCGAGGCCGAGATCGCGTGGTCGGTCTGGTCGGAAGACGCCGAGGGCAAGGGCTACGTGGCCGAGGCTGCACGCGCGGTGATCGCGCATGCGTTCCGGGATCTGAACTGGTCCACCGCGGTCAGCTACATCGACCCGAACAACACCCGTTCGACCGCGTTGGCCGAGCGTCTGGGCGCGCGCCCCGACCCGCAGGCCGCCTATCCCGGGGAGCCGCCGATCGTCGTCTGGCGCCACCCCGCACCGAAGGAGGCCGCCGCATGAGCGATGCAACCACCCGTGCCGCTGAGTTGCTGAAAGAGCATCGCGACAGCATCGACCGGCTCGATGCGGTGATGATCTACACGCTGGCCGAACGCTTTGCCCAGACGCAGGCCGTCGGCAAGCTGAAGGCAGAGCACGACCTTCCGCCCTCCGATCCCGATCGGGAGGCCAAGCAGATCGCCCGGCTCGAAAAGCTGGCGAGCGATTCCGGGCTCGACCCGGAATTCGCGAAGAAGTTCCTCAATTTCGTGATTTCGGAAGTGATCCGGCATCACGAGAAATTCCAGAAATGACGGGCCATCCGGCCCATCACCAGCCATCCAAAGGAGACAACTGACATGGCTATGAAAATCCGCCTCGCTCGTGGGGGTTCCAAGAAGCGTCCGTTCTATTCGATCGTCGCTACCGACTCGCGCATGCCGCGTGACGGCCGCTTCCTCGAGAAGCTGGGCACCTACAACCCGCTGCTGCCGAAAGACAGCGAAGACCGCGTGAAGATGAACATCGAGCGCGTGAAGTACTGGCTCGACCAGGGCGCGCAGCCGACCGACCGCATCGCGCGCTTCCTCGAAGCCGCTGGCGAGCGCAGCAAGCCGACCCGCGCCAACATGAAGAAAGCCGTTCCGGGCAAGAAAGCCCAGGAGCGCGCCGAGCAGCGTGCCGCCAAGGCCGCCGAGGCGAACGCCGCTGAAGAAGCACCCGCCGAAGAATAATCGGCAGCTATGGATGGCTGGCGGGCCGGGCGCGATAGGTGCCCGGCCCCTGCCCCATCCGATCTAGCACAGAGGACCGCATCATGACCCAACCCGAACGCGTCTGCGTGGGTGCCATTGCCGGAGCTTTCGGCGTGCAGGGCGAAGTGCGCCTCAAGAGTTTCTGCGCCGAACCCGAGGATATCGTGGGCTACGCCCCGCTTTATACCGAAGACGGCGCGCGCCAGTTCGACGTGACGCTGACGCGGGGCCTGAAAAACGGGCTTGGCGCGCGACTGTCGGGCGTGGCCACGAAGGAAGAGGCTGATGCGCTACGCGGGGTGACCCTCTGGGCCGACCGCGACAAGCTGCCCTCTCTTCCTGACGACGAATTCTACCATGCCGACCTGATCGGGCTGACGGTGGTCGATACCGGCGGCGCCAAGATCGGCACCGTGCGCGCGGTCCACAATCACGGCGCGGGCGACATTCTCGAAATCTACGCGCCCGGGCGCAAACAGGCGCTACTGCTGCCCTTCACCAAGGCCATCGTGCCGACCGTGGACCTCGCCGCGCAGCGCATCGTCGCCGACCCGCCCGAGGATCTGTAATCGGATGCGCGTGATCGTCCATCCGGGCTTTCACAAGACCGGCACCTCCACGATCCAGACCGGACTGCGCGAAGCCAGCGCCCATCTGCCAGATTGGGTGATCGCGCTGCGCGAGGATATTCCCGACGCAGCCGCCGCCGCCCGAGCCTATTCGCTGACGCGCGATCCGTTCGAGTTGGGGCTCTATCAAGCCGCGCTCGCCAATTGGGCCGATGCCCTTCCCGAAGACAGCACGCAGGCCGTGATCTCGATCGAAGGGCTCGCAGGCCATATGCCGGGCCGCGATGGCGTGCTGGACTATTCCGCGACGCCCGCCCTGATGGGCGCGCTGGCCGAGGTATTCCGCGCGAAATACGAAGACGCGCTGGAGTTGCAGCTGTTTCTGACGACGCGCGAAAAGACCGCGTGGATCGAGAGCCTGCATTGGCAGCATGTGCGCAGCGGCATGTTGACGGACACGCTCGACAGCTTCCGCAAACGACTGTCGGGCTTCGACCTCGCCCCCGTTCTGCGTGCGATCGTGAGCACTGTGGACCCCGCCCCGGTGACATGGGTGATGCTCGACGAAGCCCGCGACAATCCCCACGGCCCGCTGACGCCGCTCCTCGATCTCATGGGCGTCCCCCCCGAGGTGCGCGCGTCGCTGGGCCTCGGGATCACGGCCAATGCACGCCCGCGGAGGGTGGACCGGGCGGCGCTGGCCGACCAACTCGCCGCAATCAACGCGGAAGGGTTGCCGCGCGAGGCTACAAAAGAGAAAAAGCGCGCCATATTGCGGGCAGCATGGCGCGAAGAGGCAGAGGCGAAATCCGATGAGTGACGACAAACCCAAGCTCGCGACCAAGTCGCATGGCCGCCTGACGATCTCGCCGACGCGCAAGCCCAGTTCGCTGATGGACGAGCCGCCGCGACTGAAAGGCGCGTGGACCGCGAAGATCGTCACGCTCTTCCCCGAAGCCTTCCCCGGCACGCTGGGCCTGAGCCTTCTGGGCCGCGCCCGCGATCTGGGCCTCTGGGCGCTGGAGACGATCGACCTGCGCCCCTTCGGCATCGGCAAGCACCGCAACGTCGACGACACCCCCGCCGGTGGCGGCGCGGGCATGGTGCTGCGCGCCGATGTGGTGGGCGAGGCGCTCAAGCAGGCCGCCCACGGCACGCCGGATGACCGCGCGCGCTGGCCGGTCGTCTATCTCTCGCCGCGCGGCAAGCCCCTGACGCAGGAGATGGCGCGCCGCTTTGCCGAGGCCGATGGCATGACGCTTCTTTGCGGGCGGTTCGAAGGCGTGGACGAGCGTGTGCTGGAACATTTCGGCGTCGAGGAAGTCTCGATCGGCGATTTCGTCCTGACGGGGGGCGAAGTGGCCGCCCAAGTGCTGATCGACGCCACCGTGCGGCTTCTTCCGGGCGTGCTCGGCAATGCCGAGAGCGCGGTCGAGGAAAGCCATTCCAGCGGGCTGCTGGAGCATCCCCAATACACCCGCCCCGCCGAATGGGAAGGCCGTTCGACCCCCGAAGTGCTGACCTCGGGGAACCACAAGAAGATCGAAGACTGGCGCCGCGAGATGAGCGAAAAGCTCACGCAGGAACGGCGGCCGGATTTGTGGAAGAAGCGTGGGGAGTGAGGGCCAGTTGAAGCCCAAGGTGCATCTAGAAGCTTCGCGCCCCTTGGCTCAACACTTGGAATCTAGACCTAAATACAGACATTATCGGTCCGGCTTTGTGTAATCCGAAGTGTAGATTTTTTCCCGATTTCCTGACATTTCAACTCCGCCGCCTCTGGCGTCATTAGATCACCGGTGGCTGTCGAGCCTATTATTACAGGGCCAGAGTTCAGGGATGGCGTACAACCGACCGCTGCGATTGGTAGCACGCATACAAGCAAGATAAGTCCTTTTGGTTGCACTGTATGCTCTTCCCGGCTTCTGTTTGCTTTCCAATCAGATTTTCGCAGGCGCCTAGGTCCGTCGAACCTCAGGTTCTCGAATGATACCAGATGTTCGCCTCGTCCGCATAGCGAACCTCGCCACCCCCACTTCCCCCTTGATCCGTTACCCATTTCCCCGTAATACGCGCGGGTCCGGAGCCGGAATCGGCCCTCGGACCCTTTTGCTGTTGCCCGGCGGAGCCTTCTTCGGTCCGCGACACGGCACCGGCGAAGGGCGCAAAAAGCGAAAGACGACCTGAAATCTCCCGCGGGCGCGACCCTGAAAAGGCGACCGGACCCGATGAAGACGCGGAGCTCTGAGGCGGCGAAACCTTCACGGGACAAACCGTGAGCATGTGAAAGGACGTTGCGATGAACCTGATCGCACAGCTCGAGGCGGAACAAATCGCCGAGCTCAACAAGACCATCCCGGATTTCAAAGCCGGTGACACCATTCGCGTCGGCTACAAAGTGACCGAAGGCACCCGTTCGCGCGTGCAGGCCTATGAAGGCGTCTGCATCTCGCGCAAGGGCGGCGACACGCTGGCGGCTTCGTTCACCGTGCGCAAGATCTCCTTCGGCGAAGGCGTGGAGCGTGTGTTCCCGCTCTATTCGACCAACATCGACTCGATCGAAGTGGTCCGCCGTGGCCGCGTGCGTCGCGCCAAGCTGTACTACCTGCGCGCCCGTCGCGGTAAGTCGGCTCGTATCGCCGAAGACACCCACTACAAGCCCAAAGCTGCGAAATAAGGAGCGGGACGATGAAAGCCGAAACCCATCCCGACTACCACACGATCACCGTCAAGATGACCGACGGGACCGAGTATCAGACCCGCTCGACCTGGGGCTCCGAGGGCGACACCCTCACCCTCGACATCGACCCGACCTCGCACCCGGCGTGGAACGGCGGTTCGTCGCGCCTCATGGACACCGGTGGTCGCGTGTCGAAGTTCAAGAACAAATATGCCGGCCTCGGCTTCTAAGCCTGAGCTGCATGACTGTTACGGAAAAGGGCGCCTCGCGGGCGCCCTTTTTCATGCGCGCCCCGACGCCTCTCTATCGAAGCCTCACCGCCCCCCGCGATAGACCTTGCGCAGTTCCGGCACGGCGATGACGATCAGCAGCGCCGCAGCCAGCGCGAAGACCATCGGGCCGATGCGCTCATATCCCAGCACGCCTGCGATACCGCCCGCGAAGAAGGAACACAGCGTCGCGACATGCAGCAGGAGCCGCGATCGCAGCACCTGCCTGGTTTCCGCATCGCGCGCGCCCGGCAAAAGCGCCGCAAGCTCCAGCCCCAGATCGGTCGCGATGCCGGACACATGGCTCGTGCGCACCCGCCCGTCCGAGATTTTCGTGCTCGCCGCGTTCTGCAGCCCCATCAGGAAGCTGAGCCCGATCATCATCAGGTGCTCGCTCATCGCCGCGGCCCAGACCATGTCCAGGATCGTCAGCACGATCAGCAACGCGGCTTCCAGCAGGATCGACAGCGCGTAGATCCCGTGCAGCCGCCGACGCTGCCCCACGTCGATCAGCACGCCAGACGCAAAGGCCCCGAAGACGAAGGCCAGCAACAGAAGCAGAAACCAGATCGCCGTGCCGAACCGCCCCAGCGCGAGCAGGTCCGTGGCGGTCGAGACATTCCCGGTCATGTTGGCCGAGAAATAGCCAAGCGCCCGGAACCCGGCCGCGTTCACCGCCCCCGCGACCAGCGCCAGCCAGATCGCCAGCGCGAGGTCGATCGAAACGCTCCGATCGTCTCCGGCATGTATCAGCACCGCTTGCCCCCTACGCTCACTCCGTCTCGCCCCGACTATCGACGCCACCTGCGCAAAAGCAAGTCTTCGGCATGCAGAACCCTCTCTGCCCTCGTCGCCTACACTCAAGCCAGCACCGAGACATGGCGCTAAACCGAGGACGCAATCGGCAAGATCCACACGCTCGACTGGCCCTGAAGCCGCAAGCGGTGCGTCTCGGCGCTCCCCCCTAGCCCTTCCCATGATTCCCTAGTAAACCCGCGCTCAAACGCTCCACAGCAAGAGGGTCCTACATGGCGCGCCATCTTATTACCTCGGCTATTCCCTATATCAACGGCATCAAGCACCTCGGCAATCTCGTGGGCTCGCAGCTGCCGGCTGATCTCTTCGCCCGCTACCAGCGCGCGCGGGGCAACGAGGTGATGTTCATCTGCGCCACCGACGAGCACGGCACCCCCGCCGAACTGGCCGCCGCGAAAGCAGGCAAGCCGGTCGCCGAATATTGCGCGGAGATGCACGAGGTGCAGGCCAAGATCGCGGAAGGCTTCCGCCTCAGCTTCGATCACTTCGGGCGCTCGTCCAGCTCGCAGAACCATCGCCTGACGCAGCATTTCGCGGTGAAGCTGGCCGAGGCCGGGCTGATCCGCGAAGTCTCGGAAACCCAGATGTATTCCAAGGCCGACGGGCGCTTCCTGCCCGACCGCTATATCGAGGGCACCTGCCCCAATTGCGGCTTCGAGAGCGCGCGCGGCGATCAATGCGACAACTGCACCAAGCAGCTCGACCCGGTCGACCTGATCAACCCGCATTCGACGATCTCGGGTTCGACCGATCTGGAGATGCGCGAGACCAAGCACCTGTTCCTGCGCCAGTCGGCGATGAAGGATCAGCTCGATGCGTGGATCGACAGCAAGTCCGACTGGCCGGTGCTGACCACCTCGATCGCGAAGAAATGGCTCCATGACGGCGACGGGCTACAGGACCGCGGCATCACCCGCGATCTCAGCTGGGGCGTGCCCGCGCAATTCGAGGGTGCGCCGTGGTCGGGCATGGAAGGCAAAGTCTTCTATGTCTGGTTCGACGCGCCAATCGAATATATCGCCGCGACCGAGGAGTGGACCGAGAAGACGGGCGGCGACTGGGAACGCTGGTGGCGCACCGACAAGGGCGCCGACGACGTGACCTACACCCAGTTCATGGGCAAGGATAACGTACCCTTCCACACGCTGAGCTTCCCCGCGACGATCCTTGGCTCGGGCGAGCCGTGGAAGCTCGTCGATTACATCAAATCGTTCAACTACCTGAACTACGATGGCGGCCAGTTCTCGACCTCGCGCGGCCGTGGCGTCTTCATGGATCAGGCGCTGGAGCTTCTGCCCGCCGATTACTGGCGCTGGTGGCTTCTGTCCCACGCGCCCGAAAGCGCGGATGCCGAATTCACCTGGGAGAATTTCCAGGTCTCGGCGAACAAGGACCTCGCCGATGTTCTGGGCAACTTCGTCAGCCGGATCACCAAGTTCACCCGCTCGAAATTCGGCGAGGCGATCCCGGAAGGCGGCAGCTGGGGCGAGCAGGAAGCGGCCCTGATCGAGGATCTGACCACCCGCATCCGCGCCTACGAGACGCATATGGAAGAGAAGGATATCCGCAAGGCGGCGATGGAGCTGCGCGGGATCTGGGTCGCGGGCAACGAATACCTGCAGGCGTCGGCACCGTGGTCGGTGTTCAAGACCGATCCCGATCAGGCAGCGGCCATCGCACGGCTCGCGCTGAACCTGATCCCGATCTACGCGGTGCTCTCCGCGCCCTTCATTCCCGATGCGGCGAAGATCATGCTCGAGGCGATGGGCGACGAGGATCGCGACTGGCCGGGCGATGTGAAAACGGCGCTCGAAGCGCTGCCCGCAGGCCACGCCTTCACCACGCCCGAGGTGCTCTTCCGCAAGATCACGGATGACGAGCGCGAAGAGTGGCAGGAACGCTTCGCAGGCACCCGCGACTGAGGCGCATCAGGGGCTCCGCCCCTCTTCGCTTTCGCGAATTCACCCCGGGATATTTCCGGCAATTGGAAGCAAGAACCTGCCCTCTTCCAACTGCCTCAAATATCCCGGGGGAGTTCCCGCAGGGAGCGGGGGCAGCGCCCCCCTACCCGGCCGGTTTCTCGCCCGCCCGCCAAGCCGAGAGCGCGGCGTTTTCCTCTGACGAAGTGGTGGCGAGCGCTGCGGGAGGCACAGCCGGCACCTTCTTCATCCGGAAATAATGCGCCTCGCGCGCACCGAAATAGAAGCTGACCACCGCGCCCAGAAGCCACCAAAGCGGCTCGGGCACGTAGCTCAGCCCGACCATCCGCTGCGCGAAGCCGACCGGGTCGAGCATCGCATAGACGAAGAGTCCCACGATCCCGAAAGCGAGCACCGGGCGCGGCAGGCGGTTGAGACCGTTCACGATCCGGTCGAAGCGGCCGGGGCGGATGTATTCGAACTCCGCCCCGTGTTCCTGAAGCGCTGCGAGATAGGTGGCCTGCGCGGCCGCGAGCTCCTTTGTGGCATTGGGCACGAAGACCTCCGCCACCGAACTGGCGGCCTCGCCTGCCGCCTTCACCGCCCCCGCACCGCCGAGCAGTTTCTCGATCATGCCCATTTCGCCACCCGCTTGCGATGCTCGCCCTCGGTGAGGTGAAAGCGCGGCGAGATGAACTCCTCGGCGCGGCGGATCCAGCCGCCCTTCCTGCCCGCGCGCGTCGTTGCGTATTTGCGGCTGGCAGGCCGGGCATCGGCGATCCGGTAGTAGTAGTTACGCCGCGCGATCCCGTAGGCATCGGCGAAATAGCCGGGCGCGGCCGCATCGGCGAGCTCGGCGGCGGCGATGGTCTGCGGGCCGATGATCCCGTCCACCACGACGCGCTGGCCCATATCGCCCAGCAGGCGTTGCAGGATGACGACCGCATTGCCGCCTGCATTCACATACATGTCGAAGACCGAGGCCTGCACCGAAGGCGGCAACCGGTCGATGCGCGGGCTCTTGTAGTAATGCTCGATGAAAATCTCGGCGGCCTGCGCGGGGTCGAGCGAACGGACATCCATCTCGTCCACCCGGCCATCGCCGGTCAGATCGCGCCCCAACCGGCGCAGGGTTCCGAGCGTGACGCCATGTTTGGTCGCACCGCCCGGATCGTCCGGATCATCGACATAACCGCCTTCGCGCGCGACGATCTCCGCCGCGATCTGAGTGACCGATTTCATGGCCTGCCTCCGTTGATGACAACGTCAGGCAGGCTCGGGCCGTGCGATTAAGAGGGCTAGAAGAGAGCGTTCGCCGGGGTCGCGATCAGGAGGACGGGCCCTCGTAGACGCCCTGTTCCTTCAGCGCGTCCGCGACTTCCTTGGGCATGTAATTCTCATCATGCTTGGCGAGGATTTCAGAGGCCACGAACGTGTCGCCTTCCATCTTGCCCGTGCCGATCATGCCCTGACCCTCTTTGAAGAGGTCCGGCAGGACGCCCGCGAATTTTACCGGGACGGTCGCGCCGCCATCGGTGACCTTGAATTCGATGACCTCGCCCTGACCGCGCTTGAGCGAGCCTTTCTCGACCAGCCCGCCGAGGCGGAACACCTCGCCGGGCTGCGGCGGTTCGGTGGCAAGCTGCGAAGGCGCACGGAAGAAGTTGATGCCGCCGCGCATCGAATAGCCGATCGTGACGGTCGCGATCACCAAGGCCAGCGCAGCAACGCTGAGCACCTGGATACGACGTTTCTTCTTCAGACTCTTCATCTCTTCGCCTCCTGAGATGCCGCTTCGTCTACCTTACCGCGCCGGCCTTGCCATTGACGCGGATCAAGGGAAGACGGGGGCGAGCATCAGCCCTTCGCTTTCCTCCAGCCCGAGCATGAGGTTCGCGTTCTGGATCGCTTGTCCCGACGACCCCTTGCAGAGGTTGTCGATAGCCACGACCACGAGCGCGCGCCCGGGGATCCTATCTCCTGATACACCAATATGGGCATAATTGGAGCCAGTTACAGACCTGGTGGACGGAACTGCGCCGAAAGGTAGCATTTCGATGAAAGTTTCTTCCGCGTAGCGGTCGGCCAGCGCCTTGTAGACGGCCTCGGGCTCGCCTTTCACATAGGCGGAGGCGAGGATGCCGCGGTTGAAGGGCGCCAGATGCGGGGTGAATTGCACCATCACGGGGCGGCCCGCCAAGGCACTGAATTCCTGATCGAATTCACCAAGGTGGCGATGCTTGCCGCCTTGCGAATAGGGGGCGACACCGCCCGACAGCTCCGCATGGAGCAGGTTTTCCTTCAGCGAGCGGCCCGCGCCCGACACACCGTTCTTCAGATCGAGGATGATATCGTCGAGGTCGATCACCCCGGCCTCGATCAGCGGGCGGATCGCGAATTGGCCCGCGGCGGCGTTACAGCCCGTGCCCGCAACCAGCCGCGCGTCGCGAATCGCATCGCGGTAGAACTCGGTCAGCCCGTAGACCGCCTCTTTCTGCAGTTCGACCGCGGCATGGGGCTTGCCATACCATTTCTCGTAATCCGCCGGATCGCGCAGCCGGAAATCGGCCGAGAGGTCCACGATCTTCAGATCGCGCGGCAGCTCCTTGATGACCGCCTGCGAGGTCGCATGCGGCAGCGCGCAGAAGGCCAGATCGACATTCGAGAAGTCGATCTCTTCGATCTTCACCAGATCGGGGAGGCCCAGATGGCGCAGATGCGGGAACACGTCGCCCATCGCCATACCGGCCTTTCGCTCGCCCGAGAGGGCCACGATTTCCATATTCGGATGGGTGGCGATCAGCCGGACGAGTTCGGCGCCGGTGTAGCCCGATGCGCCCAGAATCGCGATTTTCTTCGTCATATCAACCTCTGCGCTTGTCGCTCGGCTCTCCCTTACCCTAAGCTCACACTCAAATAAACTCCGTGTGAAACGGGGCAAGGCGAGAGTGAACGAGGCAGGGCGATGGCAGAGCAGTGGTATTACGCCGATGGCAAGGATCCCGTCGGCCCGTTCCCCGCAGAACATATGATGGACATGGTCCGGGCCGGGCGCATCAAAGCCGAGACGATGGTCTGGCAGGACGGCATGGAGGGGTGGGAGCCTGCGGGCGATCACTTCTTCCGACGCCCGCCGGAAACCTCGGCCACGGGCGCCGACCCGCAGAGCGGCGCGACGAATTACGCGGCCCGCATCGCGCAGCGCCATCAGCAGGAGGGCAAGCTCTCCTCAGCCGACCCCCGCGCCTATGCCGATGCCTCGATCGAACGCGAGCGCACGCAACGCGGGATCGGAGCGGACGGGATGTATGCCGGAGCGCCTTCGCGCGGTTTCGGCGAGGCGATCAAGGTTTGCTTCCGCAAATACGCGACCTTCAAGGGCCGGGCGAGCCGGTCGGAATACTGGTGGTTCGCGCTTTTCGTCATGCTGGCGAGCATCGCTGGCGCGATTGCCGAAGGGTCGATGGGCGAGGACGGCACGGCGATCAGCGCGGTGATCACTATCGCGACCTTCTTGCCCTCGATCTCGGCGCAGGTTCGTCGCCTGCATGACACCGATCGCTCAGGCTGGTGGGTTGGCGGCTACCTGCTTGCGAGCCTGTGCGGCGGCCTCGTGATCGCTCTGACCGTCATATCGTCCGGGGTTCAGGATCCAGCAGCGATGGCGGGCATGTCCGCAGCACTATTGGCGATCTGGGGGATCGTGATGCTGGTCTGGGGCATCGCGCTTTTCATCTTCATGCTCAAGCGCGGCACGCGCGGGCCCAACCGGTTCGGCTGAGGCGCCCGTAGGTCAGGCCGCCTCGAACCGGATCGAATAGCGCAGAAACTGCGTCGCGTGGCTCGACACCGAGGCCGGATCGCCCGTGGTCAGGAATTTCGATTCCGTGCCCGCGCCTCTGAATTCGGGACGACGCTCGAGATAATCCGCAAGGCTTTCGGCCACCAGATTGGCCTGGCTGTAGACATCGACCGTGTCGCCCAGCGCTTCCTGGAAGGTCTTCTGCATCAGCGGGTAATGGGTGCAGCCAAGGATCGCGGCCTCGGGCTTGGGCATCCGGCGCTTGAGCGCCTCGACATGGGATTTCACCAGCGCTTCGGCGAGGATCTCGTCGCCGGTCTCGATCGCATCGACCACGCCGCCGCAGGGCTGCGCCTCGACATCGACGCCAATCGCGCGGAAGGCCAGTTCGCGCTGGAACGCGCGAGACGCCACCGTCGCGGGCGTCGCAAACAGCGCCACATGTTTCACCGCCACTTCGCGCGGCGGGGAGTTGTCGCCCCATTTGCGTTCGGTCAGCGCCTCGATCATCGGCACGAAGACGCCCAGCACGCGCTTGCCCTCGGGGATCCAGGTCTCCTGCATCCGCTTGAGCGCGGCGGCAGAGGCCGTGTTACAGGCGAGGATCACCAGATCGCAGCCTTCCTCCCACAGACGCTCGACGCCCGCGCAGGTCAGGTTGAAGATGTCATCGGCATCGCGCACCCCGTAGGGCGCATGTGCGTTGTCGCCATAATAGCAAAAGGCCATGTCCGGCAGCCGCTTGGCGCAGGCATCATAGACCGTCAGCCCGCCCAGACCTGAATCGAAAACGCCTACTGCCATGCTCGCGCCCCTCGCCCGTCCGGGCCGCAACAGGCGCCGGTCAGTTTCTATATTTCGCCTCGAACTCGAAGCCATAGCCGTAAGACTTCAAGGGAGTCGGCGACAAGTCATACGTCGCACGGCGCAGGAAATCCATCATCTGTTTCGGGCTCTCACGCAGCGGTGCGAGATCGGCCTGCGGGATCGGCTCACCCACGCAGAGTCGCACCGGCCGATTGGCGTGGCGTTTGAACTCGCGGATCATCAGCCCCATGCGCAGGCTGTAATGCAGATGGCTCGCCAGCTGGAACAGACGGCTGTTATGGCCCTCGAAGAAGACCGGCACCACGGTCGCATCGGATTTCGCGATCATCTTGGCGGTGAAATTGCGCCAGCCCGGATCCATCGGCGCACCGAAGGGCTTGGCGGCGGTCGAGACCGTGCCGCCCGGAAACACCCCGATCGCGCCGCCATCGCCGAGGTAGCGCAGGGCGTCCGAACGGGTGCGCAGATTGGCCTTCATGGCCTCTTTCGTCTCGGAAAAATCCACCGGCAGGATGATGCGGTCGATCTCTTCGGCGCGTTTGAAGACATTATGAGCGAGGATGCGGAAGTCGCCGCGGATGCGCGACAGCAGCAGGCCCATGATCAGCCCGTCGAGGATGCCGTAAGGGTGGTTCGCGATCAGCACCAGCGGCCCGGTCTGCGGGATATTGGCCAGCGCCCCGCGGGTCACCTCGATCTGCAGCCCGTAGCGCTCCGCCATCACCTGCCAGAAATCCGCGCCTTGCGCGATGTCGTGCTCGTAGCCGCGGGCACGCCGGATCAACCCGATCCGCCCGGTCGCGTTCTCCATCGCGCGGATCAGAACCCGTGCGCCTTTCGAGCGCGCGGACCAAGCATATGAGATTTCCTGTGTGGCGTGGCGGACAGGCATCCGGGGGGCCATCGGGGTGGCGGTCATCTCGAACCTCCGCAACATGGGCTGGCTTCACTCTGCCAGCGCCATGTCACGAAGGTACGACACTCAGATGACAGCCCTCACTCGGCAGCCATTTTCTGCGGCGTGCCGCCTGCGCGGAAAGCGGCGAGAAGTTCCTCGCGCCGCTTCGCCGCCATTTGCTCGGCCTGTGTCTTGACCGGGCCGAAGCCGCGGATGGTCAGCGGCAGCTTGGCCAGTTCGCGCGCGATCTCCATCGTCTCCGGCGTGACCTTGGGCAGCACTTCGGCCATGTCGGCCTCGTATTGCTTGATCAGCGCGCGCTCCATCTTGCGCTCGGCGGCATAGCCGAAGGGATCGAACGGCGTACCGCGCAGCCCCTTGAGCTTCGCCAGAAGACGGAAGTTGCGCTCCATGCCGGGGCCGAATTCGCGCTTCTTCGGGCGACCGTCCGAGCCTTCCTTGGACAGGATCGGCGGGGCGAGATGGAAGTGCATCTCGAAATCGCCCTCGAACTCGGCCCGCGCCTTCTCTGCCGTGGACAGATGCAGCCGCGCGACCTCGTATTCGTCCTTATAGGCCAAGAGCTTGTGATAGCCCTTCGCGACCGCTTCACGCAGCTCCGACGGCGCCTCGTCCACCAGTTTGCGGAAACGCTTGGCGAGCCGCTTGTTCTGGTAGTCGACGAGATGGCTGGCCCGGAACTCGATCGGATCGACCGGGGCCTTCACGACTTCCGCCGCCATCGCCTTCGCGGCTTCTGCCGGGAAAGCCATCGCCCAGCGCCCCAGATCGAAGGCGCGCTTGTTCTCGGCGGGTTTGGCACCGTTCAGCTCGATCGCCCGGAAGATCGCCTCGAGGGTCAGCGGCACGTAGCCTTGCTGCCACGCAGCCCCCAGCACGACCATGTTCGAGTAGATCGAGTCGCCCAGCATCTGCCGCGCCAGTTCCGAGGTATCGGCAAAGGCCACGCGGTCCTTCAGCCGCGCCTCGAGGCTCAGCCGAAGCTGTTCGCCCGGCAGGCGGAAGTCGCGGTTGCGGGTGAATTCGCCGGTGACGATCTCGTGGCTGTTGATGACGGCGCCGGTGCGGCCCGTCGTCATCAGCCCCAAGGTCTTCGCGCCCGCCGAGACCACCAGATCGCCGCCGATCACGCAATCGGCCTCGCCCACGGCGACGCGAATTGCCGAGATATCCTCGGGCTTGTTCGCGATGCGCAGGTGGATATGCACCGCCCCGCCCTTCTGGGCGAGACCGGCCATCTCCATCATGCCCGCGCCCTTGCCGTCGATATGGGCGGCCATGGCAAGCACCGCGCCGATGGTCACGACGCCCGTGCCGCCAACGCCGGTGATCACCACGTTATGGGTGCCGTCGATCGCGGGCAGCGTGGGCTGCGGCAGGTCCGGCAGGTCGAGCGCCTGCGCCTCGGCCTTCTTCACCTTCGCCCCGTGCAGCGTCACGAAGCTGGGACAGAACCCGTCGAGGCAGCGGAAGTCCTTGTTGCAGGACGACTGGTCGATCGCGCGCTTGGTGCCCAGCTCGGTTTCCTCCGGCACGATGGAGACGCAGTTCGACTGCACCCCGCAATCGCCGCAGCCTTCGCAGACATCCGTGTTGATGAAGACGCGCTTGTCCGGATCTGGGAACTTGCCGCGCTTGCGGCGGCGACGCTTCTCGGCGGCGCAGGTCTGGACATAGATCAGCGCCGAGACGCCTTTCGTCTTCGCCAGACGTTTCTGCACGGCCATCAGCTCGGCCCGTTCGACCTTCTCGACGCCCGCGGGGAAAGTGGACAGGTCCAGCTCTTCCTTCTCGTCATAGACCACCACGACCGGCTTCACGCCCATCGCCACGATCTCCGACGCGATCTGTTGCGCGGTCAGCCCACCCTCGTTCTCCTGCCCGCCGGTCATCGCGACCGCGTCGTTGAACAGGATCTTGTAGGTGATGTTGGTGCCGGCCGCCAAAGCCGCCCGGATCGCCTGCGCGCCCGAGTGGTTATAGGTGCCGTCACCGAGGTTCTGGAACATATGCTCCCGCGTCGAGAACGGGGCCTCGCCGACCCAGTTCACACCCTCGCCGCCCATATGGGTGAAGCCTTCGGTGTTCCGGCCCATCCATTGCACCATGTAGTGGCAGCCGATCCCGGCATAGGCGCGCTCGCCCTCGGGCACCTTGGTCGAGCTGTTATGCGGGCAGCCCGAGCAATACCACGGCGTGCGGGTCGCGATCTCCGGCGCGTTATCGGCGCGTTGGGCGGCTTCGATCTTCTCGATACCCGCCTTGATCGCATCCGTGCCCCGGCCCTCTTCGATGAAGATGTCGCCGAGCTTGCGCGCGATCATCACCGGGTCGAGCGCGTAGCGCGTGGGGAACAGCTCCACCTGACGGCCATTCTCCCAGGTATCACCCTTGTGCCAGCCATAGACGCGGCGGCCGCGACGGTCGTCGAAGATCGCCTCCTTGACCTGCACCTCGATCAGCTTGCGCTTTTCCTCGACGACGATGATCAGCTCAAGCCCCTCGGCCCATTCATGGAACGAGGTCATGTCGAGCGGGAAGGTCTGGCCGATCTTGTAGGTGGTGATGCCGAGCCGTTCGGCCTCGGCCTCGTCGATCCCCAGAAGCGAGAGCGCATGGGTCTGGTCGAGCCAGTTCTTGCCTGCCGCCACCAGACCGATCTTCGCCCCGGGCTTACCCCAGACGCGATTGTCGATGCGGTTCGCGCGGGCGAATGCCTCGGCCGCATAGCGTTTGAAGTCGATCATCCGCGCTTCTTGCGCCACCGGCGTGTCGCCAAGACGGATGTTCAGCCCGCCTTCGGGCATCTTGAAGTCGGGGATCACGAATTGTTGACGGAAGGGATCGCCGTCGACGACTGCCGTCGCCTCGACCGTATCCTTCATCGTTTTCAGACCCACCCAGACCCCGGCGAAGCGGCTGAGCGCATAGCCGTACAGCCCGAAATCGAGGATTTCCTGCACGCCCGCGGGCGACAGAACCGGCATGTAGGCATCGACCATCGCCCAGTCGGACTGGTGCAGCACGGTCGAGGATTCGCCGGTGTGGTCGTCGCCCATCGCCATCAGGACGCCGCCGTATTTCGACGTGCCCGCCATATTGGCGTGGCGCATCACATCGCCAGAGCGATCGACGCCCGGTCCTTTGCCGTACCAGAGGCCGAAAACGCCGTCATACTTGCCTTCGCCGCGCAATTCCGCCTGCTGCGAGCCCCACAGCGCGGTCGCCGCGAGGTCTTCGTTCAGGCCCGGCTCGAAGCGAACATCGCTCTCTTCCAGCACGGTCTTGGCGCGCGCCATCTGCAAATCGACAGCGCCGAGCGGCGAACCGCGATAGCCTGTGACATAGCCGGCCGTATGCAGTCCCGCCGCCTTGTCGCGCGCGGCCTGAGCCAGAACGAGACGCACCAAAGCCTGCGTCCCGTTCAGCAAAACCGGAGATTTCGTAAGGTCGAACCGATCCGCTAGGGATATTTCTTGCCTTCCCATTAAGCACCTCCCCTTGCTAACTGGGCATGGAGACATGGTAGGTCATAATATCTGACCTAGAAAGCGGAAAATTGTTACTTAGCGGTTTCGTAAATCGTCAAGATTAATGTAAAGAAACTTGCGCGGAACAGCAGATGATAAAGCGAAAGTGACCTTAATGGATTGGGACAAGCTCAGAATCTTTCATGCAGTGGCCGATGCGGGGTCTTTGACCCATGCTGGCGACGCATTGCATCTGTCTCAATCTGCCGTGAGCAGACAGATCCGGGCGCTCGAAGAGGCCCTCGGAACGACTCTTTTTCACCGTCACGCCCGCGGACTGATTCTCACCGAGCAGGGCGAATTGCTGTTCGAAGCCACCTCGTCGATGGCGAAAAAGCTCGACAGCGCCTCCGCACGCATCCGTGACAGCGAAGAAGAAGTCTTCGGCGAGCTGCGCGTGACCACCACGACGGGCTTCGGCACGCTCTGGCTCGCGCCGCGCCTGACGAAGCTCTACGAGAAGTATCCCGATCTGAAGATCGACCTCATGCTGGAGGAGCGGGTTCTCGACCTGCCGATGCGCGAGGCCGATGTCGCCGTGCGCATGAAAGAGCCCGCGCAGGCCGACCTGATCCGCAAGCGCCTGCTGAACATCCGGATGCGGCTTTACGCGACATCCGAGTATCTCGCGAAATGGGGCTCGCCCGAAAAGATCGAGGATCTGCGCAAGCATCGCCTGATCTGCCAGACCCCGCGCACCCCGCAGGTACAGGCGGGCGCGCAGCTCGCGCGGCAGGTTCTGGCCTTCGATCAAAGCTCGACGCTGACGGTGAACAACTACTTCGGCGTGCTGCAAGCCGTGCTGAACCATATCGGCATCGGCATCCTGCCCGACTACCTGACCGCCGATTTCAACGACCTCCAGCGGGTGCTGCCCGATCTGGAATCGGTCGAGATCCCGATCTTCCTCGCCTACCCCGAAGAGCTGCGCTCTTCGCGCCGTGTGACCGCTTTCCGCGACTTCATTCAGGAAGAAATCACCAACTATCGGCGCTTCAAGGCGGGCGATTCAACCTAGGGTTGCACCGCGACTTTACCGCAACGCATACCGGCCATGATGCGCCCGCAGCATGTTTTCCCTTGATGCGTTAACAAACTGCCCATAAATGAGGCTCAGAAGGGTTGGCCGTGCCGAAAGGCGCAGCACCTTCTACCTCCCTGTTGGACTTTGGCCGAGCTTTGCTCGGCCTTTTTTTTGTCCAACGCCCGGATGCGGCTTTCACGCACGGCGCGAAGCCCCCTCCCCACAGCGCCGATCTCACGAAGTTTCTCGCGGTCGCGACCGAGCAAACCCCGCTCTACGCGCAACTATCCCCTTCGGTTCATTAAAAAATCCACGATCTCGTTCACAAAAATTTCAGTGAACTTTCGCCGGTTCAGCCCGTTCCTTTCCCGACGCCAGCAACGGCGCAGCACTTGAGTAACCAGTTGGAAGGATTCAGACATGACTACCGCCAAAAACATCTTTGCCGCTTCGACCGCTCTTATTGGCGCGATGACCATCGCAGGCTCGGCTTCGGCCCTCGACCTGTCGAAAGTGCCCTCCACGAATAATGATGACGGCCAGTATTACGGCATCGCCGACTATCGCACCGGCACCGTGCCGGGTCAGGAAACCTCGACGGGCACGCCGCCCGCGGTGACCTCCTCGAACACCTTCGAGTCGACCGACCAGTACGGCATCACCGACGTGAAGACCGGCACCGCGACGTTCAACAGCACCTCGATGGGTGAGGAAATGATCCCCGCGCAGCGCCAGCTGACCGACGAAGCCGGCATCGCGGGCATGAAAACCGCCGCCAATGCCGAAGACAAGGCAATGAGCGTCGACGGCAACATCATCGGCATGATCGAGAAGGTCGAGGCGAATGACGGCTACGACACCGTCTATATCCGCACCTCGCCGAAGCTCGACACCACCGTGTCGCTGTTCAAGATCAACGTGCCGAAAGGCGCAGCCGCCAATGGTCAGGTCAAGCTCGGCTGGACCGTGTCGGAACTGCTGACCAATCTCGAGACGCAGGTGGACATGCGCTCGTAATCCGGGCTGCACTTGATACGTGCTTTTTCGACGCGGGGCCTTCGGGCCTCGCGTTTTTTCTTTCCGCAACGTCCGGCCTCTCTTTTCCCCCTGCGCATATTCGCCTAATAGGGGCGGCGAAGCCGATGCCGGAGGATCCTCATGAACGAGCCGCAGATCACGCCTGATCTCATCGCAGCCCATGGCCTGAAACCCGACGAGTACGACCGGATCCTCGAGATCATCGGACGCGAGCCGACATTCACCGAGCTCGGGATCTTCTCGGCGATGTGGAACGAGCACTGCTCCTACAAGTCGTCGAAGAAATGGCTGCGCACGCTGCACACCGAGGGCGAACAGGTCATCTGCGGTCCGGGCGAGAATGCGGGCGTTGTCGATATCGGCGACGGGCAGGCCGTGGTCTTCAAGATGGAGAGCCACAACCACCCCTCCTATATCGAACCGCATCAGGGGGCTGCGACCGGCGTGGGCGGCATCCTGCGCGACGTGTTCACCATGGGCGCACGCCCGGTGGCCGCGATGGACAGCCTGAGCTTCGGCATGCCCGACCACCCCAAGACCTCCCATGTCGTGAAAGGCGTGGTCGAGGGCGTGGGCGGTTACGGCAACTGCTTCGGCGTGCCGAACGTGGGCGGCGAAGTGCGCTTCCACCCCTCCTATAACGGCAACTGCCTTGTGAACGCCTTCGCGGCGGGCCTCGCGGATGCCGACAAGATCTTCTACTCCGCCGCGTCCGGCATCGGCATGCCGGTCGTCTATCTAGGTGCCAAGACGGGCCGCGACGGCGTCGGCGGCGCGACCATGGCCTCGGCCGAGTTCGACGACACGATCGAAGAGAAGCGCCCCACCGTTCAGGTCGGCGACCCCTTCACCGAGAAATGCCTGCTGGAGGCCTGCCTCGAGCTGATGCAGACCGGCGCGGTGATCTCGATCCAGGACATGGGGGCCGCGGGCCTGACCTGTTCCGCGGTCGAGATGGGCGACAAGGGCGGCCTCGGCGTGCAGCTTAACCTCGACGCGGTGCCGCAGCGCGAAGCCGCGATGACCGCCTATGAGATGATGCTCTCGGAGAGCCAGGAGCGGATGCTCATGGTCCTCAACCCCGAGAAGGAAGACATCGCGCGCGAGATCTTCGTGAAATGGGATCTCGATTTCGCCATCGTCGGCGAGACCATCGCGGAAGACCGCTTCCTGATCGTGCATGGCAACGAGGTGAAAGCCGACGTGCCGCTGTCGAAACTGTCCTCGGAAGCCCCCGAATACGATCGTCCGTGGGTCGAGACGCCCGTCGCGACCGCTGGCGAGGCGCTGCCCGAGATCGGCGCGATCGATGCGCTCAAGGCGCTGATCGGCTCGCCGAACTACGCGCATAAGTCCTGGGTCTATGAGCAATACGACACGCAGGTGATGGGCGACACGGTGCGCCGTCCGGGGCTCGGCGCGGGCGTCGTGCGCGTGCACGGCACCGACAAGGCGCTGGCCTTCAGCGCCGATGTGACCCCGCGCTACGTCAAGGCGAACCCGTTCGAGGGCGGCAAGCAGGCGGTGGCCGAAGCCTATCGCAACCTGACCGCCGTGGGCGCGAAGCCGCTGGCCTCGACCGACAACCTGAACTTCGGCAACCCCGAAAAGCCCGAGATCATGGGCCAGTTCGTGGGCGCCATCAAAGGTATCGACGCCGCGGTGCGCGCGCTCGACATGCCGATCGTGTCGGGCAACGTCTCGCTTTACAACGAGACCGACGGCACCGGTATCCTGCCCACGCCGACCATCGGCGCGGTCGGCCTGCTGAGCTCGCTCGACGAGCTGATCGCGGGCCTGCCGACGGCGGGCGACGTGGCGATGGTGATCGGCGAGACCAAGGGGCACCTCGATCAATCCGCGCTGGCGTTTGAAGCCTTCGGGCTCGAGTCGGGCGACGCGCCCGAGGTCGATCTCGATGTCGAGAAACGCAATGGCGAGTTCCTGCGCGAGAACCGCGCGCTGGTCAAAGGCGCGAGCGATCTCTCGGATGGGGGCCTCGCGCTTGCAGCTTTCGAGATGGCGGAAGAGGCGGGTCTGGGCGTTACGCTCGAGGCAGACGACATCGCGACGCTCTTCGGCGAGGATCAGGGCCGCTACCTCGTGGCCTGCTCCTTCGATCAGGCCGAGGCGCTGATGGTCGCCGCCCGCAAGGCTGACGTGCCGCTTTACACCGTGGGTCGCTTCGGCGGCGACACGGTCGGCTTCGGTTCGGACAGCGCCCCGCTTGAGGAGCTGTCGACCCTCTATCGCAGCGCGTTCAAAGCAGCGATCGACGCCTGAGTTCTGTGACCTGACGCAGAGCGGACATGCGCGCCGGGCGGTTCCTGACCGCCCGCGCACAAGCTAATGTCGCGGCGATCCACCGATTTCAGGTTCCCGCTTTGACAAGTTCCACGCTCGCCTATGCCGCCCGGCTGTTCCTCGCCGCGACGCTCGCCCTGACTGCCGCCCGGTTACTGGGCCTGACCAATATCTATTGGGCGGCGATGCCGATCTGGGTGGTGATCCAACCCCATCGCGAAGACATGGCCCTGCGCGCGGTGCTGCGGGTCGCAGGCACCTTGGTCGGCGCCGGCATCGGGATCGCCGCTCTGACTTGGCTGCCCGTGCCGGGAATCGCGCTAACCGTGGCACTGACCGCCGCCGTGGGTGTCGGCATCGCCTACCGGATCGGAACGCATTGGGCCTATGGCTTCACGCTGATGGCGATCACGATCGGCGTGGTGGTGATACCCGCGCTGGGGATGGGCGCGGATGCGATCCCGCTCGCGCTCGACCGGGTCGCCTGCACCCTTCTGGGCGTCATCTCGGTGACGGCGGTGAACTGGCTCTTCACGCCGGCCCGTCGCGCGCCGATGCCGCCGCGCCCGAACCCGCATTTCGCCCAGCAGCTTTGGCTGCGCATGGCGGCGGTGGCGGTGCTCACCGGCGGGGCCACGCTGATCGACGCCCATTTCACCCACCCCGCCGCGACGGCCGCCGCGCTTTCCGTGATCGTCTTCTCCTCGGTTCTGGGCTCCATGCCGAATCCGCGCCCCGCCGTGCGCTTCCTCATTCCCGGTGTCGCGCTTGGCGTGCTCGCCGCCGTCACCTATCGCGGGCTCACGCATCTGTCGGGCGGCGATCAGACCGAGCTTCTGATCCTCGCCTTCGCCTTCATCGCGGGCGGTGCGCTGCTGCGCGCCCATCCCCGCACCACGTTGATGGGGATCGACATCAACATGTGCTTCCTGCTCGCCGGAGAGATCGGCGCGCCGGGCCATTCCCTGCCCGTGACGGCCGCCGGAGCCGCCGCGATGTTCATCGGCAGTGTGGTCATCGCGACGCTCATGTTCTTCCTGTCGCGATTGCACCCGCCAGCGGCCACCGCATAGGTCCGCGCCCCCGCGCATCCCCTTGCAGCCAGCCGCCGCGCCACTTAAGTTTGCGGCAAAGGACGAGGAGCCCTATTTATGGCAATGGAAGCCCATGACATCGAAGCCCTGATCCGGGCCGAATTCCCCGATGCCAAGATCACGATCACCGATCTCGCCGGGGACGGGAATCATTGGGCAGCGGAGGTCATCGACGAGAGCTTCCGCGGCAAGAACCGCGTCCAGCAACAGCGCGCGGTCTATGCCGCGCTCAAAGGGGCGATGGACGGGCCGAACGGGGTGCTGCATGCGCTCGCTTTGACCACCAAAGCGCCCGAGTGATTTCACACACGTCTCCAAGCGGGACGGAGAAAGGATTTAGCGATGAACGCGCAAGACCAAATCGCCCAGCAAATCTCTGAGAATGACGTCGTTCTCTTCATGAAGGGCACCAAGGACATGCCGCAATGCGGGTTTTCGAGCCGCGTCGCGGGCGTGCTCAACTTCATGGGCGTGACCTACAAGGACGTCAACGTGCTCGCGGATCAGGATATCCGTCAGGGCATCAAGGACTATTCGGACTGGCCGACCATCCCGCAGCTCTACGTCAAAGGCGAGTTCGTCGGCGGCTGCGACATCATCACCGAGATGACCCTCTCGGGCGAGCTGGATCAGCTGTTCGAGACCAAAGGCGTGAGCTTCAACAAGGACGCCGCCGAGCAGATCCGCGCCGCCAACGCCTAAGCGCAGATCAAGGTTTAACCGAAAGCCCCGTCACTCTGTGGCGGGGCTTTTGCGTTTAAGCGTCGGTCTGAGTCGGGCGCGGCCTGGCGGCCCTGCACCCGCGTCTCACTTGCGCCCGATGAAGCGGTCGAACCAGCCCTTCGCGCCTTCCTCGGCATCGTCCCAGGCCTCGCTCGCATCCTCGAATAGCGGATCGATCGAGCGTTGGCGGAACTGCCGCCACATCGCCCGAATTGTCAGCAAGACGATGACCAGCAGCGTCAGGATGATGATGCTGCCCCAGGGAATGATCCGCGTATCGGGCCCCGGCACGACCTTCAGCCCGACCGCATTGGGATAGATCGTCAGCCAGCGCGAGCGCCAGCCATAGCGCGTCACCGACACCCAGATCGGATCGGCCGAGGTCGAGATCAGCGACTCCGCCTGCGCCTGCAGGTCCGAACTGTCGAGCTTGAAATAAGGCGGCCAGCCCCAGCCGGTATCCTCGTTGCGGAAGACCAGCGTCTTGCCGTTGGGACGCACCGAGTTGATGAAGCGCACGTCGCGGCTGGTCGCGGTCGCAGTGCCGACGTCGGGCGCGGCCCAGAAGATCGAGTTCTCGCCGAAATCGACGCGGCGCACCTCGGTGCCGACGATCCGCACGATGTCATGACGCGGCAGGTTGTAATGCAGGAACACCGCGACGAAGCCGATCACGACCAGCCAGAAGCCCCATTTCACGTAACGCATCGGATTCTCACCTGTAATTCATCAGATAGATAATGAGCCCCACCACGACGATCGGCAGGACATAGACCAGCCAGATCAGCTTGCGCAGAAGGCTCTTCTCATAGTCCCGCATCCCGGCCTCGACGAAGGTATCGCGCGTGGTCTCGGCCCGGCCTTCGGCGGCGGCCTCGTTCCAATCCTCTTCCAGCGCCTCGCGCCGGACCGACCGGGCATAGAGACGCACCAGCCAGAACAGGATCGTCAGCACGATCAGCCCGAAGATCCCCAGTCGAATCAAGGCCAGCATCGCGCGCCCTCCTTGCCCCTCGCTGTCGCAAGCCTAGGCTGCGGCGGCGCGGTTGACCAGATCAGCCCTTCCGGCGCGCCATTCCGATCCGGATCAGCTTGATCACGATGGCCGAAGCCGCGACCGGGATCAGCGCGAGCACATAGGTCGCGGCGAACATCTGGCGCGGCACGTAGCCGTTCGAGCAGCTCGCCGTGTCGGAGAAGAAATGCAGCACGAAGCCCGCACCGCAGGCGGTGCCGGTCATGTAGAAAGCGGGCACGATCATCGCGACAGGCACCAGCGCCAAAAGCTTCGCCCAGTCGTATTTCGACAGCCACCCTCCGACCGCAATGCAAAGCACGAGCGCGAAGGCCAAGAACAGGTTCATCCGTCCCTCCGTAGGAATTTGCACCGCAATAGCGCGCGGGGGCGGTAAAAGCCATGTGTTTTCAGTCCTTGCGTTTTCGCTTGGCCCGCGGCGGCGCCCGGCGCTAGCCTTGGGTATGGACCTCGCCACCCGCCTGAAATCCGCCATCGACGCGCGCCGCGACGAACTGATCGCGCTGACGCAGGCACTGATCAGCATCCCGACACTGAACCCGCCGGGGCGCAATTACCGCGAAATATGCGACTTCCTCGCCGCCTATCTCTCCGAGCGCGGCTTCACGACCGAGCTGATCCGCGCCCATGGCGCGCCCGGCGACAGCGAGACCTATCCACGCTGGAACCTCGTCGCCCGCATCGAGGGCGCGCGCCCGGGCGACTGCGTGCATTTCAACTCGCATCACGACGTGGTCGAGATCGGCCATGGCTGGACCCGCGATCCGTTCGCAGCCGAGATCGACGGAGACCGCATCTACGGGCGCGGTTCCTGTGACATGAAGGGCGGGCTGGCGGCCTCGGTGATCGCGGCGGAGGCCTTCCTCGCCATCTGTCCCGATTTCGCGGGCAGCATCGAGATTTCCGCGACCGCCGACGAGGAATCGGGCGGCTATGGCGGTGTGGCCTATCTCGCCGAGCAGGGCCGCTTCGATCCCGCCCGCGTGCAGCATGTCATCATCCCCGAGCCGCTGCACAAGGACCAGATCTGCCTCGGCCATCGCGGCGTCTGGTGGGCCGAGATCGAGACCCATGGCCGGATCGCGCATGGCTCGATGCCGTTTCTGGGCGACAGCGCGATCCGCCATATGAGCGCCGTTCTGAGCGAGATGGAGGAGACGCTCTACCCGCTCCTTCTGGGCAAGCAGACCGAGATGCCCGTGATCCCCGAAGGCGCGCGGGCCTCGACGCTGAACGTCAATTCGATCCATGGCGGCGCGCCGGAAGAGGGCGCCGATTACACCGGCCTGCCCACGCCCTGCGTCGCCGATCGCTGCCGCATCGTGATCGACCGCCGCTTTTTGATCGAGGAAGATCTCACGGAGGTGAAGGCCGAAATCACCGACCTGATGGAGCGCGTGAAAGCCCAGCGTCCCAGCTTCCGCTATGAAATCCGCGACCTGTTCGAGGTGCAGCCCACGATGACCGACAAGGGCGCGCCGATCGTGCGTTCCACCGCCGCCGCGATCGAGGCCGTGCTGGGCCGCGAGGCGGCTTACGTCGTCTCGCCCGGCACCTATGATCAGAAGCATATCGACCGGATCGGGCGGCTGCAGAATTGCATCGCCTACGGCCCGGGGCTACTGGAGCTCGCCCATCAGCCCGACGAATGGGTCGGGATCGAGGATATGGCCGACAGCGCGAAGGTCATGGCGCTGGTTCTGGCGGAACTGCTGGGGTCTTAGGGGCGCTGCCCCTCGGCGCGGGCCGCGCCTCACCCCGGGATATTTCAACCAAGGCGAAGCAGGATCATTTCCGTCTTCGGGCTTGCCCAATTATCCCGGGGGGCGGCGGAGCCGCGGGGGCAGCGCCCCCTCGAGATATCAGACCGCGATGTTGTCGATCAGGCGCACATCGCCCAGCCAGATCGCAGCCAGCATCCGCGCCGGTTGCGACAGGTCCTTCGCGGGTTTCAGCCCGTCGACCGTGCGCAGTTCGAGATAATCGAGCGCCCCGAAGCCCGCGTCTTTCAGCTCGGCTTTCGCATCGTTGAGCGCACCTTCGACCGGCACGCCGTCGCGGATCTTCGCGGCCGCTTCCTGCATCACCGTATGCAGGCGCGGCGCCAATTCGCGTTCCTCAGCCGTCAACCGCACATTGCGCGAGGACATCGCCAGCCCGTCCTCTTCGCGGATGGTCGGGCAGCCGATGATGCGGATCGGCATGTTGAGATCGCGGGTGAGCTGTTGGACGACCTGCAGTTGCTGCCAGTCCTTCTCACCGAAGAACGCGCGCCCTGCCTGCGTCATGCCGAAGAGCTTCGAGCAGACCGTCGCCACGCCGTCGAAATGGCCGGGCCGGAACGCGCCTTCCAGCGGCTCGGTGATGCCCGCGACGGACACGGTGGTCGCGAACCCGTCGGGATAGACCTCGTCCACGCCCGGCGCGAAGAGCACATCGACCCCTTCCGCTTCCAGAAGCGCCAGATCCTGTGCCTCGTCGCGCGGGTATTTATCGAGATCCGAGGCGTTGTTGAACTGCATCGGGTTCACGAAGACCGTCACGATCACGCGGTCCGATTGCTTGCGCGCGGCGCGGGCGAGGCTGAGGTGGCCGTCATGCAGCGCGCCCATCGTCGGCACCACGCCGACCAGCATCCCCGAGCGTTTCCACGCCGCCACCTTGTCGCGCAGTTCAGCGGCCTTGCGGATCACCTGCGTCATTTCTTCACCTCATCGGCGAAGCTATGCTCGGCTGCCGGGAAGCTGCGGTCGCGCACCTCGGCTGCGTAATCGGCGACGGCGGCTTCGGCTTTCTGGCCAAGCTGGCCGAAACGCTTGACGAATTTCGGTTTGAAATCGGTGAAGAGGCCCAGCATGTCATCGACCACCAGCACCTGCCCGTCGCAGCCCGCGCCCGCGCCGATGCCGACGGTGGGGATAGCGACCATCGCGGTGATCTCATCGGCCAGCCCCTGCGGCACTTTCTCCAGCACCACCGAGAAGGCGCCTGCGTCGGCAACCGCCTTCGCATCCTTGACCAGACGCGCCCGGCTGTCGCCGCGGCCCTGCACCTTGTAGCCGCCCAGCGTGTTCACCGATTGCGGGGTCAGCCCGATATGGGCCTGCACCGGGATACCGCGCGCGGTCAGAAAGGCGATGGTCTCGGCCATATGCGCCCCGCCTTCGAGCTTCACCGCCCCCGCGCCGGTCTCGGCCATCAGGCGCGAGGCGTTGCGGAGCGCCTGCGCCGGGCTTTCCTCATACGACCCGAACGGCATGTCGATCACCATCAGCGCATTCGACAGGCCGCGTGCGACCGCTTGACCGTGGAGGATCATCATCTCCATCGTCACGCCCAGCGTCGAAGGCAGCCCGTGGAGCACCATGCCCACCGAGTCGCCGACCAGCACGAGATCGCAATGGCTGTCGACCAGCTTCGCAATCGGCGTGGTGTAGGCGGTCAGGCAAACGATCGGCGCGCCGCCCTTCATCGCGAGAATATCTGCGGGCATTTTCTGCCGCGTGGTTCCGGTGACGCTCATGGCATCCTCCTGATCTGCTTGCGCGCGAGTCCTAGCGTCACCCGGCCCGCAAGGAAAGACGTGAACGCGCAAACGCTGCGGCATCGGGGCGCGTATCGCGCGATTTGGCGCGGTTCTGGAAGGGCCGCGGCGCACGAAAAACGGCGCGAGGTTGCCCCCGCGCCGTGAGTATCATCTCGAAAATCGGCTCGATCAGTTGATGGTGTCGACGCAGGTGCCGGTGCCGGAATAGCCGCAATCGACGGTGGAGCTGGCAGTCTCGCCCGAGCCGCCGACCTCTTGGGCCATCGCGACCGACGCCTGATGCTGCTCTTCCTCGACCTTCTGCTGATCGGGGATCTGGCCCGCTTTCCACGCGGCCTCGTCCTCATTGATCGCCACCTGATTATAGGCGGAGACCACATAGCCCGAATGCAGCTGCACGACCGGGCCTTCCATCTCGAGGCTCTCGGCGCGGCTGCGCACCTTCACCGGCGTGCCCTTCGGCACTTTCGAGAACAGGTCGATGATGTCTTGATTGAACAGGCGGATACAGCCAGCCGACGTCGCACGCCCGATCGAGGACGGATCCATCGTGCCGTGAATCCGGTAATAGGTATCCCGGTTGCCCTGGTAGAGATAGAGCGCGCGCGCGCCCAGCGGGTTGTCCAGACCGCCCGGCAGACCGTCTTTCAGCGGCCCGTAGAGGTCGGGATCTTCCTGGATCATGTTCTGGGTCGGGGTCCAGCTCGGGTATTCCTGCTTGCGCTTGATCGTGGCATCGCCCGAGAAGGTCTTGCCGTCGCGGCCCACCGCGATGCCGTAGCGCTCTGCCTTGCCCGGCTCGGTGATGTAATAGAGGAAACGCGCATAGGGATCGACGACGATCGTCCCGACAGCTTCTGGCCCGTGATAGGGCACGATCTGACGACGGTTCCGCTCTACCAGATATTTCGGATTGATCGCCGGGATGGTTTTCCCGTCATCCTCGCGCGCCTGATATTCGGAGGGCACGGCCTTCGTCGACTGGGTCGGTTGCGCGTAGCGCTGTTCCGGCGCACTCGCGCAGGCTGCCAAGATGCCAGCCAGCCCGAAGAGCATGGCCGGGCGGATTGCGCGTTTGAGCGTCGAATAACTCGCGGTCACTTGCAATTTTCCTGTCTCTTTTTCGGTGGGCCTTCGGCCCGGTTCCGTCATTTAAGGGGCTAGATAGGGGAAAGTTCCCTCCACTCACACTCACATGAATGTGATCTGATCGCGTCCGGCAGATTCCTGCCCTCTTGATTTTCCGCGCGCGCGCGCCGAGCGTGCTGCGAAATCGCGTGACAAGAGGAGGTGCCGCGCATGAGTTTGCCGCTTTGGTTCGATCCCGAGGAGATGTTGATCGGAGGCGTCTGGCGCAAGCCCGATGCGTGCCTTTCCGTGGAATGCCCCTCGGATGGGCGCGAGATGGCGCAGATCGCCCGGGGCGGCAAGCCGGAGATCGACGCGGCGGTCGAGGCCGCACAGGCGGCGCTTGCAGGCGACTGGGGGCAGCTGAGCGCAGCGGAACGCGGGCGGCTCCTGCTGAAGATGTCCGGGCTCGTGCTGGCCCATGCCGAGGATCTGGCCGTGATCGAGGCGCTCGATGTCGGCAAACCGTTGACGCAGGCGCGTGCCGATGTGGCGGCACTGGCGCGCTATCTCGAATTCTATGGCGGGGCCGCCGACAAGGTGATGGGCGAGACGATCCCCTATCTCAACGGCTACACCGCCTACACGCTGCGCGAACCGCATGGCGTGACCGCGCATATCGTGCCGTGGAACTACCCGATGCAGATCATCGGGCGTTCGGTCGCAGCCGCCTTGGCGATGGGCAACGCGGCGGTCGTAAAACCTGCCGAGGAAGCCTCGCTCACCGCGCTGGCCTTCGGGCGGATCGCGCAAGAAGCGGGGATGCCAGCCGGTGCACTTAATATCGTTCCGGGTCTGGGAGAGGAGGCCGGGGCCGCGCTCTCGGCCCATCCCGGCATCCAGCATATCTCCTTCACCGGATCGGTCGCGGTCGGCCAGCACATTCAGGCCGCCGCCGCGGCGAATGCCGTGCCCGTCACGCTGGAACTTGGCGGCAAGTCCCCGCAGCTCGTCTTCGAAGACGCCGATCTCGACCGCGCGCTGCCCTTCCTCGTGAATGCAGGCATCCAGAATGCCGGGCAGACCTGTTCGGCCTCGTCGCGCATTCTCGTGCAGCGCGGCCGCTATGACGAGGTGCTGGAGAAAATGGCCGCGCGCTATCGCGGCCTGACGGCGGGGCCCGCGCTTGGCGATCACGACCTCGGCCCGCTGATCTCGGGGCGGCAGAAAGAGATCGTCGAGGGGTATCTGGCGCTCGCCTCCGACCTCACTATCGCGGCCCAAGGCCGGATCGCCGAGGATGTCCCCGCAGGCGGTCATTACGTTGCGCCGACCCTGATCGGCGGTGGCCACGGCGCGCATCGGCTCGCGCAGGAGGAAATCTTCGGCCCGGCGCAGATCGTCATTCCCTTCGAGGACGAAGAAGAGGCCCTCGCCATTGCGAATGGCACAGAATACGGGCTCGTCGCCTCGGTCTGGTCGGAGAATGGCGGGCGGACGATGCGGCTCGCGCGGCGGCTCCGTGCGGGTCAGGTCTTCCTGAACAATTACGGCGCGGGCGGCGGCGTGGAGCTTCCCTTCGGCGGCGTCGGCAAATCCGGACACGGGCGCGAGAAAGGGTTCGAGGCGCTCTACGGCTTCTCCACCTTGAAAACCGTCGCCGCCTGGCATGGCTGAGGGTTTCGGCTTGGCGGAAATATCCAGGGGGTGAGGCGGGATCAGCGGCCTTCCAGTGGAAGGACGCCCCGACGAACGCCCGAAGCGCAAGCGAAGGGCTGGCAGGCCGGGGGGCAGAGCCCCCTTGCACCCGATGTGTCCTGCGACAACAGTAGGCCCCGAGGAGGAGCACCGATGAGACTGGAAGGCAAAAGCGCGATCGTCACCGGCGCGGGCTCGGGCTTCGGCGCTGGGATCGCGCGCCGCTTCGCCGCCGAGGGAGCGCGGGTTCTGGTCGCGGATCTCAACGCCGAGGCCGCGCAGGCCATCGCGGATGAGATCGGCGGCGTGGCCTGCACCGTGGATGTCAGCCGCGATGCGGATGTCGCCGCACTGGCGCAGACGGCGCGCGAGGCGTTCGGGCAGATCGACATTCTGGTGAACAATGCCGGGACCACCCATCTGCCCAAGCCGATGGAGGAGGTGACCGAGGAGGAGTTCGACCGCGTCCTCACCGTCAACGCGAAATCGGTCTATCTGACGGCGCGCCATATCGTGCCGGGGATGAAGGCGCGCGGCGCGGGTGCGATCCTGAACGTGGCCTCCACCGCCGGCGTCAGCCCGCGGCCGAACCTGAGCTGGTACAATGCCTCGAAGGGCTGGATGATCACCGCGACCCGGGCGATGGCGGTGGAGCTTGCGCCCTCCGGGGTCCGCGTCAACGCGATCAACCCGGTCGCCGGGGAGACCCCGCTTCTGAAAAGCTTCATGGGCGAGGACACGCCTGAGATCCGCGCGAAGTTTCTCTCGACCATCCCGCTGGGGCGGTTCTCGACCCCCGAGGACATGGCGAATGCGGCGCTGTTCCTGTGCTCCGACGAGGCGAGCATGATCACCGGCGTCGCGATGGAGGTCGATGGCGGGCGCTGTATCTGAACGCAGGGCATTGAGTTGGGGGTGTTGCCCCCAAACCCCCAGGATATTTGGACCAAGAGGAAGATGAAGGCAGGGCCGAACAATCTGATCACCGATATCGCCGGGCTGCGCGTGGGCAATGCCGAGGATGCAGAGCTGCGCTCGGGCGTGAGCGTGCTGCTGGGCGAGTGCCCCTTCACGGCTGCGGTGCAGGTTATGGGCGGCGCGCCGGGGACGCGGGAGACGGACCTGCTCTCGCCGGACAAGCTGGTGCAGGAGGTCGATGCGCTGGTGCTTTCGGGCGGCTCGGCCTTCGGGCTGGGTGCCTGCGACGGCGTGATGGCGGGGCTACGGACCCAAGGCCGCGGTTTCGCGGTGGGCGATCAGCGCGTGCCGATCGTGCCCGGCGCGATCCTGTTCGATCTACTCAACGGTGGCGACAAGAGTTGGGCCGACACGCCCTATCCCGGGCTCGGGCGCGCGGCGCTCGAGGCCGCCACGGAGCGGTTCGAGATCGGCAGCTCCGGGGCGGGCTTCGGGGCGATGACCGGGACCTTCAAAGGCGGGCTCGGGTCGGCCTCGGCCGTGCTGGAGAGCGGCTTCACGGTGGGCGCGCTGGTGGCGGTGAATGCGCTTGGCTCGGTGACCGTCGGCGAGGGCCCGCATTTCTGGGCCGCACCTTGGGAAATCGCGGGCGAGTTCGGCGGTTTCGGCCCTGCGCCCCAGCATGATCCGAGCGCGATGCCCGAACCGATGAAACGTCAGGGCGAGGCCACGACCATCGCCATCGTCGCGACCGATGCCGCGCTCACGCAAGCGCAGGCGCAGCGCATGGCCACGGCCGCCCATGACGGCATGGCGCGGGCCATCGTTCCGTCGCATACACCGCTCGACGGCGATCTGATCTTCGCCGCCGCGACCGGCGAGAAGCCCCTGACCGATCCGGTCCGCGATCCGTTCCAGCTTGGCCATGCGGCGTCTTGCGTGCTTGCCCGCGCCATCGCCCGCGCCATCTATGAAGCCAAAGAACACCCCGGCGATCTGCAGCCCTGCTGGCGCAGCCGTTTCGGAACATCAAAAAGCCCGGCGCATTGACCGGACGACCCATCCAGCCCTTCGGAGGACATCATGCTCGACGACAAGACCGACCTCAAATCCATCCTCAAGGACCCCTCGCTTCTGGCGACCAAGGCCTTCGTCGCGGGCGAATGGGTCGATGCCGATGACGGCACCACCTTCGATGTGACCAACCCCGCGCGGGGCGACGTGATCTGCACCGTGCCCGACCTCGGCCGCGCCGAAACCGCCCGCGCCATCGCTGCCGCCGACGAAGCGATGAAGGACTGGTCCGCGCGCACCGGCAAGGAACGCGCGCAGATCATGCGCAAATGGTACGACCTGATGATGGAGAACCAGGACGATCTCGGCGCGATCCTGACCGCCGAGATGGGCAAGCCGCTCGCCGAGGCGAAGGGCGAGATCGCCTATGGCGCGGGCTTCATCGAGTGGTTCGGCGAGGAGGCCAAGCGGGTCTATGGCGAGACGATCCCGGGCCATCAGCGCGACAAGCGGATCACCGTGATCAAGCAGCCGATCGGGGTCGCAGCCTCGATCACCCCGTGGAACTTCCCCAACGCGATGATCGCGCGCAAGGCGGGCCCGGCGCTCGCCGTGGGCTGCGGTTTCGTCTGCCGTCCGGCCTCCGAGACGCCGCTCTCGGCGCTCGCGATGGCGGTGCTGGGCGAACGGGCGGGCCTGCCCAAAGGCATCCTCTCGGTCATCACCTCCGCGAAAGCCTCCGATATCGGCAAGGAATTCTGCGAGAACCACACCGTGCGCAAGCTGACCTTCACCGGCTCGACCGAGGTGGGCCGCATCCTGCTGCGTCAGGCGGCGGATCAGGTGATGAAATGCTCGATGGAGCTGGGCGGCAACGCCCCCTTCATCGTGTTCGACGACGCCGATCTCGATGCGGCGGTCGAAGGCGCGATGGCGTCGAAATTCCGCAATAACGGTCAGACCTGCGTCTGCGCCAACCGCATCTATGTCCAGTCCGGGGTCTATGATGCCTTCGCCGAGAAGCTGGCCAAGGCCGTCAACGCCCTCAAGGTGGGCGACGGCCTGAAGGAAGGCGTCGAGGCCGGTCCGCTGATCAACGAGGAGGCGGTCGAGAAAGTGCAGGAGCATATTCAAGACGTGCTCAAGCATGGCGGCTCGATCGTCACCGGCGGCGCGCGTCACGAAATGGGCGGCACCTTCTTCCAGCCGACCGTGCTAACCGGGGTCACGCAGGAGGCCAAGGTCTCGCATGAGGAGACCTTCGGCCCGGTCGCCCCGCTCTTCAAGTTCGAGACCGAGCAGGAGGCGATCGCCAAGGCCAATGACACGATCTTCGGTCTTGCGAGCTATTTCTACGCCCGCGATGTGGGCCGCATCACCCGCGTGCAGGAGGGGCTGGAATACGGGATCGTCGGCGTGAACACCGGCCTGATCTCGACCGAGGTCGCGCCCTTCGGCGGCGTGAAGCAATCCGGTCTGGGCCGCGAGGGCTCGCATCACGGCGTCGAGGATTATCTCGAGATGAAATATATCTGCCTGGCGGTCTGAGACCGAGCCGAAGCGGAAGGACAGTTCAGAGGGCGGGCCGCGTGTCCGCCCTCTCTTTCATTAATACTCACCGCTGCTTATCTTGTGCGTGAACAAGAACGAGGGGCCGGGCTTTGGGCATTTCCGACATTGCGGACGGGATCACGCGCGGGATCGAGGGCATGGGCCATTCGGTCTCGGAGGCGCTGTTCGAGCCGGTGATCCGGCTCGGCGTGACGGGTCTGTCGCGCGCGGGCAAGACCGTCTTCATCACCTCGCTGGTCGCGAACCTGCTGGATCGCGGGCGGATGCCTGCGCTGGGGGCCGCCTCGGATATCACCGCCGCCTATCTGCAGCCGCAGCCCGACGACACCGTCCCGCGCTTCGACTATGAGAGCCACCTTGCCGCCCTGACCGGCCCGTCGCCACATTGGCCGGACGGCACGCGCGCGGTCTCGGAGCTGCGGCTGTCCTTCCGCATCCAGCCGCGCGGGATGCTGGGCGCGGTGCGCGGGCCGCGCGTCGTGCATCTCGACATCGTGGATTATCCCGGCGAATGGCTGCTCGATCTCGGGCTGATGGACAAAAGCTATGCCGAGTGGTCTGCGGAGGCGCTGGCGCCTCTGCCGAACCGTCCGCAAGGCGCGGAGTATCTGGCGCAATCCGAGGCGGCGGATGGCACGACCGAATTCACCGAGCCGCAGGCCAAGGCACTGGCGGCGGGCTTCACCCGCTATCTGGTCGCGGCGCGCGATGCAGGGTTCTCCGACTGCACGCCGGGGCGCTTCCTGTTGCCCGGCGAGATGGCTGGATCGCCCGCGCTGACCTTCGCGCCGCTGCCCGAGGGTGACGCCCCTCGCGGCTCGCTCCGGCGCGAGATGGAGCGCCGCTACGATGCCTATAAGCGCGAGGTCGTACGCCCCTTCTTCCGCGACCATTTCGCCAAGATCGACCGGCAGGTGGTGCTGGTCGACGTGCTGGGCGCGATCCATTCGGGGCCCGCTGCGCTCGACGATCTGCGGCAGGCGATGGCGGATATTCTGATGGCCTTCCGCCCGGGGCGCGCAAGCTGGCTGACCTCGCTGATCGGGGGCAAGCGGGTCGAGAAAATCCTCTTCGCCGCCACCAAGGCCGATCACCTGCACCACACCCAACACGCCCGCCTCACCGCGATCACCGGCGCGCTGCTGCGCGAAGCCAAGGACCGCGCCGATTTCGCGGGCGCGAAGACGCTGGCCCTGTCGATCGCGGCGCTGCGCAGCACCACGGAAGAAACCCTCTCGCATGACGGGGCGGAATTGCAGGCCGTGCGCGGGCGGCTGGAGAGTGGCAAGTCGGTCGCGCTCTATCCCGGCGAACTGCCCGCCGACCCGGCGCAGCTTCTCTCGCCCGCGGCGCAAGGGGCCTCCGCGTGGCTCGACGAGGACTATTCGATCATGAACTTCGCCCCGGCCCCGGTGATCTTGCGACCCGGCGAAGGCCCGCCGCATATCCGGCTCGACCGCGCGGCCGATTTCCTGATCGGGGACAAGCTATGAAAAAACCGGTGATGATCGAGATCGAGGACGCGCCCTCACCCGCCGAGGCCGCGCCGATCGAGGATATGCCGCATGCGACCGAGGAGCGGCTCGAAGGCCGCGCCATGCAGATCGCAACCCGGCTGGGGGCGCGGCGCACCTCGCCCATCGTGCGGTTCTTCTGGCGCGCGAGCGTGGCGCTGGTGGGCTTCCTGATCTCCGTCGCGCTCTGGCGTTTCATCGACGGGCTGTTCGCCACCCATCCGATCCTCGGCTGGATCGGCACCGGGCTGGTCGCTGCCTTCGCGCTTGGCGCGCTGCTGATCACCGGGCGCGAGATCGCCGCGTTTTCAAGGCTGGCCCGCCTCGACAAGGTCCACAAGGAAGTCTCCGAGGCGCTGAGCGCCGACGACCTAAGCCGCGCGCGCAAGGTGACGGCCCATGTCTCGGGCCTCTATTCGGCGCGGCCCGAGATGGATTGGGCGCGCAAGCGGCTGGCCGAGCAAACGGGCGAGGTGCTCGACACCGACACGCTGATGGGGCTAGCGGAGACCGAGCTGATGGCCCCGCTCGACGCGGCCGCGCGGCTGGAGATCGAGGCCGCCGCGCGTACCGTCGCCACGGTGACCGCGGTCGTGCCGCTGGCGCTGGCCGATGTCTTCACCGCGCTCACCGCGAACCTGCGGATGATCCGGCGCATCGCGGAAATCTATGGCGGGCGCTCGGGCACGCTTGGCTCGATCCGGCTGGCGCGCACGGTGATGACCCATCTCGTCGCGACCGGTGCTGTGGCGGCGGGCGACGATCTGATCGAGACCGTCACCGGCGGCCATCTGGTCTCGAAACTCTCGCGCCGGTTCGGCGAAGGCGTCATCAACGGCGCGCTCACCGCCCGCGTCGGCATCGCCGCGCTGGAGGTCTGCCGCCCGATGCCCTTCCGCAAGTTGCAAAAGCCCCGCGTGACCAACCTGATCGGGCGATCGCTTACCGGGGTCTTCGGCAAGAAAGAGGACTGAGCCTCTTCCTCTTGGCAGAAATATCTCGGGGGGTGAGGCGGGTCTAGCGGCCTTCCAGTGGAAGGACGCCCCGCCGAACGCCCGAAGCGCAAGCGAAGGGCCGTCATGGCGGGGGCAGAGCCCCCTCGCCTATTTCAGCTTCGGAATACCGCCCGCAAAGGTTTCGCGTTCGACCACGCCTTGCCGCAGGCTCATGCCGATCCGATGCGCCAGCGCCGACCAGCCCGCCGCCTGTTCGGGCGTGAGCTCCGCGCTCAGCACCTTGTCGAACTCCGCAAGCCAAGTCGAAAACATGCCCGGGCGCACATTGCCTGCCGCGCGGTGGACCTGCATGGGCGAGCCGTCATAGCCCGGTTTGCGCAGGATCGCGTTCTTCCAGAACCGCGCGACCTTGTCCTCGTGGGTGGGCCAGTCGGTGACATGCACCGCAAAGACCGGACCGAGCATCGCGTGCTCGCGCACACGCTCGTAGAAGCGCGCGACGACGCGGTCGATCTCCGCCTCGGTGATCTCGAAACGTGCCAAGGGGTCAGCCATCGCCAAAGAGGTCCGTCTGCGGGGTGGCGGGTTTCGGCGCTTCCAGCCCCAGATGCCGCCACGCCCGCGCGCCCAGCATCCGCCCGCGCGGGGTGCGGCTGATCAGGCCCTGTTGCAGCAGGTAGGGTTCGATGACTTCCTCGATTGCGTCGCGGCTTTCCGAAAGCGCGGCCGAGAGCGTCTCCACCCCCACGGGGCCGCCGCCGTAATGATCGGCCATCAGCATCATGTAGCGCCGGTCCGCGCCGTCGAGACCGAGATTGTCGACACCGAGCCGCGTCAGCGCGCGGTCCGCGATCTCGCGGGTCAGCCGCCCGTCGCCTTCGACCAGCGCGAAATCGACGACCCTGCGCAGCAGACGGCCCGCGATGCGCGGGGTGCCGCGGGCGCGCTTGGCGATCTCGCGGGTGCCCTCGGGGTCGGACGGAATACCCAAGAGCCGCGACCCACGCGTCACGATCAGGTCCAGCTCGTCTTCGGTGTAGAACTGCAGCCGCGTCGGGATGCCGAACCGGTCGCGCAGCGGCGTCGTCAGCAGTCCGAGCCGCGTGGTCGCGCCGACCAACGTGAAGGGCTGCAGCTCGATCCGCACGGTGCGCGCGGCAGGCCCCTCGCCGATCACCAGATCGAGTTCGAAATCCTCCATCGCGGGGTAGAGCACTTCCTCCACCGCCGGGTTCATCCGGTGAATTTCGTCGATGAACAGCACGTCGCGCGCCTCGAGATTGGTCAGGATCGCGGCGAGATCGCCCGCCTTGGCCAGCACCGGCCCCGAGGTCATCTTGAAGTTCACGCCGAGCTCGCGCGCCATGATCTGAGCCAGCGTCGTCTTGCCCAGACCGGGCGGGCCGTGGAACAGCGTGTGATCCATCGCCTGGCTGCGCATCTTGGCACTTTCGATGAAGACGCGCAGATTGGCGCGGGCCTCGGCCTGACCGGTGAATTCTTCCAGCGCCTGCGGGCGCAGAGCGCGGTCGGCGTCTTCGGGCAGGCGGTCGGGCCGCAGGGTGGGATCAGGTTCGCTCATCGTCATTTACTGTCGCGCCTTTGGCGGAGGGGAGCAAGCGGGGCTCTGCCCCGCACCCCGGGATATTTATCCCAAGAGGAAGAGGTCAATCCTTCGGGGCAAGAAGTCGCAGGGCGGCGCGGATCAGCTTCGCCGTGTCGGTGACCTCCGGGTCGTCATTGGCCTGCGCGACGGCACCGGCCGCGTCGGACGGCGCATAACCGAGATTGGTCAGCGCGGAAATCGCCTCGGCGGTGAAGTTGACCTTCGGCGCGGCAGCTGGCGCGGATTTCTTCGCGGGCTTCTTGGCGGGCGTATCCTCAATCACCTCGGGGGTGGCATCAACGGTGAACTCCGCCCCCATCGCCATGACGGTCGGAGCTTTCTCCTTCAGTTCCAGCACCACGCGCTGCGCAAGTTTCGGGCCAACGCCGGGCGCGGATTTCACCGCCGACCAGTCGCCCAGCGCGATTGCGCGGCCCAAACCGTCCGCGCCGAGCGTGCCGAGGATCGCGAGCGAGGCTTTCGCGCCGATCCCCTGCACCGAGGTCAGCAGCCGGTGCCATTCCTTCTCCAACAGCGTCGGGAAGCCGAACAGCTGCAGCAGATCCTCGCGCACCAACAGATCGGTATAGAGCGCGCAGGCCTCGCCCACGGGCGGCAGCGATTGCGCGGTGCGCTGGCTGACATGGACGACATAGCCTACGCCGCGCACGTCGATCATGACGTGGTCGAGCGCGCGGTGGATGATGACGCCTGCAATGCGACCGATCATGCGCGCCTCCGTTGCGTTGTGCCCAAGGCATCGCGGGAAAGCTGCGCCGCGTTCATCCGGGCCGCCGATTGCAGATAGAAGGCGTGGCAGATCGCGATGGCGAGCGCATCGGCCGCATCGGCCCCTTCGAACTGCACGCCGGGCAGTTGATGGCGCACCATATGCTGCACCTGCGTCTTGTCGGCATGGCCGACGCCGACGACGGTTTTCTTGATCGCGTTGGGGGCGTATTCGCCGACCTCGAGTCCGGCCTGCGCCGGGGCCAGAAGCGCAATGCCGCGCGCCTGCCCCAGTTTCAGCGTCGCCACCGCGTCCTTGTTGACGAAGGTCTGCTCCACCGCCGCCGCCTCGGGGGCGTGGGTCGCGATGACCGCGCTCAGCCCTTCGTGCAGCACCAGCAGGCGCTTTGCCAAATCCTTGCCTTCGGAATGGAGAATCCCGTTCGCGACATGCCTGAGCCGCGATCCGTCCATCTCGATCACGCCCCATCCGAGATTGCGCAACCCCGGATCGATCCCGATCACCCGCATCTGCCCTGCCTCGTTCTCGTGTTGTTTCGCAAGAACTAGCACGAAAAGGGAACATCGGCCAGAGGCGATGCAAAAACCGGGCTCATATCACATGCGATTCCTGCATGGCGGGGCTGTCAAAACTGAGATTGTTTTCGCGCCCTGCCAGTCTTATCTGCGCTTCAGAAGATGGAATGCCCGAAACTTGAGCAGTTTGTGAACGAAGGATCCTCCCCATGGCTTCGATGGATATCAACACCCGCATGAGCCGCAGCGCCCGACCGAGCGTCTTTACCTCGCTGATCGCAGCCCTGCACGACTGGAACGACGCGCGCGTCACCCGCAAGGCTCTGATGAAGCTCAGCGACCGCGCGCTGGACGATATCGGCCTGACCCGGCTCGACGTGGCGCGCCTGCGCTAACGCGACCGACAGGTCATGCGAAAAGGGCTGCCCCGGCAACGGCGCAGCCCTTTCTTTATGGCGTAGTGGCTTTGGCGTTCAGCCGATATACGGCGCGAGCAGCCCGGCGATCTTGCGGGTGATCGGGTCGGCATGCATCACCCAAGCCCCCACCCGTTCGAATTGCGAGCCGTTCGCGAGGCTTGAAACGCGCGCCTCGTAGCTCTCCTGACCCACCTGCGCGAGCATCGCGCCCTTCACCAGCAGAACACCGGCAAAGATCAGCGCCACACCGCGCAGCGGAAAACTGCGGCGCGACTTCGGGCGCATGGAATCAAAATAGCTGCGCCCCAATGCACCGGACGCCTCGAATGCACCGCCTGCTTGATGGATCTGGTCGATCCGATGCAGGCGCTTTTCAAAAGACTCGATTTGTGGATCGCGCATGGCAAACCCCGTTAACTGCGATGCCCCCAAAGGCAATTTCTCAGGTCAGGGTAAAGCAATCCTTACAGCAATCAGAGCGGATTTGTGGCGGATTAGGCGCGCTGCATGGCCAATGTCGTCCATTCGCCGAATTCCTTACGCGAATGGGAAACAAAGTCCTGCGCCTGATAGGCGGCGACGACTTCATCGGCCTGCTCATTGAGGATTCCGCTCAGGATCACGAAGCCTGATTCGGCGCAGTTGCGACCCATTTCGGGGGCGAGCGCGACGAGCGGGCCTTTGAGGATATTGGCGAAGATCAGATCGAAGGGCGCGGCCTCGTTCAGGCGCGGATCGCCGAAGCCCGCGGCCTCGATGCAGATCACGCGGCCCTCGAGATCATTCACCGCGACATTCGCCGCCGCCGTCTCCACCGCGACCGGGTCGATATCGGAGGCCAGCACCGGCTCGGGCCAGAGCTTCGCCGCCGCCATCGCCAGAACGGCAGTGCCGCAGCCGATATCGGCGACATTGTGGAAGGTGTGACCCTCGTTCGCCAGATCGTCGAGCGCGGTCAGGCAGCCCGAGGTGGTCCCGTGATGGCCCGTCCCGAAGGCCATCGCCGCATCGATCCGCAGCGCGATCGCATCGGCGGGGATCTTGTCCTCGTCATGGCTGCCATAGAGGAAGAAGCGGCCCGCGCGCACCGGGGCCAGTTCGCGCCGCACATGGGCGACCCAATCGGTTTCCGGGATTTCCGAGACGACGAAGGGCTGCGCCCCATGCGAGATCGCCAGCAGATCCAGCGCCACATCGTCGGGGGCCTCGAGGAAATAGCCCGAGACTTCGTAGCGGCCCGACCCGTCCTCGATCTCGAACACGCCAGTGCCATAGGGGCCGGGATCGAGCTCTTCGAGACGTTCGGACAGCGCCTCGGCGGCCTCGCGATCGGCCAGCGTGGTAAAGGCGGTGAAGGTGGTCATGGGCGCGCTCCTCGGGATGGTTGCGCCCGGGCTTAGGGCCGCTGGCGCGAGCCGTCAAGCGGCGCGCACACGCATCAGATCACGCGTTCAACCCGATCGGGCAGGTCACGCCGGTGCCGCCGATGCCGCAATAGCCGCCGGGGTTCTTCTCCAGATATTGCTGGTGATAATCCTCGGCATAGTAGAAGGGCGGCGCGTCGGTGATCTCGGTGGTGATCGTGCCATAGCCCGCCGCCTGCAGGCGCTCGGCATAGGCGTCGCGCGAGGCTTCGGCCGCCTCTTTCTGCGCATCCGTGTAGGTGTAGATGCCCGAACGATACTGCGTGCCGCGGTCATTGCCCTGACGCATCCCTTGGGTCGGGTCGTGGCCCTCCCAGAAGACGCGCAGCAGGTCTTCGTAGCTGACCTTGGCGGGGTCGTAGATCACGCGGACGACCTCGTTATGGCCGGTCATGCCGGTGCAGACCTCGCGATAGGTCGGGTTGGGCGTGGGGCCGCCCGCATAGCCGACCATGGTCAGCCAGACGCCGTCGGTGTTCCAGAACATGCGCTCGACGCCCCAGAAGCAGCCCATGCCGAACATCGCCTCTTCCATGCCCTCAGGCACGGGCGACCGCAGGTCGCGGCCCCAAAGGAAATGCGGCTCTGCCAGAGGCATCGCTTCGGCGCGGCCCGGCAGGGCTTCGGCCTTGGTGGGAATGGTGGCGGGCTTTCCGAACAGCATGGTAAATCTCCCTTTCGCGCCCCTCTCAGATAGGAGCGGAGCGGCGGAATTTCCAGTTCAAGCGGGCGTCACGCCGGAACCGGACCGAGGCCTTGCAGCACCGTCTCGTAGCCTTTCGAGGGGTGACGCGGCACCAGCAGCGCGAGCCCCAGCGAGATCACCGCCATCGAGGCCGCCAGCCCGAAGACCGCGCCGGGCGAGACCATCCACAGATAGCCCAGCGTCACCGGCAGGAAGACAGCCGCGATATGGTTGATCGTGAAGGCGACGGCGGCAGTGGGCGCGATATCCTCGGGGTCGCAGATCTTCTGGAAATAGGTCTTCTGCGCGAAGGCCAGCGCGAAAAGCAGGTGATCGACCACGTAAAGCGCGCAGGCCAGCCAGATGCCCCAGCCGAACCAGTAGATGCCGCCATAGGCGAGGAACAGCAGCGTCAGCCCGACATATTCGAAGATCAGCGCCCGGCGCTCGCCGAAGCGATGCACGAAGCGGCCCATTGCTGGCGCGGCGGCCATATTGACCGCAAAGTTGATCAGGAAGAGCGCGGTGATCTCATCCACCCGCAGCCCGAAGCGCTCGACCATCATGAAGGCGGCGAAGACCACGAAAATCTGCCGCCGCGCGCCCGCCATGAAGGTGATCGCGTAATAGAGCCAGTAGCGACGACGCAGCACGAACTTCTTCGATTGCGGCTCGCGGGTGTGGAATTGCGGATAGATCAGCGCGGCGGCCGCCATCATCACCATCGTCGCGATCCCGGCGGTGGCGTAGACGAACTCATAGCTGAGGTTGAACGTCTTCCAGGTCAGCACCAGCACCGCATAGGCCGCCAGCGAGGCGCCCGAGCCGATGGCCACGATCCGGCCCAAGGTCTGCGGCGCCTTGGCCTTGTCGATCCACTGCAATTGCAGCGACTGGTTCACCGTCTGGAAATAGTGAAACCCGATCGAAGACAGCAGCGTCACGATGATCAGACCGGCGAAGCTGGGAAACAGCGCGGTGACCGCCGTCGCCCCGCCCAGAAGCAGCAGCGACAGGATGGCCAGCGTCTGCTCGCGCATCACCCACAGCACGACGATCACCCCGATCGCGAGGAACCCCGGCACTTCGCGGAAGCTCTGCAGCCAGCCGATATCGACGCCGTCGAAATTCACCACGTCGATGACGAAGTTGTTCAGGAGTGCCGACCAGGTGGCGAAGGAGATCGGCATGGCGGTGGCCATGACGTAGAGCAGCGCCTCGGGCCTGCGCCAGCGCGGCAGCTCGTGGGCCTCGTCGAGAGGGACGGATCGGAACTTCATCATCCTCTCCTTAGACGCGACCGCGCCACCCGCGACAAGCCTGCAAAAGGTGCAACCTGACTCAGATCAATGTGCGTTTCTGCGGTTTCTGGCAGAACCCGTGCGCGAACGGGAGATCGGATCATGGACATCATCGCACTCATCGAGCGGATCGGCGAAGGCCCCACGGCGGCGCTTTTCGGGGTGATCACCGGGCTTATCTTCGGCGTGGCCGCGCAGAAATCCAACTTCTGCCTGCGGGCCGCCACGGTGGAATTCGCGCGCGGCAAGCTGGGCGGCAAGGTCGCGGTGTGGTTTCTCACCTTCTCGACCGCGCTGGTCTGGGTGCAGAGCGCGCAATTGCTCGATCTGTTCCGGCAGGGCGACAGCCGGATGATGTCGGTGCCCGGTTCGTGGTCGGGCGCGATCATCGGCGGGCTTCTCTTCGGCGTCGGCATGGTGCTGTCGCGCGGCTGTTCGGGGCGGCTTCTCGTGCTGGCGGCGACGGGCAACCTGCGCTCGGTCGTCTCGGGGCTGATTTTCGCGGTGACCGCCACGATGAGCCTCAAGGGCATCCTTGCGCCGCTGCGTGACCGGCTGGCCAGCCTCTGGATCACCGGCGCGCAGAACGTGAATATCCTCGACGCGCTGCACCTTCCCGACTGGACCGGGCTGGCTGTCGGCATCGTCTTCGCCATCGCGGGCATGTATCTGGCCAAGCGCAACGAAATCGGCGTAAAGACGTGGATTTTCGCCTCCGGTGTCGGCTTCGCCGTCGCGGTGGGCTGGGTGCTGACCTTCATGCTGAGCCAGGTCGCCTTCGACCCGGTGCCGGTGAACTCGGTCACCTTCTCGGGCCCCTCGGCCAATACGCTGATGTTCTTCCTCGACCGCAATTCGGTGCTGGAGTTCGACGTGGGCCTCGTGCCCGGCGTGGTTCTGGGCGCTTTCCTGAGTTCGCTCTTCTCGCGTCAATTCGCCTGGCAGGGCTTCGACTCGATGCCGGTGATGCGGCGCTCGATGATCGGGGCGATCTTCATGGGCTTCGGCGCGATGCTCGCTGGCGGCTGCGCCATCGGCAACGGCGTGACGGGCACCTCCGTTCTGGCAGGCACCGCATGGCTGGCGCTGTTCTGCATGTGGATCGGCGCGATGGTGACCGATTTCCTGCTCGATCAGCGCACGATGACACCTGCTACGGCCTGCTGAACGGGCCTTCGTCGCGCGCCTAGGCCAGTTCCTGCCGGTTGCTCAAACCTGCGCGAATCCTTACCTAACGTCACCCGTTAGGAAGCGCTACGAATTCAGCATAAGACGCCTTCGGAATGCAGGTGATCGCGACCTCTTGGCTCTGCGATTCGTCGACACAGCGACCGCGTCACGAAAAACGTAGAAGAAAATCGTGTTTGGCGGAAATCGTGATCGCAACCGTGTCAAATGACACTGGGCGAAATGGGTTTCTTCGGGGCATAGGTGGAATTATGAGAGCCTGCGCATGAACACCTCTATTCCCCCTCCGCTGACCGGTGAAGAACGGTCCAAACTCGCCGATCCGGCGCGCCTTCGGTCGTTGCGCGAGACCGGCCTGCTGGAGAGTGCGCCTGCGGAAATCTTCGAGCGTGCGACACGGCTCGCCACCCGTGTGACCGGAGTGCCTGTCTCGCTGGTCTCCATGGTCGATGAGAACCGGCAGGTCTTCGTGGCGCAAACCGGGCTGGATGGTCCGGACGCCCCCTCCGAGACGCCGCTTAGCCATTCCTTCTGCCGCTATGTCGTGGAGTCGGATGCGCCGCTGAATGTGCCCGATGCGCGCGAGGACTCGGTGCTGCGCGACAATGGTGCGGTGCGCGATCTGGGCGTGACCGCCTATCTCGGGGTGCCGCTGCGCACGATCGAAGGGCAACCGCTGGGTGCGTTCTGCCTGATCGACCGGGAAGCGCGGCGGTGGACCCAAGAAGAATACGAGGCGCTGTCCGACATCGCCGCCGGGGTCGAGGCGGAAATCCGGCTGCGGCGTCAGATCAACGTCGCCCATCGTGAGGAAAACCGGTTCCGCGCCGTTCTCGACCAGATGCCGATCGGCGTCGGCGTGGCCGAAATGGGATCCGGCCGGCTAATCGATCTGAATGCCACTGCGATCGAGATGTTCGGCGTGAAGGACGGCGATGTGAGCAAGCAGCTCCCCTTCGACGCCTACACGCCGGAAGGGCGCAAGCTCAGCCTGAGCGAGTTTCCCATCGTGCGCGCGGCGCGGCATGGCGAAACGGTTAGCCATATGGAGCTGCGCTGCGTGCCCCATGACGGGCCAGAGCGCAATCTGCTCGTCTCGGCGCAGCGGGTCGATTGCGATCCGCCAGTGGCCGTGGCCACCGCGCTCGACATCTCGGATCTGAACGCGGCGCGTGAACATGCGGCCGACGTCGACCGGCGGCTCGCGCATTTCCACGAGATCACCTTCGACGCGATCATCGAACTCGATAGCGAGGACAAAATCCGGTTCGCCAATTCGGTCATGCGCACCCGCATCCGCGAGTCGGTGGGCGCCGAGACGGAGGCACAGGCGGTCGGGCGGTCGCTCTGGGAGACCGCGCCGCATCTGATCGGCAGCAATCTCGCCAACGCCCTGGAAGAGGCCCGGCGCACCGGCGTGCCAACGGTCGCCGATCAGGACGGGCGCGACGGCCGGATTCTGGAGGCGCGGCTTTATCCCGACAACGGCGCGATCCTCGCCTATCTGCGCGACGTGACCGAGGAGCGGCAGCTCGCGCAGGCGCGCGACACGCTGACGCGCGAGCTCAACCACCGGGTCAAGAACGCCTTCGCGATGATGTCGGGGCTGGTCGGCATGACCGCGCGCCATGCGAAGACGCCGGAGGAAATGGCGCGGGGGCTACGCGAACGGATCGGCGCGCTTGCCCGCGCCCATGAGCTGATCAATCCCACCGCCACGCCCGAACGCAATTTCCGCGGCATGGTCGAACTGCGTGAATTGTTGCTGGGCGTGCTCTCGCCCTACACCAATCTCGACGATCCGCGGCTGATCTTCGACGGTCCCGATATCGCGCTGAACCATGCGGGCTCGACCAACCTCGCGCTGGTGATCCACGAACTGGCGACCAACGCGGTGAAATACGGGGCGCTGTCGCATGATGCGGGGCGTCTGGAGCTGACTTGGCGCGAGGCGTCGGGCCAGCTCGAACTCGACTGGCGGGAAAGCGGCCACCCCGGGGAACTGGTGCAACCAAGCAACAGCGGCTTCGGGTCTCGCTTGATCGACCTCACAATTCAGGGCCAATTGCGCGGAACCTATGGAACCGAATGGGTTCCCGACGGGTTCCAAGCTCGCATGACCGTGCCAATGGACCTGATAAAAGGGTAGTATAGCCCATGTTACAGAGCAGTATTTCTTGCCTCGAGGGCAGCAATGTCCTCGTTGTAGAAGATGAATTATTCATCGCCTATGACATCGCCTTCTCGGTCGAGGAGGCGGGCGGTCAGGTTGCGGGCCCGTTCGCGACCCTGGCGCGGGCGCGTGCCGCCCTGTCCGATGATGCGGTATCGGTCGATGGCGCGATCCTCGACATGAACCTGCTCGACGGATCGGCAGAAGCCCTGATCGTCGAGCTGTGGAAACGCGAAGTGCCCTTGGTGGTAAACACGGCCGAGCCGCTGCCGCTCGCCTTCCAGTCGATCATGCCGGAAATTCCCGTCTTCTCGAAGCCGACGAACCCGTGGGAACTGGCCGAGGCGCTGGGACGCCAGATGCGCAACTGAGCTTGCTCGCGGCGCCTTTGTAATCCCCTGCCCGCTTTAGAGCGGCATTCCATAGTCCTTGGCGATCGCCCAGATCTCTGCGTTGATCGCCTGCATTTCCACAAGCGCAGCTTCCAGATCGGCAAGCGTCGCGCGGTCCAGAACGCTTTCCTCTCCCATCCTCAGACTCGTCTTGCGATCCGCGATCCGCATCTGGATCGCACGCACCGGCCCTCCGCCCTCGTCGAAGGCGTAGAGGCAATGGTTGAAATGATTGCGCAGCCCCGAGACTTTCTTCATCCGCGCTGACACGGCCAGCACCCGTTCGCAGGCCTTCGGCGCGCAGGGGCAGTCGTCGCGCTTGGCCAGCCGATCCACCAGATCGAGCCGCGCCCGCGTCGTGTTCAGCGTCAGATGGATGATCGTCGCGACACCCTTGTCGGTCCCGGCGAGCCCGGCGATCAGATGGATCAGCAGGCTCTCCGTATTGGTCCACGCGTAGTTGATGCGCCCGATCTGCATCAGGAACTGATCGAAATCCGGCGGGCGCATCTCCGTCGGCGTGGGCGGGTCCTTAGGCACTCCGGCTACGGTGATACCAGATCGCCGCCTCGGTGCGGTTAGTCACTCCGAGCTTCCCGATGATCCGGTGAATATGCAGCTTCACCGTATGTTCGGAGAGATTCAGCTGCCCCGCGATGATCTTGTTCGGCTGCCCCGAGGCGAGCATCTCGAGCACCTCGGTTTCGCGCGGTGTCAGCCCCGAAACGTCGATCGCATGCGCAGCCCCCGCCTCGGCCGATCCGTTCAGCGCCGAGATCGGCGGCTCTGCCGGGCGGCAGCCCAGAAGCGCGGGCGGGATATAGTGCCCTCCCGAGACGATCATCCGCAGGATCAAGAGCCACGTCGTCAGATTGACGTTCATCGGCAGCAGGCTGATGTGGTTCGACAGGATCGCTGCGCCGTGGCGCGTCATCAGATCCTGCGCATAGGCCTCGTCTTCAATCGCGATGATCAGCTTCACGCGCGACAGAAGCGGGTCACGGCGTCCCGCCAGCGCGACGAGACCATCGGCGTGGTCCTCGTCGACGATCAGCGAACACAGCGCGCCGTGATCCTCGATCCAACCGTCGGACCGCAGTTCCTCTAGCAGCGTCTCGAAATCGTCCAGACGCAGGCATTTTGCCGGTGTCACTTCGGCATCCACGGTTCGCAAAACGGTATCGGAAAAAACATGCGACGCGCCGAGAAAGCAGATCGCAGCATCTTGTTTGCGGCAAGACGGCATCACACGCGCTCCCGCAGGTTCACTCTTATACAACGCATTCATGGCGGCCCCCTCGTCCTACCCTGAACTCAAATGTTCGGACGGTTAACCCCACGTCATACCGCCCGCATCCACCATATCACGGACCAGTGAGATCAGCGTTACCCGAAGTGTTTACCCAATGGTAAGGATTCCCTTACGCAGCGTAATCCTGCCCGAATCGGAAACGGAATCACGGTTTTTCCGCTCAGCGCCGCTCGAGAGGCGTCACAAGTGGTAGCTCTCCCGTTTGCCGCCACTAGACCTTGTCCCGACCTCGGCATTTGTGACGGCTTCGTGAAAATCTCCCAGATAGTCCGGGATTCCGCAGGATTCAGCACAGGGCGCGTAGAGAAACGGATGGTTTTCAGTCGGTTAGGAAGCCGATCCGATTGGCTAGACCCATTTGCTAGCTAGGTCCTCTGGATCACGGGGCGCAGGATGATCGTGTCGCAGCTGGGGGCTGTGACTCGTCTGTTTCCACATCCCGCCCGGAAAGGGTGACCCACCTGCGAATCGCTCGATTCGGGGACCGGGACAGGGGTGCCGAGCGGTTGGGGAAGCGGACATTCACCGGGGCGAAAGCCCTGATCGCAATGGTCCGACCATATCCGTTTTAGACAGAGTGACGGATCCCGGACCGAACAACTGGGAGTAAGAAAATGTCAAAGTATCGCAACGGCCACCAGCAAGGCGATTGGGATCACGGCTCGCATGGCGGCGATCACGGATCGGATCACGGTGACGATCATCCGAAAGCGCCCGATCCGATCGAGACGCAGGAACAACAGCAGCAGCAACAGCAAAGCAGCGAGTCGAATTCGGACGCTGATGCCGGTGCAATTGCCGGTGCGGGTGCGATGGCTGGTGCCGGTGCCTATGCTGAAGGTGCTGACGTAGACAACACCAACCGTCTCGACGACACCAACCACAACCGTGTCGACACCGACTCGAACTCCAGCTCGCAGGCAGCCAACACCAACACCATCACGATCGATTTCCCGGATGAGGGCATCTTCGGCGAAGACAATGACTTCGCGGATATCGACAACTCGGACGTGGGCGACATGGTCTTTGCCGATGGCGACATGACCTACAGCTACGACTACGATCCGGGTGACGACATCAACCTCAGCGACATGCTCAACGGCATGGGCAATGACGTGATGATGGTCAACACGCAGGCCAACACGCTCACCGACAACGACACGCTGAACAATCCGAGCGTTTCCAACGACGCGAATTTCCAGATCAACGCGACGATCAAGGACAATTCGGCAGAGTCGGATGACGGGATCGACGCGGCCTCCGAAGGCGGCAACGGCGCCGAGGATGTCGGCTCGTCCGGTGGCGCTGCGCTCGCAGGTGGCGGTATCGCCCTGTCGGGCGGCGGCGTGTCGATCGCAGCCTCGAACACCGAGGGTGAAGGCGATGACGGCGGCGACGGTGGCGCAGGCCTCGGTCTGGGCGTCGGTCTCGGCATGGGCGGCGCCCTGGCGGGTGCTGGAGCGGAAGAAGGCGGCGCGGTCGCAGAATCCGGTGAAGGCGGCGGCATGCCGATGATGAAGCATCACCACGGCCCGCAAATGGGCGGTGCTGGCGATGCGACCGCGACCGATTACGGTCAGGCAATGGCTGACGCAGCGGCGACTGGCACCGGCACCGGCAACGGCACCGGCACAGGTTACGGCGGCGACGGCGGCAACGGCGGCGACGGCAGCGGCTGGTCCTCGACCGGTTCGCAAGCCTCGGGCGGCGGCTCCTGGGCGACCGGCGGCTATGCTGGCGGCGGTAACGGCGGTGGCGACGTCACCGCAGGCGGCGGCGGCAATGGCGGCAGCCTCGGCAACTGGGGTTCGGGCAATGGCGATGATGGTATCGTCACCGGCCAGTCCTATGCCGACGCGAGCGGTGCAATCGACACCACAGCGTTCAACCAGTCGATCGTGATGGGTGCCAATATCCTTGGCAACGCAGTCGATACGACCGTGGTCGGCGGCAACCTGTCGTCCTCCTATATCGGCGACGACGACGCCTCGTAAGCAAACACGCGGCGCGCCTCTCCCGGAGGCGCGCCGCATCACATCCCGTTCGGGCCGTTTCACATCGCATCACGCCCGGACCTGACCTCGGCGGCAATCGCCCGCCAGATGCGATGAACCGACAGTCTGACCACCCGCTTCCAAGCGCGGGTTTTCAGCGTCATGAAGGGGGGAAGGAAGATGCTTGATCGGCAGACCGAAATCATCGCCCATTTCATCGGTGCCTTCAATCAGACGACCGAGACCAATGTCGCCCGACAGGAATACGACGCTTTCCGCGCGCTGCAGGCTTCCACGCCTACGCCGGGGGAGTTGCTTTCCGTCAATGTCAGCATCAGTTCGAATTACGCGCTGGAAGATTTCGGCCCGGCGATTTGGCTGAAACTGCCCTTGGCCCCGCCGTCTGGCGCGCCCTGGTTGCCCTTCGTCGACGATTTCCAGCTGCGCGACATCGCACCGCCCGGGTTGCCGCCCGGCCAGTTCGCGATCCCGCCTTATGAGTTTCCGCCCGTTCCGATACCGCCTCAGATGTTCCTCGGAATGACCCCGCCCTCGTCGGTGCTGCACATCACCTCGCAGATCAACATGCTGACCGATCATGACGTGCTTTACGACAAGCCCTTCATGATGCCGGCGGGATTGATGGATGAATATGGCCCGGAGGCGACCTCATCGAAGCTGATGGCGCTCGCAGATTATGCCGATGCTCTGACGGTGAGCACCGCGCCCGTGGGCACGACCATCGAAGCGCAGACGGAGACGCTGATCGCGCAGATCGACGCGCTCGATCCCGAGTCTGTGCCCGGCGGCGCGACGGCTGCGATGTTCCGCAGCGAGACGATCTTCGCCGCGCCCACCGACGCGGAGGAGGAAGACGGCCTCGAAGAGGGCGCAGCCGATCCGGCGGCGATGACCGAATTGCAAAGCGAAAGCCTCGAAGGCGATGAAGCGGAGGCCACCTCTCCCCTGCCGCCCGCCTTCTCGGGCGAAGTGGTGTTCGACGGGCAGCTCATGAACGAGATGCCCGAGACGCTGAAGCTGCGGCTGGAAGCGCGCGATCCGTCTGAGGACGAAGAGGACGACGCACCGCTTGGCGAAGGTGTCGTCGAGGTCGAGACCGATGGGATCGGCGGCGACGGAGACGGTGCGGCCGGGCTGGTCCAAAGCCCCGATATGCCCGTCGATCCGGCTGGCTTGGCGCTGGAAATCGTGCAGAGCCTGAGCACCGGCAATAACCTTCTGCTGAACCAATCGCAGTCGGTGCATGACTGGCTCGACGCGCCGGTGATCGCGGTGGGCGGGTCGATGACCTCGCTCTCGGTGATCTCGCAGGTCAACGTGCTGCGCGACGCGGATATGAAACCCGGCCTGGGCCATCACGGCACCGGCAATAGTGCTGGCGGGAAAGGCCTCGGGAACGCGGAGGGTTATGACCCGCTCGCGTCGCAGGCCCACAACGTCGCGGTCTATACCCAAGAGGCCAATCCCGCGAATTTCCTCGACCTCGTGATGCCCCCCGGGGCCAGCATGATCGCGATGACGGAAATCCGCGGCGACCTGATCATCGACAACCATACGACGCAGGTGAACGCGGTCTCCGACGGAGATCTGGTGAGCTACGAATTCGGCTCCTTTTCCTCCGAGATCGTGATGGGCGACAACTCGACCGTCAATCTGCAGCTCCTGCTGGAAATCGGCACGCATTTCGATCTGATCATGATCGGCGGCAACATGTACGAGATCGCGCAGCTCGAGCAGATCAACGTGCTGCTCGACGACGATCTGGTGATGAGCGGATCGGGTGGCGTCGGACAGGGCGGCGCGGGCCACGTGTCGAGCGAGGACAACCTGCTGTGGAACGAGGCGCATCTGACCAAGGTGGGCATCGACCAGCATATGGAGATGGACGAGCAATATCAGAACGTGCTCGACCAGCTCTCCGAGATCTACGGCGGTCTCGATCCGAACCCGGGCGAAGGCTATTCGATGCCTCCGGGCGCGGCCTTCGACGCGGTCGAAGGGCTGCTGGGCGACGAGCTTCTGGGCGGCCAGATGGCGCTGCGGGTGCTCTATATCGAGGGCGATCTAATCATCCGGGACAACCTCACCCAGATCAACATTCTCGAAGACGCCGACCTGATTTCGCTCGACGGGCCGGGCGAGTTCGACATCGAGGCGGGCGGCAACACGCTCGGCAATGTCGGGTCGCTGACCGTCGCGGGCGTCGACAGCACGATCATGGCCGCCGATGGCGTCTATTCCGACGCGGTGATCTGGCAGGCGGGGATGATGGATGACGGCAGCGGTGATCCTCTGGGTCCGACGAGTTCCAGCGAAGGGGCGCTCGCCTCGGAGGCGGTCGCCTTCCTCGCGGACGGGATGATCGAGAACGCGCCGAGTTATGACGACGAGGAATTCCAAGTGCATCCGGGCTCCCAAGGGGGAAGCGGGTCGCTCGATGCATTGCACACGGTTCTGGCCTGACGGGGGCGCGGAACTTCATTTACTAGGGGAACTTCGATGAAAGACAGGACTGACGACGCCGCCGGGGGGCAGGCGAACCGCCAAGATGGTCATGACGCGATGGCTCAGAACGAGGATCGGCAAGAGATCGATCCGACAGAGAAACGGCAGGCACAAGCCGCTGCGGGCGACGGGCCCGAGGCGGAAGCGCAAGCCGACGAGACCGGCGCGGAGGGGACTGTCGAAACAGTCGCCGCCCGGACGGAGGGTGGTGCTGACGCCCGAAAGGAGGCGGGTCGTGTCCCCGCGCAAAATGCCTCCGGCTCCCCACCGGCGCCACCCTCCACTCCAGCTTTTCACAAGCGTCTCGGCCCGGTGGATTTCACCCGCACGCTGCATGACATGAAAAAGCGGCTGCGGACGAACATGGCCTTCGTCGTGCTGATGACCTGCGCCACGAATATCCTGATCCTCGCGGTGCCGATCTACCTGTTCCAGATTTCCGACCGGGTCTTCACCTCGCGCTCGACCGATACGCTGGTGATGCTGACCATCGTGATCATCGGGGCGATCGTGGTGCAGACGCTGCTCGATGCGGTGCGACGGCTGGTGCTGATGCGCTCGGCCGTGGATGTGGCAGCCCGTCTGGGCGCGCCGGTCCTGTCGGCGGCGGCGCAAGCCTCGCTGCATTCCAATGGGCGCGAATATCAGGTTCTGGGCGACCTCAACGCGCTGCGGAGCTTTCTCGTGTCCGGCACGCTGCTGTCCTTTCTGGACGTGCCCTTCACACCGATCTTCGTGCTCGCGGTCTTCCTGATCCACCCGCATCTGGGGACGATCGTGGTCGTGACCGCGCTGATCCTGATGATCTTCGCCTGGATCAACCAGAAGATCACTTCGGAGGGCTTCCGCCGCGCCAATGTCGCGCAGACCAAGGCGAACCTTCACCTCGAGTCGATGTCGCGCAACAGCCAGATCATCAACGCGATGGCGATGATCCCCGAAGCCGTGTCGATCTGGGGCCGCGATACCGCCGCCTCGCTGCGCGCGCAGACCGAGGCGCAGGACCGCAACGTCTTCACCGCCTCCGCCTCGCGGATGTTCCGCCTGTTCACCCAGATCGGGATGCTCGGCTGGGGCGCCTATCTCGCGCTCGACGGGCAGATCACCGGCGGCATGGTGATCGCCGCCTCGATCGTGGCGGGCCGCGCGCTCGCGCCGATCGAAGGTGCGATCGAAGGCTGGAACTCGTTCCTGCTGGCACGCGGCGCCTATGACCGGGTCGGCCAGCTTCTGGCCTCGGCCAAGACCCGCAACGACAAGCTGCGCCTGCCCAAGGTCGAGGGGCGGCTCGATATTGAGCGTCTCCTCTATGTCCCGCAGGGCACCAAGCATGTCGTGCTGAACGCGCTGACCTTCTCGCTCGCGCCGGGCGATCAGCTTGCGATCATCGGCAATTCGGGCGCGGGCAAGACGACGCTCGGCAAGATGCTGGTGGGATCGGTTCTGCCGACCTCGGGGGCCGTGCGACTGGATCTGATGGACATCCGAAACTGGGACCCGCGGCAATTCGGGGAATGCATCGGCTATCTGCCGCAGGACGTGCAGCTCTTCCCGGGCACGATCAAGCAGAACATCGCCCGGATGCGCGAGGATGCGAGCGACGCCGCGATCCACCGCGCCGCCGCGCTCGCCGATGTGCATGAGATGATCGCCTCGCTGCCGCAGGGCTACGAGACGGTCGTGGCCTCCGACGGCTCGCCGCTCTCGGGCGGACAGAAACAGCGGATCGGTCTGGCCCGCGCCTTCTTCGGCGATCCGAAATTCGTGGTGCTGGACGAGCCGAACTCGAACCTCGACACCCAGGGCGATGCGGCTCTCGTGCGCGCGCTCGGCCATGCGAAGGCAAACGGGATCACGGTGGTCGTGGTCACGCAGAAACCCTCGCTGCTCAGCGCGGTCGACAAGATCATGCTGCTCAACGACGGCAATATCGCGATGTTCGGCTGGCGCGATCAGATGCTCGCGGAACTGGAGCGGCGCAAGCAGGCCAAGGCTCAACAGGTGCAACAACAGCGCGCAGCGGCCCAGACCGCCACCGCCGCCGCCAACGCGCCCATGCAAGGAGCAACGGCATGACACTCCTTCTGACCAACCCGCTTCAATCCGGCGAGACCCGCGACTGGTCGACCGACGTTCCGCGCAACATCAAGACGCTCGTTATCGTCGGCATGATGATCTTCGTGATGGCCTTCGGGGGCTTCGGCATCTGGGCCTTCAGCGCGCCGCTCGCCGCCGCCGTGATGGCGCCCGGCTCGTTCGTGGCCACGGGCCGCAACAAGATGATCCAGCACCTCGAAGGCGGGATCATCAAGGAGATCAACGTCTCCGAGGGCGATTTCGTCACCGCGGGAGAGCCGCTCCTGCGCCTCGACGAAACCTCGGCTCTGGCCAATGAACGCGCACTGTTTCTGCGCCGTGCGCGACTGACTTCGATGGAGGCCCGGATTCAGGCCGAATATGATGGCTGGCGCGAACTGGTCTTTCCGGAATGGCTTCAGGAGGCCCGGCGCGATGCGGAGATCGCCGCGATGATGGACTCGCAGCGCCTCGCTTTCGAGGTGACACGGGCGAAAGTGCAGAGCGAGCTGGACCTTCTGGCCCGCAATATCGCCGCCATGGAAAGCCGCGCGGAAGGCTATCGCGCGCAGCTGACCGCCACGGAGGCCCAGCGCGACCTGCTGGCCCAGGACCATGAGAGCAAGGCGAAACTCTACGAGAGCGGCCTGATCCGGCGGACCGAACTGAACGCCCTGCTACGCGCTCTGGCCGATGCGGAGGGACAGATTGGACGCCTCAAGGCGGAGATCGGCGAGAGCGAGGAGATGCGCGCGAAATATCAGGCGCAGACCACGCAGACGATCGAAACCCACAAGCAGGCCGCGCTCGACGAGCTGGAGACCGTGCAGGCGGAGCTGGATTCCGTACGCGAACAAGAGCGCAAGGCCACCTCCATCCTGAAGCGCGTCGTGATCGACAGCCCCGTTTCCGGCACCGTGGTGCGGCTGAACTATTCGGGTGCGGGCGGCGTGATCGAAGCGGGCAAGGTGATCGCCGAGATCCTGCCCTCGGAAGCGCCGCTGATCATCGAGACGATGATCGCACGCACCGATATCGACGCGATCAAGGTCGGACAGGAGGCCTCGGTGCGGCTTTCGGCGCTCAACCAGCGCACGACGCCGATCCTGATCGGGGAGGTCTATTACATCTCCGCCGACGCGATCGTGGAGCGCTCGGGAGAGCATCCGCGCGAGGTCTATATCGCCCGCATCCGCCTGCCCGCCTCGGAGTTGCGCCGGGTGCCGGGCTTCGCGCCGATGCCCGGGATGCCGGTCGAAGTGATGATCCAGACCGCGTCGCGGACCTTCGCCCAATATATCGCGAAACCGGTGGTGGATTCGATGAACCGCGCTTTCCGCGAGCATTGAGGGGTCGATCCGGCGGAAAACCGGCCTGAAGGCGTCGCTCCCACGGGGGCGGCGCCTTTCTCATACACCCCAACGATTCCAGATGCTTACCGCACAGTTTAGAGCGCTTCTAAATTCCTGACAAAAATAATCGATCACGAAGCCGGGAAAATACCAGACTTCATTTGTCAGAGATCAATTTCCAGACTATCTCCTGTCTATAGGAAGCGAAGAATGACTCGCGACCCGTCACGGAGGTGCCCTCATGAAGGCCAGCCCTATCGAGAACGAAACCTGCAAATGCGCGCTGCCGCTTGGCCAGTGCCGTCGTGGGTTCCGGGGCACTCTGGTTTCCGTCTGCCCGCTTGCCGGGAAAGACGGCTATGACGCGGACGAGTTGGAACTGCGCCTGCTGGAGCTTGGCTTCATCGAGGGCGCTTCGGTCCACATCCTTCACGAAGGTCCGTTCGGGCGCGATCCGATCGCGGTGCGCGTGAACGACACCACCGTCGCTCTGCGGCGTGCCGAGGCGATGGCCATCCTCGCGGAATGACGTCGGCACCTGCCATAAACCAGCCCAAAGCCTCTCAGACCGCCCCCGACGCCCAGCCGATCGAGGCCGCGCTTGTCGGTGCGCCCAATTGCGGCAAGACGGCGCTGTTCAACGCGATGACCGGCGCGACGCAGAAGGTCGGCAATTATTCCGGCGTGACCGTGGAGCGCAAAGTCGGCGTGGCCACCACGCCTGCGGGGCGCAAGTTCGCGCTGATCGACCTGCCCGGCACGCATAGCCTGCGCGCCCGCTCCCCCGATGAGGAAGTGACGCGCGACGTGCTGCTGGGCCAGCGCCCGGGCGAGCGTGTCCCCGACATGATCCTCGCGGTGGGCGATGCGACCAACCTGCGCGGCGCGCTGCGTCTGGTCTCGGAGCTGAAGAAGATCGGCCTGCCGATCGTGATGATCCTCAACATGATCGACATCGCGCGCCATCGCGGGTTGCAGATCGACCATATCGCGCTGAGCGAGGAGCTGGGCATCCCGGTGATCCCCGCGACCGCCGTCCGCCGCGGCGGGCTGGACGAGCTTTGGTCCGCAGTGGATCCGATGCTGGAAGCCGGTCTCGACGACCCGCAACCCTCGAGCTGGGCCGTGCCCAGCACCCATGACATGCGGGTCTCGATGCGTGAGGCCGAACGGCTGGTGAAAACCCATGTGATCCAGCCGCCCGAGCCGGATACGATCTCTGCCAAGATCGACCGCGTGGTACTGAACCCGATCGCGGGGCCGATCATTCTGCTCGCGGTTCTCTTCGTGATGTTTCAAGCGGTCTTTTCCTGGGCCGCGCCGTTCATGGACGCAATCGACTGGGCCTTCAGCTCACTCGGCGCGCTGGTGGCGCAGGTGCTGCCCGAGGGGCTGGTGCAAAGCTTCATCTCGGACGGGCTGATCGCGGGCATCGGCTCGGTCATCATCTTCCTGCCGCAGATCCTGTTCACCTTCCTCTTCATCCTGCTTCTGGAAGATTTCGGCTACATGGCGCGGGCGGCCTTCCTGATGGACCGGATCATGGGCCGCGCCGGGCTGAACGGGCGCGCCTTCATCCCGCTTCTGTCGAGCTTCGCCTGCGCGATCCCCGGCATCATGGCGGCGCGGGTGATCGACAACAAACGCGACCGGCTGACGACGATCCTCGTGGCGCCGCTGATGACCTGCTCGGCGCGCATTCCCGTCTATACGCTGATCATCGCGGCCTTCATCCCGAACACGAAAGTTCTCGGCGGGCTGAGCCTGCAGGGGCTGGTGATGTTCGGCCTCTACGCCGCGGGCGTGTTCTCGGTCCTCGCGGTGGCCTTCGTCGCGCGCTACCTCTTTGCCCGCGAAGAGCGCTCGGCGCCGCTGATGCTCGACCTGCCCGATTACAAGATGCCGATCCTGCGCAATATCGCGCTGGGGCTTTATCAGCGCGCGCGGGTCTTCCTGCGCCGCGCAGGCACGGTGATCTTCTGGGCGATGGTGGTGATCTGGGTCCTGTCGACCTTCCCGATGGCCCCCGAAGGCGCGACGCAGCCCGCGATCAACTATTCCTTCGCCGCGATGATCGGCAAGTTCGTCGCCCCGATCCTCGCGCCTCTGGGCTTCAACTGGCAGATCGCCGTGGCGCTGGTGCCGGGCATGGCCGCGCGCGAAGTCGCGGTCGCAGGGCTGGCCACGGTCTATGCGGTGGGCGGCGAGAACGGCCTGATCCACACGCTCACCGATCAGTGGAGCCTCGGCACCGCGCTGGCGCTGCTCGCATGGTATATCTTCGCGCCGCAATGCATCTCCACGCTGGCGGTGATCCGGCGCGAAGCGGGCTCGGCGAAATGGATGTGGGTCGCCGTGGTCTACATGTTCGCGCTGGCCTATCTCGCAGCCTTCGCGACCTATCAGATTTCCGCGCTGCTCGGCGCAGGCTGAGTGCGCACGCCCGGCCCCTTCAATCGATGGTGAGACGCGGTGAGCCATTTGCCGCCTTGAGTTTCGCGCCCCGATCCGGATGATGCCGCCCGACAGTCACGGAACAGAGAGACTTCGCATGAACCATCGCCGCCTCGCTGCCCTTGCTGGCCTCATCGCCCTGATGCTGCCGCAGGTGGCTGCCGCCCATATTACCTCGACCGGGTCGGGCGGGTTCACCGCGGGGTTCGAGCATCCGCTCTCGGGATATGACCATTTCCTCGCGATGTTCGCCGTGGGGCTCTGGGGCGCGCAGATGGGCGGGCGGCAGGTCTGGCAATTGCCCGTGACCTTCCCGCTGATCATGGTCGTGGGCGGCGTGATCGGCATTCTCGGCCTGCCGCTGCCGGGGATCGAGATCGGGATCGCGCTTTCGATCGTGGTGCTCGGCCTCGCCATCGCCGCTGGGTGGAAACCCTATGAATGGGTGGCGCTGGCGATCATCTCGGTCTTCGCGCTCTATCACGGCTATGCGCATGGGGCGGAACTGCCGCTGGCCGCCGACCCGGCGGATTTCGCGATCGGCTTCGTGCTGGCGACCGGGATGATTCACGTGATCGGCGTCGGCGTGGGGCTCCTGCTCGAGCCGATCCGGGGCGGCCAATTCTCGCGCGGGCTGGGTGCGATCATCGCGGTGGTGGGGCTTGGCTTCCTTGCGCTTGCGCTGGGTTACCTGCAATCTCAGCTCGGGTTCCTGCAAGGTGGGCTAAGCCTCTTTGGCCATTGATTTTTCGCATAACCGTTCCGGCCTCGGCTGGCTGCGTCACCTCTGGGTGCTGGCCGGGCTGACCGCCCTGATCGTGCTGGCGGTGATCCCGCCCGCAGACCGCGGCGAGACCGGCGCATGGCTGATCCGCGACGCGGTCGCGATCGAACGGCTGTTCCCGCTATTTGGCTTCGGGATCGCGTTGGCCTTGGTCGGGCGGCGCGCGGCACTGATCGCGGCGCTGCTTTGGGCGGTCGGGATCGCGCTCGGCTTCACCTTCCGCATCGAGCTAATGGCCGCGTTGCAACAACTCCCCGGCGCGATCACACATCACTTCCTGACCATGCCGATCTCGGCCATCGCCATAGGCGCGACGCTCGCACTGGGACGTTGGTCGCGGCCCGCGCTGATCGTGCCTGCGGGCTTTGTTCTGGGGGTGATGTATGCGCTCTCGGTGAAACTCTCCGATCCGAGCTATGGCGGCAAACCGTGGGTCTTCCTCGCCGGGATCGGGCTGGGCGTCTGGCTGATCGGTGCGGTCTATCTGGTGCTGCGCAGCTGGCAGGCGCGCTGGTTCGAGATCGCGGGCCGGATCGTCGGCAGCTGGCTGGTCGCGATCGGGCTGCTTTACGGCGGGGTCGCGCTGATGGGTGGCAAGCTGAAGCCGAAGAATGCCGATCCCTCGACCGCGGCCTCCGAGAACGCGCCCGCCGCGGATGCCGCCGTGCCCGAGGCCGATGCTTTCCCGAGCTTCGGCGCGCCACCGCCCGCCGCTCCGCCGGGCAGCAAGAAACCGGATTTCCAGCCATGATCCGCCGCACTGTTCTCACCCTCGCCGGTCTGATCGGGCTACTGCCGGGTCTCGCGAACGCCCACCCGGAAGACGAAATCCTGATCCGCCTGCTCGTCGGCATGGCGAGCGGGAAGGTCACCCATATCGGCGAGAGCTGGACTTTCGACCCGACCGTTTCGGACTGGCTGATCCAGACCTTCGACAAGAATGGCGACGGAGCCTTCACCGGAGACGAGCTTGCGCCGCTGCAAGACGCGGCGAAACAGAATTCGGAAGGCTCGTTCTTCTACACCCGGTTCTGGAAAGGGGCCGAGCAACTGCCCGACCCGCAGATTTATGGTTTTCAGGCGACGGTGAAGGATGGGGCCGTCACGATGGCCTTCGCGCTCGCCCTGCCCCAAGCCGAGAACCCGAACGATCTGCGCATCGAGATGTATGACCCCGAGAACCTGACCGGACTGGCGCCGGTGAAATCCAACCCGGTGGTGATCCGGGGGATGGCCGACGGCGCGACCTGCGTGCCGAACGTGTCGGTCAATCAACCGGATGTGCATGGCGGGCCGGACAATATCCCGATCGCGCTGACGCTGGCTTGTAACGGGTGAACTTGGAGGGGGCGCTGCCCCCGCGCTGACGGCCCTTCGCTTGCGCTTCGGGCGTTCGGCGGGGCGTCCTTCCACTGGAAGGCCGCTGATCCCGCCTCACCCCCGGGATATTTCCACCAAGAGGAAGAGGCTAGTCGGCCTTGAGCTTCGGGGCAGGTTTTGGTTCCGCCAAGGGCGTGTCCGAGAAGCGGATCGGCGTGCGGATGCCGGGGATGCCCTCGGCCTCGATCCGCATCCCGCGCGCCTCAACCTGCGGGTCGGCGAAGACCTGGTCGACGGAGTTGATCGGCCCTGCGGGGACCGTCGCCTTTTCGAGCGCGGCGAGCAGATCGGCACGCGGCCATTGCGCGAGCGCAGGGAAGATGGCCGCGCGCATGGCCTCACGATTGGCCACGCGGGCTTCGTTGGTGGCGAAATCAGGATTGGCGGCGAGATCGAGGCCCAGCACTTCGCAAAGCCGCCGGAACTGCCCGTCATTGCCGACTGCGAGGATCAGATCGCCGTCCTTGGCACTGACGACCTCGTAGGGCGCGATGTTGGGATGCGCATTGCCCAGCCGCTGCGGCGCATTGCCGGTCGCGAGGAAGTTCATCCCCTGATTGGCGAGCACCCCCACCGCGCAATCCAGAAGCGCCATGTCGACTAGCTGCCCGCGCCCGGTGCGCGCCCGCGCAGCCAGTGCCGCCTGAATCCCGATCACCGCGTAAAGGCCGGTGAAGATATCGGCGAAGGCGACGCCCACCTTCTGCGGCTGGCCTTGCGGGTCGCCGGTCAGGTCCATCCAGCCCGCCATGCCCTGGATCAGGAAGTCATAGCCCGCGCGGCTCGCGTAAGGGCCGTCCTGCCCGAAACCGGTGATCGAGCAATAGACGAGACGCGGATTGATCGCCGAAAGGCTCTCGTAATCGAGCCCGTATTTCTTCAGGCCGCCGAGCTTGAAGTTCTCGATCACCACATCGGCGTCACGCACCAGATCGCGCACGATCTTCTGGCCTTCCTCGGTGCGAAAATCGGCCACGACCGAAATCTTCCCGCGATTGGTGGCGTGGAAATAGGCCGCCGAGCGGCCCCCTGGTCCATCCCCCTCGCGCGCGATGAAGGGCGGGCCCCAGCGGCGAGTATCGTCGCCTTCGGGGGACTCGACCTTGATCACTTCCGCTCCGAGATCGGCCAGCACCTGACCGGCCCAGGGACCGGCCAGAATGCGCGCCAGCTCGACGACTTTCACACCTTCCAGCGGAGCCATCAGAAGAAGGCCTGCAGGCCCGTCTGCGCACGGCCCAGGATCAGCGCGTGGACGTCATGGGTGCCCTCGTAGGTGTTCACCGTCTCAAGGTTGACCATGTGGCGGATCACCTGAAACTCGCCCGAAATCCCGTTGCCGCCATGCATGTCGCGGGCCATCCGCGCGATATCCAGCGCCTTGCCGCAATTGTTGCGCTTGATGAGTGAGATCATCTCGGGGGCGGCATCGGCTGCGTCCATCAGGCGACCGACCTGCAGCGCGGCTTGCAGCGCCAACGTGATCTCGGTCTGCATATCGGCGAGCTTCTTCTGGAACAGCTGGGTCTGCGCAAGCGGCTTGTCGAACTGCTTGCGGTCGAGCCCGTATTGGCGCGCCGCGTGCCAGCAGAACTCGGCCGAGCCCATCACGCCCCAGGCGATGCCGTAGCGGGCGCGGTTGAGGCAGCCGAACGGGCCTTTCAGCCCCTCGACATGCGGCAGCAGCGCGTCTTCGCCGACTTCGACGCCGTCCATGACGATCTCGCCGGTGATCGAGGCGCGCAGCGACAGCTTCTGCCCGACCTTCGGCGCGCTCAGCCCCTTCATGCCCTTCTCCAGCACGAAGCCGCGGATCTTGCCGCCATGGGCCTCGGACTTCGCCCAGACGACGAAGACATCCGCGATCGGGGAATTGGTGATCCACATTTTCGAACCGGTGAGGCGGTAGCCGCCCTCGGTCTTCTCGGCGCGGGTCTTCATGCCCGCCGGGTCCGAGCCCGCATCGGGTTCGGTCAGGCCGAAACAGCCGATCCACTCGCCCGAGGCCAGCTTCGGCAGGTATTTCTGCCGCTGCTCCTCCGAGCCATAGGCGTAGATCGGATACATCACGAGGCTGGATTGCACCGACATCATCGAGCGGTAGCCGCTGTCGACCCGCTCGATCTCACGCGCGATCAGGCCGTAGGAGACATAGCCCGCGCCGATCCCGCCATATTCCTCGGGGATGGTCGCGCCCAAGAGGCCCATCTCGCCCATCTCGCGGAAGATCGCGGGGTCCGTGGTCTCATTCTCGAAGGCCTCGATCACGCGCGGCTGCAGCTTGTCCTGCGCATAGGCGCGGGCCGCATCGCGCAGCATCCGTTCGTCTTCGCTCAGCTGGGTTTCCAGACGCAGCGCGTCGTCCCAGGTGAACTTGCCCAGATCGGGGGCATCCTTGGCTTTGAGCGTGGGGCGGTCGGTCATGGCGGGTCCTCGGAGGCTGTCTTTCGTTGCGTCGGACTCTAGGCATCGGGGCGCGGGGCGCAAACGATTAAATTTGCGAAGATGATGAGTTTTACGCATGATCTTACAAGACACAGCGGAGCACCCTCGCGACCATGCGTAAAAGCTATACCCCGACGATCAACGAGCTGCAGGCCTTTGCTGCCTGCGCGCGCTTTGGCACGACGACGCGGGCGGCGGCGGAGTTGAACCTGACGCAATCTGCGGTGTCGCGCTCGCTCGGGACGTTGGAAGAGCGGCTGGGCGTGGCGCTGTTCGACCGGGTGCGCAAGCGGCTGTCCCTATCGCCTGCGGGTCAGGTTTTTCTGGCGCAGGCCGAAGAAATTCTGGGCCAGATCGACCGGGCCGCGATGGGGGCGATGGCTTTCGGCGGCGCGCGGGCGGTGCTGCGCATGGCGGTGCTGCCGAGCTTTGCGCGGTCCTGGCTGATCCCGCGGCTGGCAGGGTTCGAGGCCGCGCAGCCGGAGGTGAGCCTCGATCTGAGCGCGCGGCTCTTACCCGTGGAGTTCGAGCATGAGCCCTTCGATCTGGCGATCATGCGCTCAAGGCATGAACCGGCAGGGGCTGAGGTCGAAAATCTGGTGGCGGAGGAGTTGATCGTCGTGGCCGCGCCGCGCCTGATGGCGGGGCGTGCAGCGCTGGAGGACGATGCGCTGCTGGCCTTGCCGCTGTTGCAGCAATCCACGCGCCCGACGCTCTGGCTCGACTGGTTTCGCGAGAGCGGGCGCGATGCGCGGCATATCCTGCGCGGCGCGCGGTTCGATCATTTCGACATGATCCTCGATGCGGCGAGCGCGGGGATGGGCCTCGGGCTGGTGCCCGCGATCATCGCCGAAGGGGCGCTGGCCTCGGGGCGGCTGGTGCAGGCGACGCCGCGCCGGTTCGCCACCGGAGAAAACTACGCGCTGATCCTGCCCGAGCGTGCGCGGGAGGCGCCGCATGTCAGCGCCTTCCGCGATTGGTTGCGGGCCGAGATCGGCGCTTAGTCGAAGACGATGACCTGCCGGATCGCCTCGCCCGCGGCGAGCCGCTCGAAGCCCTCGTTGATGTCTTCGAGCTTGAGGCGATGGGTCATCAGGTCCGGGATCGGCAGTTGCCCCTGCACCATCATCTGCGCGAAACGCGGGATGTCGCGGACCGGCACGCAGGAGCCCATGTAAGAGCCTTTCAGCGCGTGCTCATTCGCGGTCAGCGACACGGCGGGGATTTTGAATTCCGCCTGCGGGTTGGGCAGGCCCGCCGTGACGGTCGTGCCGCCGCGCCGGGTGATGGCATAGGCGAATTGCAGCGCCGGGGCCGCGCCGGCCAGCTCGACCGCGAGATCGACGCCGCCGCCGGTGAGGTCGCGCAGCTTTTGCACTGCCCCTTCCTCCGTCGGGTCGATGGCATGGGTCGCACCAAGCTTCAGCGCGAGGTCGCGCTTATCCTCAGCGAGATCGACGGCGACGATGGTGCGCGCGCCCGCCGCAACCGCGCCCAGCAACCCCGCGAGGCCGACACCGCCGAGGCCGATGATCGCGCAGCTTTGGCCGGTCTTCAGCCCGCCCGAGTTCAGCACCGCGCCGACGCCGGTCAGCACCGCGCAGCCCAGAAGGGCGGCCTGGTCGAGCGGGATCGACTTGTCGATCTTCACGCAGGAGGCCTCGGAGACGACAGCATAATCGGAGAAGGCCGAGACGCCGATATGGTGGTTCACATGCTCGCCCGCGACCGAGATGCGCTTCGATCCGGTGATCAGGCTGCCCTTGCCCGCTGCAACGGCGGCAGGCTCGCAAAGCGCAGGCCGCCCCTCGGCGCAGGGCACGCAATGGCCGCAGGAGGGGGCGAAGACGAGGACGACGTGATCGCCCGGTGCGAAGCGGGTGACATACGGGCCGACCGCCTCGACGACGCCGGCCGCCTCATGGCCCAGCGCCACGGGCATGTCGCGCGGGCGGTCGCCGTTGATGACGGACAGGTCGGAGTGACACAGGCCCGCAGCCGACATCTTGATGAGCAGCTCACCCGGGCCGGGATCGTCCAGCTCGGCCTCGACGATCTCCAGCGGCTTGCTGTCGGAATAAGGGCGCGCTTTGCCCATTTCGCGCAGAAGTGCGATCCGCGTTTTCATTCTTGCTCCTCCCCAAAACGATTTGGCGCAGCTTGGGTAAGTTCGGCGGAAGTGTCCATGCCCCCTTTGACGGAGGGTCAGGCGATCACGGTGAAGGGCGCGTCCAGCGGATGCTCTTCGAGGTTCGCGCTCTCACCGATCCGGTCAACCACCGCGAAGAGACCGGGCGCTGCGAGCGGCGTCAGCACCCCGTGCCAGGTGCCGCGATGGAGGTTTATCCCTTGCGCGCCATTGGTGAGAAACGCGCGCGGCGTGCCAGATTTACCGTCCGCATCGGGGGCGACGATTACGAGAAACGGGTCCGCGCTCATCGGAATGAAGGCCTGCGAGCCCTCGGGGTGCCGCTCCAGCAGATCGCAGAGATAGGGCAGCGCACGCGGCTCTGCCTTGAAGATCGAAATGCCGGCGCGACCGCCCGTCTCCACCCCGAAATCGAGCTGTGCGCGGTCGTGATAGCGCCCGCAGAGCCCGGCATTGATGATCTTGTCGGGGTCGCCTGCGGCGTCGAGCACATCACCGAAGGGCGCGAAGGCCTCGGGCGTGAGCGGTTCGGCTTTGATCTGCATGGCGGGCCTCCGGTTGCGTGGGAAAGAGAGGGGGCGCTGCCCCCTCACCCCCGGGATATTTCAACCAAGCCGAAGGGGGATCAGCCCGAGATGGGCGAGCCGAGCTTCGGGTGGCGGTTCACGTCCTTGTAGAGCAGGTAGCGGAACGGGCGGCGGCCCGCAGCATAGCAGGCTTGCGGGCAGAAGGCGCGCAGCCACATGAAATCGCCCTCTTCCACCTCGATCCAATCCTGATTGAGCAGGTAGACGCCCCGGCCCTGCAGCACGAAGATGCCGTGCTCCATCACGTGGGTTTCCGCGAAGGGAATGGTTCCGCCCGGCATGAAGGTTACGATATTGACGTGCATGTCGTGACGCAGGTCGTTCGGATCGACGAAGCGCGAGGTCGACCAGTAGCCCGAGGTGTTGGGCATCTCGAGCGGCGGCTTGTCCTGATCGGCGGTGACGAAGCTTTCGGGCGCATCGATGCCGGGCACACGCTCGTAGCGTTTGCGGACCCAGACGAAGGTGCCGGGCGTATCCTGATCGTTGGCGACCGACCATTGCGCGCCCGGTGCGAGATAGGCGTAGCCGCCCGCGTCCAGCTCATGGCCGACGCCCTCGATCACGAGGCGGATGTGACCGGCGAGCACGAAGATCACGCTTTGGCCCTCGGGGTCGGGTTCGGGATTGTCAGAGCCGCCACCCGGCGCGACTTCGACGACCAGTTCGGCGAAGGTCTCGGCAAAGCCGGAGAGCGGGCGAGCGAGCACCCAGGCGCGGGTATTCTGCCAGCCGGGCAGCAGCGAGATGGTGATGTCGGACAGCACCCCGCGCGGGATCACCGCATAGGAGGTGTTGAATTGCGCGCGCTCGCGGGCGCGCTGGTTCTGATCGGGCAAACCGCCCGTCGGGGCGTAATAGGTGTATTCCATCAAAGGTCCATGGCGTTCAGGCGATGCCACGCGATCCGCTCGACCTGCTTGCAGGCCTCAAAGAATTCCGTCTCGCGGTCTTGGTCAAGCCGGCGGCGGAAGGCGTGGAGGATTGACGCCTTCGTATTGTCTTTTACGGCGATGATGAAGGGGAAACCGAATTTTTCGGTATAGGCGGCGTTGAGACCCTCGAATGTGGCGCGCTCTTCATCGGTCAGCGCATCGAGCCCGGCGCTGGCCTGCTCGGAGGTGCTCTCAGCGGTGAGGCGCTTGGCCTGCGCGAGTTTGCCCGCGAGATCCGGGTGCGCGGTCAGCACGCCGAGGCGTTCGGCCTCCGAGGCCGAGCGGAAGATGCGGGCCAGTGCCGAGGCCACGCCCTCGAGGCAATCATGCGCCGGGCCGAGTTCCAGATCGAAGGCACGCTGCGCGATCCAGGGCGAATGTTCGTAGATGCCGCCGAAGGCTTCGACGAAACGCTCCCGGCTCATCTGGCTCGGGCGTTCGCGGCGGGTATGCGGGTGGGTCGCAGCCCAATGCGCGGCGATCTCTCCCCGGGTCGCGAACCAGACGCCCTCATGCGAGAGCGCGTAATCGAGGAACCGCTTCAGCCCCGCAACTTTGCCCGGACGCCCGATCAGGCGGTTGTGCAGGCCGACCGAGAACATCTTCGGCGCGCCGTCCAGACCCTCGGCATAGAGCGTGTCGAAACTGTCCTTGAGATACTGGAAGAACTGCTCGCCCTCGATATAGCCCGGCGCGGTGGCGAAGCGCATATCGTTGGCCTCGAGCGTGTAGGGGATCACGAGCTGGTCGCGGGTGCCGACTTCGAGCCAATAGGGCAGATCGTCGTCATAAGTGTCGGAAATCCAGTCGAAACCGCCCTCCTCCGCAGTCAGCCGCACCGTGTTGGCCGAGCAGCGCCCGGTATACCAGCCGCGCGGACGCTCTCCGACGACTTCCGTGTGCAGGCGGATGGCTTCGGCGATCTGGCGGCGCTCTTCGTCTTCCGCCATATCCTTGTGCTCGACCCATTTGAGGCCGTGGCTAGCGATCTCCCAGCCCGCCTCTTTCATCGCGGCGACCTGTTCGGGGGCGCGGGCCAGCGCGGTCGCGACGCCATAGATCGTCAGCGGCACGTTCAGCCCCGTGAACAGCCGGTGCAGCCGCCAGAAGCCTGCGCGCGCGCCGTATTCGTAGATCGACTCCATGTTCCAGTGCCGCTGGCCGGGCCATTGCGCGGCGCCTGCGATATCGGACAGGAACGCCTCGGAGGCCGCGTCGCCATGCAGGACGTTGTTCTCGCCGCCCTCCTCGAAATTGAGCACCATCGAGATCGCCACGCGCGCCTCGCCCGGCCAATGCGGATCGGGGGTCGTGCGGCCATAGCCGCGCAGGTCGCGGGGGTAGCGGGTCATCGAGAGGCTCCTGTCATCAGATCGGACCGAGACAGCAAAGAGCAAAACGCGGGGAAGGGAAAGGGGGTCTGACCTATCGCCGCGGATCAGACCGCAGCGATCGTGGCCTCGACCGCCTTCTTCCACGCGGCGTAGCGCGCTTCGCGTTTCGCCTTGTCCATCTCGGGGGCGAAGTTGCGATCGAGCGCCCAGCCCTTCGCGAACTCTTCCGGCTCGGGATAAATCCCCGCCCTGTAGCCCGCGAGCCATGCCGCGCCGAGGGCTGTCGTCTCCAGCACTTCGGGCCGGTCGACAGGCGCCCCGAGGATGTCGGACAGGAACTGCATCGCCCAATCGGAGGCCGTCATGCCACCGTCAACGCGCAATGTCGGGCGGGCGTCATCGGACCAATCCGCCTGCATCGCCTCCAAGAGGTCGCGGGTCTGGAAACCGACCGATTCCAGCGCCGCGCGGGCGAACTCAGCGGGGCCGGAGCTGCGGGTCAGGCCGAAGACCGCGCCGCGGCAATCGGGGTTCCAGTAAGGTGCGCCAAGACCGGTGAAGGCGGGCACGATGATCACGTCCTGCTCGGGGTCGGACTGCTCGGCCAGCGCCTGGGTCTGATCGGCGGCCTCGATAATCTTCAGCCCGTCGCGCAGCCATTGCACCACGGCCCCCGCGACGAAGATCGAGCCTTCGAGCGCGTAGGTGACCTTCCCGTCAAGCTGATAGGCGATGGTCGTCAGCAGGCGGTTCTCCGAGCGCACCATCTGATCGCCGGTATTGAGAAGCGCGAAGCATCCGGTGCCATAGGTCGATTTCAGCATCCCCGGCTTGAAGCAGGCCTGCCCCACGGTCGCGGCCTGCTGGTCGCCCGCGACGCCGAGGATCGGGATTTCCACGCCGAAGAGATCGGGGTGCGTGACGCCAAACTCGGCGGCGCAATCCTTGACCTCGGGCAGCATCTCCATCGGCACACCGAGCTTGGCCGCGATGGTCGTCGACCAGCGGCCCTTGGCAATATCATAGAGCATCGTGCGCGCGGCATTGGTGGCATCCGTCACATGCGATTTGCAGCCGGTCAGTTTCCAGATCAGCCAGCTATCGATCGTGCCGAAGGCGAGCTTGCCCGCCTCGGCGGCCTCGCGCGCGCCGTCCACGTTTTCCAGAAGCCAGCGCAGTTTCGTGGCCGAGAAATACGGGTCCACAATCAGCCCGGTGCGCGCGATCACGGTCTCCTCGAACCCGTCCTCGCGCAGCTCGCGACAAAATTCGGCGGTGCGGCGGTCCTGCCAGACGATGGCGTTGTGAATTGGCGTTCCGCTCTCGCGATCCCAGACCAGCGTCGTCTCGCGCTGGTTGGTGATGCCGATGCCAGAGATGTCGGAGGCCTCGATCCCGGCCTTCTCGATCGCACCGCGCACGGTCGCCAGAACGCTGTCCCAGATTTCCTCGGCATCATGCTCGACCCAGCCGGAATGCGGGAAGTGCTGGGTGAATTCCTGCTGCGCGCTCGCGACGGGGCGCAGCGCAGCGTCAAAGACGATCGCGCGCGACGACGTGGTGCCTTGGTCGATAGCAAGAATATAGGTCATGAAGTCCTCCCGTTTCGCGCGTCAGCCTGCGTGCTCCTCCAGCCACGCGGCGACAGAGTTGACCTGATCGGCATCGAGCCGCAAGCCCAGCTTGGTGCGCCGCCAGATCACGTCCTCGACCTTGCGCGCCCACTCCTTATCGACCAGCCAGCGCAGCTCGGCCTCGGTCAGCGTACCGCCGAAATCGCGACCCAGATCGCCCAGCGCCTTGGCATCGCCGAAGATGTCCCAGGACTCGGTGCCGTAATGGCGGATCATCCGCTCGGCCCATTTGCGATCCACGAAGGGGTAATCCTGCGAGAGCTTGGCGATCTTGGCGCCGACCTCTTCGGGGGCGAAATCGCCGCCCGGCAGGCGCGCGCCTTTCGTCCATTGACCGCCCATGCCGGGCAGATGCGGGCGCAGCTTGCCCAGCGCGTCTTCGGCCAGACGACGATAGGTCGTGATCTTGCCGCCGAAGACATGCAGCGCCGCAGGCTGGCCCGTCGGCGCATCGAGCGAGAGCACGTATTCGCGCGTCGCTGCGGTCGCGGAGCTTGCGCCGTCCTCGTAGAGCGGGCGTACCCCGGAATAGGTCCAGACCACGTCGTCGGGCGTGACCTCTTCCTTGAAGTACTCGGATGCGAAATCGCACAGGTAATCGCGCTCACCCTCGGTGCATTCGGCGGTCAACGGAGAATCTTCATGCGCGGCCTCGGTCGTGCCGATCAGGGTGAAGTCCTGCTCGTAGGGGATCGCGAAGATGATCCGCCCGTCCGCGCCTTGGAAGAAGTAGCACTTGTCGTGATCGTAGAGTTTGCGAGTCACGATATGGCTGCCGCGCACGAGACGGATATGCTCGCGGCTGGCGCTGCCCATTGTGCCTTTCAGGATCTGCTCGACCCACGGACCGCCGGCATTGACCACGGCGCGCGCCATATGCTCCTCGCGCCCGTTCGGGCCTTCGGTCACGATCACCCAATGACCGCCGTCGCGATGCGCCTCGACCACCTTGGTCTGCACGCGAATGTCGGCGCCATGGGCCTCGGCGTCGCGGGCATTGAGCACGACGAGCCGGGCATCCTGCACCCAGCCATCGGAATATTCGAACGCGTGGGTGAAGCTGTCCTTCAGCGGCGCGCCCTCCGGGGCGTTGCGCAGGTCGAGCCGCTTGGTGCCCGGCAGCAGCCCCTGCCCGCCCAGATGGTCATAGAGGAACAGCCCCGAGCGGATCATCCAGGACGGGCGCTTGCCCTTCATCCACGGCATCACTGTGGAGAGCATTTTCGAGACCGGCGTATCGCTCTCGAAACGCATATCGGCGCTGTAGGGCAGCACGAAGCGCATCGGCCAGGAAATATGCGGCATCGCGCGGATCAGCACTTCGCGCTCGGACAGCGCCTCGCGGACCAGCTTGATCTCGAGATATTCGAGATAGCGCAGCCCGCCATGGAAAAGCTTGGTCGAGGCCGAAGAGGTCGCCTGCGCAAGGTCGCCCATCTCGGCCAGACGCACCCGTAGCCCCCGTCCGGCCGCGTCGCGCGCGATCCCGCAGCCGTTCACCCCGCCGCCGATCACGAAGAGATCTACTGCTTCTGGCATTTTGCGTACTCCCGCTAGCGCCTGTCGCTTGTGCACCAATAGGCGCGATAGCTTTTTGGGCGCGTTAACTTTCGTTATTGCAACATATAATATATTTTCGCGCAAAATCGAGCATGAAAGCGCCTTTTCGCTTGCACCCACGCGCCCATCACGAAACTTTTAAGAAGCATTTCGGATGCATATAATCGCACCTAAGGCCTGCTTCACCTTTGGCAGGTCCGGCGGGTGTCCATGTGGCTAACTCGTCTCGGATGTTGATCGAGATTAAGGTCAAGGCTTGGAGAATGACTTACGTTGGGTCATTCTTGTCGCGAAATAGACTGGATAAAAGCATGTTCGATCACGAAACAGAATTGGAGATCGGGCTTGCATCAGGGATGCTGGTGCGTATCGACCCGAAAGGCGCGCGACTGACTAGCCTGGCCCTGCCAGGTCCCAGTGGACCCGTCGAACTTCTCATCGGCCCGGACCCCGTGCAGACCACGCGCAGCTTCCACGGGGCGACGATAGGACGTTACGCGAACCGCATCGCCGGGGCGAAATTCACGCTCGATGGCGAGCAATTCCAGCTCGATGCAAATGAAAACGGGAACTGCCTTCATGGCGGCGGTCAGGGGTTCGACCAATGCGACTGGAAGGTCGTCGCGCATTGGATCAACGCGGCGACACTGCAGCTCGAGAGCCCGGATGGCGATCAGGGCTTCCCCGGCAATCTCGTCGCAGAGGTGAGCTTCGCGGTATCGGACCCTGCCACCTTGAACATCACCTACCGGGCGCGTTGCGACCGTGCCTGCCCGGTCTCGCTGACCTCGCACGGGTATTTCAATCTCGCAGGCGGCGGCTCGATCGCCGACCACCAGTTGAAGCTCAACGCCGATCAGGTGCTGGAGATCGATGCCGAGACATTGCCCGTCGGCGCACCGCGCGACGTAGCTGGCACACGCTTCGACTTCCGCGAACCGGCGCCGGTGCCAGGACCGGATGGCGCGGGCTTCGATCACAACTTCTGTCTCCGCCCCGGCGCGATGCGCGAGGTGGCGGTGCTGAGCGATCCGACCTCCGGACGCAGCATGACGATGCTGAGCAACCAGCCCGGATTGCAGGTCTACACCGCACCGTCCGGCGACAGCTTCAACGCGATCTGTCTGGAGCCGCAAGCCTGGCCCGACGCGCCCAATCACCCCGAATTCCCCTCGGCGATCCTGCGACCGGGCGTGGAATATGTGAACCGGATCCGGCTGCAATTCTCGGGCTGAGTTCCGTGACGCCGCGCCGATCGCTACGGCGCGGCGCGAGGTAGATCAAGTCAAACCGCGCAACGCGGCACCGGCTTGACGGTAGCGGTCGTAACCTTCGCCGAAGGCCTCGCGCAAAGCGGAGACCGGCTCGATCGTCGCGGCGATCTCGGGCGGAGTCGCGATATCCAACCCGCCGCCTGTCGCGGCCATCATACCTAGCCTCGCCGCGCCGAACGCGCCACCGTAATCGCCCGCCACCGGCAGGGCCACGGGCGTGTCGAGCGCGGTCGCGATCGCCTCGCACCAATAGCGCGAGCGCGTGCCGCCCCCGACGCCGAGCAGCGTCTCGATCCGGGTGCCGGTGCCGGCCAGCGCATCGCGGCAATCGCGCAGCGCGAAGCTCACCCCTTCCAGCACGGCCCGCGTGGTCGCGGCGCGATCGGTTGCGTGTTCCAGTCCGATGAACGCGCCGCGGATCGCCGCATCGTTGAGCGGCGTACGCTCGCCGCCGAGATAGGGCAGGAACCGCGCCTTGCCCGGCGCCTGCAGCGGGCCGAGGCCTTCGGTCAATTCCTTGGCGTCGCTCTCCAGAAGCCGCGCATACCAGTTCAGCGCGTCGGTCGCGGCGAGCACCACCCCCATCTGATGCCATGTCTGCGGCAAGGCGTGACAGAAGCTGTGCACCGCACTCGCCGCATCGGGGCGATAGCCGTCATCGGCGGCGAACAGCACGCCCGAGGTGCCGAGCGAGACGAAGGCCTGCCCCGCCGCCACGACGCCGACGCCCACGCCCGAAGCCGCGTTGTCGCCCCCGCCGCCCGCGACGACGACGCCCTCCGGCAGACCAAAGCGCGCCGCGATCTGCGGGCGCAGCGTGCCCGACACGTCCGAGCCTTCGACGAGGCGCGGCATCTGCTCGCGCCGCATCCCGGTTGCCGACAGAAGCGCATCCGACCAATCGCGCGCGCCGGTATCGAACCAGCTCGTCCCGGCGGCGTCCGACATTTCCGAGACATGCTCCCCGGTCAGCCAGAGCCGCAGGTAGTCCTTCGGCAGCAGCACCTTCGCCACTTTCGCGAAACGCTCCGGCTCGTGCTTGGCGAGCCAGACGAGCTTCGGCGCAGTGAAGCCGGGGAACACGATATTGCCGCTGATCTCGCGGAATTGCGGCTCCGCGTCGAGCGCCGCCGCCTCGCGATGGGCGCGGGTATCGTTCCACAGGATGCAGGGCCGCAGCACCGCGTCCTGCGCGTCCAGCAGCGTCGCGCCATGCATATGCCCCGACAGCCCGATCCCGCGCACCGCCGACAGATCGTGCTGCGCAAGCGAGCCCAGCACAGCCTCCATCGCCGCAATCCATTCGGCGGGATCCTGTTCCGACCAGCCCTCCTGCGGGCGCGACACGGTGAGCGGATGCGTCGCCTCGGCCACCACGCGCTGCGCCTCGTCGATCAAGAGCCCCTTCAGCCCCGATGTGCCCAGATCCAATCCGATAAACATGCTTGTCCTCCCGCGCGCTGATTGGCGCCGACCCTAACGTCTCTTTCGAGCATGTCGACTCCCCAGCCCTTTGCAGAGGCGCCACCCGTCGCCCTCTTAACGGAACCGTGAGCGCGCTGCGCGGTTGCTTTTCGAACAGCGACCCCGGAGCCTTCATGATCGCCTCTCTTTCGACCCCGCTTCTGCTCGGCGTATTTGCCATCGCCGGGCTGATCGTCGTCATCTCCTCCATCAAGGCGACCGGGCTGGCCGATGTGATCGCGGATCGCACGCGGATGGGCGAAGCGCTGGCAGGCGGGATCGTGCTGGGGGCGGCGACGTCGCTGTCGGGGATCGTCGTCTCCGTCTCGGTCGCCGCACAGGGCGATGCGAGTTTCGCCTTTTCCAATGCCGTGGGCGGGATCGCCGCGCAGACCTTCTTTCTGGCGCTCGCCGACATGCTGCACCGACGCGCCAATCTCGAACATTCCGCGGCAGAACCCGCCAACCTCTTTCAGGCGGTGATGCTGATCGTGCTGCTGTCGATCCCGCTCGCCGCGACCGCCGCGCCCGACTTCGCGATCTGGGGGATCAGCCCGGCCTCGGTGGTGCTGTTCCTCGCCTATCTCGGCGGCACGAAACTCGCGACCCAGGTGTCGGAAACGCCGATGTGGAAACCGGTCGAAACCCGCGAGACGCGCCGTGACGAACCCGAAGACGAGGAGGAAGCGAACCGCTCCCCGCGCGGCCCCATCATCGTCTTCGTCGGTCTCGTCGTCATCATGGGCCTCAGCGGTTGGGTCATTTCGCAGGCCGGGCAGGAATTCGTCACCCGCTTCAGTCTCAGCTCCTCGCTGGTGGGCGCGCTGCTGACGGCGGTCGTGACCTCGCTGCCCGAGCTGGTAACGACGCTGACCGCGGTCCGTCGCGGCGCGCTGCAACTGGCCATCGGAGGGATCATCGGCGGCAACACCTTCGACACGCTGTTCCTCGTCTTCTCGGACGGGGCCTATCGTGACGGCTCGCTCTACCACGCGGTCTCGATGTCGGACCTCTACTGGCTCGCGACGGGACTGATGATGACGGGCGTGCTGCTCGGCGGGTTGATCCTGCGCCAGAAGGACGGGCCGGCACGGATCGGGATCGAGAGCCTGCTGCTGGTCGCGATCTACGCCTCCGCGGTGGTGCTGCAAGTCCTCGCCTGACCAAGAATTATTGCCCATAGCGGGCGGATTCGCCAAATAGGCAATATACATTTGCCGCAGGGGCCGTTATGCAGGCGCCTTCCGCACGGGCTGCCAGAGCAGAGCGGCCCGTCCCTTACGTCATTGCTTGGACGACTTTCCGATGATCCCCTCCCTTTCCGCAGCGCTCGCCGAGCGCGGCTACGACACTCTCACTCCCGTGCAGGACGCGGTGACCGATCCCGCACTCGAGGGCAAGGACCTGCTGGTCTCGGCCCAGACCGGCTCGGGTAAAACGGTCGGCTTCGGTCTCGCGATCGCGCCGACCCTCCTGGGCGAGGCCGAAAGCTTCGGCCCGGCTGGCACGCCGCTTGCACTCGTTGTGGCCCCCACGCGGGAACTCGCCTTTCAGGTCATGCAGGAATTGCGCTGGCTCTACGGCAAGACCGGCGCCATCGTCAGCTCCTGCGTCGGCGGCATGGACCCGCGTCAGGAACGCCGCGCCCTCGAACGCGGTACGCATATCGTGGTCGGCACGCCCGGCCGCCTGAGCGACCATATCCGCCGCCGCGCGCTCGATCTGAGCGACATCCGCGCCGTCGTGCTCGACGAGGCCGACGAGATGCTCGATCTGGGCTTCCGCGAAGACCTCGAATTCATCCTCGGCTCGGCCACGGAAGAGCGCCGCACGCTGCTGTTCTCCGCCACCGTGTCGCCGATGATCGCGAAGCTGGCCGAGCAGTTCCAGAACGACGCGCAGCGCATTTCGACGATCAACACCGCGCAGCAGCACTCCGACATCGCCTACAAGGCGCTGAAGGTTGCGGCCTCGGATAGCGATCATGCGATCTTCAACCTGCTGCGCTTCCACCATGATGAAAGCGCCATCGTTTTCGCCAACACCCGCGCGGCGGTGAACCATCTCAGCGCGCGGCTCGGCAATCGCGGCCTCTCGGTCGTGACGCTGTCGGGCGAACTGTCACAGGCCGAACGCAGCCACGCGCTGCAGGCGATGCGCGACGGGCGGGCACGGGTTTGCGTGGCGACCGATGTGGCTGCGCGCGGCATCGACCTGCCGAACCTGAGCCTCGTGATCCACGCCGATCTACCGCAGAACACCGAGAGCCTGCTGCACCGTTCGGGCCGGACGGGTCGCGCCGGGCGCAAGGGAATGTCCGCGCTGATCGTGCCGCCGCGCATGGTCAAACGCGCCGAGCGCCTGCTGAAATTCGCGAAGATCAACGCCGAATGGACCGTGCCGCCCTCGGCCGAGTCGATCATCGCGCGCGACGAAGAGCGCCTGCTGACCGATCCCGATTGGCGCGAGCCGATCAGCGAGGATCAGGCAGCGTTTGCGCGCAAGCTGCTCGACCGGCACGGGGCCGAGGCTGTCGCCGCCGCCTTCCTGCGGCTGCAGCAGTCGCGCAATGCCCCGCCCGAGGATCTTCTGCCGCCGGACACCAAGGGGCAATCGGAGCGTCAGGAATTCGGCCCTAGCCGCTGGTTCACGCTGTCGGTCGGGCGCAACGACCGGGCCGAGCCGCGCTGGCTGCTGCCCTTGCTGCGCCGCCATGCCGATCTCGACAAATCCGCGATCGGCGCGATCCGCGTGCGCGATGACGAGACCTTCGTCGAGATCGCCGAGAAGAGCGTCGCGAAATTCGAAGCCTCGCTTGGCCCGGATGGGGAACTGTCCGACGAAATCTCCGCCCGCGCCCTCAATGGCGAACCCGATTTTGGTCCGCCGCCGAAAAAACGCCGCGCAGACAAGCCGCATGGCAAACCGGATCGCGGCGAGCGTCCGGGCAAGACGCCCCATCGCAAGGGCCCGCCCAAGGCGCCGCGCGACGACGCCCCGGAGGAGAGTGCGAAGACCAGCGGTTGGAGCCCCGACGACGAGGCCGTGTTCGCAGCCCTCGCGGAAATCTCGCCGAAGAAGCGCAAGCCCAAGCCCGATGGCGGTGCCGCCCCGAAGGGCAAGAAGCCCCGCGCGAAATATGCAAGCCCCGGCAAAGGGCCGCATCCGGGCAAAGGTGGAAAGCCCAAGTCCGGCGGCCCGAAGAAGCCGCGCAAGTGATGGTATGATTTTACAAAAGGCCCGCAGCGATGCGGGCCTTTTCTTATGCTCTCAGAAGCGCCGGGGTCAGCGCCCCGTTACCGCGTCAGCCTGAGATAGAGCGACAAAAGTGTCAACGGCGGAGCAAAAACCGGCCACGGGGCGGAGCAAAAGTCAGCCACCAGAGAGGGCATGGGATTGAAGCGGAGGGAACGCTTCGCGCCCCGGCAGCTGCGCTTTTCAGATAGCTGGCGGCTGCCGGGGCGCTTTGGCCCAGCGGGCCAAACCTGAACGATGTGATCAGGTGTCGGCGCTGTTTCGGGCGCGGCTTTGGGCAAGCCGATAGCTGTCGCCGTTCATCTCGAGGATGTGGACATGGTGGGTGAGCCGGTCGAGCAGAGCGCCGGTCAGGCGCTCGGAGCCGAAGGTTTCGGTCCATTCGTCGAAGGGCAGATTGCTGGTGATCATGGTGGCGCCCCGCTCGTAGCGCTGCGAGATCAGTTCGAACAGCAGCTCGGCGCCGGTCTTGCTCAGAGGCACGAAGCCCAGCTCGTCGATGATCAGGAGCTTGTATCCGACCATCTGTTTCTGCAGGCGTAGCAGGCGGCGCTCGTCACGGGCCTCTCCGTCAGCGGCGCCAATGGCCGCGTTGACAACGGGGCTGGCAATGGCGGCGAGAACATCGAAGGGAAAACGCCGAACAAAAACGGCGAAGACGGCGGCGGTGACGACGATCCCAATTGATGTGCAGTAGCCAAGAAACTCAGTGCTGCCTGCCAAAGTGGGCAGCACTTGCGCACCGGCCGGATCTCTGGGGACCCCGACGCCTACTCTACTCTGCTGCTTCCACAATGCTTCCACGGCTGAACCAGCCCGAATGCAGAAAGCGCCCGTTGGGGCGCTAGTGCATTGTTTTCGTTCGGTAGATTTGGTTGCGGGAGTAGGATTTGAACCTACGACCTTCAGGTTATGAGCCTGACGAGCTACCGGGCTGCTCCATCCCGCGTCCGTTCCCGAGGGCTTTTTGTGTTTGCGATCGGGATTTTGTTTGTCATCGTTGTTTGAGAGATGATTTTTCATCGCTTCTTTCTAGGTTTGGCGGTGACCTACTCTCCCACGTCTTAAGACGCAGTACCATTGGCGCGACGGCACTTAACGGCCGGGTTCGGAATGGAGCCGGGTGTTTTGCTCGTGCTATGACCACCAAACCGAGGAAGAAGCGATGATTTCAAGTCAAGTTGCTATGCAGCTTTTGATTATGATCGGAGCCAGAGGTCTGGCTTCTACCGGATCAAATCAAGCCAATCGGGCAATTAGTACTGGTCAACTGAACGCGTTGCCGCGCTTACATCTCCAGCCTATCGACGTGGTGGTCTTCCACGGCCCTCAAGGGATACCTAGTTTTGAAGGGGGCTTCCCGCTTAGATGCTTTCAGCGGTTATCCTGTCCGGACATAGCTACCCAGCACTACCGTTGGCACGATAACTGGTCCACCAGTGGTCCGTTCACCCCGGTCCTCTCGTACTAGGGGCAACTCTTCTCAAGTATCCTACACCCACGGCAGATAGGGACCGAACTGTCTCACGACGTTCTAAACCCAGCTCACGTACCTCTTTAAACGGCGAACAGCCGTACCCTTGGGACCTGCTCCAGCCCCAGGATGAGATGAGCCGACATCGAGGTGCCAAACGATGCCGTCGATATGGACTCTTGGGCATCATCAGCCTGTTATCCCCAGAGTACCTTTTATCCGTTGAGCGATGGCCCTTCCACTCGGGACCACCGGATCACTATGGCCGACTTTCGTCTCTGCTCGACTTGTCAGTCTTGCAGTCAGGCTGGCTTCTGCCATTGCACTCAACGACCGATTTCCGACCGGTCTGAGCCAACCTTCGCGCGCCTCCGTTACACTTTGGGAGGCGACCGCCCCAGTCAAACTACCCACCACGCAGGGTCCCGGATCCCGATAAGGGACCGCGGTTAGACATCAAGCAGGCGAAGGGTGGTATCTCAAGGATGGCTCCACGAAGACTGGCGTCCCCGTTTCAAAGCCTACCACCTATCCTGCACATCACATGCCTGATGCCAGTGCGAAGCTATAGTAAAGGTTCATGGGGTCTTTCCGTCTAACCGCGGGTAGTGTGCATCTTGACACACAGTTCAATTTCGCTGAGTCCACGTTTGAGACAGCGGGGAGATCGTTACGCCATTCGTGCAGGTCGGAACTTACCCGACAAGGAATTTCGCTACCTTAGGACCGTTATAGTTACGGCCGCCGTTTACCGGGGCTTCAATTCGGAGCTTGCACTCCTCCTTTTAACCTTCCGGCACCGGGCAGGCGTCAGACTGTATACGTCGCCTTACGGCTTCGCACAGCCCTGTGTTTTAAGTAAACAGTCGCCACCCCCTAGTTTGTGCCCCCCACCCTCACTTGCGTGAGAATGGGGCCTCCTTCTCGCGAACTTACGGAGGCATTTTGCCGAGTTCCTTAAACGTGGTTCTCTCAAGCGCCTTGGTATTCTCTACCAGTCCACCTGTGTCGGTTTCGGGTACGGTCCGATAGTGGGGCTATTTCCAGGAACTGCTAAGCGGCCCACACAATCCGATAAGTGTGAACAACCCTCGCAATCCGTCACCACCACATGGCCCAGGAATATTAACCTGGTTCCCATCGACTACGCCTTTCGGCCTCGCCTTAGGGGCCGGCTTACCCTGCTCAGATTAGCTTTAAGCAGGAACCCTTGGACTTTCGGCGACAGGGTCTCTCACCCTGTTTGTCGCTACTCATGTCAACATTCTCACTTCTGATCACTCCACCGGATGCCTTACAGCCCGGCTTCACAGTCAGAACATTGCCTCCAATACTCCCGAAGGAGATAAGGAGGCAGCGTTCTATATCACAGAACGCTCCGCTACCACGCACATCACTGTGCATCCAAAGCTTCGGCTCATGGCTTGAGCCCCGTTACATCTTCGCCGCAAGACCTCTTGACTAGACCAGTGAGCTGTTACGCTATCTTTAAAGGATGGCTGCTTCTAAGCCAACCTCCTGGTTGTTTTGGAAGTCTCACATGCTTTCCCACTTAGCCATGAATTGGGGGCCTTAGCTGTTGGTCAGGGTTGTTTCCCTCTCCACGACGGACGTTAGCACCCGCCGTGTGTCTGCCGATCAGTTCTTCCCGGTATTCGGAGTTTGCTTAGACTCAGTAAGGCTGTGGGCCCCCATCATCCATGCAGTGCTCTACCCCCGGGAGAATACAATCGACGCGCTACCTAAATAGCTTTCGCGGAGAACCAGCTATCTCCAGATTTGATTGGCCTT